>CAZXXA010000079.1:0-1787 GCA_964644615.1 uncultured Methylovirgula sp. | reverse complement strand
GCAGCACCATCATCCGGCTGAGCAGCGTCTCTGCCGCACACCACTCCTGCTGTGCCGCCAGCACCGCATCCGCGCGCGATGCTGCGGCATCGGGCAAATCATCAATCAAAGAAGGAAGCTTCTGTTCGAGAACGCGGAGCCAATCCGCAGCAACACCATCCGATGCTTCGAGCGGCTTCGTCACTTTGGTGAAAGCGATCTGCGGCAGATCATGCGCCAGCAGCGCGTCGAGCGCCGCCATGCCGTCATCGGCTTCGATCGAACCGACGCCGAACCGTGCCATGCGCGCCTGATGTTCCGGCGAAGCGACAATGCCGACAGAGCCCCAATAGCCCCAGTTCATGATCTTGACGGGGCATGGCCAGATCTGCCCGAGGCGCAGCGCGAAGGCATCCTTGAAGGTGCAGCCCGCCGCATAATTGCTCTGCCCCGCCGCTTTGGCGAAACTCTGCATCGACGAGAAGAACAGCGCGAAATCCAGCGGTTCACGGCCGAACACTTGTGCAAGCCGCAGGCTCACATCGACCTTCGCCGCAACCGCCGCAACGAAAGTCGCCTCGTCCATGCGGGCGAGGCTCTTGTCCAGCAGCACGATCGCCGAATGGATCACCCCATGCACCGCGCCGTAACGGCGCTTGATCTCCGCATAGGCCTCTTCCAAAGAGCCACGATTGCCGGCATTGGCGGCGATGTAAAATGGCATCGGACCGAAGGCCGCGAGACGCTCGCGCTTGGCCGTGATCGCCGCATCTTCTGCTCGCCGCCCGATCCAGACGATCTGCGCTTGAGAGCGCCGGATCAGCGCTTCGCTCCAGACCTCGCCGATGCCGCCGGCGCCGCCGATCACCACATAGACGCCGCCCTGCCGATAGAAATCGGAACCATGAGCCGGCATGTCGCTCACGAGCAACTGCTGGTGATGCCATTGCCCGTGCCGATAGAGCAAGGCATCGCCACGTGGATTGGATGGTACATGCCATAGGGATGTCGGCACTGCAGGCGACAGCGGCCAGCCTTCTCCAGCAGGAAGATCGAGCAGACGTACGCGCCAATGCGGATATTCTTTTGCAAGAGATCCGACGAGACCATGCACGCTCGCATGCGTCGGGTTCACCGGATCGCAGTGATCGAGCGGCTGCGCCTGTTCCGTCACGAAAGTGAGGCCGAGCCCTTCGCTGCCGTAGCCTTGCGCGAGTAGCGCCTTGACGAGTCGGAAGATTTGCAAGACGCCGCGGCGTTGGCCGAGAACCAGCGCATCATCGAACAGCGCTTCGCTGTCACGTTCCTCTTCGGGTGCCAGCCAGACGAGATGCGCGATCTCTTTCCCATTGGGGCGCAAGAGCGCCGCAATCGCTTCGACCTCCGCGTCTCCGGCAAGATCGAGACAGACAGCCAACGGATAATGCGCCTCGACCGCTGCGCGGCGCGATGCCGTGCCGCCGAGGATGAGCACCGTCTCTTGTGGCTTCGGCCATATGTCCTGCCAAGCCGCCATTGTCTCGACGGGAACGGGTTCCCAGACAGGCGCGAGAAGGACAGCCCCGACGCGCGCCGGTTCATTTATGGAGCTCGCAGATTCGACCTGCGAGACAGCTGTCTGGAAAGTGTTTGCCGGCGCGCTTCCGTCGCTTGTATCGGTGGCGCGGCCGCTGAAGCCGCGGAGGCGAACGCAGACCGTGCCGTCCTCGTCGCAGATATCGATGTCGAGCTTGCGGATGCGAGCGGAGCTGGTGCCGGTGGCAAGATCGACGATCGCCCAACCGCGTGCCGGAGTCGGAGCGTAGATC
>CAZXXA010000078.1:0-2382 GCA_964644615.1 uncultured Methylovirgula sp. | reverse complement strand
TCTCGGCGCGGTCGGCGGCTATGCGGCTCTGTCGAACTACACCGCTCTCGGCGGTACGTTGACGGTGTTCGCTCTGCCCGACAGCAGCGCGGAATGATCTGACGAAGATCTGACGTAAAACGCCCGGCGTATCAGATGATGCGCCGGGCTTTTTTTGTGCCGTAAGAAGCGCTTCGGCTTTTCGATGAGCCCGTTTGAGCCAGTCTAAGGCCGATGACCAAGCAAGACGTGTAACGATCTCACCCGCCTATGGTCCAGGATCATCTGCGAGATCGACCTATTTGCCATTGTCGTCGGACGTTGGCGACGCGCTACGAACAAGCGCGTTCTGAAAGAGAAAGCTTCTTTCTGATTCCGTCTAGACGGCCTGCGGAGTGGCTGGAGGCGAAAACGCGATTGTAGCCGCGGGTTCGGTAGCGGGCGTCGGTTATTGGCAGGAGGCGGGGGAATAGCTCCGCTCGCCTCCCTTAAGGAAGTTGCGGTGACGGGGCGCATTGTATGCCAGGGGCCGCCTTTCTATCTTTGGGTCAGTTGATGCAGCGCGGCGCCATCCGAGCGGGAGCGCTGCGCGAGAGGTTTCTCCATGACGCCCATGATGCCGTCCGCTACTCCCTCGGCTCCAGACACCGAAGCCGAAGCCGCCATCCTGGATTGCGTTCGCAACTTCTACGGCGAGGCGCAGCGTGATCCGCTGCTTGGCCCCATCTTCGCCGCGCATGTGCATGATTGGGAATTGCACTATCAGACGGTCGCGAATTTCTGGTCGAAGGTTCTCCTCGGCGCCGATCGCTACAGCGGCCTGCCCTTCCCCCTGCATGTGAAGCTGCCGGTCGAGCCGGAACATTTCGACCGCTGGCTGATGCTGTTCGGCGAAGCCGCGCAACGCCATCTGCCGCCGGACCTCGCCACAAAAGCCAAGGCCAAGGCCGCACTGATGGCGGCGAGCTTCAAAGCCGGGATATTCCCCTTCCTCGACGCAGAAGGCCGGCCCTCGCGCATGCCCGCCTGACCGGGGAACATCGACCTTTCCGCCCGCCGCGTTATTCTACAGGCAGGCAAGGAAGGGTCCGATGAGCGAAGACGACAGGCGTGGTCATATTTACGTCGGCATCGGCGGCTGGGCCTTCGAGCCCTGGCGGGGCAGTTTCTATCCCGACGGCCTGACGCAAAAACGCGAGCTCGAATATGCGAGCCGGCAGATGACCTCGATCGAGGTCAATGGCACTTATTATTCGACCTTCAAGCCCGCCACTTTCACCAAATGGCGCGAGGAGACGCCGGACGGTTTCATCTTCGCGCTGAAAGCGTCTCGCTATTGCACCAACCGCCGCGACCTCGGCGGCGCCGGCGAGGCGGTCGGACGTTTCATCAATCAAGGCATCGCTGAATTGGGCGACCGGCTCGGCCCGATCAATTGGCAGTTCATGGAGACGAAGAAATTCGATCCCGCGGATATGGAGGCCTTCCTTAAACTCCTGCCGCCGGAAGTCGGCGGTCAGCCGCTGCGCCATGCGCTCGAAGTGCGGCATGAGAGTTTCAAGGACCCGAGATTCATCGACCTCGCGCGGCGCTATAAAGTGGCGGTGGTCTTTGCCGAGAGCGAGGGATTTCCGGAGATCGACGAACGAACCGCCGATTTCACCTACGCCCGGCTCATGCGCAGCCAGGAAAACGTCGAGACCGGTTATAAGACGGCGCAACTCGATCACTGGGCGAAACAGGCCAAAGCCTGGGCCAAGCACGGCGATGCCTTCGTCTATTTCATCTCCGGCGCCAAGGTCCGCAATCCGGCCGCTGCAAAAGCGCTGATCGAGCGGCTCTAAACATGTTCCGAAAGAGTTGCACCCGGAACGCTCGTGCATGAGGCCGCGTTGCTAAGCTGAGATCGGCAGACGGAGGACCTCATGGCAGAGCAAGCGACCATCCCCTGCCCCGACACGGCGCGCGAACGCTACATCGCCACTTACGAGGTCATCCACGACGGCGACAGCTGGACCATTCTGCATGAAGGCAGGCGGCTCGGCACGGTCGAGACACGCTTGGACGCATTCGACAGCGTCGCGACCGCCGCGCGGAATTCCATTCTCGCGGGCCATGGAGTGAATATCAAACTGCCACATGAGATCACCCGTCACGCCTGAAAACCCCTGATTCCGCCTGGAAAGACGGCAAGGTTGTTTCGTCTTGTTGCGACACGCAACGAGCTGCGGGAATCCAGGTCTTTGTGAGTTCGGCAAACTCTTCTTGAGACTGCTCGCCAACGCTCGATGCCGGCAAGCCTGAGAAGGTGTTTGAAGTGGTGGGAGAGGTAGGACTCGAACCTACGAAGGCATAGCCAGCGGATTTACAGTCCGCCCCCTTTGCCGCTCGGGACACTCTCCC
>CAZXXA010000077.1:0-2396 GCA_964644615.1 uncultured Methylovirgula sp. | reverse complement strand
CGGGCGCAGAAGAGACCGTCCCGCTCTGGCTTGAATGTGCGGTAGTTGATCGTCTCCGGCTTCTTGATCTCGCCATAGGACCAGGAAAGAATCTTCTCCGGGCTCGCGATGGAGATCTGAATCCGATCGAAATGCTGCGGCTGCACGACCGGATTGAAGAGATTCATGACCTCTTGATTCATCTTCTTCTCCTGACGTCCGTCCCGCGCGGGTTGCCACCGGACCGCGGGCGGACTGTTTTGGGCGCCGGCCGATTGGCAACAGCTGGCCCGTATTCAAAAACGCTTCAACGCGTAGAGCCGGCCCTCTGGCAAAAGACCGGAAGAGGACGAATGCAGCGCATCCGTCCTCTCGATTCGTGTGTTTTTATTCGGCTGCTTCCGCCGTCGGCGGCAGCAAGGTTGGCGCCGTCGTCGGCGCCGGCTGCTCGGCCGATTTCAGTTCGACGTTGAGGCCCAGAGACCGCATTTCCTTGACGAGAACGTTGAAGCTTTCGGGAATGCCCGATTCAAACGTGTCCTCGCCACGGACAATCGATTCATAAACCTTGGTGCGGCCGGCCACGTCGTCCGACTTCACCGTCAGCATCTCCTGCAACGTGTAGGCGGCGCCGTAAGCTTCGAGCGCCCAGACCTCCATTTCGCCGAAGCGCTGACCGCCGAACTGCGCCTTGCCGCCCAGCGGCTGCTGGGTCACGAGGCTGTAAGGACCGATCGAACGCGCATGGATCTTGTCGTCGACGAGATGGTGCAGCTTCAGCATATAGATGTAGCCGACCGTCACCCGGCGATCGAAGGCCTCGCCCGTACGTCCATCATAAAGCGTCGACTGGCCCGACTGGTCGAGACCAGCGCGCTCCAGCATCTCGCAGATGTCACGCTCGCGGGCGCCGTCGAAGACCGGCGTCGCAATCGGCACACCACGGCGCAGGTTCTCGCCGACTTCCAGCAGCGTCGTCTCGTCGAGCGCCTCAATGTCGTCCTTGCGGCCATAGACATCGACGAGCTCGTCGCGCAGCACCTTGGCGTTGCCGGTCTTCATATAGGCGTTGACAGCCTCAGAGACCTGCTTGCCGAGACCGGCGCAGGCCCAGCCGAGATGCGTCTCCAAGATCTGGCCGACGTTCATGCGGCTCGGCACGCCGAGCGGGTTCAGCACGATATCGACCGGGGTGCCGTCGGCCAGGAAGGGCATGTCTTCCTGCGGCACGATCTTCGACACCACACCCTTGTTGCCGTGCCGGCCGGCCATCTTGTCGCCCGGCTGGATCTTGCGCTTCACCGCGACGAAGACCTTGACCATCTTCATCACGCCCGGCGGCAGTTCGTCACCACGCTGCAGCTTCTCGACCTTGTCGAGGAAGCGGCTCTCAAGCCCCTTCTTCGCTTCGTCATATTGCTTGCGCATGGCCTCGATTTCGATCATCAGCTGATCGTCCTCGACGGCGAACATCCACCATTGCGACCGCGGATGCGCATCGAAGACTTCCTTCGACAGCACCGTGTCCTTCTTGAAGCCCTTCGGACCCGCGACGGCGGTCTTGCCGTTCAAGAGCTCGGAGAGGCGGCTGTAGACGTTGCGGTCAAGGATCGCGAGCTCGTCGTCGCGGTCCTTGGCGAGCCGTTCGATCTCCTCGCGCTCGATCGCCTGGGCGCGCTCGTCCTTCTCGACGCCGTGACGGTTGAAGACACGAACTTCGACGATCGTACCTTGGACGCCCGGCGGCACGCGCAGCGAGGTGTCGCGCACATCCGACGCCTTCTCACCGAAGATAGCGCGCAGAAGCTTTTCTTCCGGCGTCATCGGGCTCTCGCCCTTCGGCGTGATCTTGCCGACGAGAATGTCGCCCGCCTGCACTTCCGCGCCGATATAGACGATGCCCGCTTCGTCGAGATTCTTCAGCGCCTCTTCCGAGACGTTCGGAATATCGCGGGTGATCTCTTCCGGCCCGAGCTTGGTGTCGCGCGCCATCACCTCGAACTCATCGATGTGGATCGAGGTGAAGACGTCGTCCTTGACGATCCGTTCGTTCAAGAGGATCGAATCTTCGAAGTTGTAGCCGTTCCACGGCATGAAGAGATCGGTCGAGGGACCGTCAGCGATGATATCGCCCTTCACGACGAAATCGCCGACGCGGACCAGCGGCTTCTGATTGATGCAGGTCGACTGGTTCGAGCGCTGGTATTTCATCAACCGGTAGATGTCGACGCCAGGCTTGCCGCCGTCGGTGTCTTCCGTTGCGCGCACGACGATACGGGTCGCATCGACCTGGTCGATGTAACCGGCGCGGCGTGCCGCGATCGCAGCGCCGGAGTCGCGCGCGACAACCGATTCCATGCCGGTGCCGACGAGCGGCGCATCGGCCTTCACAAGCGGCACCGCCTGGCGCTGCATGT
>CAZXXA010000076.1:0-2397 GCA_964644615.1 uncultured Methylovirgula sp. | reverse complement strand
GCCGCCGAACAGGCCGACCTTACCGCCCTTCGAATAGGGCGCCAGGAGATCGACGACCTTGATGCCCGTCTCGAGTATCTGGGCTTCCGTCGATTGCTCCGAATAGGCCGGGGCCGGCTGGTGGATGGCGCGCTTCTGCGCGGTTACGACCGGGCCGGCCTGGTCGACCGGCTCGCCGATGACGTTGATGATGCGGCCGAGGCATTCCTCACCGACCGGCACGGAGATCGGCGTGCCCGTATCGAGCACTTCCTGGCCGCGCACGAGGCCTTCCGAGATGTCCATGGCGATGCAGCGCACCGAGTGCTCGCCGAGATGCTGCGCCACTTCGAGCACAAGGCGATGGCCGTCGTTCTTGGTCTCGAGCGCGTTCAAGATCTCCGGCAGATGGCCGTCGAATTTCACGTCGACCACCGGTCCGATGACCTGAGTGATATGGCCTACGGGGCGATTGCTGGCGTCAGCCATGACTTCCTCGTACCTTCTTCTAAAGAGTTAGAGCGCTTCCGCACCAGAGATGATCTCGATGAGTTCCTTCGTGATCATCGCCTGGCGGGTGCGGTTGTATTTCAATGTCTGCTTCTTGATCATTTCGCCCGCGTTGCGGGTCGCATTATCCATTGCGCTCATGCGCGCGCCCTGTTCGGAGGCGGCATTTTCGAGCAGCGCGCGGAAGACCTGCACGGAGATATTGCGCGGCAGAAGCGCGGTGAGAATCTCTTCCTCATCCGGCTCATATTCATAAACAGCCTGCGAGGCGGGCGCTGCCGCATCTCCGGCCTCGAGTTGCGCCGGAATGATCTGCAGCGCCGTCGGGATCTGCGCGAGCACCGAGCGGAAGCTCGAAAAGAAGAGGGTGCAGACGTCGAACTCGCCCTGCTCGAAGAGTTGGATGAGCTTGCGGCCGATCGAGTCGGCAGTCTCGAAGCCCAGATTGCGGACGCTGCGCAATTCCATGACTTCGATGATCTGCGCGCCGAACTGGCGCTTCAGAAGGTCGTAGCCCTTCTTGCCAATGCAGAGGATCTTGACCGTCTTGCCTTGCGCCATCAGCGCGACGGCACGATCGCGCGCGAGACGCGCAATCGACGAGTTGAAGGCGCCGCAGAGACCGCGTTCCGCCGTGCAGACGACGAGGAGCTGGACGTTGTCGCGTCCCGTGCCGGCAAGCAATACCGGCTTAACGGTACCCACCCCGAGGCCAGCAGCAAGACCAGCGAGCACCTTCTCCATGCGCTCGGCATAGGGACGCGCCGCCTCCGCCGCGATCTGCGCACGACGCAGTTTCGCGGCGGCCACCATCTGCATGGCCTTGGTGATTTTCTGCGTCGCCTTGACCGAGGCGATGCGGTTACGCAGGTCCTTCAATGAGGGCATGTCGAAGAAGCTCTCGGCTCAAACTTTCGTTTCAGGACACGCCCGATCAGGCGAAGGCTTTCGCGTAATTGTCGACGATCGTCTTGAGGGCGGCCGCGGAGCCTTCCGACAAGTCCTTCGACGCGCGGATCGTCTCCAGAAGATCGGCATGGCTCGAACGCAGCAGCGTGAGGAGACCGTCTTCGAAAGCTTTGACCCGGTCGACCGGCAGCGGATCGAGGTAGCCGTTGACGCCGGCATAGATCACGCAGACCTGCTCTTCGATCTTCAGCGGCGAGAACTGCGCCTGCTTCAGAAGCTCGGTCAGACGCGAGCCGCGGGCGAGAAGACGCTGCGTCGTCGCATCGAGGTCGGAGCCGAACTGCGCGAAGGCAGCCATCTCGCGATACTGGGCGAGCTCACCCTTGATCTTGCCGGCCACCTTTTTCATCGACTTCGTCTGCGCCGAAGAACCGACGCGCGACACGGACAGACCGACGTTCACCGCCGGACGGATGCCCTGATAAAAGAGATCGGTCTCGAGGAAGATCTGGCCGTCGGTAATCGAAATCACATTGGTCGGGATGTAGGCCGAAACGTCGTTCGCCTGCGTCTCGATGACCGGCAGAGCGGTGAGCGAGCCGTTGCCGTTCTCGTCGTTCAGCTTCGCGGCGCGCTCCAGCAGGCGCGAGTGCAGATAGAAGACGTCGCCCGGATAGGCTTCGCGACCCGGTGGGCGGCGCAGCAGCAGCGACATCTGGCGATAAGCCACCGCCTGCTTGGAGAGATCATCATAGATGATCAGGCCATGCATGCCGTTGTCGCGGAAATACTCGCCCATGGCGCAGCCGGCGAAGGGCGCCAGGAACTGCATCGGCGCCGGATCGGAAGCGGTCGCGGCGACGACGATCGAATATTCGAGCGCGCCATGCTCTTCGAGCACCTTCACGAATTGCGCGACGGTCGAGCGCTTCTGGCCGACGGCGACATAGATGCAATAAAGCTTGGCGCTCTCGTCGGTGCCCTGGTTCAGCGGTTTCT
>CAZXXA010000075.1:0-2413 GCA_964644615.1 uncultured Methylovirgula sp. | reverse complement strand
GATTCTCTATTACACCGGCAAGAGCCACAAGATCGGCGAGGTGCATGAAGGCGCCGCGACGATGGACTGGATGGAGCAGGAACAGGAGCGCGGCATCACGATCACGTCGGCCGCGACGACTGCTCAGTGGAACGGCAAGCGCCTCAACATCATCGACACGCCCGGCCACGTCGATTTCACCATCGAAGTGGAGCGTTCGCTGCGCGTCCTCGACGGCGCGGTATGCGTTCTCGACGGCAACCAGGGCGTCGAGCCGCAGACCGAGACCGTATGGCGTCAGGCCGATAAATATGGTGTTCCGCGCATCGTCTTCGTCAACAAGATGGACAAGATCGGTGCCGATTTCTATCGCTGCGTCGACGACATCAAGACCAAGGTCGGCGGCCGGCCGGTCTGCATCCAACTGCCAATCGGCGCCGAAGCCGATTTCAAGGGCATCATCGATCTCGTCCGCATGAAGGCGGTCGTCTGGGAAGACGAAGGCCTTGGCGCGAAATATCACGACGAAGAGATCCCGGCGGACCTCAAGGATAAGGCTGTCGAATATCGCCAGGCGCTGATCGAAGCGGCTGTTGAACTCGATGACGACGCCATGACCGCCTATCTCGACGGCACCGAGCCGGACGAGGAGACGCTGAAGAGGCTCATCCGCAAGGCGGTGAAGTCGATCATCTTCATTCCGATCCTATGTGGCTCGGCGTTCAAGAACAAAGGCGTGCAGCCGCTGCTCGATGCAGTTGTCGATTATCTGCCGACTCCGCTCGATCGCGAGGCGATCAAGGGCGTCGATTTCGAGACGGGCGAAGAGATCGTGCGTCATCCGTCCGATGACGAGCCGCTCTCGGTGCTCGCCTTCAAGATCATGGACGACCCCTTCGTTGGCACGATCACCTTTGCGCGCGTCTATTCGGGCAAGCTCGAATCCGGCACCAGCGTGCTGAATTCGACCAAGAACAAGCGCGAGCGCATCGGCCGCATGCTGCTGATGCATGCGAACAATCGCGAAGACATCAAGGAAGCCTATGCCGGCGACATCATCGCGCTCGCCGGTCTCAAGGATACCCGCACCGGCGATACGCTCTGCGATCCCAACAATGCGGTGATCCTCGAGCGGATGGAATTCCCTGAGCCGGTCATCGAGATCGCGATCGAGCCGAAGACCAAGAGTGATCAGGAAAAGCTGGGTCTCGCCCTGGCGAAGCTCGCTGCGGAGGATCCGTCCTTCCGCGTCTCGACCGATCAGGAGTCTGGCCAGACCATCCTCAAGGGCATGGGCGAACTCCATCTCGACATTAAGGTCGATATTCTCAAGCGCACCTATAAGGTCGATGCGAATATCGGCCAGCCGCAGGTCGCCTATCGCGAGAAGATGACCAAGAAGGTTGAGATCGATTACACCCATAAGAAGCAGACCGGCGGTACCGGTCAGTTTGCGAAGGTGAAGATCATCTTCGAGCCGGCCGAGCCGGGCGCGGGGTCGAGCTTTGAATCGAAGATCGTCGGCGGTGCGGTGCCGAAGGAATATATTCCGGGCGTCGAAAAGGGCATCAACAGCGTGATGGGATCCGGCATTCTCGCCGGCTTTCCCGTCGTCGATGTGAAGGCAACCTTGATCGACGGTTCTTATCACGAAGTCGATTCCTCAGTGTTGGCCTTCGAAATTGCCGCGCGCGCGGCGTTTCGCGAAGCCTTGCAGAAGGGCAACACGGTGCTGCTCGAGCCGATCATGAAGGTCGAGGTAACGACACCGGAAGACTACACTGGCAACGTGATGGGCGATCTTCTATCTCGTCGCGGCCAAGTGCAGGGCCAGGACATGCGTGGCAACGCGGTGATCATCAATGCGATGGTGCCGTTGAACAACATGTTCGGCTACGTCAATCAGCTGCGGTCCTTCTCTCAGGGCCGGGCGAACTACACGATGCAGTTCGATCACTACGAGCAGGTCCCCGCGGGCGAAGCGGCGAAAGTTCAAGCCAAATACGCCTAAACGTCCAATCGAAAGGGGTTAGAGGAGCCAACCATGGCCAAGGAAAAATTCAGTCGCACGAAGCCGCATTGCAACATTGGGACGATTGGTCATGTCGATCATGGCAAGACGTCTTTGACCGCGGCGATCACCAAGGTATTGGCGGAGACGGGCGGCGCGACCTTCACGGCCTATGATCAGATCGACAAGGCGCCGGAAGAGAAGGCGCGCGGCATCACGATTTCGACGGCGCATGTCGAATATGAGACGAAGGCGCGGCACTATGCGCATGTCGACTGCCCCGGCCACGCCGACTATGTGAAGAACATGATCACCGGCGCGGCGCAGATGGACGGCGCCATCCTGGTGGTGTCGGCCCCCGACGGGCCCATGCCGCAGACGCGCGAGCACATCCTGCTGGCGCGGCAGGTGGAGGTGCCGGCG
>CAZXXA010000074.1:0-2681 GCA_964644615.1 uncultured Methylovirgula sp. | reverse complement strand
GGGCGATGGCGGCGAGCCGGGAGTGATCACGCAGTAGCCCCGCCGTATGGAACCTGGGCCAGAAAGCAGATGCCGGGGAATGGGCGCCGGCAAGAATTCAGGAGGCTCTATGACGGACGACGAAGGGCCGGCACGGCTCGCCTCAGACACGCTTAAAGCTTACGAGGAACAAACAATGTCTAACGTAATGGAAAAGACCGTGACGGACTTCGATGTGATCGACGGAGGCGCCGTCAGTATTCCGGCCGCATCCCAGCAGCGAAGTGTGTCACCGATGGCAACGCCGGCCGATCTGCTGCGTATCGCTGTCGAGAGCGGCGCTGATCTGGACCGCTTGGAGCGTCTGATGGCCCTTCAGGAGCGGTGGCAGGCTGCGGAATCGAAGCGCGCATTCGATGCGGCGTTCGCCGCTTTCAAGGCTGAGGCGGTGACGATCCTGAAGGGGCGCAAGGTTACGGATGGGCCGCTCAAGGGTAAGGCATATGCCGAACTGCACGGCGTGGTGAATGCAGTGACGCCCGCCCTCTCCAAGCACGGCCTGTCGAGCTCGTGGAAGCTGACGAAGGACGACAAGGACTGGATGGAAGTGACGTGCTACCTGCGCCACGTCAACGGTCACGAGGAAAGCGTCTCGATGGGCGGCCCACCGGATGCGGGGGGCGCGAAGAACGCCATTCAGGCGCGCGCAAGCACGAAGACCTATCTCGAGCGCTACACGCTCAAAGCGATCACCGGACTTTCCGAGCAAGAGGATGACGACGACGGGCGAGGCGGAAAGGCGGCTGATGCTCGTCCGATCGTCGATAAGTGGCTCGCCGAGGTCAAGAAGTCTACGAGCGAAAAGGATGCGCGCGCCGTTTGGGCGAAGGCAACGCCAGAACTGAGTGCGACCAACGACTTGGCTGCGTTCAATGAGGTCAAGAATGCCGTCACGAACAAGATCGCCGACTTCAAGGCTGCGAGTGAGAAATGAGAGACGACCTGATTATTTGTGAGCATCCGCAAGGAACACCGGAGTGGCTGGCTGATCGCGCTGGCCGTGCAACCGGCTCCAGAGCCAAGGACATTCTCGCGAAGATCAAGACTGGCGAGGCTGCGGCTCGCAGGAACTATCGCACGCAGCTTGTCACCGAGCGCTTGACTGGCTCGCCGGCCGAGAGCAACTTCTTCAATGACGCCATGCGATGGGGCGCTGAGCAGGAGCCCTTCGCGCGCATGGCCTACGAGAGCAAGACCGGAAATCTCGTGACCGAGATGGGCTTTATCTACCTGCCCGAGATGATGGCCGGATGCTCTCTCGATGGGTTGATCGAGGACGGCGGGAAGACTGGGATATTTGAGGCGAAATGCCCCGTCAGCGCGACGCACATCGAGTACCTGACGGCCGGAAAATTGCCTCCCGAGTACAGGCCGCAAATTCTGCACAACGTCTATGTGACCGGTGCGGACTTCGCCGACTTCGTTTCGTTTGACCCTCGCATGCCCGAGAAGCTGCAACTGTTCTTCGTGCGCTGGGAACGCGTCGAGTCGGAGATTGAGGAATACGAGTCGGAGCTGAAAGCATTCCTCTCCGAGGTGGATTCGCTTCACAAAAAACTGTCAGAACTAGCCGCCTAAACCAAACGCCCGCCCTCGCCGCACGCTGATGATCCTAAGAGCGTGTTCCAGCTACAAGGCGGCGATGGGCGTGCGTCTAACCCCGCGCTTTGTGGGCAAATTTTGAGGATGGGATATGAACTGCAATTGCATCGGCGATCTGGAAAAAAGGCTTCAGGAGAAATACACAACCGAGCTTGGCGCCCCTGCAAGCGCCGAATGTCAGGCGGCCGGCTTCACGTTCGGCAAGGCGGTCCGAGTGATACACAAGACGGAATTCAAGATCACCGCCAACGCGACGGGATTCAAGCGCGGAAAGCCGATCCCAGTCATCGCGAGTTTCTGCCCGTTCTGCGGAAAATCGACGAAAGAAGAGGAGGTCGCCCAATGACCGACATCGACAACAAAGAGCGCGAGCCGCTATACCTCGCCGCCATCAACTGCCCGCACGAGATCGACGAGTTGAGGGGCAAGCGATGAGCACGCAAACACAACGGGAGCGTTTTGAAGCGTGGGCCGCGACGCATGACCTTGATTTGACGCCGGGCGTACCCGGGCAGTACTCCGACTGCAACACGGACTACGCGTGGATTGCAGCGCAGCACTTCGAGGCCGCTGCGGTTGAGCGGTGCGCGGAGATCGTCGAGACGTGCGAGGTCAGCGTCGGCAACAGCGCGGCCGGGGAAATCGCTTGCGAAATGACGATGGCGAACTTGCGTGAGATTCTGGATGAGATCCGCGCCCTGCTGAACGATGGGGAGAAATCGTGAGCATTGCCCAACGTCGCGCCTTCCTCGAAGCCGCCAATGCCTACACCCGAGCCAATGCGCCGACAGCACAACTCACGCTTGATTTCATCGCCGCGTTTGCTCAGATGCTTGCGACCGACTGCGGCGGTCAAGTATCGGTGGTGCTGCCGGAGGGGGTTGTGATTACGCACGATCCCGCACAACCGCCGCAGGATGCAACGAAATGAGCGCGATTGTGCGCAGGGAGAAATGATGCCGATCAAGCCAGAAAACAAAGCGCGGTCTGCAGAGGAGTTTATCGCCAAGATCAAGGCTGACGCCGCTCAGGCCGGCAAG
>CAZXXA010000073.1:0-3004 GCA_964644615.1 uncultured Methylovirgula sp. | reverse complement strand
TGGTGGGCGGTGACGGGCTCGAACCGCCGACCCTCTCGGTGTAAACGAGATGCTCTACCAACTGAGCTAACCGCCCGAGCTTTTGGCCTGCAATTGGCCTGCAACATGCGCCGCGCAAAGAACGCGTCAGGCCCAAGCGCGCGCATGATAATCAATGAATCAATGCGCTGAAATCGGCTTCAAAGAACAGGAAATGCTTGGCAATCCGGCCTTCTTGCTCGCATAAGCCTCGCGGCCCGTCAACCCTAGAGCCGCGATCTTCGCGTCTGAGAGATGACTAGAGGCTCATTCCATTCTGCGGTGGGGTAACCGGTGCCTTCGGAGCCGGAACGGCCGGTGCCGGAACGTCGTTCGGCGTCTTTGGTCCTTCAGTGAAGGTGATTAATGACACGAAGGTGTTCAGATGCGCCTCGGCTTCGGCGAGCACCGTCGATTGCGACCCCACGACGAGCATGATCGGACCGGCCAATATGAGACCGATGGCATGGAATTCCGGCTTAGCTAGGCCCGTTTTGGTCGTCTCGACGATGATCCCGGGATAGCCGGCAAGTTGCGCTACTTTGCTGCTCAGGATTTTCGTGACGATTTTGCCATCGCTCAAAATCATCTGAGAGGCGCTCTGAGCGAGAATCATTTTCGGCAAGTGGTCTTCGCCAATGTTTCGAGCGCACGCGGATCGGGATGGCGGGCAAGCGTGGGCACCGACTTCACCGATACCGACGCAGGATTAAAGCAGGCCAGCGCCTTGCAGATATAAAGCTGCGTATTGGTATTGCCGACGCGCAGCTCTTTCTTCACCCGATCGACGGGCGGACGAACGGTCACCCTTATGCCGCCGGGCGGAACGGGCGCAACGGACGGAAGGCTTGGCTTCGGCGCTACATCTGGCTTCGGCGGGTTCGACTGTGCGGAAAGCGGCAATGGGATCGCGGCAAATAAAGCGGCAATGGGATCGCGGCAAATAAAGTAAAGGCGAGCAATGCCTTGGAAGAAAATTTCCTAACGTGCCCCACGGCGGACCTTAACGCGCGCACAATATCAAATACGAGCGCACCATGGATTTTCATCCTAGCACGCCTGTCGGATTTTCAGTCTCACTCTCCGTTGAAATGCCCTGCCGTTAAGCCAAGTTCCGACAGGCGAGGATCGCTAAGCGCGGGCTTTTTCGACATTCATCGACTTTGAAAAACCGGGGACTGCATCGGCAATCCCGGTCTTCTTGTTTGTTCGAAGGGGCACGGACAACCCCGAGGCGCGTCTGTGGAGCGCCGCAGCGCTTGTCAGCGCTTGTTGATGGCTGCCTTCAGCGCCGTACCCGCCTTGAACCGCGCGTTCTTCGACGCCGGGATCTTGATGGTCTCGCCGGTCGCCGGATTGCGGCCCTTGCCGGCGGCGCGTTTCTTGACGGAGAAAGTGCCGAAACCGACGAGACGGACTTCTTCGCCCTTCTTCAGAGCTTTGGTGATGCCTTCGACAACGGCTTCGAGCGCCGCGGCTGCCGTCGACTTCGGCAATTCGGTCTCGGCAACAACATGTTCGACGAGTTCCATCTTATTCATTGTAGATAGCTTCCTGTGTTCCTGGCGAGACCATTCGCGCAATATGGCGCAGCTTCGGCCCCGCATCACCTGATGCAATAAGGCGCCCAAAGCACCGTTTTCGCCGGACGGATTCGAGGACAAAGCCCGCCGCGCGGACAAGCCCCCTAAGCCGCGAATCGCGATGCCAGCGAAATCTCTTATGGGCCTCAAAACGCTAGAAATGCAAGGGATTGCGCAGCATAAAGGCCGCTGGCAAGCCAGCGGCCTTTAATGTTTTCTAGCGTGTTCGCAGCGCTTAATGCGCGACCACTCCGGAGGATTCATCCTCCGTCGGCAAAGCCGCGATCGGGGTCTTTTCTTCTTCCCACACGATCGGCACCGGCTGGCGCACGAGCGCATGCTTCAAGACCTCATCCATGCGCGACACGGGGACGATTTCGAGACCGTTCTTCACAGTATCCGGAATGTCCGCCAGATCCTTCGCATTCTCTTCCGGAATGAGGACCTTCTTCATGCCGCCGCGCAATGCCGCGAGTAGCTTCTCCTTCAGGCCGCCGATCGGCAGCACGCGGCCGCGCAGCGTGATCTCACCGGTCATGGCGATGTCGCGACGCACCGGAATTCCGGTCAAGGTCGAAACGATCGCCGTGGCCATAGCGACACCGGCCGACGGTCCATCCTTTGGCGTTGCGCCTTCCGGCACATGCACGTGGATGTCGCGTCTGTCGAAGAGCGGCGGCTCGAGGCCGAAATCAACCGCACGCGAGCGGACGTAAGACGCCGCCGCCGAAATCGACTCCTTCATCACATCGCGCAGATTGCCGGTGACGGTCATGCGACCCTTGCCGGGCATCATCACGCCTTCGATGGTGAGCAGCTCGCCGCCGACTTCCGTCCAGGCAAGACCCGTCACGACACCGACCTGATCTTCGAGCTCCGCCTCGCCGTAACGATAACGCGGCACGCCAAGGAAGTCGGAGATGTTCTCCGCCGTGATGGCAACGCTCTTCGCCTTATCCGTGAGGATCTGCTTGACCGCCTTGCGGGCGAGATTGGAGATCTCGCGCTCAAGATTACGGACACCCGCCTCGCGGGTGTAGCGCCGGATGATCGTCGTCAGACCCGAGTCGTCAATCGACCATTCGGACACCTCCAGACCGTGCTTCTTCAACGCAGCCGGGATCAGATGGCGGCGCGCGATCTCGATCTTCTCATCCTCCGTGTAACCGGCGATGCGAATGATCTCCATGCGGTCCATCAAGGGCGCCGGAATGTTCAACGTATTCGCCGTCGTCACGAACATAACGTTCGACAGATCGTAATCGACTTCGAGATAGTGATCGTTGAAGCTCTGGTTCTGCTCCGGATCCAACACCTCCAGCAAAGCGGATGACGGATCGCCGCGGAAATCCATGCCCATCTTGTCGATCTCATCGAGCAAGAAGAGCGGATTGCACGACTTC
>CAZXXA010000072.1:0-3087 GCA_964644615.1 uncultured Methylovirgula sp. | reverse complement strand
TCTTGAGCAAATAGCCATCGACGAACGGACCCTTGGAGAGCGCACGTGCCATCGCGCTTTAGCCCTTCTTCTTGCTCTTGTGACGCGAGGTCACGATGAATTTGTCCGTCGACTTGTTCGAACGGGTCTTCTTGCCCTTTGTCGGCTTGCCCCAAGGCGTGACCGGATGCCGACCGCCCGAGGTGCGGCCTTCACCACCGCCGTGCGGATGGTCGACTGGGTTCATGGTGACGCCGCGGTTATGCGGACGCTGGCCAAGCCAACGATTCCGACCGGCTTTGCCGATCGAAGCGTTCATATGGTCGGGGTTCGACACAGCACCGACCGTCGCGAAGCACTGGCCCTGAATGAGGCGCTGCTCGCCGGAGTTCAGACGCAGGATGACCATGCCGCGGTCGCGGCCGACGATCTGCGCATAATTGCCGGCCGAGCGAACCATGGCGGCGCCCTTGCCGATCTTCATCTCGACGTTGTGCACGATCGTGCCGACCGGCATATTGGCGAGCGGCATCGCATTGCCGGGCTTCACGTCGACTTGGTTGCCCGAGATCACCTCATCGCCGACAGCGAGACGCTGCGGCGCGATGATGTAGGCGAGCTCGTCATCGGCATAGCGGATCAGTGCGATGAAGGCGGTGCGGTTCGGATCATATTCGATCCGCTCGACCTTCGCCAGCATATCGAGCTTGCGGCGCTTGAAATCGACGAGGCGGTAAGCCTGCTTGTGGCCGCCACCGCGGAAACGCACGGTCACGCGGCCGTTGTTGTTGCGGCCGCCCGACGACGACTTGCCTTCGGTCAATGTCTTGACCGGCTTGCCCTTGTACAGATCCTTGCGGTCGACGATCACCAGCTGGCGAAGGCTTGGGGTGACCGGCTTGAATGTCTTCAGTGCCATGGCTGCCTCAGCAATCCTTCTCTCAGAGGCCGGTCGTGACGTCGATCGTATGGCCCT
This sequence comes from uncultured Methylovirgula sp., assembly GCA_964644615.1. Lineage (GTDB taxonomy): Bacteria > Pseudomonadota > Alphaproteobacteria > Rhizobiales > Beijerinckiaceae > Methylovirgula. Next base: position 2,132 of record CAZXXA010000072.1, on the reverse strand, counting down.
CGGCGAGGGTCACGACCGCTTTTTTCACATCCGACTGAACGCCCCGCGTTCCTTTGAAAACCTTCTTCTTCCCCTTGCGGAGAAGGGTGTTGACGGACAGCACCTTGACGTCGAACAGACGCTCGATCGCCGCCTTGATCTGCGGCTTCGTCGCGTCCTTGCGGACCTTGAAGATCACTTTGTTCGATTCAGAGGCGAACGTCGCCTTCTCGGTAATGACCGGCGATACGATCAGATCGTAATGGCGCGCGTCGGCAAAAGTCTTCGAGCTCATTGGAATCGGGCCTCCAGAGCGTCGAGTGCCGCTTTGGTGAGGACGAGCTTATCGCGGCGGAAGATGTCGTAGACATTCAGGCCTTGAATCGGCAGCACGTCGATATGGGGGATGTTGCTCGCGGCGCGGAGGAAATTCTCCTGGCAGGTCGCTCCATCAATGATGAGGGCGCTGGTCAGACCATGCTTGGCGAATTGCGCGATAAGCGCCTTCGTCTTCGGCTCGGACACTTCGGCATTGGCGAACACGATGAGTTCGCCGGCCTTCGCCTTGGCGGAGAGTGCATGCTTCAGGGCGAGCGCGCGCACCTTCTTCGGCAGATCGTGCTCATGCGAGCGGACGACCGGACCGAAGGCGCGACCACCGCCACGGAACTGCGGCACGCGGGCCGAGCCGTGACGGGCACTGCCGGTGCCCTTCTGCTTGAACATTTTCTTGCCGGTGCGGGCGATCTCGCTGCGATCCTTGACCTTATGCGTACCAGCCCGGCGCTTGGCGAGCTGGTAGCGGATCATGCGCGCGATCAGGTCCTGACGCGGTTCGAGGCCGAAAATTTCGTCCTTCAGTTCCGCCGAACCCGCGGCCGTGCCGTCGAGCGAGAGGATGTCGATCTTCATGGCGCTCAACCCTCCGCCGGCTGGGTGGCTTCCGCGCCGTTTTCGGGCAGGCGGAATTTGCCGGGCATCGGCGCCTCTTTCGGGAGCGCCTTCTTGACTGCGTCGCGGATGTAGATCCAGCCGCCGGCGGTGCCGGGAACGGCGCCTTCGACGAGGATCAGGCCGCGTTCGACATCGGTCTGCACGACGCGCAGATTGAGCGTCGTCACGCGATCGACGCCGAGATGGCCGGCCATTTTTTTGTTCTTGAAGGTCTTGCCCGGGTCCTGACGGCCGCCGGTCGAACCATGCGAACGATGCGAAATCGAGACGCCGTGCGAAGCGCGCAGGCCGCCGAAGTTCCAGCGCTTCATGGCGCCCGCGAAGCCCTTACCCGTCGAAGTGCCGGTGACATCGACGAATTGGCCGACGACGAAATGATCCGCCGTGATCTCGGCGCCGATCGGAATGAGACCCGATTCTTCGACGCGGAATTCGGCGAGCTTCATCTTCGGCTCGACTTTCGCGACCGCAAAACGGGCGCGCTCCGCTTTCGGAACGTTCTTGACCTTGGCCTTGCCGATTCCGAGCTGCACAGCCGTATAGCCGTTGCGCTCCATCGTCCGCTGCGCGACGACTTGACAGCCGTCGAGCTTCAGGACGGTGACCGGCACATGTTCGCCGGCGTCTGTGAAGACGCGGGTCATGCCGACCTTTTGTGCGATGACGCCTGACCGCATGTTCTGTTCCCTCAGGCTTCGCAAAACGCAATCGCTTGGCGAAGCCCACTCGTCCTTAAATTAAAGTTTGATCTCGACATCGACACCAGCAGCGAGATCGAGCTTCATCAAAGCATCGACCGTCTGCGGGGTCGGATCGACAATATCGAGCACGCGCTTGTGGGTTCTGATCTCGAACTGCTCGCGCGACTTCTTGTCGACGTGCGGCGAGCGGTTCACCGTGAACTTCTCGATCTTGGTCGGCAGCGGAATCGGACCGCGCACTTGCGCGCCGGTGCGCTTCGCCGTCGACACGATTTCCTTGGTCGAGGAATCGAGAATCCGGTGATCGAACGCTTTAAGACGGATGCGGATATTCTGACCGTTCATTGTCTTTCCCTCTCGACCGGCCGCGGGCTTGCCGCGCCCGGCCGAACAGAAATCTATGTGCGAAGCTTCCGCCTCACTCCGTGATCGACGCGACGACGCCAGCTCCAACCGTGCGGCCGCCTTCACGGATGGCGAAGCGCAGCCGCTCTTCCA
>CAZXXA010000071.1:0-3736 GCA_964644615.1 uncultured Methylovirgula sp. | reverse complement strand
AACTCATCTACAACGGCTTCTGGTTTTCGCCGGAACGCGAGATGCTGCAGGCGGCGATCGACAAGAGCCAGGAGTTCGTCACTGGCATGGTGCGCGTGAAGCTCTATAAGGGATCGGCAAGCATCGTCGGCCGCTCGAGCCCCTACTCGCTCTACGATCAGGATCTCGTCACTTTCGAGGAAGGCGCAGTCGCCTACGATCACCGCGACGCGGCCGGCTTCATCAAGCTCAATGCGCTCCGCCTACGGACTTTGGCGCGCCGGGGGCAGAAGATTCGCGGCTAGAGCCAATCCGATTAGGTCGCTTTGCGACATTTTGATCGGGACAAATCAGCTCTCGATTGGAACCCTGGAGCATGTCCTTTGTCGGAAAAGTCGATCAACTTTTCCGGGGACATGCTCTAGTCAGAGCTATGCACTATGCGCATATCTCGTGGGCGAGGCGCTGACGAAAGACAAAGCTCGCGCCATGTTTGGCCTGCAAAGCGCCTCTCGGGCTGCCCAAGGGGCCGTTTGGCTGAGAATTTGCGCGGTATAAATCAACTTTAGCCTTCAAATACTCTTGCGGCACGTTCCCGATGGCGGCGAATTTAGCTAGTAGGGATTCGGCGACCCTGAGATTCGCGCAGATTCGATCGGAGGGACAAGGATGACAACCACACCCAAAAAGAAGGCAGCCCCCGGCAAAGCGCCTGCGGCCGCCAAAAAGAAGGCCCCGGCCAAAAAGTCCACCGCGGCCAAAGCACCGAGCGCTTTCAACAAGGCATTGACGCCGTCGAAGGAATTGGCCGCCGTGGTTGGCCCGGCGCCGCTGCCGCGCACCGAAGTGGTGAGCAAGGTTTGGGAATACATCCGCAAGCACAAGCTGCAGAACCCTGAGAACAAGCGCGAGATCATCGCCGATGACAAACTCGCGGCGGTTTTCGGTCAGCCGAAGTGCACCATGTTCGAAATGAACAAGTTCCTCGCCAAGCACCTGAAATAAGCGCTCGCGAATATTTCAGACCTCCATCGGGTCGGGACATTTCATCGGCGGCGGCCATAGGGTCTGCCGCCGTTGTCATTTGTGCTGATCAAGAGAGTGATTGAAGCGCCTGGCGCGGCACCGGCACGTAAATCAGCTGCACGAATCATGGATCGTGCTGGGGGCCGTTCGATTCCATTTCGAGGCGGGCGCGGACGACTATATCACTTCCGTTGCTGGACGCGCTCGGGCCGGACACCGACGCCGATGACACGCGCCGGAAGCCGCCGCAGCCAGGGCCACGTGATGAAGAGGCGCAGGAACCACGGCGGCGCGATCTTTTGGCCGCGGCTGGCCAGCACTCGCGAAATGACCCGGTTCTGGATGAACAGCTGGAGGGCCTGCGTCGCGCGGACGGGAAAAGTGCGGCGCTCCTGGACGCGCGCCAGCTCGGCCTCCGGAATGGGTCCCAGAGTCTTGAGAATCGGCGTCAAAATATTTGCGGTTGCAACCGCATCCTGAATGGCGAGATTGATGCCGACGCCCCCAACCGGTGACATCGCATGCGCTGCGTCGCCAATACAAAGGAGGCCGGGCCGGTGCCAGCGCGTCAACCGGTCCACCGTGACGGTCAGCAGTTTGACGTCGTCCCAGCTTTTGATTTCACCGGTACGATCGGCAATCGATGGAACGAGCGCCGCTATATTCTGGCGTAGAATATCGACGTCCTGCTGCTTCATTTCGGCCGCCATGCCTTTCGGTATGACATAGCCGCATTGCCAATGTTCGCCGCGGTTGATCAAGACGAAAATCTTGCCGGGCTGCATATGCCCGAGCGCTTCATCGGGATCGCCCGGCTTGCGACTCAGGCGGAACCACAACACATCCATCGGCGCGCCGATCGTCACCGAGGTCAGCCCCGCTTTGTTGCGCACCGTCGAATGGCGGCCGTCGGCGCCGACGGTCAGATCGGCGCGGATTTCGAGCGGGCCTTGCGAGGTCTGCGCCGTCACGCCGCGGATGACGCCGCCTTCCTCGATCAGGCCGTTGACCTCGGCCTGCATCCGCAAATGGAAGGTCGGATATTTCTGCCCCTCGCGGGTCAAGAAATTCAGGAAGTCCCATTGCGGCATAAGGGCGATGAATTTTGCCCGCGTCGGCACATGCGAAAAATCGGCGAGAGGCAGCACCACATCGCCGACCATGCCGGAGAGCACCTGCACCTCCTGATGCGGCAGCGTCAGGAAAGCGTCATAGAGGCCGAGATCGTTCATCACTTCGAGCGTCGAGGGATGAATCGTGTCGCCGCGGAAATCGCGTAGAAAGTCGGCGTGTTTTTCGAGCACGACGGTCTCGATGCCGGCGCGGGCGAGCAGAAAGCCAAGCATCATGCCAGCGGGTCCGCCGCCGGCTATGCAGCAGCGTGCAGTGATGGTTTCACTCTGCTCGGTCATGACGAGCCTCGCATTGGCGGGAGAACTGCCGTTCTAGCCGGAAATTATTATGCGGACGCGACGTTTCGTCGAAAGCAGAAAAAGAAGCGGCGAAAGTGCAAATGGCCGGCTGAGCCGGCCATTGAGAACTGAAACGCTGCAGCTGAGAATCAGGGCACGGCGACGACTGGCGTGCCGACTTCGACGCGACGATAGAGATCAAGCACATCCTCATTGTACATGCGGATGCAACCATAGGAGGCGGCGCTGCCGATCGAATGGCGCATATGCGAATTGGTGCCATGAATGGCGATTTCGCTCCGCTCGAGCGCGATGGCAGCAACCCCCATCGGATTGCTGGGCGAACCGCCGCGGATCACCGACGGCAGGTTCGGATGATCGCGCAGCACGGAGGCCGGCGGCGACCAATCGGGGTGCAGATATTTGCCTTGCACGTATGTCTCGCCGAGCCAGGCCTTGCCCATCTTGCCGACGGCGACCGGATATTCGATGGCCCGGCCATTGCCTTCAGTCAGATAGAGCCGGCGTTGATGCAGGCTGATGACCATCACGCCCGCCGGATAATGGCCCGGAAAGGACACAAGTTCATGCGCCGCCTTGGCCGGCGTCGCCGCCGTGCCGAGAAACGCAGAGGAAGAGAAAAGAAGGGTCAGGACCGCCGCAGCGCGCCCGCGCGGCATGGACAGGATACGCATGAACGCCCTCGCAGATACCAAGCCTCAAAATCGGCTCATCCGCGGGTCACTGAAGTGGCCTGGAGAGCCCCCCGGCCCGGACAATAGCAAGTCCGCGCCGCTCTCAGGCGGTTTTGGCGTCGGCAAGTTAAGATGTTCTTGCCATGTGGCAGAGCTGCCGCAGCGGCGGGCGTTCAGCGCTTGCGATGCTTAATGAAACGCGGCTCCGCGCCGGGAGCCGCCTCTCTTCATTAAGTTCAATAGGCGCCGATTACTTGGGGCGCCGATTATTTGCCGCACCGATTACTTGGCGCGGTTACGGATCAGGTCGTCGACGACGGCCGGATCGGCGAGCGTCGACGTATCGCCCAGCGCCTGGAACTCGTTTTCGGCAATCTTGCGCAGAATGCGGCGCATGATCTTGCCGGACCGCGTCTTCGGCAGGCCGGGAGCGAACTGCACAATGTCGGGCGAGGCGATCGGGCCGATTTCCCGCCGCACCCAGGCGACAAGCTCCTTGCGCAGCTCGTCCGTTGCCTGCTGGCCCTCCATCAAAGTGACATAGGCATAGATGCCCTGCCCCTTGATGTCGTGCGGATAGCCGACGACCGCAGCTTCCGCGACCACCGCATGGGCGACCAGAGC
>CAZXXA010000070.1:0-4349 GCA_964644615.1 uncultured Methylovirgula sp. | reverse complement strand
CCGATCTTATGCGATTTGCCGGAATAATAGAGGATGCGCTCTGTCGTTGTCGTCTTGCCAGCATCAATATGGGCCATGATACCGAAATTTCGGTAGTCTTGGACCGGGTGGCTACGCGGCATGAGACAATTCCTTCAGATAAACGGGAGGAGCGGGCCTACCAGCGATAGTGCGAGAAAGCGCGGTTGGCTTCCGCCATGCGGTGCATGTCTTCGCGCTTCTTAACGGCATTGCCGCGATTGTTCGCGGCATCCATGAGTTCAGCCGATAGACGGTCGACCATGGTCTTATCGTTGCGGCCGCGCGCCGCCGTGATGATCCAGCGGATGGCAAGCGCCTGACGGCGCTCCTGACGGACCTCGACCGGCACCTGATAGGTCGCACCGCCGACGCGGCGCGAGCGGACCTCGATCGCCGGAGCGACATTTTCGAGCGCCTGGCGGAAGACCGGCAGCGGCTCGGCGTGGAGCTTCTGCTCGATCACGTCGAAAGCGCCATAGACGATCGACTCGGCGGCCGATTTCTTGCCGTCGTACATGATCGAATTCATAAATTTCGCGAGGATGACGTCGCCGAACTTGGCGTCCGGAATGATCTCTCGCTTTTCGGCCCGATGGCGGCGCGACATGCTCTTCGTCCCTCTTACTTCGGCCGTTTGGCGCCGTACTTCGAACGGCGCTGCTTGCGGTTCTTGACGCCCTGCGTGTCGAGAACGCCGCGGAGGATGTGGTAACGCACGCCGGGCAGATCCTTGACGCGACCGCCGCGGATCATGACGACCGAGTGTTCCTGAAGGTTGTGGCCCTCACCCGGAATGTAGCCGATGACTTCGAAGCCGTTGGTGAGGCGGACCTTGGCGACCTTACGAAGCGCGGAGTTCGGCTTCTTCGGGGTCGTCGTATAGACGCGCGTGCAGACGCCGCGCTTCTGCGGGCAAGCCTGCAGATGGCGGGCCTTTTCGCGATAGACCTTCTCGGACCGCGGCTTGCGGATCAATTGACTGATCGTCGGCATTAAGTGCCCTTGCCTCTTACCTAATCTCGTTTCGCCCAGACCGATGGCATTCCGCCATGGCCACTGTCTTAGCCACAAACGCAAACAAATCAGCGCCTTCGGCCCCACACGGGACGTCGGCGCTGAAACATGCAGAGGACCACGGCGAACCCGCGATCTTGCCTCTTTAGGGCCTCGGAAAACCAAAAGCCCGATTTGACTGGGTCAGTCGCTGAGACCAACAGCGTTTAGGTTCGTACGGCTTCAGGACGCGACGCCCCGAAAAGAAAAGAACCTACGGCCTGTCGAAAGTCCGCGGAACTTAGTGAGGACGGCGTAGGCCGTCAACCCCTTTGCCCCGCAAAATCAGCAGGGAGAGCGCGGTTTTTGGCGCTTTCGCGCAACACCGCTCCACCCCGGCCCAAAAGTTAACACCACCCGCCCGTTCGGCGGCGAAAAAACCCATCCCGCCGGCTCGGCGGGATGGGCAATGTCATGAACCCGCGGCGTCCGCCTTGGATTCGGGTCGAATCACTCAGCCGGCTGCTTCGCGCCGGCCGCCGGCAACGCCAGCGGCGGCTCGGCTTCCGCCTTATGCGCGAGAATCATCTCGTCGCGGCCCGTCGCGATCTGCCGGAGCTTCGCCATGGCAGCGCCGGTACCGGCCGGAATCAGCCGGCCGACGATGACGTTCTCCTTGAGCCCTTCGAGCGTATCCGTCTTGCCGTTGACGGCCGCCTCGGTGAGCACACGCGTCGTCTCCTGGAAGGAAGCGGCGGAGATGAAGGAGCGCGTCTGCAGCGAGGCCTTGGTGATGCCGAGCAGAACGGGCGTGCCCGTCGCCGGCTTCTTGCCTTCGGCCAGCATCGACTCGTTCATCGCGTCGAGCTCCATCCGGTCGACCTGCTCGCCGGACAGATAGTCGGTGTCGCCTGGATCGACGATATCGACCTTCTGCAGCATCTGGCGGACGATCACCTCAATGTGCTTGTCATTGATGTTCACGCCCTGCAGCCGGTAGACCTCCTGGATTTCATTAACGAGGTAGGCAGCAAGCTCCTCCACGCCCTTGATCGCCAGAATGTCATGCGGCGCCGGATTGCCGTCGACGATGTAGTCGCCCTTCTCCACGATGTCGCCGTCCTGGAGATGGATGTGCTTGCCCTTCGGGATCAGATATTCGACCGCCTCGGCACCCTCCTCGTGCGGGACGATGGAGATGCGAGTCTTGTTCTTGTAGTCGCGGCCGAACTGCACCGTGCCGGAGGCTTCCGCGATGATCGCATGGTCCTTCGGACGACGGGCTTCGAACAATTCGGCGACACGCGGCAGACCGCCGGTGATGTCGCGCGTCTTGGCCGATTCCATCGAGATACGGGCGACGATATCGCCGGCCTTGATCTTGGAACCAGGATCGACACCGATGATGGCATCGACCGGCAGCGTGTAGCGGGCATCGCCGCCACGCGCGAGCTTCAAAACCTTGCCGTCGGCACCCTTCAGCACGATCGCCGGCTTCAGGCCCGCCGAGCGGGTGTTAAGCCGCCAGTCGATGACCATACGCTTGGCGATACCCGTCGCCTCGTCGATGGCTTCCGACATCGATGCGCCTTCGACGAGATCCTCGAAGTCGACCGTGCCGTCGACCTCGGTGAGGATCGGACGCGTATAAGGATCCCATTCGGCGATCCGCTGCCCGCGCTTGATCTTGTCACCCTCATCGACCTTGAGGCGCGCACCATATTGCACGCGATGCACCGCCCGCTCCTGCCCGTCGGGGCCGACGATGATGATCGCGACGTTGCGCGCCATGACCATCAGATCGCCATCGGAGTTGCGTGCGACATGCCGGTTGCGGACATGGATCGTGCCATCGAAATTGGATTCGATGAACGACTGATCCGCAATCTGCGCCGCGCCGCCAATGTGGAAGGTACGCATGGTGAGCTGCGTGCCCGGCTCGCCGATCGACTGCGCCGCGATGACGCCAACCGCCTCGCCCATGTTGACAGGCGTGCCGCGGGCGAGATCGCGTCCATAGCACTTGCCGCAGACGCCGTTCTTCGCTTCGCAGACGAGCACGGAACGGATCTTCACCTCCTGAATACCGGCGGCGTTGATCTTCTCCATATGCCATTCTTCGATCATCTCGCCGGCCGGCACGATGATCTTGCCTTCGAGATCCTTCAGATCCTCGGCCGAGGTCCGGCCGAGAATGCGCGAGGCGAGCGAAGCAACGACCTGACCGGCATCGATGATGGCGCGCATCTTGATGCCGTTGGTCGAGCCGCAGTCCGGCGTGGTGATGATCGAATCCTGCGCGACGTCGACGAGGCGGCGGGTCAGATAGCCGGAGTTGGCCGTCTTCAACGCCGTATCGGCGAGGCCCTTGCGGGCGCCGTGGGTCGAGTTGAAGTATTCAAGGACGGTCAGACCTTCCTTGAAGTTCGAGATGATCGGGCTCTCGATGATCTCGCCCGAGGGCTTAGCCATCAGGCCGCGCATGGCGGCGAGTTGCTTCATCTGCGTCGGCGAACCGCGCGCACCCGAGTGGCTCATCATATAGATCGAGTTGATCGGCTTATCGCGGCCCGTGTCGTCCTTGTGGACGGCCGAGATGCGCGCCATCATCTCTTCGGCGAGCTTGTCCGAGCACTTCGCCCAGGCATCGACGACCTTATTGTATTTCTCGCCTTGGGTGATGAGACCGTCGTTGTACTGCTGCTCATACTCCTTGGCGAGCGCGACCGTCTCCTCGATGATGCGCGGCTTCGTCTCCGGCACGACCATGTCGTCCTTGCCGAAGGAGATGCCGGCTTTGAAGGCCTCACGGAAGCCGAGCGCCATGATCTTGTCGCAGAAGATGACCGTCTCCTTCTGCCCGCAGTTGCGGTAGACGATATCGATCATGTTGGAGATCTCTTTCTTCGTCATCAGCTTGTTGGCGACGTCGAAAGTGATCTTCTTGTGTTCCGGCAACAGACCGCCGAGAATGAGACGTCCGGGCGTCGTATCGAAAATCTTCGAAACGCGCTCGCCGTTCTCATAGGTCCAGGCACGGCCCTTGATCTTCGTATGCAGCGTGATCGCCTTGGCATGCAGCGCATGCTCGATCTCGCCCATGTTCGAGAACAGCATGCCCTGCCCCGGCTCGCCGTCGCGCATCAGCGTCAGATAATAGAGACCCAGCACGATGTCCTGCGACGGCACGATGATCGGCTGACCATTGGCCGGATGCAGGATGTTGTTGGTCGACATCATCAGCACGCGCGCTTCCAGCTGCGCTTCGAGCGACAGGGGAACGTGCACGGCCATCTGGTCGCCGTCGAAGTCGGCGTTGAACGCGGAGCAGACCA
>CAZXXA010000069.1:0-4967 GCA_964644615.1 uncultured Methylovirgula sp. | reverse complement strand
TGCCCATCGCCCCCATGAAGAGCAGCAGGCAGGTAATCGTCATCGCATCAAGGTCATGCGAGAAGACATGCACGGTCTTATGCGCAAGCCCGGGCGCTGCAGCGAAGATCTGATCGAAATTGATCGACTTCGTCAGCAGGAAGACCATGAAGATGCCGAGCGAAAAACCGAAGTCGCCGACGCGGTTGACGACGAAGGCCTTGATGGCCGCGGCATTGGCGGACGGTTTTTCGTACCAGAAGCCGATGAGCAGATAAGACGCAAGACCGACGCCTTCCCAGCCGAAGAACATCTGCAAGAGGTTGTCGGCCGTCACCAGCATCAGCATGGCGAAGGTGAAGAGCGACAGATAGGCGAAGAAACGCGGCCGCGACTTGTCCTCGCTCATATAGCCGATCGAATAAAGATGCACGAGCGCCGAGACGGTGGTGACGACGACGAGCATCACGGCGGTGAGCGAGTCGATGTGCAGCGCCCAATCGACCTTCAGCGTGCCCGAGGTGATCCAGCCGCCGAGAACCGGCACGGTGAGCACCAGCGAGCCCGTGACCACCTGGATGAAGACGATCCAGGACAGCACCGCGGCGATGAAAAGGAAGCTCGTTGTGATCAGTTCCGACGGGCGCGATCCGATGGCGCGGCCGAAAAGGCCGGCGATCAGAAAGCCGAGCAGCGGGAGAAAGACAATGGCCGTGTACATGTCCCGCTCAGCCCTTCATCAGATTGACGTCTTCGACGGCGATCGTGCCGCGATTGCGGAAATAGGCGACGAGGATCGCAAGGCCGATCGCCGCTTCCGCCGCGGCGACCGTCAGGATGAACAGCGCGAAGACCTGGCCGGTGAGATCGTGCAAGAAGGCCGAAAAGGCGACGAGATTGATGTTGACCGAGAGGAGGATCAACTCGACCGACATCAGGATGATGATGATGTTCTTGCGATTCACGATGATGCCGGCGACGCCCAGCGTGAACAAGATTGCGGCGACGACGAGGTAATGGCCTAGCCCGATCATAGAAGTCCCCGCTCCCTCAAACGCCTGCCCGCGAGGGCACTTTCTTGAGTTCGACCGCCGTCTTCGCCGTCCGCGCGTTCTGCGCCGCGACCGACTGCCGCTTGACGCCTTCCTTGTGGTGCAATGTCAGCACGATCGCGCCGATCATCGCCGTCATCAAAACGAAGCCTGCCGCCTCGAAGAGATAGACATATTGCGTATAGAGCACGCTGCCGAGCGCCGCCGTGTTGGAAACGCCCTGCGGCGTCGGCGTTGGAATCTGCGCCACAGCCGTCGAGCCGAGGCTCCAGCTGCCGACGACGAAGACGAGTTCCAGAAGCACGATACCGCCTACCAGCGCACCGACCGGCAGATAACGCAGAAAGCCCTGCTTCAATTCCGCAAAGTCGACGTCGAGCATCATGACGACAAAGAGGAAGAGCACGGCGACCGCGCCGACATAGACGACGATCAGGATCATCGCCAGGAATTCGGCGCCGAGCAGAATGAAGAGACCCGCCGCATTGACGAAGGTGAGGATCAGAAACAGGACCGAGTGGACCGGATTGCGCGCCGTCACGACGAGAAAGGCCGATGCGATCAGCAGGGCCGAAAAGAGGTAGAAGAAAAAAGCGGCGGCGGTCATCGGCGTGCTTTCATCAAGAGATCATCGATACGGCGCATCGAGCGCGATATTGCGAGCAATTTCGCGTTCCCAGCGAGCGCCGTTCTCCAGCAGCTTGTTCTTGTCGAAGTAGAGTTCTTCGCGCGTCTCGGTGGCGAATTCGGCATTCGGTCCCTCGACGATCGCATCGACCGGGCAGGCTTCCTGGCAGAAGCCGCAGTAGATGCACTTCACCATGTCGATGTCGTAGCGCGTCGTGCGGCGCGTGCCATCGTTGCGGCGCGGCCCCGCCTCGATGGTGATCGCCTGCGCCGGGCAGATCGCTTCGCAGAGCTTGCAGGCTATGCAGCGCTCTTCGCCATTGGGATAGCGGCGCAGCGCATGCTCGCCGCGATAGCGCGGCGACTGCGGGTTCTTCTCATGCGGATAGTTCAGCGTCGCCTTCGGCTTGAATAAATAGCGCATCGACAGGAAAAAGGCGGCGACGAATTCCTGAAGGAAGAGCGCCTTTGCGGAGGCCTCGAGCTTCATCTTGCGTCTCCTCAATGAGCCATCGTCGCGCCAAAGCCGGTGAACTGAACCACCGCGGCGACAACGACGACCATGACTAGAGAGATCGGCAAAAACACCTTCCAGCCAAGCCGCATCAGCTGATCGTAGCGATAGCGGGGCACGAAGGCTTTCACCATGGCGAACATAAAGAACAGCGCCGACACTTTCAGGATGAACCAGACGACGCCGGGGATCCAAGTGAAAGGCGGGAATGGAATCGGCGAGAGCCAACCGCCGAGGAAGAGAATGGTCATCATCGCGCACATGGTGATGATGGCCACATATTCGGAAAGCATGAAGAGCATGTAAGGCGTCGCCGAATATTCGACCATGAAGCCGGCGACGAGTTCGGATTCGGCTTCGACGAGATCGAAAGGCGGCCGGTTCGTCTCGGCAAGCGCCGAGATGAAGAAGATCACGAACATCGGGAAGAGCGGCAGCCAATACCAGCCGAAAATGCCGAAATGCGTGTCCTGCGCCTTCACAATATCGGAGAGATTGAGCGAGCCGGCGCAGAGTAGAACGGTGATGATGACGAAGCCGATCGAGACCTCATAGGACACCATCTGCGCGGCCGAGCGCAGCGCCGAGAGGAAGGGATATTTCGAATTCGACGCCCAACCGCCCATGATGACGCCATAGACGGAGAGCGACGAGATCGCGAAAATATAGAGAATGCCGACATTGATATTGGCGACGGCCCAGCCGTTATCGATCGGGATCACCGCCCAAGCGGCGAGCGACAAAAGCCCCATGACGAAGGGCGCCAGCAGAAACACGCCCTTGTTCGAGCCATCCGGAACCACAGGCTCCTTCAGCACGAATTTCAGCATGTCGGCAAAGCTCTGCAGCAGACCCCAAGGACCGACGACATTGGGACCTCGGCGCAACTGCACCGCCGCCCAGATCTTGCGATCGGCGTAGAGGATGTAGGCGATATAGATCAACAGCGCGACGAGCAGCACCGCGCTTTTGATGACAGTAAGAAGGAGCGCCAGTGCCGCGTCCATGATCGTCCTACTCCGCCGCCTGGGGCATGGTCAGTCGCGCGCGTGCGAGAGCCGAACATTCGGCCATCACGGCGGAAGCCCGCGCGATCGGATTGGTGAGATAGAAATCAGTGACGGGCGAAACGAAGGCCTCGGAGCCAGGCGTGCCTGCCGCCGAGGCAAGCTTCTCGATGTCAGCCGGGTTGCCGTGGGCGATCGCATCCAGATCGTGGAAATGCGGATGCGCTTCATAGAGCTTGGCGCGCAGCTGCGTCAGTGAATCGAACGGCAGTTTCTTGCCGAGCACGGCGGAGAGCGCCCGCAGGATTGCCCAATCTTCGCGCGCATCGCCCGGCGGGAAATTCGCCCGCTCGGCCCATTGCACGCGGCCTTCCGTATTCACATAGAGGCCTGACTTCTCGGTGTAGGTGGCGCCCGGCAGGATCACATCGGCGCGCGCCGCGCCACGGTCGCCATGCGTGCCCTGATAGATGACGAAAGCGCCCGGCGCGATATCGGTTTCGTCGGCGCCGAGGTTGAAGAGCACATCGAGGCTGCCGGCCTGCGCCATGCTGAGCGCATCGAGGCCGCCCTCGCCCGGCACAAAGCCGAGATCGAGGCCGCCGACGCGCGCCGCCGCCGTGTGCAAAATGCCGAAGCCGTTCCAGCCGTCCTTGATGCAGCCGAGCGACACCGCTGCTTTGGCCGCCTGCGCGAGAATTGCCGCACCGTCCGGCCGCGCCAAAGCGCCTTGCCCGATGAGCAGCATCGGCCGCTCCTTGTCGGCCGGCTTATGGTCGAGAAAGCGCGCCAGCGTCTCGGGGCCGGCGCCGAGATAGTTATAGTCATAGGTGAGATCGGCCTTCTCGCCAATCACGCCGATGAGCACATTGCCCTTGAGCCAGCGCTTGCGGATGCGCGCATTGAGCACGGGGGCTTCGCGGCGCGGATTGGCGCCGATGATCATGATCGCATCGGCCTCGTCGATGCCGGCGACCGTCGGATTGAACAGATAGCTGGCGCGGCCGAATTTCGGATCGAGCTTCGTGCCATCTTGGCGGCAATCAATCGAGGTGACGCCGAGGCTCTGCATCAGCAGCTTCAGCGCGAACATGTCTTCGACAGAGCAGAGATCGCCGACGATGGCGCCGATCTTCTCCGGACACGCCGCTTTAATCTTCGCGGAGATCGCCGCAAAGGCCTCGGGCCATGTCGCGGGGCGTAGCTTGCCGTTCTCACGCAGATAGGGCTGATCGAGCCGCTTTGTCTTCAGCCCGTCGACGATCTGGCGCGTTTTATCGGAGATCCATTCCTCATTCACCGCATCATTGACGCGCGGCAGGATGCGCATCACCTCGCGTCCCCGCGTGTCGATGCGGATCGCCGAGCCCAGCGCATCCATCACGTCGATGGATTCGGTCTTGGTCAGTTCCCACGACCGCGCCTTGAAGGAATAGGGCTTCGGCAGGAGTGCGCCGACCGGGCAGAGATCGGCGACATTGCCCTGCAATTCCGAACCCATCGCGGTTTCGAGATAGGTCGTGATCTCCATATCCTCGCCGCGGCCGATCGCGCCCATATCGCCGGTGCCCGCAACTTCCGCGGTGAAGCGTACGCAGCGGGTGCAATGGATGCAACGGTTCATCGAGGTCCGCACCAGCGGCCCGATATATTTGTCTTCGACGGCACGCTTGTTCTCGGCGTAGCGCGAGGAGTCGACGCCGAAGGCCATCGCCTGATCCTGCAGATCGCATTCGCCGCCCTGATCGCAGATCGGGCAATCGAGCGGATGATTGATCAGCAGGAATT
>CAZXXA010000068.1:0-6113 GCA_964644615.1 uncultured Methylovirgula sp. | reverse complement strand
CTCGTCGGCGCCGACGACGAGCTCATTATCGATTCCGATCTCGCCGAATTCATTCACGATGACGGCGAATTTCTGCCCGTGATCCTCGCTCAGAATGCGATTGAGGAGCGTCGTCTTGCCGGCACCCAGATAGCCGGTGAGCACGGTGACAGGGATTTTGTCGGCCATTCCAAACTCCGAATCTCAAAGCTTCGGCGATCGCATCCAGCTGGCGGGTAAAGGCGGCGATTTCGGGACGATCGGGACGCCGGGGGAAGCGCAGAAGCGCGATGCCTTTTGGGGACACGCTCCCCCAATATAGGGGCCTCGTTGCCGGAAATCAGGTCGCCAAGCGTCGCATCGAGCGTCGCATGACGACCGGCCCGGCGAAGAGGCAGAGGATATAGGCCGCAACGCTCAGTGCTGTGATCCAGAAGCTCGCCGGCCAGTCCGTGTAGAACGCCAGCGTGATGCCGAGCCAGGCTTCCGCCAGCGCCAGCAGCCCCGCAACGAGAATGCCGACGCCGACGCTCCGCGTTAGCCGCTGCGCTGCAGCAGCCGGCCCGACCATCAGCGCGAAGACGAGGAGGACGCCGACGATCTGGGCGCATTCGGCCGTAGCGAGGGCAACGACGGTCAGGAAGAGGACGCCGTAGAGGCGCAGCGAGACGCCTTTCGCCTCTGCCAGCTCCGGTTGCAGGCTGGCAAAGAGCAGCGGGCGCGAGATGATGGCGAGCAGCGCCAGGGTCGCGCCGGCGAGCCAGAGCAGCGTGTGCACTGTGCTCACATCGACCGCCAGCACATTGCCGAAGAGCAGCGTCGTCGCTTGCGTCGCATAGGCGGTGAAGAAGTGCAGGAAGAGCAGACCGAGTGCCAGCGCAAGGGCCAGCACGAGGCCGATGGCGACGTCGCGCTCGGCCAGCTTCTCGCCCATGAAGCCCATGCCGATGCCGGCCGCGACCGTCATCAGGACGAGCCCCCAGAGCGGCGACAGGCCAACGAGCACGGCGCCCGTTGCGCCGGTGAAACCGACATGGGCCAGCGCGTGACCCGCGAAGGTCTGGCTGCGCAGGACGAGGAAATAGCCGACAACGCCCGCGAGCACGGCAACGATGGTCGCCGCGGCGAAGGCATTGCGCATGAAGTCGTAGCTAAAGAGGCTCGGCATGATGATGGTGATGTGTCTCATGCCCGTGCGAATGGCCCGAGCCGTGGTCATGATCATGCCCATGATCGTGAAGATGCGCGTCACGTTCCATATCGTAGCCGCCCGACATCACGAAGATGCGGCCGCCGAGGCGCACGACATCGATCTCCGAGCCATAGAGCCGCGACAGCACCGGGCCGATGATGACGTCATCCACTCTGCCGAGCGCCGCCTGGCCACGCCCGAGATAGAGGACTTGATCGATGGCGTGGAGCAGCGGGTTCAATTCATGAGCGGTGAACAGAACTGTGATGCCGAGCTCGCTCTGCACGGTTTTGACGAGGTTGACAACCTCCTGCTGATGATGCGGATCGAGGCTGATCAGCGGTTCATCGAGCAGCAGAAGCCGCGGCTCGCCGATCAACGCCTGCGCGAGCAGAAGGCGCTGCCGCTCGCCGCCGGACATTTCCGCCAGCGGCCGGCGGGCAAGCTCGCGGGCGCCCACCCGCTCAAGAGCGATCTCAACGTCGTCGCGCTCCGCTTTACCGAGGATCGGCAGGCCGAGGCGATGGCCGCTCGCCGTCGCTGCGACGAAATCCCAGCCGCTAAGGCGCAGGCGCGGCGGCGTGCCGTGAAGCTGCGGAATATAGCCGATCGCCGGATTGCCACGCGTCGCCGACCGGCCGAGCACGCGCAGACTGCCTGAGGCGGGCGGGACAAGTCCGAGGATCGCCCGCATCAGCGTCGTCTTGCCGGCGCCGTTCGGCCCCAGCACGCCGATGAACTGGCCATTAGGGATCGTGAGGCTGATGCGGGACAGGACGCTCCGCTCACCGAGAACGAGTGTGAGATCGTCGACTTCGACTGCGACTTTGACTGCAGATCCCGCGTCGTGCTTATGCAATCGGATTGCCCCTCACTTCGCCGAAGCCTGATCGGGCAGAGCCTGATCGAGCGCGCCGAGTTCGCTGGCGAGCCAGCCTTGATAGGTTTTGCCAGGCGGCTCAGTCTCTGTCACGCCGATCACCGGAACGTGCGATTCCTCGGCCAATTTCCTCATGCGCTCCGCGACGGGATCGGTGGCCTGGCTGTTGTAGACAAGCAGGCGGACTGTCCGCGTCTTTAGATCCTTCTCGAAACCCGCAACATCGCTGGCGCTCGGCTCGGTATTGTTCATCACCGCAGTTTGAAACGGCATATTGCGACTCACCATGCCGATTGCGTCGAGCATATAGCCGAAGACAGGTTCCGTTGCCGTCACTTTCGATCCCGCGAGCCGCACATGGAGCAATGCAATTTCGTCCTTGAGCGGCTGCAGCGATTGCGTGAACGCGGCGAGCCGCTTGTCATAGTCGCTCTTATGGGCGGGATCGAGGCGGTCGAGGTCCGCGCTAAAGGCCTTTGCGAAGGCTTCGGTCACCGCGAGGTCGTACCAGATATGCGGGTTGTCGCCCGGCTTCTTGCCGGCAAGATCGGCGACGACGATCGTCAGCCGGTCATTCGATTTGGCCGCACCCAGCAGCTTCTCCATCCACGGATCGTAATCGATCCCATTATAAACGGCGATCCGCGCCGCGGAGATGGCCCGTGCTGTCGAGGCGCTCGCCTCGAAGAGATGAGGGTCCTGATCGGGATTGGAGAGAATGCTCGTCACGGTCACATTTGGGCCGCCGAGCTGCGTGGCAATGTCGCCATAAAAATTTTCGGCAGCGACGACCGCGATCGGATCGGCGCTGGCGCGGGCTGCGCACAAACAAAAAAGCGCGATCATCGCGCTCAACGAGAGACTAAAGCGGATCATAGGCTCTAACACCGCAGGAGGGAGGGGAGGAGGGGCGTCTTCCATGCCAGAGAACGTTATAATATTACGCCGGACTCGGCAAGTAACAATGCTGGCGAGCGACAATGTTACCGACTTTCTCTCGCACCCATTTTTGGCTATGAGCGCAGCATCATGAAACGCCTGCCGCAGCTTCCGCTTCTCATCGCGCTCGGCGTCTTTGCCGCGATCGGCATTGGCCTGGCGGTCTTTTTGACCGGCAGTGGCCAGCCCGGCACGCAGCCGTCAGCGGTCGGCGGCCCTTTCACAATGACGAACGACAATGACGGGCGCACCGTCACAGATGCCGATTTCAAGGGTCAGCCTTTCCTTGTCTTCTTCGGCTACACGCATTGCCCCGATGTCTGCCCGACCGAGCTCGCCCAGATCGCTCAGGTGATGAAGGTGCTCGGCCCGGATACGAAGATCAAAGTGCTCTTCGTGACCGTCGATCCAGAGCGCGATACGCCGAAAGTCATGAAAGATTATGTCGCGAATTTCGATCCGCGCATTATTGCGCTGTCGGGCACGGAAGAGCAGACGCGCGCGATGGAGAAAGCCTATCGCGTCTATGCCAAGAAAGTCCCGGGCAAGAACGGCGACTATGCGATGGACCACACCGCCATCGTCTATCTGATGGATAAGGAGGGCCGTTTCGTTTCAGCCCTCAATCTCGATCAGCCCGCCAAAGTCGCGGCAGACGAACTCGAAAAATATCTCTGAGCGAACCGCTTCAGTAGAAACCGATCGGGAAGTATTTCAGATAGAGATCGGTGTAGACGCCCTTCTGCGCCAGAAGCGCGAGGCCGTAATCGACAGCGGCGCGCAATTGCCGGTTCCCCTTTTTCACCGCGATACCGACACCTTCGCCGAAGTAATGGCTCTCCGTGTAAGGACCGCCACGAAACTCGCAGCAGGTCTTTGACTCCGTGCCCGCAAGCCAAAAGCTCGAAGTGATCGCATCGTCGAAGAAGGCGTCGATCTCGCCCTTTTGCAGGGCTTCGCGCATCGTCTTACGGTCCTTGTAGGCGGTGCGCTTTGCCTTCGGGAAAAAGGTCGTGACATAGGCTTCATGCGCCGTCTTGGCGACGACGCCGACGCGTTTGCCGGCGAGATCTTCCGGCGTCGCAACGACCTTGCTCTTCGTCACGGTGACGAAACGGCCGGGCGTCGCGAAATAGGGCGAAGTGAAATCGAATTTCTTCCGGCTCTCCGCATCGATGCGGAGCGAGCCAAGCAAGGCATCGGCGTCGTTCGAATCGATCGCGGCACCGAGCAGATCGAACCGTCGCGCTTGGATCGTGCAGGCGACCTTCAGCTCTTCGCAGATGGCGCGGGCAAGATCGATATCGAAGCCGGCGAGCGAGCCATCCGGCGTGGCGAAATGAAACGGCGGATAATCATCCTCGGTCACGAAGCGGATTTTGCTGAGCCCCTCCATATCGGGCGGCGTCAGCCGGTGCTGCGGATCGAAAAAGCTCGGCACGAAGATCTTCTGCTGCGCGCTGGCTTTGGCCTGTTGCGGGGACTGTTCCTGGCCATGCAGCGGCAGCGTTAACACGAGCAGCCATGCCGCGACCACCGCGCCCGCCAAGACTGACAACCTAGCAAAGACTGATAATCGACCCTGCATGCGCTGCTTCCCATGGGGATCCGTCTGGGGGCGGATCGGAACCAGATTGTAGCGCTTCCCAGGAGCGATGCGAATAGGGTTACCGCTCGAGAGCGCCCTAGCCCCAAGGCGCCGGGCAATTCGCGCATTGACGCACCGCGGTGAGTTTTTTAAGCAAAGCGGCACATCCGGCGCCGCGTCCAGGACACGATCCGATTTCGGCCGCGCCGAACGGTTGCGCTGATCTCGCCCGAACCGCCTATGCTCAGCCACGGCCTGGCGCCGCGACCCGACGTTATTCAGAACCGTCCAATTCAGGAACATTTCATGTCTTCCGCCGCCCTCTCGCCTTCCCTCCTCGAAGCCGCGCAGGTTTCGAGCGCCTGGCCGTTCGAGGAAGCGCGCAAGATCGTCAAACGGCTGGAGAAGACCGGCAAGAACGAGGTCCTGTTCGAGACGGGTTACGGCCCATCCGGCCTGCCGCATATCGGCACTTTCGGCGAGGTCGCGCGGACCAGCATGGTCCGGCATGCTTTCCGCGTTCTGACGGGCGATTCGGTCAAGACACGTCTTCTCGCCTTCTCCGATGACATGGACGGGCTGCGCAAAGTGCCGGACAATATTCCGAACAAGCCGCTGGTCGCTGCCAATCTCGGCAAGCCGCTGACGCAAGTGCCCGATCCGTTCGGCACGCATCCGAGCTTCGGCGCCCATAACAATGCGCGGTTGCGCGCCTTTCTCGACGCCTTCGGCTTCGACTACGAATTCGCCTCGTCGACGGAGTATTACACGTCCGGCCGCTTCGATGCGGCGCTGCTGCGGATGCTGGAGCGCTATGAAGAGGTGATGGCGATCATGCTGCCGAGCTTCCGGGCCGAGCGCGCCGCCACATATTCGCCCTTCCTGCCGATCCATCCGATGACCAATATCGTCATGCAGGTGCCGATCGACGCGCTCGACGCCAAGGCGGGCACGATCACTTGGCACGATCCCGAAACGGATGAGAGCTTCGTAACGCCGGTGACGGGCGGCCATTGCAAGCTGCAATGGAAGCCGGATTGGGCGATGCGCTGGTATGCGCTCTCGGTTGACTATGAGATGGCCGGCAAGGACCTGATCGATTCGGTGAAGCTGTCCGGCAAGATCTGCGCGGCGCTCGGCGGCACGCCGCCGGAAGGGTTCAATTACGAGCTCTTCCTCGACGAGAAAGGCCAGAAGATATCCAAGTCCAAGGGCAACGGGCTCACCATAGAGGAATGGCTGCGCTATGCGCCGCCGGAATCACTGTCGCTGTTTATGTATCGCGAGCCAAAGGCGGCGAAGCGGCTGTACTTCGACGTGATCCCGCGCAATGTCGACGAATACTATCAGTTCCTGGAAGCCTATCCGAAGCAGGACTTGCGGCAAAAGCTCGGCAACCCGGTCTGGCATTTCCATGCTGGCCAACCGCCGAAGGCCGACATGCCCGTCACCTTCCAGCTGCTGCTGACGCTGGTGTCATCGTCGAATGCCGAAAATGCCGAGACGCTGTGGGGCTTCATCGGCCGCTACCGTCC
>CAZXXA010000067.1:0-7746 GCA_964644615.1 uncultured Methylovirgula sp. | reverse complement strand
TGGAAGAGCGGCTGCGCTTCGCCATCCGTGAAGGCGGCCGCACGGTTGGAGCTGGAGTTGTTGCTTCGATTACCGAGTAATCGAAGCAATGACGGAATGCGAAAACCGCATTCCTATGTCGGTGCGGGCGTCGTCGCGTCGATCACGGAGTAACGCCGTCAGCACATAGCCGGCGGTTCGTTAGGGAGGGGGCTCATGATCGTCGCTACCAGCAGTGAGATCGCCGGCTATCGCATTGTCCGCCATTTGGGACTCGTGCGCGGCATCACCGTCCGTTCGCGCAGTGTCGTCGGCAATTTTGTCGGCGGCATTCAGTCGATCTTCGGCGGCAAGCTCAGCGCCTATGTGCAGCTCGCTGAGACGGCGCGGCAGGAAGCCTTCGACCACATGTGCGAACATGCGGCGCAAGGCGGTGCCAATGCCGTGATCTGCATGCGTTATGACGCCAATGAGATCATGGATGGCATCACCGAAGTCCTGGCCTATGGCACGGCGGTTTGGATCGAGCCGGTCTAACAAACAAAATTCAAAGAGATAGGCGACCCTTCCGCTTGCGTCTGCGGGGCTGATCCGGCTAAATACGCGGCACTAGGAGTGTAGCTCAATTTGGTTAGAGCACCGGTCTCCAAAACCGGGGGTTGGGGGTTCGAGTCCCTCCTCTCCTGCCACTTTTCTGCAAATCACCGCTAATTTCTGCCTTTTCGATCGTCCGGCGCCTAGGACAGATCGCTGATGGGGATTGCGCGTTTTCCCGGCGAATCCTTTAAGCATTTTTCGCAGCTCAAAGACATTTTGTCGTTCAAAGACCTGGGCATCGGCACCTTCCGCCGATTTGCGCGGTCTTCGCCATCAGCTAGGCTTCCCGCACGATTCGGTGGGGTCCATGAGCGCGATCGAGAAATCCGATAAATTCTATTGGCATCGCTATGTCGATACCTATCTGCGGGCCTTCGACCGGCTGGGTGATGTCCGCACCGTCGTCGAATTCGGCATTTTCCGCGGCGAGTCCGTGCGTTGGCTCCTTGAGCTCTTCCCCAACGCGACGATCTATGCGGCCGATATTCTGCCTCTGCAGCCGGAATGGCCGCGCGGCGACCGGATTCGGTATGCGCAGGTCGATCAGGGCGACCGGCCGCATGTCGCCGAGCTGCTCGACGGCATCGAAACGCCGATCGACCTCATCATCGAAGACGGCAGCCATATTCCGCAGCATCAGGCCTGGTGCCTGGCGGAGGGGCTGAAGCGCCTGCGTGCGGGTGGTCTTTATATTCTTGAGGACATGGGAACGAGCCATCCGACACAGTCGGCCTTTGCCCAATTCAGCATGCGCGCGAATCAGTGGCAGCCGAATGTGCTCAATGTTCTCCTCGCCCTGCAGCATCTTAAAGACATCGGCCGCGAGGTGACGCCGGAGATCGCGACAAGCCTTTCGGCGCCGGAGTTCTTTTCCAGCGGGGAAATCGCGGCGATCTCGGGCAAAATCGCGGCGGTCGAGATCTTCAAGCGGACGCAATTGCCCTTGCGTTGCCATGCCTGCGGCCAGGCGGATTTCGACTATGTCCATTGGCGTTGCCGCTGCGGCGCGCCGCTCTATGAGCCGGCAGACAGTATGACAGCGCTCGTCTGGAAGCGCGGTCCCGACGCCGCTCTGTGAGGGCGGCCGGAACCGATCGCGGGCAATCCCGCAAATTGTCCTTGGCAGCGGGTTTTTCCGCCGCTATATGATGAGTTCAAGTGGCGCGTGACCGATGGGTCCCGCGCCGCAGCTTTTTTAGCTTGTGGTCAATCGGCTGAATACCGGCTGCGAGCGCAAGCTTTACAGCGTCAGAAGCCTTCTACGCCGGCCTTATGCGTGCCCAGCGTCCAAGGCCAGAGAGCGGAAGCCGGCGGGAAGGCCTGTCTGTGCTTTCAGCTCCGCCGCTGTTGTCTTATCTTCCGTTTCCTCCGTAGTTCCAGCGAGTTCTGCAAAAAGATGGCTAACTTGTTCCGATTCTTTCAGGAAGTGCGCACGGAAGGCGACAAGGTCACATGGCCAAACCGGCGCGAGACGATGATCACGACCGTTCTCGTGATCCTGCTGGCGATCCTGACCAGCCTGTTTTTCCTCGTGGTCGACGAGTTTCTGCACTTCCTGATTTGGCTGATTTTCAATCCGGGAGACGCGTGGCAGCATGTGCTGCGCTTCTTCGGCCGGTGAGCGGGAGTTTTTGAACGAAGATGCCTAACCGCTGGTACATCGTCCACGCCTATTCGAACTTCGAGAAAAAAGTGGCCGAGTCGATCCGTGAACAGGCCGCGCAGCGCGGTCTTACGGACAAATTCGAAGAAATTCTGGTGCCGACCGAGCAGGTGGTCGAGGTCCGCAAGGGCCGAAAGGTGAGCTCCGAGCGGAAGTTTTTTCCGGGCTATGTGCTCGTCAAATGCGACCTCACTGACGACATCTATCATCTGATCAAGAATACGCCGAAGGTCACGGGATTTCTGGGTGCCGACAAGAAGCCGATGCCGATCTCCGATGCCGAGGCGGATCGCATCAAGGGGCAGGTGGCCGATGGCGTCGAGCGGCCGAAGTCCTCGATCTCTTATGAGGTCGGCGAGACGGTGCGTGTGGCCGACGGTCCCTTCGCGTCCTTCAACGGCATTGTCGAAGAGGTGGACGAGGCACGCTCGCGGGTGAAGGTCGCAGTGTCGATCTTCGGCCGGCCGACGCCGGTCGAGCTCGAATATGGGCAGGTCGAGAAGGTTTAAACCAGCAGGAGCGATATGCAGGAGCCCCGGCATAAGCGGATCATTATTTGGCCGTGGGTGTCCTGGAGTCGGCGACGTCTTTAAGCCAGCTTCAACAGCGAGAGCTAACATCGCATCTGGCTTGAAGAAACTGACGAAAGGCGTGCCCACGGCGCGGGTGGCTTTTTCCGCGATCTCGCGTCCGGGCCGTTCCTCAGGTTCCGCCATGTCGAGCGGCAGAACGAACGTCATCGCGAATGTCGAACCAGGTGCCAGCATCGCGACCTGGCGCAAAGTGGCGGCGATGGCGTCCTTCGAGGGAGAGCCAAGAAAGGCGCGGGCAGGGCAGTTCGTGGTCCCTTTCCCGAAAGCCGCTTGCCTTCTGGCAAAGAACGTGTAGACAACGCGGCTTCGCTCAAATGTGCGAAACCTGTTGAGCCCGGCCAGTCCGGGCTCTCGCGCGTGGGAGATAGGACCGGTGAGCCAGCCGGAAACCGTCCGACCACGCAACTCGAACCACCGGCATGGGTGCGCAAGCGCTCCGGCCGGCTTTTGGTGAGACATCGGAAACATCCGAGTCTCCCGTTGGAGTCCATTATGGCAAAGAAAATCGTCGGCTACGTTAAGCTGCAAGTGCCGGCGGGTTCGGCCAATCCGTCCCCGCCCATCGGTCCCGCGCTCGGCCAGCGCGGTCTCAACATCATGGAATTCTGCAAGGCCTTCAACGCGAAGACCGCGCAGATGGAGAAGGGCACGCCGATCCCGGTCGTGATCACCGCTTATGCGGACCGCTCCTTCACCTTCGAACTCAAACTGCCCCCCGTGACCTACTTCTTGAAGAAGGCTGCCGGCATTCAGTCGGGCGCCAAGACGACCGGCCGCGGATTCGTCGGCAAGGTCACGATGGCGCAGATCAAAGAGATCGCCGAAAAGAAGCTGCCGGACCTGAATTGCGCGACGGTCGATTCCGCTGCGAACATGATTGCCGGTTCAGCCCGCTCGATCGGCCTGCAAGTGGTGGAGTAAGTCCATGGGTCACATTGGTAAGCGCATCGCCAAAGCGCGTGACGGTGTCGAGCGGACGAAGCTCTATCCGGTCGCCGAAGCTCTGAAAATGGTCAAGGACCGCGCCAGCGCGAAGTTCGACGAGACGGTCGAGATCGCGATGAACCTCGGCGTCGATCCCAAGCACGCCGACCAGATGGTCCGCGGCGTCGTGAACCTGCCGAACGGCACCGGCCGCACGCTGCGCGTCGCAGTCTTCGCCCGCGGCGCCAAGGCTGATGAAGCCAAAGCGGCCGGCGCCGACGTCGTCGGGGCCGAGGATCTCGTCACCATCGTCCAGGGCGGCACGATCGACTTCGATCGCTGCATTGCCACTCCGGATATGATGCCGCTCGTCGGCCGTCTCGGTAAGGTGCTCGGCCCGCGCGGCCTGATGCCGAACCCGAAGGTCGGCACCGTCACCATGGATATCGCGGCTGCGGTCAAGGCATCGAAAGGCGGCGCCGTCGAATTTCGTGTGGAAAAGGCGGGCATCATCCAAGGCAGTGTCGGCAAGGTCTCTTTCGACGAATCCAAGCTCCTCGAGAATATCGCAGCTTTCGTCGACGCTGTGGCCAAGGCCAAACCGTCGGGTTCGAAAGGCACCTATATTCAACGGGTTGCTATCTCATCGACGATGGGTCCTGGGGTCAAGATCGATCCGGCAACAGTCACTTCCTAAGAGGCGGCTTGTCCAAAGCGGCGCCGCCCCGCCCGCTTGACAACTTCTAAAAATGCGGATTCGCCCCTTGGCATGGGGGGAGTATCGGTCTAAATAGAGCGTTCGGGTTGGCGATAGGCGCCAGCCCGTCTCTTTACAGCTTCCGTGTCGCAGAGGTTAGCCGAACCGTTTGACTATGGACGGGTCGGTGCTTTGAGGCGCGGTCGAATGGCTGGAGGATCGGAGCGCCGCTTCGGTCCCTTCCGGCCATGACCTGTCCGAGACTGCAGGTGTCCGTTCCTCATCTTGGAGAGCAGGCTCTCCAAGACAGATGTGCGGACTTAATGCTCAAAGCTCCTGTCTGGTTCCGGCTGATGCCGGTCCGACGCGATCCGAGCGCCAGCATAGACGGGGTTGGTACCGATTGAAAGTGCAGGTGCGGCAGTTTCCTGCATCCTTTGATTTTGGTCGCATCCCTCTGTCCGGAATGCTTTGCACTCCGGAGGACAGGCGTAGCGCCATTCCGATTTGGGCGGATAAAAACGCTCTTTGGCGAGTGGCAAACGCAACCGGCGGGCCTCACCCGCCTAACAGAGAGAGTCGTGTGGACAGAGCGGAAAAGAAAGCTTTCGTCGCCACTATGCACGATGTCTTGAAAGAGACATCCGTCGTTGTGGTGGCGCACTACTCGGGCTTGACGGTGGCCCAAATGCAGGCCTTGCGCAAACAGATGCGCGATGCCGGCGCGATCGTCCAAGTGACCAAGAATCGGCTGACGAAAATTGCGCTCGAAGGGACGGATCTCACCGCCGTCGCGGGTCTTCTCAAGGGCCCGACCTTGCTTGCCTATTCGAAAGATCCGGTTGCCGCAGCGAAAGCCGCTGTGGCCTTCGCCAAGGACAACGAGAAGCTCGTCATCCTCGGCGGCGCGATGGGCACAACGGCGCTCAATGCTGACGCAGTCAAATCGCTGGCGACCTTGCCGTCGCTCGACGAAATGCGCGCCAAGCTGATCGGCCTCATTCAGGCTCCGGCCACCAAGCTGGCCCAGCTCACAAACGCTCCGGCAGGCAAGCTCGCCCGCGTCATCCAGGCTTACGCCGACAAGGATGCCGCGGCTTAACTGCCGTCTCAACCATTCAACTGACCGACCAAAATCAAGGGAAATCATCAATGGCCAATCTCGAAAAGATCGTCGAAGACCTTTCCAGCCTCACCGTGCTCGAGGCCGCCGAACTCGCCAAACTGCTCGAAGAGAAGTGGGGCGTTTCGGCTGCTGCTGCGGTCGCCGTCGCGGCGGGCCCGGGTGGCGGTGGCGCCGCTGCCGCTCCGGTCGAAGAGAAGACCGAATTCACCGTCGTTCTTGCCGCTATCGGCGACAAGAAGATCGAAGTTATTAAGGAAGTCCGCGCCGTGACCGGCCTTGGCCTCAAGGAAGCCAAGGACCTCGTCGAAGGCGCTCCGAAGCCCGTCAAGGAAGGTATTCCGAAGGACGAGGCCGAGAAGATCAAGGCGACCCTCGAGAAGGTCGGCGCCAAGGTCGAGCTCAAGTGATTTCAGACGGAGCCCGCGCGGGTTCCAGTCTTTAACAACAAGGGTCCCGGAGCTGCCTCCGGGATCATTGCGGTGTTCGTGATGCGTGCGTCGCAAGACGTAGGGGCCCGCTGCAGGGTAGCGGCAAGCGTTTAAGCGGGCGTGACAAGAAACGACGGGATCAATCCCGCCGCGTGAACCGGTTCGGGGACGCGATGTGTGCGGCGCCGTTGCAAGAGGCCCGCCGCCTTAGAGATGCGAGGAGCGAGATGGCTCAATCAATTGCGCAAACTTTCAGTGGCCGCAAGCGCGTTCGCAAATTCTTCGGGCATATCCGCGAAGTGGCGGAAATGCCGAATCTTATTGAAGTTCAGAAGGCTTCTTATGATCAGTTCCTGATGGTCGACGAGCCGAGCGGCGGTCGTGCCGAGGAAGGTTTGCAGGCCGTCTTCAAATCGGTTTTCCCGATTTCCGATTTCGCCAATGTCGCGCTGCTTGAATTCGTCCGTTACGAGTTCGAACCGCCGAAGTATGACGTCGACGAGTGCCGCCAACGCGGCATCACCTTCGCCGCGCCCCTCAAGGTGACGCTGCGGCTCATCGTATTCGATGTCGATCCCGAGACCGGCGCCAAGTCCGTCAAGGACATCAAGGAGCAGGACGTTTATATGGGCGATATGCCGTTCATGACCATGAACGGTACCTTCATCGTCAACGGCACCGAGCGCGTCATCGTTTCTCAGATGCATCGTTCGCCGGGCGTCTTCTTCGACCACGATAAGGGCAAGAGCCATTCGTCGGGCAAACTGCTGTTTGCCGCGCGCATCATTCCCTATCGCGGTTCCTGGCTCGACATCGAATTCGACGCCAAGGACATCGTCTATGCGCGTATCGACCGGCGCCGTAAGATTCCGGTGTCGTCGCTTCTCTTTGCGCTTGGGCTCGACAGCGAAGAGATTCTTTCGACCTTCTACAAGACGCTGACCTACACCAGGGACGGCGATGGATGGCGCTTGGCCTTCCATCCGGACCGGATGAAGGGCATGAAGGCGTCGGTCGACCTCGTCGATGCCGATACCGGGCAGGTCGTGCTCGAGGCGGGCAAGAAGCTCACCGTGCGCGCCGCTAAGCAGCTCATCGAAAAGGGTCTGAAGTTCATCAAGATGCAGGATGCCGATCTCTTCGGCAACTACATCGCGAACGATCTCTATAATCCGTCGACCGGCGAAATCTTTGCCGAGGCGGGCGATGAGATCACCCCAAAGACGCTGCCGGCGCTCATCGAAGCGGGCTTTGGCGAGCTGCCGATTCTTGACATCGACCATGTCAATATCGGCCCCTATATTCGCAACACGCTCGCCGTCGATAAGAACTCGTCGCGCGAAGAGGCGCTGTTCGACATCTACCGCGTCATGCGCCCGGGCGAGCCGCCGACGCTCGATACGGCGGAGGCGATGTTCCATTCGCTGTTCTTCGATGCCGAGCGCTATGACCTCTCCGCCGTCGGCCGTGTGAAGATGAACATGCGCCTCGATCTCGATGCGCCCGACACGCAGCGCACGCTGCGCCGCGAGGACATCCTTGCGGTCATCCGCGCGCTCGTTGATCTGCGCGACGGTCGCGGCGAGATCGACGACATCGACCATCTCGGCAACCGCCGTGTCCGCTCCGTCGGCGAACTCATGGAGAACCAGTATCGCCTGGGCCTCCTGCGCATGGAGCGCGCCATCAAAGAGCGCATGTCCTCGGTTGATATCGACACGGTCATGCCGCAAGATCTG
>CAZXXA010000066.1:0-7792 GCA_964644615.1 uncultured Methylovirgula sp. | reverse complement strand
TATGACGACGGTCTCGTCACCGCTATCCATGTCCTCGACATGCTCGATCGCAACCCGGATAAGTCCATGGCCGATCTCTACAATGATCTGCCGAAGACCTGGGGTTCGCCGACGATGTCGCCGCATTGCGACGACGAGCAGAAATATCGCGTGGTCGATGAGGTGACCGCCGAAATCAAGGCGATGCAGGAAAAGAACGCATCGCTGATCGGTCAGAACATCCGCGATGTGGTGACCGTCAACGGCGTGAGAGTCACGGTGGCCGACGGCACTTGGGGCCTTGTCCGCGCCTCGTCCAACAAGCCGGAGCTCGTCGTCGTCGTCGAAAGCCCCGTCTCCGAAGCGCGCATGCGCGAGATGTTCGCGGCGATCGACGCCATCCTGCGTAAGCACAAGGAAGTCGGCGCCTACAATCAGACGATCTAGCGCTTCGCCACGCGTGCGAAGAGGCTACTTCGTCGCCTGTTGGGCGTGCGCCTGAACCTGTCCGGCGATTTTGGTGAAATAAGCCGGGTCGTCGCCGAGGCGCACGACTGGCTGGCAGCGCGGCGCACAATTGTAGGATTGCCGCTCCATGCCGCGCTGGACGACAAGGCCGCCAGCACTTGCGACAACCTGAATTTCGGATTGCGCGACCGGCGTTCCGTCTGAATCGAGCGCGATGAAATTGGTCTCGCCGAAGCCTTTGCCGGTAACGACCATCGAAGTGCCGTTCTTCAGCAGGGTCACATCAGCGATCGACGGATTGCCGATGACGAGAGTTCGCGTTCCGACTGGGACTTTGACAATGCGCGCCTGATCGACCGTGACGACCAGCGTGTCGCCGGCACGCGCCGACGCGAGTAAGGCGAGGCTCAAACCGCCGGCCAGGGAAAAGATCAATCCGAGATTCCGGCCGAGAAGCGAAACCCGCGCAGCCATTGAACGCCTCATACACTCACGCAACGCCGCAAGTGGACCAGCAAATGGTTAACATCTGGCTAAGGGGTCCCGAAACCAGGCCGTGGAAGCCCCGCAATTCACACCCCCAACTCTGCCGCCAAGCGATGTTCCAGGGCTCCGCAGGGTTAGCCGCAACCTTATGTAAATTAGAAACTTTTTCTCGCTTTTCGAAGCCGAAGTGTCGTTGCGGAATGAATCCTTTCGAATCGACTTCAAGAGTCATCGGTCGGGTTAACGTGATCGCAACGAGTGCTCTGTACGGTGAGCCCCATTCCAAACGCGGAAACCAACATGAGGTTGGCCTGAATTGGATGAGTGTGGGAAGCAGGAGTCCAGGTAATGAAGAAGATTTTCGCCCGTTTCGCTGCCGATCAGTCCGGCGCGACTGCGATTGAGTACGGATTGATCGCCGGCCTCATCGCCGTCGTCATCATCGGCGCCGTGAAGACGCTCGGTACCAATGTTGCGAGCAAGTTCAACGCCGTCGCCTCCAATCTGAGCTAAGATCGGATTGCGATCGCGGGCTGTACGGCCCACGCTGCGGAGGCCCTGCGGCGGGGGCCGTCGCCGCATTTGAGGCAGTGATTGAGATCGCGGCGCGGGCTCGCATTTTTTGGCCCGTGTTCGCAAACCGGTTGGCAGACCATGTGTCTCGCACGCGCCATCCGGCCATGGGCTCGCAACGACGAGCCGATACAGCCGGCGACACGGCAAAATGGGGCAGCGCAAGCGGATGCCCAATTTTTAAAAACTTGCCCTTAAGAGAGAGTAAACCGGCGATGTTTAACCTCGCCGGTGCGAGACGACGTTCAATTTCACCGCAGGTAATGTGAGATCAGATGGGATATTCGCTTCTGCTCGACGGCGCGACACTCGTCCTCTTTCCCGTCTTGATGGTGTTCGCCGCTTTCTCCGATCTCTTCACGATGACGATATCCAATCGCGTCTCGATCGCTCTGACGGTCGGCTTCTTCGTCCTTGCTTTTGCCTTTCATCTGCCGCTCCCCGTCATCGGCCAGCATCTGCTCTGTGGCTTCAGCGTTTTAACGGCCACTTTCGTGATGTTCGCCTTAGGCTGGATCGGTGGGGGCGATGCGAAGCTTGCAGCCGCAACGGCACTATGGCTCGGCTTCGATCATTTGTTGGATTACGGGACTTACGCAGCGGTTTTTGGCGGTATTCTCACCCTGGGCATTTTGGCGATCCGCAATTGGCCCCTGCCGCCGCTTTTGATCTCGCAAGGCTGGATTGCCCGGCTGCATGATCAGGATAGTGGCGTGCCTTACGGGATCGCCCTCGCGATTGCGGGCCTGCTTCTCTATCCCGAAACGCGCATCTGGCTGTCGGCCGCAAATTTCTGAAGTGGTTCAATTTGAACCGCGGTCAGTGGCGTTGAACATATTTGATTAACCTTAATTTGACGTTTGCGTGGTGGAATTCGCCGCAACGTCAACGTCTCATCTTCTGAGAGTCTGTCATGAAACCAGCCCGCCTTCTCATCCTCGGAACCGCGCTCGCCGCGGGCATCGGGGCTGCGGTCCTGGTCGCCTCTCAGAAGCCGCCGGAAGCGCCCAGGCCGACCATCGTTCAAGCACCCATTATCAACGATCAGGTTCTCGTCGCGGCCAAGGAGCTGCCGATCGGCACAGTCATCCAAGACGGCGACCTGCGCTGGCAGGATTGGCCGAAACAGTCCGTCCCGCCGAATGTCATCCGCAAGACCCAGACGCCCGGTGCCCTCGCGGATTATAAGGGCGCGCTCGTCCGCAACCCGCTCGGCGCCGGCGAACCAGCCTATCCGGACCGGCTGATCAAGACCGGCACAGGCGGCTTCCTGTCTGCCCTCCTCCCCTCCGGCATGCGGGCTTTGGCGATCGGCATCGACAACGGGGGCTCGCAGTCCGCCGGCGGCTTCATCCTGCCGAATGATCACGTCGATGTCATTCACACTTATCGGGACGAGGCGGCCGCCAAGGCCGGCGTCGCCGATCCGATGGTGACAGAAACGCTGTTACGCAACATCAAGGTATTGGCGATCGGCGAGGCGATCCAAGACCCGAAGGACGGCCATATCACCAAGGGCTCCACCGCGACGCTCGAACTGACGCCGGCGCAAGTCGAAACGATCGTCCTGGCGCAACGCATCGGCCAGCTCTCGCTGTCTTTGCGCAGCATGACCGACAATCATGCAGCGGAAGCCGACGATTCCTCCTCGCAGAACCAGAAGTCTTTGACCATTGTGCGGTTTGGCATTCCTGTCCAGGCGCAATCGCGTTGAGTTCGAGTACCGAGTTTCGCGTCCAGTTCGTGTGACGGAAGACATGCAGGGCTATTCGAATGAAACGTAAGATCGCCACGCCGAAGCGCGCGAAAGGTCAAGTCCGTCCCATTGTTTGCGGGATGCTGGCCGCTCTCGGCGTCGCTCTGCCGTCCACCGGTTATGCACAGATGCAGCCGCAGATCGAGACACCCTCCGGGGCCAACTCGCGGCACATCTCCATGGGTGTCGGCAAGTCCCTCATCGTCGATCTGCCGCGGGATGCCTCGGAAATTTTCATTGCCGATCCGAAAATTGCGAATGCGATCGTTCGGTCGGCGCGCAAGCTTTATGTCATCGGCGTGGCCGAAGGCCAGACGAGTGTTTTTGCGCTCGACGCCACGGGACGCCAGATTGCTTCGCTGGAAGTCAGCATCGGCGCCGATGTCGGCAATCTCGAGCAGATACTGAGAAGGGCTTTGCCGACGGCGGCAATCACCACGTCGACTGTCGGCAATGCGCTCATTTTGAGCGGCTTCGTCGATTCCGCAGAAGATGCACAGCGGGCCGTGGACATTGCCAAGGCTTTCGTCAAACCAACCGACGTCCATGCCTCGGTGACGGTCGGATCGGCAAATGGCACCTTGGACCAGACGCGGCACGACGAGGTGATCAATTCGCTGGTGATCCGCGGCCGTGACCAGGTGATGCTGAAAGTGAGCGTCGCGGAAATCCGCCGCGATATCGCCAAACAGCTAGGCCTCACCTCCAGCACCTGGGGTTCCTTCACCCAGTACAACCCGTTCGGCATCAACGGCAATATCGCGACAAATCCGTCGACGAATCTGCCGACGCAATTGGTCCTGCACAATCCGTCCAACACGGTGAACGCGACGCTGCAAGCGTTCGAGCGCTACGGCGTCTCGCGCATTCTCGCGGAGCCGACGGTCACGGCGATCTCCGGCGAAAACGCCAAATTCACGGTCGGCGGACAGATTCCGATTCCAAGCGCTCCGGTTTGTACGACGAATGGCGCGGTGACGAATTGCAGCCCCGGTGGCGTGACCTATCAGTCCTATGGCGTGACGCTGAACTTTGCGCCGGTCGTCCTCTCGGCCGGTCGCATCCAGCTGCATATCGCGACCGAAGTGACGGAGCTCGACTACCAGAAATCCGCGATCATCCAAAGCGTCGCCGTCCCCGGTCTGCTGACCCGCAAGAATGAAACGACCTTGGAAGTGCCTTCGGGCGGTTCGGTTGCTTCTGCCGGCTTCCTGCAAACGACAAGCCAGCAGGTCATCAACGGCCTGCCGGGCGCCATGAACCTGCCGATCCTCGGCTCCCTCTTCCGTTCACGCGACTATCAGCGCAATGAAACGGAACTGATGATCATCGTCACGCCCTATCTGATGCATGCGACCTCGGCTCAATTGCTGCCGAAACCGGATGACGGCTTCGCCGATGCGAGCGACCCCCAAACCTGGCTCCTCGGCCGCATCAACCGTCTCTATGCCTCTCCGAACAATCCCGAAGCGCTCAAGAACTTCAATGGGCGCATCGGCTTCATCCAGGATTGAGCGACTATGCCGATCACGCCAACCAGCATCTCGACCGGTCGCTCCGCACACAAGCTCCTGAGCCGGACGGCTGTCCGCCTTCTCCTGCTGACGGGCGTCGCCGCCACCGCTGGCTGCGCGACGGTCGACCGGATGAAAACCTCGTCAATCCCGATGGACGATTATCACGTCCGTCATCCGATCGTTCTCGCGGAAACGGCGCAGAAACTCGATCTCTTCCCGTCGCCGCAGGCCCATGGTCTCGACGGACGCAGCGAAGCACAGGTCGAGCAATTCGGCCGCCTCTATCAGGCGAGCGGCCAGGGACCGATCAACGTTCTCGTCCCGACCGGCTCACATGTGGCTCTGCCGCGCGAAACGATCGCCGGGATTCGCATGGCGCTTGCCCGGTCGGGCGCACGGGCGAATTTGCAGGTCACGCGTTACCCGGCAGCCAATGCCCATCTCGGCTCGCCGGTGCGCCTGACCTTCACTGGGCTTCGCGCAAAGGTCTCGACGCCGTGCGGGCAATGGCCGAGCGATCTGGCCTCAGGCAGCACTATCCAGGGTTGGGAAAACAAGCCCTATTGGAACCTGGGCTGCTCCTATGAGAACATGATTGCCGAGCAAGTCGCAGATCCGCGCGATCTGGTTTCGCTGCGTGCCGAGGATCCGGCCGATTCGCAAATGCGGACGCGTCCGATCGAGAGCCTGCGTAAGGGCACCGATCCGACGACTGATTGGAAGACTAAGAACACCTCGATCAGCAGCATCGGAACCCAGTAATGAATCAACCGATGGATCAAATCGCTCCAGTCCCGCGCATCTCGCTGCAAGCTTTTTGCGAGACGCAGGAGATGGCGGAGACCGTGCGCACCGCGCTTGGCGACCGGCGCATGGAAAGGGCGCATGTGAAGGTTCACATGGGCGGCGCAGCGGCGGCAATCGAAGCCTTTCGTACCGCCCCGACACCCAATGTGATCTTTCTCGAGACAGTCGCCGGGCATAAGGACCTGATCGAATATCTCGAAGCTTTGGCCGAATTCTGCGATGCCGGCACCAAAGTGGTGATTGCCGGACGCACGAACGACATCATCCTCTATCGGGAATTGATGAGCCGCGGCGTCAGCGAATATCTCGTCGCGCCCTTTGGCGTCCTCGATTTCATCCGGACGATCTCGCATCTCTACGCCAGCAGCGGCGCCGAAGCGGTCGGCAAGGTCGTCGCCTGCACGGGCGCCAAGGGCGGCGTCGGCGCCTCCACGCTCGCCCATAATATCGCCTGGTCGATTGCCCGCGATCTCGAAATTCAGACGGTTCTCGCCGATTTCGATCTGGGTTTCGGCACGGCCGGCCTGGATTTCAATCAGGACCCGCCGCAGGGTATCGCCGAAGCGGTCTTCGCGCCCGACCGCGTCGACGCCAATCTCGTCGACAGGCTCTTGTCCCGCTGCAGCGAGAAGCTCAGCCTCCTCGCCGCGCCGGCGACGCTTGAACGCATCTATGATTTTCCCGAGACGGCCTTCGACGCCATCCTCGATATCCTGCGCGCCTCGACGCCTTATGTCGTCATCGACGTGCCGCATCTGTGGACGGCTTGGGCCCGGCGGGCTTTGCTGAATGCGGATGAGATCATCCTCGTAGCGGCGCCCGACCTGGCCAATTTGCGCAATACGAAGAGCCTTCTGGATACGATGCGCAACGCCCGCCAGCATGACGGCAAGCCCCGCCTCGTTCTCAACAATGTCGGCATCCCGAAACGGCCGGAAATCGCGATTGCTGACTTCGCCAAGGCTGTCGATCTCGAACCCTCCGCCATCATCCCCTTCGAACCGAAGCTTTTCGGCACGGCCGCCAACAATGGCCAGATGATCGGGGAAGTTGAACCCTCCAATAAAATTAACGAAATCGTTGCGGAACTGGGCCGCATGGTCACCGGCAAGGCCGAGATCAAGAAATCCAAGCGCGGCCTTCTCGACCCGTTTATCGGCCGGCTGGGTCTCAGCAAAGCGTCTTGAACCGATGGCTGTGCCCCTCGCCGAGAGGGGCTGCACCGGAGACGGCGGAATTTCCTGCATTTTCGCGGTGTTGAGAGAAAATTTATCAACCTTTCCAAGAGATGATTGGCACGATCAGCAATTGATCGGGCGCGGCAACCCACGCCCTAGGTTCGGCCGTTTTGCAACTTCCGCAGCCGGTGCTTTCGCCGCCTTTCGCTCGGCGCCCGGCGTAACGCTCCAGCGAGGAGAAAAAAGCGATGTTCGGTAAGCGCGCGCGCATCGACGAAAGCTCCTCTCCGGGGCCCGAAGCGCCGGCACCGGCGCCTGCGCCTGCGCCGAGCTTTCGCGGTGTTCCGGCCCAGCCCGCCAAAAGGGTTATGCCGGCGCTTGTCGAACCGACAATGCCGGCTCCGGCCATGGCCGAATTGCCCCGATCGGATGATTATTACGTCACGAAGAGCATGATTTTCGGCGCCTTGATCGAGGCGATCGATCTCACCCAATTGGCGCGGCTCGATGCCGACAGCGCGCGTGAAGAAATCCGCGACATCGTCAATGAGATCATCGCGATCAAGAACATCGTCATGTCGATTTCCGAGCAGGAAAGTCTGCTCGAAGACATCTGCAACGACGTGCTCGGCTACGGCCCTCTCGAGCCACTGCTCGCCCGCGACGAGATCGCCGATATCATGGTCAACGGCGCGATGCAGACCTATATCGAAGTCGGCGGCAAGATCCAGCTGACCAACATCCGGTTTCGCGACAATGCCCAGCTGATGAACATCTGTCAGCGCATCGTCAGCCAGGTCGGCCGCCGTGTCGACGAAACGTCGCCGATCTGCGACGCCCGCCTCGCTGACGGCTCCCGCGTCAACGTCATCGCGCCGCCGCTTGCAATCGACGGGCCGGCTCTCACCATTCGTAAATTCCGCCGGGACAAGCTGACACTCGACCAGCTCGTACGTTATGGCGCCATTTCGCCGGAAGGCGGCGAATTGCTGAAGATCATCGGCCGCGTCCGCTGCAATGTCCTGATC
>CAZXXA010000065.1:0-9625 GCA_964644615.1 uncultured Methylovirgula sp. | reverse complement strand
GTATGGTTCTTCGAGTTTTTATTGGCCGCCGACCGCTCGCCAGAAGGAGAGCCCCGGCGAGCGGCCTGCGGTCCGCCACAACCGCCATGAGAACGGGAAACCCACGACAGCAATGAACGTGATTTTTTCTTATCACGAAACAAACATTCTTATTAGTCATATTCAGTTTCTTGTTGATTGATATATTTGCTTCTGTCGCAGAATTGACGCGGGGGCAAACGTGGGGCCCCAGTCGTCCCTGCGTTCTGCTGCAAGCCGCCGTCCGGCGTCCTAGCCGGCAAGCGTCATCTGATCCGGTTGGATGCCTTTTGAAAGCACTGCCCCGTCATCCAACGGTGCGAGATAGTCGACCACCATCCGACGATAGCGAGTCAGGCCTTTGTAATCCTCGAGTTCGGGTGGCAAATCGCGCAGCACGCGATGCAGACGTTTGCGCCATTTTTCGACGCGGGCGATTTCGGCGACGCTGATCAGATAACAACGGACGCCGAACAAAATCGCGTTCGAGCGGGGCAACCGAAACAAGGTCTGCAATTCGACGCGCAAATGCACTTTCTGCGCGACATTGGCCGGAGTCACGCTGGCGCGGTCGGGCCCCCACAAAGGATAATTCTCTGGGCTTGTATCCAGCCGTGGATTGACGGTCATCGTCCAATTCAGACGGCGAACCGGCGCGCCGTGTTGCAATGAGAGCAGGAACTTCAATGCGCGATCGAAGACGCCCATCTGGTGCGCGAGTGGAACCGGCCCGTGCCATTCGTGGAAGGTCATTCCAATGTTGAACTCGAGCGACCAGTCGGCCTGTGTCGTGACCATGCCGCCGTCGACATAGAGATTGTTGTCGCGCTGATCCTGTAACGTAAAATCGCCTTGCGCCTGGCGCGTAATGTATTCAAACGGCTCATAGGGGAGCGTCGTTGGATCGCCAAAGACGAAGGATTGCTGGAGACCCAGCGGCCGATTTTCCCAAGTCCACCGTGTCCCATCCTTCGTCAGGGAAAAATATTCCGGATAATCGCGCGCGAAGCTCTCCATGATCAGCTCGAGCGTATCCCATTGGGCGCTCATCATATGCGGCAACACTTTGCAGCGGTTCGGATCCTCCGACAGGACAAGCGCCCTCTCCTTGCATTCAGCCACGTAATGCTCATCGACATCGAACGCGTTGAGGAAGACAGGAGACGAGCCGCTCGGCACATGCGGCTCGATGTTCAGCGAATACATATAGCTGTCTTCGGCAAACGGAAATGGAAACCGCAGAACCCCGGACTCGCTGTTGCTGTAAGCAAAGTCCTTCCTGAATGTCTCCGCGGGCTTGAATGCGATTGTCATTGATTCCTCCCACTTCAGTTTTATCGCGTAACGCATCACAATCGGCGAGCGCCGCTCACAAATCGAGAACAAGATGATCCGATTTGGCGCGCGATACGCAGATCATGATCGAGCGATTGGACGCGCGTTCCGCCGCATCGAGGTAATGATCTCGATGTTCCGGCTCGCCTTCCAGAACCGCGGTGATGCATTGCCCGCAGGCGCCGCCGCGGCACAAACTATTCGGGTCGAAGCCGGCTTCTTCGATCGCCTCAAGCAGCGTTTGATCCTCACGAACGGCGATCTTGGTCCCCGAACGCTTGAGAATCGCAACGAAGGGAGCACCGCCGGCATGTGCGCCGCCAAAGGATTCGGAATGAAGCTTCGAAGCCGGCCAGCCATGCGCCCGTGCCGTAGCGAGTATCGCCTCCATCAACGGCTCGGGGCCGCATGTATAGAGATGAGTCCCCAGAGGTTGCGCGGCGGTGATGTTCGCAATCTCGAATTTTTCCGATTCCGGGTGAATGAAGATATGGGACGGCCCGAAATCGCGCAGAAGACGCTCAAAAATCGGGACCTCTTCGGTCCGGCAGAAATGATGCATTTCGAAAGGCGTGGCGGACGTTTTGAGTGCACCCAAATAGGATAGGAACGGCGTAATGCCGATGCCGCCGCTGATCATCAAATGCTTGTGCGCAAGATGTGACATCGAAAACAGATTGCCTGGCGATCGCGCTTCAATGATCTGCCCTGGCCTCACCTGCTCATGCAGGAACGCGGAACCGCCGCGCGATTGCGCGACACGCCGCACGATTATGGCCAAGTGGCTTCGGTCGGCCGGCGCATCGACAATCGAATAAGCGTTCTTCCACTTCTGATGGTCGCCTTTGAGCATCAATCTGACATGCGCCCCAGGACCAACTGGCGGAAGCTCATGACCATCGGTCGATTCGAATATGAAACGCTTCAGGAGCGGTGAAATCGGCTCGATGTCCCGGATGCGGAGAGCAAGATCTGGGGTCACGCGAATGTCTCCTCGATGGCGGGAATTTCGCCCGGAACTTCGGCATCGACCATGACACCCATGAAAGCGGAGAGACGGCGCGAAAAATGATCACGCACGAGCAAATGCGCGCCACAACCGCGGCACGCGACGATATTCGTCGTCACATCCTCGGTCATCGCGCGGCAGTGAATGCAGTGCACGCGCCTTCTTTCAGATCCTTCATGCGTGAGATGAAATTCGCCTTGATCCATCCCGCGTTCGCGCGCGAGCTTCGCGACATCCCAAATGAAAGGCTCGGTTCCGACCGCGTAAAGACGGAAGCCGATCTGTTCCTGCGCAAGCTGACGGGTGAGATGTTCGAAGAGCTGCGGTATTGAGCGGAAACTGCGCTGAGACACACCGTCTCCGTCGGCATGTAGAGCGGTGTCGGTCGCGCTGATTTTGGTCACCGACCAAAGTTCAGCCGATACGCCATCTGCGATTAGCGATTTGGCGTTTTGCAAGATCCCAACGTGGTCCGCTACAATCAGGTGGCGGTGGCCAGTCGGATCCAATTCCAACGGCTTATATTGCGGCCGGCTGGCGATTCCAGAGACGAGCATTTCAGGATTCCTGTTACTTTTTGGGACCCGATTGCTGCGGCATCGAACGGACTGCCAGGACCTCCCAATCCCGCATGCCCGACCGCCTAGCGTTTTGCCGGCAATCAAACCTCTGTCCTGCTGCGAAATAAATTGGTCATGCAAACGAAGTCCATGGTGCCAAGTGGCACCATTGACGCTCTCTCAAAAAGAAATTCTCTTTCCGCTCGTTAATTTAAGCGGTTCCTAGCCGGCATTCTGCGCCGCTGAGGCTGCAACATAAAACGCTTCGGGAGGGGCATTGCCCAATGGACAGCCAAGCAAAGTATCTAAAGTCAGTACCAGTAGAAGACGATGGAAAGCTTCACAGATCCATCGGCTGGCAAGGCGCCTTTTGGGTCGCGAGCGGCGTTCCCGCCCTCGTGCTTTTCTCAGTCGGCGGCATCGCTGGAACGGCAGGCAATCTGGCCTTTTTGATCTGGGCGCTCTCGATAATGCTCGGTTTCATTCAGTCCTTCACCTACGCGGAAATCGCCGGACTCTTCCCGAATAAATCTGGTGGCGCCTCGGTGTATGGAGCCGCCGCCTGGGTACGCTATGTCAAAATGGTCGCTCCGCTCTCGGTCTGGTGCAATTGGATCGCCTGGAGCCCTGTCCTCTCGCTCGGTTGCTCGATTGCAGCCGCCTATATCCTCAACGCATTCGTTGCAGTTCCGACAGCGCAAAGCCCGGAAGTCGCGCAATGGATAGCGGCTCATGCAGCAGCCCTGCATGGCACGGACGCCGACAAGACCGCCGCAGCCATCGCCGCGCTCACACCGCCTCTTCGCAGCTGGACGCTCTTCTCACACAGCATTGGTCCCGTCAGCTTCTCGCTCAACGCCGCCTTCTTCGTCGGCGTGGCTCTGATGTTGGTTGTGTTCGCGATTCAGCACCGCGGCATCCTTGGCACCGCAAATGTTCAGAAATGGATCGGCCTCGCTGTGATCATTCCCATGGTCATCGTCGGCATCGTTCCGATCGTCACCGGCAAGCTCGATTGGGGTAATTTCTCACATCTCGTTCCGCTCGCCGCCGCCAACGCACCGAAGCTCGGAAGCTGGAACATCACCGGCTGGACGCTCATCCTCGGCGGCATGTTCATCGCCGCCTGGTCGACCTACGCATTCGAAACGGCCATCTGCTACACGAGCGAATTCCGCAATCCGGCCACCGATACGTTCAAGGCGATCTTCTACTCCGGTCTGCTCTGCATCGGCCTCTTTATCCTCGTGCCTTTCACCTTCCAGGGCGTGCTCGGCCTCACCGGAATGCTCGATCCGAGCATCGGCGACGGCTCTGGCGTGGCGCAGGCCTTGGCGCAAATGGTAGGCGGCGGAAAGATCATCGAGGGCGTCCTCGTGATGCTGATGATCCTCGCTCTCATCCTTTCCATTATGACCGCAATGGCTGGTTCGTCACGAACGCTCTATCAAGGCTCCGTCGACGGCTGGCTGCCGCGGTATCTGAGCCACGTAAACCACCATGGCGCACCCACACGCGCCATGTGGACCGATCTCACTTTCAACCTCGTCCTCCTTTCGATCGCTTGTGCGGATGCGACCAGCTTCTACTTCGTCCTTGCCGTGTCGAACTGCGGCTACATCATCTTCAACTTCCTCAACCTCAACTCGGGCTGGATTCACCGGATCGACTCCGGCGAGGTCCCGCGTCCCTACAAGGCGCCCAATTGGATCATCGGCCTTGGCGCCCTGCTTTCCTTCGTCAACGTCACGTTCATGGGCGCCGGCGCGAAAGTCTGGAACCCTGCCGCGCTGTGGGCCGGTCTGATCGCCGCCGCGCTCATCATCCCGGTGTTCATCTTCCGCCACTACATCCAAGACAAAGGGAAATTCCCGCATGAGACCGATGATGATCTCAAGGTCGGCGGGCGCGTGGTCACGGCAAAGCGCGCAGGAATTCTGCCCTATCTAACGCTCGTCGCCGGTGTTGTCGTGCTCTTCCTCGCAAACTGGTTCTTCCAGCTGTGATGCCTCGCCGCGCGCACGGCGCGCGGCATCCACTCTCCAATACGAGATTTGAAGCAAGGAAGTATCAGATGGATACAAAGGCCTACACTCGCCATTCGGTCTTGGACGAGCGGCACCGTGCACTCGGCACGCAATTCGAATCATCGTGGAACGACATGCCGATCCCGCAATATTACAGCACGGATCCGTACGTCGAGACCGCGGCCGTTCGTAACGCCGCCGGTCTCTTCGATGTCAGCTCGCTCCGACTGATCAATGTCTCGGGTCGCGATGCGCTCGCGGCACTCAATGAGCTCTTGACGTCCGATATCGCGAAGATTGCGCCCGGTCGGTCGGCCATCAGCAACATCGTCGATGAAGAGGGGTCACTCATCGATGACGTGCTCATCTACTGCGACGGTCGGACAAGCTATCGGATTTCGCATGGCGGTGGCACGCTCGAAGATGTCCTGCCGCTCGTCACGCAAGGACGCGACGTAACCTTCCAAATCGACAGCGACACCCACATCCTGTCGTTACAGGGTCCGAAGGCTCTCGATATCCTCTCCCCCCACACCCCGCACCGGCTCGCGGACCTCACCTATTTTTCGCATGGCAGGACCACACTGTTCGGCCGCGACGTCTCGATCGCGCGTGGTGGCTATTCTGGCGAACGTGGCTATGAGGTCTTCTGCAGAGCGGCGGACGCGATCGATTTGTGGGACGCCATTCTCGCGGCAGGAAAGCCATTTGGCGTCATGCCCGTCTCCTGGGCCTGCCTCGACATCGTCCGCGTGGAAGCCGGGCTCCTGTTCTTTCCATTCGACATGCCAGAAGGCGATACGACACCATGGGAGGTCGGAGTCGCATGGACGGTCGATCTGGAGAAGCCTTCGTTCCGCGGCAAGGAGGCGCTTGTGCGCCGACGCAAAGAGGTCCGCGTGGCGCAAGTCGGAATCGAAGTCGATCACCACGAGGCTATCGAGCCCGGCACAAAATTGTTCAAGGACGGCAAGGACGTCGGCATCATCAACAGCAGCACCTACAGCCAGCATCTCATGCGATCGATTGCGCTCGCACACGTAAAGCCAGAGTTTCA
This sequence comes from uncultured Methylovirgula sp., assembly GCA_964644615.1. GTDB lineage: Bacteria > Pseudomonadota > Alphaproteobacteria > Rhizobiales > Beijerinckiaceae > Methylovirgula. The sequence goes on along the minus strand of CAZXXA010000065.1, from coordinate 3,619 downwards.
GGCTTGCGGCACGGAATTTGAGGTGCGCACCGATGCCGGCACCTTCCCTGCGAGAATCGTCAAGACACCGTTTTACGATCCGCTGCGGTTTCGGACCCATCCGCTGAATGAGCGGCTGCCCAGCTGATTGCCGGCCAATCGTTTTCTGGTGAGCCGTGCTTCCTCCGTCTCCCTTCGGGAAGGCTCGCAGAAAGACTTCACGCCTGTCGAAAGACAGGCGTGAATTTTTTTATCAAAGCCCGCTCGGACGCAACGTCCGCCTTGCGGTAAATCCGCAACTTGTAATTCTTGATCGTGCCCTTGCTGATTTCCAATGCCTGGGCGATCTGCCCTGTCGAAAGATCGTTCATAATGAGTGAGAGGATATCGCGTTCGCGGGGCGTAAACTTCTTGAGCAGATCCGGGAATTGACCCCTCCCGCTACACTCTTGCTTCTGCGAACAGTGCGGCTCGAGAACGAACATCCATCCCTCGGGCGCCAGCAAGAAGTCCTTTTCCAGCCGCTTCACTTTCAATGCGAAGCTATCCAAAAGAAAGAACTGTGGGCTTGACCCCCTTGAGAGTTGGCTGACAAGGCGCGGTATGTCTCGGTCCGAGACAACGGCCTCACGCCAAGCGTCATTTGCGTAGACGTCGGCGCCGAAGCGATCCTTTACCAACATCGGACGATCGACAAAGCCCGCAAGTTCCATCTCTCTGATATTGCGCATACTGCTAAACAACGAACTGATGTGGGCGTTGTGGCATCCAGCGAGCGCCGGGAAGACCTGATCAGCACGCTGCACGTCGGTCTTCGAAAAGTGACCCTGCTCACGTTCGAGAAAAAGGCCAAGGCAGCTGTCGCCGATGGTTGGCAGGAACAGGCCCATCTCATCCGAGATGCGCGCGTTGGGCAGAAAAACCTTACTATAGGGCTCCGAGCCTTCACTTGACCGCGCAGCTTGCGACAGCATCAAAACGCCAGCTCGGCAATGCCGTCTCCAATGATCCGAGAAGGGATCAACGCCTGCGTAGGTATCGCTGTAGGTGGCCACGACCCTTTCGGGCACATTATGCGTAAACATCACTTCCGGCGGTGATGCCCGCCCAAAGCGAATGATCCAACACGACTCATGCCGGATGCTCGATCCAAATAGATCGATGAGTTCCCGATGAAAATCTTTAGATCCAATCGATCCGGTGACATGCCCAAGCCGCTGGAACCACTCCCTTGCCCCTAAACGAAGCAATGGCGGTCCGTCATCCTCGGCATTCTCCCCAAGTCCTGTCGTTCGCATAGCTTTGTCCGACTAGGCTTTTGTTATTCCGCCAGAAAATCCCAATTGCACTGATTTTGCAATGGATTCCAAGCAATTTGCATGGAGGAATTTAGAGCCGATTCATCGCTGTCGACCGGAACAGAAGCAAGTCCGATACCGCTTCTTGGCATGCGGCGAAGCCTTCGCGCTCACGAGCAGCGCATGAGCAATTAAAACGGCTTAACGCCCGCGCAGTTGCGCAGAGCCTTCAGAATGCGCAGCTAAGCGCAAGCCTTTGCTCAACGATTGATCACGAAACTCAGTCTATGGGCGAAGTTGGAATGCACGTTGAGGCGGCCCAATCTGGTATCCCAGCCCATTATTCCGAAGATTGTTTTCAGATCGACAGTTGGCGCGCGGCAGAGGCCTTAGCCTTTTCGGCGCGTATATCTCCTGCGCATTTTCTGTGTTCACCACGGTCGCGGCGATCACAGCATCGCAAATCACTCAGATCATACGGCGGGACTTTTGCCGAGGAGGTTCGCCGCCTCTGCAACGATGGCGCGCACACGGTCCGCCGCGCCGATGATCGCAGTCACGCGCTCCACCCCCTTACCCGCATAGAGCGCCATGGCTTCGAATTCGCCCGTCATCGAACGCAATGGCGAATCTGTGCTGAATAGGTAAATCGCCCGTCCGTCTTCATCACCGACGACAATACGGGCGCCTGAAAATGGATCGCCGCGTTGTCCCCGCGTGACGGAATTCACCAGCACCCGCACCTTTGCGCCGCGCGGCCAATTGATATGAAAGGCGTCTGTCAAAACCGTATCGTCTTTTCCAGCTTCGACAAGACGGCGTTTGTGAAAATCGTGCGCAAACGATTCGGAGGTCGCCATCAACACCGTACCGAACACGGCGCCTTGCGCGCCCAGCGACAGCATCGTGGCAAGATCGTCGCCGTCTGCAAGTCCGCCCGCAGCGAGCACCGGCAACGCGGTCTGGCTGACGACCTCGACCAGCAGATCCTTGAGCGGCCGCTCACCGCGGACGTGGCCGCCGGCTTCGACGCCCTGCACGATCAGCACTTGCGCACCGGCTTGCTCAACTTCTCGGGCCTCGAAGGCCGACCCAACCTGGCAAACGACAATGATGCCGGCAGCACGCAAGCGATCGATCAATTCCCTGGACACATCCCAGAACAGCGCAATGGCAGGAACACGGAGCTCGATGCAAGCCGCCACCTGCGCTTCGAGGAGCGCGGGGTCCGTCGCAGCCGGAATCAAGTTGACCCCGAAGCGCTCGGTTCCTCTGGCCCGCGCCGCCGCCACTTCTGAGCGGATGAGATCAACCGGCTCGCGCACCATGCCGAGAAACCCGAACCCACCCGCCTCCGTGACGCTCGCGACCAATTCCGAGCGCGCGACTCCGCCCATCCCGGCCAGAACAACGGGATAGGTACAGCCGAAGAGATCGCAGACAGGTGTATGGAGCGCGGCGAACATGAGTCTCCTTCCGACGAAAATACGGGTGCCGACCAACGCCCGAATTCAAAGGTCCTGCGCCTTGCTATGAAAGAGCAGCATGCCGCTTCAGTTGGTTCGTCCTGTTCTCGATTTCGAGCGCATTGGCTACCGTGCGTAGATGTTTCATCAGGACCTTCGCGGCCTCAGGTGCGATGCCCACCTTTTCGACGGCGCGCGCCATGCACAAAAGCTATGCGTCGCGTTCCTCTGGTCCTACCTCGACATGTCGATGCATGTCGCGAACGTCGGAATGCCCATATTTTTCAATATAGAGCTGCGGTCCGCCGAGAAATCCGGACAAAAAGTTAAACTGCTCGATGCGAGAATGAGCGATGCCGTGCCCGCGTAGATGCAGCACATTCAATATCTCGCCCTCAGGATCATTCTCGATGATATCGTAGAATGTGTTGACGAGCTTGTGCAGAACCGAGGCACCGCCGATGCGGTCGTAAAGACTTGCTCCTACCATTTGTCCCTGCCTCCTTTCTGGCTCTTGATCGCGACATGTCGCTTTTGCGAGAGTAGGATTCGTTGGTTTGCTCGATCTGATGCGCTCAAACTCGGAAGCGCACATGCCAGCTAAACGGCCCAAATTAAGTCCGGTGGACGTCGAAAAGTCCATGATGCCAATAGGCATTATGAGCTCTACGTTGGAGATAGATCCGAAACTTCAATGCTTCGCCATCGTCTAGCAATCAAATACAACTCAGCCACACAGCATTACCTTAAAAAAGAGCCGCTGACGCCGTTTGAACGGGCGTCAGCGGAGGTGCAAGGAGGCCGGGAAACCTCTCTTGGGGGGTCAATAGCCCACGGGTTTCGGCCAGGGCATGGTGAACTGGTCGCCACGTTTGA
>CAZXXA010000064.1:0-10894 GCA_964644615.1 uncultured Methylovirgula sp. | reverse complement strand
GAAGGCGACGGGCTTCCCGATCGCCAAGGTCGCGGCGAAACTCGCCATCGGCTATACGCTGGACGAGATCGCCAATGACATCACCGGCGGGGCGACGCCCGCCTCCTTCGAGCCGACGATCGATTACATCGTCACCAAAATCCCGCGCTTCGCCTTCGAGAAATTCCCCGGCGCCGAGCCGATCCTGACCACGGCGATGAAATCGGTCGGCGAAGCCATGGCCATCGGCCGGACCTTCGCCGAGAGCCTGCAGAAGGCGTTACGCTCGCTGGAGACGGGCCTCACCGGTCTCGACGAGATCGAAATCGAGGGCTTCGGCAAGGGCGACGACCGGAATGTGCTGCGCGCCGCGCTCGGCCGGCCGACGCCCGACCGGCTGCTCGTCGTTGCCCAGGCGCTGCGCGAGGGCATGACGCATGACGAGATCTATTCGGCCTGCCGTATCGACCGCTGGTTCATCGCCCGCCTGCAGGAGATCATCGATCTCGAAGAGAAGGTGAAGCGTTTCGGCCTGCCGAAAGACGCGGTCAATCTGCGCATGCTGAAGGCAGCCGGTTTCTCCGATGCGCGGCTCGCCTCGCTTGCCGAGACGGGCGAGACCGAGGTCGCCGAATTGCGCCGCAGCCTCGGCGTGCGGCCCGTCTTCAAGCGCATCGACACTTGCGCGGCCGAATTCGCCTCGCCCACCGCTTATATGTATTCGACTTATGAAACGCCGTTTGCCGGCGAAGTCGTTTCCGAGGCCTATCCCTCGACGCGTGAAAAGATCGTCATCCTCGGCGGCGGCCCGAACCGGATCGGACAGGGCATCGAGTTCGACTATTGCTGCTGCCATGCGAGCTTCGCACTGCGCGAGGCCGGCTATGAGACCATTATGGTCAACTGCAATCCGGAGACGGTCTCGACCGATTACGACACATCGGACCGGCTCTATTTCGAGCCGCTGACCGGCGAAGACGTCCTCGAAATCCTCGCAACTGAAAGCGAGTCGGGCCGGCTGAAGGGCGCGATCGTCCAATTCGGCGGCCAGACGCCGCTGAAGCTCGCCCATGTTCTCGAAGGCGCCAAAATCGCCATCCTCGGCACCAGCGTCGATTCCATCGATCTCGCGGAAGACCGCGACCGGTTCAAGCGCCTGCTCGACAAGCTCGGCCTCAAACAGCCGAAGAACGGCATTGCCTATTCGGTCGAGCAGTCGCGCCTTGTCGCTGCCGAACTCAACCTGCCGCTCGTCGTGCGGCCGTCCTATGTGCTCGGCGGCCGTGCCATGGCGATCATCCGCGACGAGGCGGCGCTCGACGATTATCTCCTCGGCACGCTGCCGGGTCTCGTGCCCTCCGAAGTCAAGGCGCGTTATCCGAACGACAAGACCGGGCAAATCAATACGGTTCTCGGCAAAAATCCGCTGCTCTTCGACCGCTATCTCTCCGACGCGGTCGAAGTCGATGTTGATGCGCTCTGCGACGGCAAGGATGTCTTCGTTTGCGGCATCATGGAACATATCGAGGAAGCGGGCATTCATTCGGGCGATAGCGCCTGCTCGCTGCCGCCGCGTTCGCTCTCGCTGGAGATGATCGCCGAGCTCGAAGAGGAGACACGCAAGCTGGCGCTGGCGCTCAATGTCGGGGGCCTGATGAACGTGCAATATGCGCTGAAGGACGGTGAGATCTACGTGCTCGAAGTCAATCCGCGTGCCTCGCGCACCGTGCCCTTCGTCGCCAAAGTGATCGGCGTGCCGATCGCCAAGATCGCAGCACGCGTCATGGCCGGCGAGACGCTCGCCAGCTTCAAGCTGGCGCGGCGTCATTTGGATCATGTCGGTGTTAAGGAAGCCGTGTTTCCCTTCGCCCGCTTTCCCGGCGTCGATACGGTGCTGGGGCCAGAAATGCGCTCGACCGGTGAGGTCATCGGCCTCGATCGCTCCTTCGAGATCGCTTTCGCCAAAAGCCAGCTCGGCGGCGGCACGAAGGTGCCGACGACCGGCACCGTCTTCGTATCCGTGCGTGAGGCGGATAAGCCGCGCGTGCTCGACACCATGCGGCTTCTGCTGAGCCTCGGCTTTCGCATCTGCGCGACGGGTGGCACATCACGCTATCTCGAATCGCAGGGCATTCCGGCGCAGAAGGTCAACAAAGTGTCGGAAGGCCGACCGCATGTTGTCGACGCGATCAAAAACGGCAGCATTCAGCTCGTTTTCAACACGACGGAAGGCGCCCAGGCGCTGGCTGATTCCCGCTCGTTACGCCGCGCCGCCCTCTTGCACCGCGTCCCTTATTATACCACTCTGGCAGGTGCGATCGCGGCCTCGCAAGGCATCCGAGCCTATGTCGCCGGCGATCTCGAAGTGCGCGCATTGCAGGACTATTTCGGCTGAGGCACCAGTCTCTTGAAGATTGAAATGGGCGCCGTTCAGCGAAAATAAGTGCGTGCATTTGTTGGAAAAATGGATCGACCTCACCCCGCGCCATGAACCAAAATTAAGGCCCGTTTCCGCCGAAAAGCCTGTCCCTTTTTCGGCAAGTTGCACTAATGTAGACGGGGCTGGAGTCAGAGGTAGACTACGGAAAAACGTCGAAAGAACTGACGAAAAGAGACAGGCGAAATGGACAAGATTCCGATGACGGCGAACGGCTATTCCGTCCTCGAACAAGAATTGCGGCAGCGCCAGCAAGTCGAGCGACCGCGCATCATCCAGGCGATCGCGGAGGCGCGCAGTCATGGCGATCTCTCGGAGAATGCCGAATATCATTCGGCCAAGGAAGCCCAGTCGCTGAACGAGGGCCGTATCGCCGAGCTCGAAGACAAGCTGTCGCGCGCCGAGATCATCGACGTGAGTAAGCTGTCCGGCTCGACAGTCATGTTCGGCGCCACCGTCACCCTGATCGACGAAGATACCGAAGAGAAGAAGGTCTATCAGATCGTCGGCGAAACCGAGGCCGATGTGAAGGCCGGCCGCGTCTCGATCTCCTCGCCCACGGCCCGCGCGCTGATCGGCAAGAAAGTCGGCGATACCGTCGAGGTCAATACGCCCGGCGGCGGCAAGAGCTATGAGATCGTGAAAGTCGCCTTCGGCTGAAACCCCCGACGGGCCAGCCATTTTACTTCCAGGCGTTTGAAGAAAATGGTCGGAGTGAGAGGATTCGAACCTCCGACCCCCTCGTCCCGAACGAGGTGCGCTACCAGGCTGCGCTACACTCCGACAGACCGCCCTCAAGCCGATCCTGATCGGCTCAATCATAACTCTGGAGCATGTCCTCCATCGGAAAAGTCGGTCAACTTTTCCGGGACGTGCTCTAGGCGGAGGCGACCTTATAACGGCGCCAGTCGGCCTCGGCAAGGGTCTCCGTCACCGGGACGGGCGCAAACCAGAAAAGAAATGGGCGCGCCAAAGCGCGCCCTCTTGCCTCACAGCGGGGGTGTGAATTATGCCGCCCCGGCGCTCGCAGGGGCGGGCAGCGTTTCGATTTTGGCAACGCCGGCCTTCACCGCCGCCTGCACCTTTTCGAAGGCACGGACCTCGATCTGCCGCACGCGCTCGCGCGAGATATCGAATTCATCCGACAGCTGTTCGAGCGTGATCGGATCATCCGACAGACGGCGCGCTTCGAAAATCCGACGCTCGCGCGGATTGAGGACGCCCAGCGCCTGATGCAGAGCACCGAGGCGGTTGTCCGATTCCTCGCGGTCGGCGAGCAGGTTCTCCTGGCTCGTCGAGTCATCGACCAGCCAATCCTGCCATTCGCCTTCGCCTTCTTCGCGCAGCGGCGTATTGAGCGACGCGTCGCCTGTCATACGACGGTTCATGTCGACGACGTCCTGCTTCGGCACGCCCAGACGCGTCGCGATCGTCTCGACCTGGTCGGGCCGCAGATCGCCGTCGTCGAGTGCCGAAATCTGGCTCTTCGCCTTGCGCAGGTTGAAGAAGAGCTTCTTCTGGCTCGCCGTCGTGCCCATTTTCACGAGCGACCAGGAGCGCAGGATATATTCTTGAATTGACGCGCGGATCCACCACATGGCGTAGGTGGCCAGGCGAAAGCCGCGTTCGGGCTCAAAGCGCTTGACGGCCTGCATGAGACCGACATTACCCTCCGAGATCACCTCACCGATCGGCAGGCCGTAGCCGCGATAGCCCATGGCGATCTTGGCGACGAGACGCAGATGCGAGGTGACGAGCTTATGCGCCGCCTCGGGGTCCTCGTGCTCGCGCCAACGCTTGGCGAGCATATACTCTTCCTCCGGCGCCAACATGGGGAACCGGCGGATCTCATTGAGATAGTGAGCAAGACCATTGTCCCCCGAGAGGACAGGTAGTGCAGCGGTTGCCATTAAATCCCTCCAGACGGGCCCCCTATGCGGCGGACCCGGACCCGGCGGCCACTCGACGCTGAGCCGGCCGCGGACTCTGGAATATAGGGTGCCGCGACATGGGCTGAAAGAGGGCCGGGCTTCTCCCTTTGGGTTACAAATAGGTCATGAAACTGTGCCGGAGCTGAGCCAGATCAATCAGAATCAGTGACTTATTCGGCGCCGCCGGCTGCGTCGCTATTGCGCAAGCCTGTCATGCAGCTGTTGCAGCTCCGGAGGCAGAGCGCTTTCGAAATGCAGCTCATCTCCCGTCACCGGATGTGGAAATCCCAAAACTGCAGCGTGAAGCGCCTGCCGGTTGAGCTCCGCGAGCGCCGCCTGGGCCGGATGGCCTAAGAGGGCCGCCTTCGTCTTGAAACCGCTGCCGTAAAGCGAATCGCCAAGCAGCGGATGGCGGAGGTGCGCCATGTGCACGCGAATCTGATGCGTGCGTCCTGTTTCCAAGGCGCAGCGCACCAGACTCGCCACCGGTTCGCCGTTGCGGCCCGCAAAGCTTTCACACAGCTCCCAATGGGTGATCGCCTCGCGGCCGTCCGCCGTGACGGTCATTTTCTCGCGGTCGGTCCGATGCCGGCCGAGCGACGCTTCGACCGTTCCCGCCGGCCGGTTCGGCACGCCCCAGACGAAGGCCAGATATTCGCGGGTGAAAGGTTCCGAGCGGCCGTGATCGGCAAAGAGCGCGGCCAAGCCCTGATGCGCCGCATCGTTCTTCGCGACGACGAGAAGGCCCGACGTGTCCTTGTCGAGCCGATGGACGATGCCCGGCCGCTTGACTCCGCCAATGCCCGACAGTTCCGCGCCGCAATGGGCGATCAGCGCATTGACCAGCGTGCCCGACGAATGGCCGGGCGCCGGATGTACGACGAGCCCAGCGGGCTTATCGAGCACGATCAGATGCGCGTCCTCATAAACAATGGTGAGCGGCATCGCCTCGCCGTGCGGCACCGGATCTTCCGGCGGCGGCACGGTGAGTTCGACCGTCTGGCCGGCGCGCAATTTGACGCTCGCATCCGGCGTCAAAATGCCATCCACACGCACCGAACCGGCCTCGATCAGGGCCTTCAGCCGCGTCCGCGACAGGCTCGCCGTGCGCGCCGGTTCGGAGGCCGCGAGAAAACGGTCGAGCCGCTCGCCCGCGCCTTGCTCATCGACGTTCATCTGGAATTGGGTTTCGCCAGCATTGGCCACTCCCGCGGGCGCGTCATCGTCTTCGATCAGATCATCCGGGATCAGATTATCTAAGACCGACGCCGAAACCGCTTTCGTCTGCTTTTTTGCCATGCTGAACCGATAAAGCTTTTCTGCGGGGTGATTGCCGTCAAGCCGCCTTGACCACGCCGCGCCAGGTCGCGTTGTAATCGGCCTGAATTGCCGCTGGCGTAAGCCGAGAGCGCTTTCCATATAGGCGCTCGGCCGTTCATTCGAAAGTCCGCAGATCCGAGAGTTCGCAGTCCGAGAGTTCGCAGTCCGAGAGTCCACAGATCATGTCGCTGCCCCGCATCTATATCCGCGCCATGCGTCTGCTCGGACGCGAATTCTCGCTGGGCATCGTCTTGATGTTGGCCTCGCTTGCGCTGGCGTCGGCGCAATTCGCCGAACCGGTCCTCTTCGGCCGCATTGTCGACCGGATGAATGCCGGCGAAGCGGCGCATAGGCTCCCCACCCTCTTCGATCTCCTGCCGCTCGTCTCGGCCTGGATGGGCTTTGCGCTCTTTGCCATTCTCGGCTCGGTCTTCGTCGGCCTCTTTGCCGACCGCCTCGCGCATCGCCGCCGCCTCGCTGCGATGGCGCAATATTTCGAACATGTGCTCAATCTGCCGATGAGCTTCCACAGCGCGACCCATTCGGGGCGCCTACTGAAGATCATGATCGAAGGCAATATGGGCCTGTTCTGGCTCTGGCTGTCCTTCTTCCGCGAGAAATGCACGGCGCTCGTCGCCCTGACCGTGCTGCTGCCGCTGTCGCTCATCATCAACTGGCGCCTCGGCAGCCTGCTGATCCTGCTCGTTCTCGTTTTCGGCGGCCTGATCACTTTCGTCATTCGCCGCACCAACCGGCTGCAGGACCAGGTCGAGCTTCAGAACATGCTCTTGACCGAGCGCGCCTCCGATGTGCTCGGCAATATTCCTGTGGTGCAGAGCTTCACCCGCGTCGACGCCGAGCTGCGCTCGGTCACGCAGCTCATTGAGGGCCTGCTCTCCGCTCAGATGCCGGTTCTGAACTGGTGGGCCGTCACTGTCATCGGCGCCAAAGCGGCAGCAAGCCTGACTTTGCTCGGGATATTCCTGCTCGGCGTGCAGCTGCATGCGGAAGGCCTCGCTTCTATCGGTCAGATCGTGACCTTCACCGCCCTTTCGACACTGCTGATCGCGCAGCTCAACGAGATCGTGACCTTCATCAACGGCATGTTCCTGCAAGCGCCGAAACTGCAAGCCTTCTTCGCCATCCTCGACACGCAGTCGCATGTCACCGAGCGCGACGGCGCCAAAGATCCCGGCCGTCTGACAGGTCAAGTCCGCTTTGACAATGTGAGCTTTGGCTATGAACCGGGAAAACTCGCCGTCGAAGGTCTCAGCTTCGACATCGCACCTGGCGAGACGGTGGCGCTCGTCGGCGCGACGGGTTCGGGCAAATCGACGACGCTCAATCTCCTGCATCGCGTTTTCGACCCGCAGCAAGGTGCGGTGCGAATCGACGGCACCGACATCCGCGACATGACGCTGGCAGGGCTTCGCCGCAATATCGGCGTCGTCTTTCAGGAGCCGATGCTGTTCGCGCGTTCCATCGAAGAAAATCTGCGCATCGGCAAGCTCGACGCGACCGATGCCGAAATAGACCTCGCTCTCGAACGCGCTCAGGCCAAGGATTTCGTCTCTCGGCAGACGCACGGCCTGCAAAGCCTCGTCAGCGAGCGCGGCCGCTCCCTCTCGGGCGGCGAGCGCCAGAGAGTGTCTATCGCGCGGGCGCTCTTGAAAGACCCGCCGATCATGATCTTCGACGAGGCGACCTCGGCGCTGGATGCCGAGACCGAGGCGCAATTGCAGAAGGCGCTCGCTTCCGCAACGGTAGGCCGGACCACCTTCATCATTGCGCATCGCTTCTCGACGATCCGCAATGCCGACCGCATCATCGTCTTCGATCATGGCCATGCGGTGGAGATGGGCACTTTCGATCAGCTGATCGCCAAAGGCGGCACATTCGCCAATCTCGCACGCTGGCAGTTTATGAGCAGCGAAGCGGCCGAGATGGGACGCGCGGCGGAGTGAAGCTCGTCACTCCTCCTTCAGCATGTCGAAGGTGAAGACGCCGTCGCGGCCGCTCGGCCGTGCAAAAATTTCCGGATGCTTCAACGTCTTCATCGCGTCCGCATAGCCGGCCTTCCAATGTTCCGTCATAGTCAGCCGTGAGAACTCATAGTCCTTCGAATCGCCCTCATATTTCTGCGAGCGGTAGATGAGATGGACGATGTTATAGACCTTATGATCGGCGACTTCGCGCAGCAGATGCGCTTCCTCTGTCGCCTGCAATTCCGGCGGCAGTTGCGGCAGCAGATTGGCAAGCGCATAACGCAGGCACTGCATGCGCTTGAAGTGATTGGTGCCGGCGCGCGTGCGGCTCGAATATTGGATTTCCTTCTGCCGCGTCGCCACCTCGACGAGATTGCCCGGCACTTTGCCTTCCGCGCTCCACAGATCGACTTGGAAGGCGAGCGTGTCCTGCCGCGTCTCGCCATCGACGACCCATTGCAGCGGCGTGTTCGAGACGAGGCCGCCATCCCAATAATATTCGCCCTCGATCTCGGTCGCCGCAAAGTCCGGCGGCAGCGAGCCGCTGGCGATCACATGCTCGGGCTTGATGATCTCCTGCTGATTGTCGAAATAGGCGAAATTGCCCGTGCGCACATTCACGGCGCCGACGCTCAGGCGCATCTCGCGGCTGTTGATGCGATCGAAATCGATGAGCCTCTCGAGCGTCGCTTTCAGGCCCGATGTGTCGTAAAAACTCGTCGCCTCGACACTGCCCGGCATGCGGAAAAACGGTGGCGGCACGCGCGGCTCGAAAAACCCGGTCGCGCCGCGCATGAGCGCGAAGCCGGCGCTGATCTGATTGAGAAACCCATGCGCCGTGTCAGTCTTGGCGGCGAAGCGTTCCCAATCCATCGCCCAATCGAACAGCGGGTTGACGGTGACGCCTTCCCAGAACTGGCGGAGCTTGGCGACGCGATCTTGCGGCGCATTGCCGGCGATGATCGCGCAATTGATCGAACCGATCGAAATGCCCGCAACCCAATTCGGACAGACATCGGCTTCCGCGAGCGCTTCATAGACGCCGGCCTGATAGGCGCCTAAGGCGCCGCCGCCTTGCAGCACGAGAGCGACCGTTTCGAAATTGTCGCGCGCGCGGCCATAAAGCGGCGCGATAGGCAATGTCCGGAGGTCCATGCGAACTCCATTTCATCAAAGTTACATCGTCACCAAAACTACATATGCCGATCGACGATGATTGAGAGATAGAAGAAAAAGCGGTGCAGCTCCAGCGGCATCCGTTCACATTCTGGATGCGCGGCACCTCACTTCGGCTCCAGCGCGCGAATGGCCGCGCGACGCCTTCACCTTAAGAACAATAGCGTCACCAAAATGAAAATCGGCAGCAAAATGGCACTCGACCATGCCATGTAGCCGAAGAAACTCGGCATGTTGACGCGTGCGCGGCGTGCCATCGCATAGATCATGAAATTTGGCGCATTGCCGATGTAGGTCAGCGCGCCCATGAAGACGGCGCCGAGCGAGATGGCGGTGAGCGTCTTGGCCAGCGGTCCCATCAAAGCCGTGGGATCGCCGCCCGCGAGACCGAAGAAGACGAGACAGGTCGGCGCATTGTCGAGGACGGAGGAGAGCAGTCCGGTCGACCAGAAATAGGCGATGGTGTTCGGCTCTCCGTCGGTGTGCGACAGAAGCGCGATCACCGGCGCCAACGGTCCTTGCGAATGCGCGTCGAGCATCGCCATCACCGGAATGATGCAGACGAAAATCGCCGCGAAGAGCTTGCCAACCTCTTCGAGTGGCGCCCAGGAGAAATGATTGGCCTCGCGGTCCGCTTGCGGCGTGACGACGAGCGAAATGAGACCGATGGCAGCCAGTGCCATATCGCGCACAAGATTTTGCAGCTCGAAGCGCGTGCCGAGATAATCGATCGGGACCCCGGGATGCCATGCAGCGCTGAGAATGATAACTGCAACAACAGCGACGATCAGAGCGAGATTAGGCAGGCCACGGATCGTCATATGCAGCACAGGCTTCGGATTGTCCGCTATCTCGCGTCGATCGAAATAGCGGTCGATGACATAGAACAACGCCAGCAGGATCGCACAGGCAAAGAGCCACGCCGGCCAAAGCGTCTTCAGCGGCCAGAAGAAATCGACGCCACGCAGAAAGCCGAAGAACAGTGGCGGATCGCCCAAAGGCGAGAGCACGCCGCCGATGTTCGAGACAACAAAAATGAAGAACACGACGACATGCACCTGATGCCGGCGCTTGGCGTTGGATTGCAGCACCGGGCGGATGAGAATCATCGATGCGCCGGTCGTGCCGACGAGGCTCGCACCGACCGCGCCCAAGGCCAGCAGCGCCGTATTGGTCAGCGGCGTGGCACGATCAAAGTCTGAGACGACGATGCCGCCCGCAGCCGCGTAAAGTGCGAACAGCATCAGGATGAAAGGCAGATAGTCGGCAAACATCGTGTGGCTCAGCGCGGCCCATGTCGGCGCGAAACCTTCGGTCGACACCAACAATGCGAGGGCCATGAATGCCCAGGCGGCCGCGGCCCAGCCGTAATGCACATGCCAGAGGCGCCGCGCGAGGATCGGTCCGAGCGCGATCGACAACAGGAGCCCGGCGAAGGGAAGACTTTGCCAAATCGGGGGCGCGGGCACGTGCACCGCTAGCGCAAGCCAGGACGAGGCGATGCGCACATCAATGCGCCTCGTCCCAGTTCAGGGCGGCCTTGGCGTCGACATGCAGCGGCACGGCGAGCTGGACGGCCGGATGCGGCGCGTCTTCCATCACCTTACGGACGAGTGCGATCGTCTGATCGATCTCCGCCTCCGGCACTTCGAAGACGAGTTCGTCATGCACCTGCAGCAGCATTTGCGCGGAGAGCTTCGCCTGCTGCAAGGCGGCATCCATGCGGATCATGGCGCGGCGGATGATATCCGCCGCCGAGCCCTGGATCGGCGCATTGATCGCGGCGCGCTCGTTGAAGGCGCGCTCCGACGGGTTGGACGCATTGATGCGCGGATAATGGCATTTGCGGCCGAAGATCGTCTCGACATAGCCCTGCTCGCGGGCGCGCTTCTTCGTCTCGTCCATATAGGCGCGAATGCCGGGGAAACGTTCGAAATATTTGCGGATATAGGCACCGGCCTCGTCGCGTGGAATTCAGAGATGATTGGCGAGGCCGAAGGACGATATGCCTTAGATGATGCCGAAATTGATCGCCTTGGCACGGCGGCGGACCTCGCCAGGCATGC
>CAZXXA010000063.1:0-10954 GCA_964644615.1 uncultured Methylovirgula sp. | reverse complement strand
ACGACCTCCTTGCGCGGCTCCTCGAAGTTGACGAAGACGTTGAGCTGGTCCTGCAGAATGCGGGCCGCAAAAGCAACCGCATCTTCGGGACCGACGGCGCCGTTCGTCTCGATCTCCATGGTGAGCTTGTCGTAGTCGAGAATCTGACCCTCGCGGGTGTTCTCGACGCGGTAGCTCACCTTCTTGACCGGCGAATAGAGGCTGTCGATCGGGATCAGGCCGATCGGCGCGTCTTCGGCGCGATTGCGCTCGGCCGCGACATAGCCCTTGCCGGTATTGACGGTGAACTCCATCCGGATCTCGGCACCTTCATCGAGTGTGCAGATGACGAGATTCGGATTGAGAACCTGCACGTCGCCGACAGTGCCGATATCCGCCGCAGTGACCTTTCCCGGCCCCTGCTTCTTCAATACCATCCGCTTCGGGCCATCGCCCTGCATCTTGATGGCGATGTCCTTGATGTTGAGGACGATGTCGGTCACGTCCTCGCGCACGCCGGGAATCGACGAGAATTCATGCAGCACACCGTCGATATGGACGGAGGTGATCGCCGCGCCCTGCAGCGAAGACAGGAGAATGCGGCGCAACGAATTGCCGAGCGTCACGCCGAAGCCGCGCTCGAGCGGTTCGGCGACGACCGTCGCGAAACGCTTCGGGTCATCGCCCTGCGCAACTTCAAGCTTGTTCGGCTTAATCAGCTCTTGCCAATTTTTCTGGATCACTTTCGCATCCTTCAGTGAAAAGCTGCGGCTTGCGGATAAAGCGCCATCAAACGCGGCGGCGCTTACGCGGCCGGCAGCCGTTATGCGGGATCGGAGTCACATCGCGGATCGACGTGACGGTGAAACCCGCCGCCTGCAACGCACGAAGAGCCGACTCTCTGCCCGAGCCCGGCCCCGACACTTCCACCTCAAGCGTCCGCATCCCATGATCGGCGGCCTTACGCGCCGCGTCTTCTGCCGCCATCTGCGCGGCATAGGGCGTCGACTTGCGCGAGCCCTTGAAACCCATCGTGCCAGCCGACGACCAGGAGATCGTGTTGCCCTGGGAGTCGGTGATGGTGATCATCGTGTTGTTGAACGTCGAATTGACGTGGGCAGTGCCCGATACAATGTTCTTCCGCTCTCTACGGCGAACGCGGGTAGCTTCTTTTGCCATTTTCGTCCTTCCAGCACGCCCGTAATGCCAGGCGCTAGGGCTTCTATCGGGAAGGCTTGCGCCTTCCATCTTGGTGAGAGGTCAGCAGGGGGAGCGCCAACGCGAATCGATTACTTCTTCTTGCCGGCGATCGGCTTCGCCTTGCCCTTGCGGGTGCGGGCATTGGTGTGGGTTCGCTGACCACGCACCGGCAGCTGACGGCGATGCCGCAGGCCGCGATAGCAGCCGAGATCCATCAGCCGCTTGATGTTCATCGCCACTTCACGACGCAGATCACCTTCGACCAGATAATCGCGGTCGATCGTCTCGCGGATCTGCAGCACTTCCGCGTCGGTCAGTTCGAAGACGCGACGCTCCGGCGGGATATGCACTTTCTCGCAGATTTCCTCGGCCTTCTTCGGGCCAATGCCGTGGATATATTGGAGCGCGATAACAACGCGCTTGTTAGTCGGAATATTGACGCCGGCAATACGTGCCACTGTGCTGCTCCATGCGAGGCCGCCAGATATGCGTTATCCGGACGGCAGATTGCGCCACAACGGCGCGAAAGACCCGCGTCCGGTGGAGGCCGGCCCTTGCGGGTTGCCAAACATTCATAGCTCCGCGCTTGCGAAAAGCCGGAGCTCGACATGTAAAGCTGGAAACAGCGTTTCTAGAGAGACGAAACACGCCCGTCAACAGGCAAATGCGGCACCTCAGCTATATAGGCCGGATTTTCCGCATTGCCAGGCCGCGGCTGGCCAGCCACGCTTAAGCCTGGCAGATCTGCTTACGCCTGGACCCTCTGGCCCAGCAGCTTGTCGATCGCCTGGGTGACGCTATCGATGGCGGCCATGCCATCGATCTCCTTCAGCCGGCCTGTCTCGGCATAATAGGCGGAAACCGGCGCGGTCAGCGTCCGGTAGGCGTCCAGCCGGGTCTTGAAAGCGTCCGGATTGTCGTCGGCGCGGACGTCCTTGCCAGCAGCCTTCGCCTCATTTGCGCGCTGCACAACGCGATCGAGCAGGACCTTCTCGTCCACCTTCAGCTCGATGACGCCATCAAGGTCCATGCGCTTGTCGGCCAGCATGGAGTCGAGCGCCTGCGCCTGATTCACTGTGCGCGGAAAACCGTCGAGGATGAAGCCGTGGCTGGCGTCGGGCTGCTGAATGCGTTCGGCAACGATACCGACGACAATATCATCCGAAACAAGACCACCCGCGTCCATGATCGCCTTGGCCTTGAGGCCGATCGGCGTCTGCGCCGCGACTGCCGCCCGCAACATGTCGCCTGTCGATAGCTGTGGAATTCCGAATTTCTGCATCAGCCGGGCCGACTGTGTGCCCTTACCCGCCCCCGGTGGACCGAGCAGAATAAGCCTCATTTACGCTTCCCCCTCAGTTTGGCCTTACGGACCAAACCCTCATATTGATGCGCCTGCAGATGACCGTGGATCTGCGCCACCGTATCCATGGTGACGCTGACGACGATCAACAGCGATGTGCCGCCAAAATAGAACGGCATGGCTGCATAAGAAATCAGCATTTCGGGGATGAGGCAAATAATTGCGAGATAGGCGGCACCAATCACGGTGATCCGCATCAGGATCTTGTCGATGTATTGTGCAGTGCGTTCACCAGGCCGAATGCCGGGAACGAAGCCGCCGTGCTTCTTCAGATTGTCCGCAGTCTCTTCGGGATTGAAGACGATCGCGGTGTAGAAGAAGGCGAAGAAGACGATCAGGCCGATATAGAGAAGCATGTAGAGCGGCCGGCCATGCGCCAGATAGCCCGAGAGGGACGCGAGAAATCCCGAGCCGCCGCGCTGGCTGGAGAAATTGGCGACAGTCGTCGGCAAAAGCAGCAGCGACGATGCGAAGATCGGCGGAATAACGCCCGATGTATTGAGCTTCAGCGGCAGGAATGAGGTCTGCCCCTCATAGACGCGGTTGCCCTGCTGGCGTTTCGGATAGGTGATGAGGACGCGGCGCTGCGCGCGTTCCATGAAGACGATAAAGGCTACGACCGCGATCGCCATGACGAGCACGGCGAGGATCATGCCGGTCGAGAGCGCGCCCTGGCGGCCGAGTTCGAGCGTATTCACGATCGCCGACGGGAATGCCGCGACAATGCCGGCAAAAATGATCAGCGACGAGCCATTGCCGATGCCGCGCGAGGTGATCTGCTCGCCGAGCCACATCAGGAACATCGTGCCGCCGGTCAGCGTGATGACCGTCGAAATGATGAAGAAGAAGCCCGGATTGGTGACGACGCCATGCTGCGTTTGCAAGCCGACGGCGATGCCATAGGCCTGGAACACCGCAAGGACGACGGTCAGATAGCGGGTATATTGATTGATGATCTTGCGGCCCGACTCGCCCTCTTTCTTCAGGGTTTCGAGCGAGGGAATGACGCTCTGCAGAAGCTGAACGATGATCGAGGCCGAGATATAGGGCATGATGTTCAGCGCGAAGATCGCCATGCGCTGAACCGCGCCGCCCGAGAACATATTGAAGAGTTCGAGCACGCCCTGGCGGTGGCCGTTGAACGTCGCCTCGAAGGCGGCGGGGTCGATGCCAGGCAGCGGGATATAGGTGCCGAGCCGGTAGATGACCAGCGCGCCGAGCGTGAACCAAATCCGCTTCTTAAGTTCTTCGGCCTTGGCGAAAGCGCCCCAATTGACGTTAGCAGCAAGCTGTTCAGCGGCCGATGCCATGCGATGCTCCGTGCGGGCTCTCAAAGTGAGAACATGTTCTCATCGAAAAAGTCGTGCAACTTTTTCGGAACATGTTCTGAAGCCGCCCAAACCTGAGGAAGGACGCGCGGCGGTTTCCGAAGACCGGTCGCCATCAGCGCGGCCCCGAACCTGTGCCCCAAAAGTGGCCGCGGCAAGGACTGGGTTCAAGGGCGCGGCCATCCAGGACGCGCCCAAGAAGCACCGAAGTGGCGTCCAAGCAACGCCAAAGTCACAGCTGGCAGCCGGAGCCAAAGCCGGGCGGGCTGCCCGACTCAGATTACGCCTCGGCCGAAGCGGCTTCCGTCAGCAGCTTGACGCTGCCGCCCAATTTCTCGATCGCCGCAATGGCGGACTTCGATGCCGCCGCGACCTCGAAGGTCAGCTTTGCGCTGATTTCGCCCATGCCGAGGATTTTGACGCCGTCACGCGCCTTGGCGAAGAGACCAGCCTCGACCAGCGCCTCGATTGTCACCGGCGCGTCCTTCGACAGCTTGCCGGAATCGATCGCTGCCTGGATGCGGCCGAGATTGACCTCGTTGTAATCCGTCGGGAACGGCGGGTTGAAGCCGCGCTTCGGCAGGCGCCGGTGCAGCGGCATCTGACCGCCTTCGAAGCCCTTGATGGCAACGCCGGTACGCGCCTTCTGACCCTTGACGCCACGGCCGCAGGTCTTGCCCTTGCCCGAGCCGATGCCGCGACCAACGCGCATGCGGTTCTTCGAGGCGCCGGGATTGTCGGTGATGTCGTTGAGTTTCATCGCCCCACCCTCACTCAGCTTCGACGACGCGGACGAGATGCGCGACTTTGGCAATCATGCCGCGCACCGCAGGCGTATCGACGAGCGCCTTGCGGCGGCCGATCTTGTTCAAGCCGAGCCCGATCAGCGTGGCACGCTGCTCAGCCGGACGCCCGATTGGGCTGTGCGTCTGCTCGACGGTGATTTTGGTTCCAGTTTTGCTGCTCATTGTCGGCCTCACGCGTCGCCGGCAGTGTCGGCCTCGGCGCCCTGGCGCCGTGCCTGCAGGGTGGAAACTTTCATGCTGCGGCGGGCCGCAACGATGCGCGGCGAATCTTCCTGCACCAGAGCATCGAAGGTCGCGCGGATCATGTTGTAAGGGTTCGACGAGCCCTGCGACTTCGCGACGACGTCATGCATGCCGAGCGTCTCGAAGATGGCGCGCATCGGGCCACCGGCGATGATGCCGGTACCGGCCGGTGCGGCGCGCAGGATGACGCGGCCTGCGCCATGCCGGCCTTTCACGTCATGATGCAGCGTGCGGCCTTCGCGCAACGGCACGCGGATCAGCGCGCGCTTCGCCGATTCCGTCGCCTTGCGGATGGCTTCCGGGACTTCGCGCGCCTTGCCATGGCCGAAACCGACGCGGCCCTTCTGGTCGCCCACGACGACGAGCGCGGCAAAGCCGAAGCGACGGCCGCCCTTCACCACCTTCGCGACGCGGTTGATATGAACCAGACGATCGACGAATTCGCTGTCGCGCTCTTCGCGGTCTCTGTCGCGGCCGCGACCACGTTCGCCGCCTTCACCTTCACGTGCCATTTTTTTTTCCAGTCTTTCGTCACTTGCGCGGTCGGAGGCTTTCCGCCGCTCGCTTCGAATGTCTTTTCCATTTACGCGTCACCTTATCCGAAAAGTCTGCAACTTTTCGGGGTGATGTTTTTAGATCTTCAGTCCGGCCTCGCGCGCACCTTCGGCAATTGCCTTGACGCGCCCGTGATACATGTAGCTGCCGCGGTCGAAGACCACTTCCTGAATGCCGGCCGCAAGCGCCCGCTCGGCGATCTGCTTGCCGACGAGCTTCGCCGCCTCAACGGTAGCGCCGCTCTTCAGGCTTTCGCGATTGGCCTTTTCCAGCGTCGAAGCCGACGCCAGCGTGCGGCCCTCTTCATCATCGATGACCTGGCAATAAATCTGCATCGAGGTACGGTGCACCGACAGGCGCGGCTTGCCGAAAGCCCGCGCCTTGATCCTGCGCCGGACCCGCGCCTTGCGGCGGTCCGCAGTGTCGATATCTTTCGCCATAACGGCGCTCCTTACTTCTTCTTGCCTTCCTTGCGGAAGATGAATTCGCCTGAATATTTCACGCCCTTGCCCTTATAGGGCTCCGGCGGACGCAATGACCGAATCTCGGCCGCAACCTGGCCGACCTTCTGCCGATCCATGCCGGAGATGGTGATCTCCGTCGGCTTCGGCGCCGCGATCGTGATGCCTTCCGGGATCGCAAACGGCACGTCGTGGCTGTAGCCGAGCGAGAGGTTCAGAATCTTGCCCTGCACTGCCGCCTTGTAGCCGACGCCGGTGATCTCGAGCTTCTTTTCAAAACCCTTGCTGACACCGGTGACGAGGTTGCTCACCATCGCCCGTGTCATGCCCCACATAGCGCGCGACCGCTTGGACATGTCGCGCGGGTCGACCTTGATCTGATTGTTGGCGTAGCTGACCGCGACCTCAATGGGCGCCGCAAAGCGCATTTCGCCCTTGCTGCCCTTGATGGCGATCGCCTGCCCGCTGACCGTCGCGGTAACACCTGACGGGATGGATACGGGCTTCTTTCCGACGCGAGACATCGCAAAATTCCTCGTTGTTCCGCTCAGAAGACCTTACACAGGACTTCGCCGCCGACATTGGCTTCACGTGCCGCATGATCGGCCATCACGCCTTTCGACGTCGAGATGATGCTGATACCGAGGCCGTTCGCGACCTGCGGCATCTCGCCGACGGCCGCATAAACGCGGCGGCCCGGCTTCGACACGCGCTGAATCTCGCGAATGACCGGCTGGCCATCGTAATATTTGAGCTCGATCTCGAACTCGGTCCGGCCGTTGCCATATTCCGTCGTCGAATAGCCACGGATGTAGCCTTCCGACTGCAGCACGTCGAGCACATGGGCGCGCAGCCGCGAACCCGGGCTCTGGACCTTGCTCTTCCTGCGCATCTGCGCATTGCGGATACGCGTGAGGAGATCGCCTACTGGATCGTTCGTCGACATAAGCTCCCCCTCACCAGCTCGACTTGACGAGGCCCGGAATCAGGCCTTTCGAGCCCAATTCGCGGACCGCGATGCGCGACATCTTCATCTTGCCGATGAAGGCGCGCGGACGGCCGGTGACTTCGCAACGGTTACGAACACGGACCGGGGACGAGTTGCGCGGCAGCTCAGCGAGCTTCAGCCGCGCCGCGAAACGCTCTTCGAGCGTCGCGTTGGGATCTTCAGCCGCCGCCTTCAAGCGCTTGCGGCGCGCCGCATATTGCTTGACCAGCTTCGCCCGCCGATTGTTTTTTTCGATTGAACTCTTCTTCGCCATAAAATCTACCTCTGGTTACCGCGTTTGAGGCAAGTCTCGCTAGAAACTGGCCTCACTGCCGGAACGGGAAGTTGAAAGCCCGCAAAAGGGCGCGCGCCTCATCATCCGACTTGGCGTTGGTGCATACGATAATGTCCATGCCGAGAACGCTCTCGGCCTTATCGTAATCGATTTCCGGGAACACGAGGTGCTCCTTGATGCCCATAGCATAGTTGCCACGGCCATCGAAGCTCTTCGGATTGAGGCCGCGGAAGTCACGCACGCGCGGCAGAGCAATCGTCACAAGCCGGTCCAGGAATTCGTACATGCGCGTCTTGCGCAGGGTAACCTTGGCGCCGATCGGCATGTTCTCGCGGACCTTGAAGGTCGCGATCGCCTTACGGGCCCGGGTGATGACCGGCTTCTGGCCGGCGATCAGGGCGAGGTCCGCCGCCGCAAGCGTCACCTTCTTGGTGTCGGCCACCGCTTCGCCGACGCCCATGTTGAGCACGATCTTCTCGATCTGCGGCACTTCGAGCGGGTTCTTGTAGCCGAACTGCTCGATGAGCCTCGGCCGCACAACCTCGACGTAGTGCTTCTTCAGACGCGGGATATAGTCCGCTGGAATGGCGAGGGCTTCAGCGCTGGCGGTCGCAACTGTGCGCTGCGCACCCTCGCCGCCCTTGCCCTTGGCCGCAGCCTTCGGCGCGCCGCCTTTGGCGGGCGCCTTGTCGCCGCCCTTGGCAGCGCCGGCCTTGTCAGCCTTGTCGGCTTTCTTTTCTTTGTCAGCCATCGATCTGCTCTCCCGAACGCTTGGCGACACGAACCTTGCGACCGCCATCGAGAACCTTGAAGCCGACGCGCGTCGCCTTGCCGTCCTTCGGATCGGCAAGCGCGAGGTTCGACAGATGAATTGTCGCCTCTTTCGAAATGATGCCGGCTTCCTGCTTCATCGACTGGCGCTGATGGCGCTTGACGATATTAACGCCGCGCACGACGGCGCGATCATCTTTCGGCATCACCTGCAGGACCTCGCCGGAACGTCCCTTGTCACGGCCGGCGAGAACGACGACCTTGTCGCCCTTCTTGATCTTCGCGGCCATTACAACACCTCCGGCGCAAGCGAGATGATCTTCATGTGGTTCTTGGCACGCAGCTCGCGCGGCACCGGTCCGAAGATGCGGGTGCCGATCGGCTCCGACTGATTGTTGATCAGGACGGCGGCGTTGGAATCGAAGCGGATGACGGAACCGTCAGCGCGCTTGATGTCCTTGGCGGTACGCACGACGACCGCCTTCATCACATCGCCCTTCTTCACGCGGCCGCGCGGAATCGCTTCCTTCACCGAAACGACGATGATGTCGCCGACGCCGGCATATTTCCGCTTCGAACCGCCCAGCACCTTGATGCACATCACGCGGCGGGCGCCGGAATTGTCGGCGACGTCGAGATTGGTCTGCATCTGTATCATGGCCTATTGCCTTTCTTTCAGATCGGTTTCCGGCTGGCCGCACCAGACCGGACTTCGCCTGAAGGGAAACCCCTCACCTTAATTCATTCACGCCTTGGCCGCTTCCACAACCTTCCAGCGCTTCAGCCGCGACATCGGCCGCGTCTCTTCGATCGAGACCGTCTCGCCAACCTTGCAATGATTGGCTTCGTCGTGCGCGTGATAGTTCTTCGTCCGCCGCACCGTTTTCTTGAGAAGCGGATGCGTGAAGCGGCGCTCGACCTTCACGACGATGGTCTTATCTTGCTTGTCGCTGACGACGACGCCTTGCAAAATGCGCTTGGGCATGAATCTCGAACCTTATGACTTGGCGCGCCGCTGCGCGGCAATGGATTTCGCGCGGGCAATGTCACGGCGGACAATGCGCACACGCGCCGTGTTCTCGAGCTGACCGCTGGCCCGCTGGAAGCGCAGATTGAACTGCTCTTTCTTGAGGCTCAGGATTTCCTGCTCAAGCTGATCATCGCTCATGACGCGGAGATCCGACATACGCTGCTTGCCTTTCACGATGTTCTCCTTACTCGGCGATGCGTTGCACGAAACGCGTCTTGATCGGCAGCTTCGCCGCGGCAAGCCGCAGCGCCTCGCGGGCCAACTCGGTCGGCACGCCGTCGATCTCGAACATAATGCGGCCCGGCGCGACGCGGCAGGCCCAGAACTCCGGCGCGCCCTTGCCCTTACCCATGCGGACTTCGGTCGGCTTCTTGGAAACCGGCACATCCGGGAAAACGCGGATCCAGACGCGGCCGACGCGGCGCATATGACGGGTCATGGCGCGGCGGGCTGCCTCGATCTGGCGGGCGGTGACGCGCTCAGGCTCCATCGCCTTCAGGCCGAATTGGCCGAAGTTCAAAGTGTAGCCGGCCTTCGAGGCGCCGTGGATGCGGCCCTTATGGGCCTTACGGAACTTCGTGCGCTTGGGTTGCAGCATGGGTCAAACTCTCGATTGTCCTTGGAGCCGATCAGGCCGCGTCGCGGTCGCGACGGCGGCGCTCGCCGCGATCACCACGATCGCCGCGGTCGCTCGGCGCATGATGATCCTGCTCAGCCATTTTCTTGTCCTGCGCCATCGGGTCGTGCTCAAGGATTTCACCCTTGAAGATCCAGACCTTGATGCCACAGGTGCCGTAAGCCGTATGCGCAGTCGCCGTGCCGTAATCGACGTCGGCGCGCAGTGTATGCAGCGGCACGCGGCCCTCGCGATACCACTCGAGCCGGGCGATTTCGGCGCCGCCGAGACGGCCGGAGCAATTGATGCGGATGCCTTCGGCGCCGAGACGCATCGCCGACTGAACGGCGCGCTTCATGGCGCGGCGGAAGGCCACGCGACGCTCGAGCTGCTGGGCGATCGAGTCGGCGACGAGCGTCGCGTCGATCTCGGGCTTGCGCACCTCGACGATATTGATGACGACTTCCGAGTCGGTGATCTTCGCCACCGTCTTGCGGATCTTGTCGATGTCGGCGCCCTTCTTACCGATGACGACACCCGGACGCGCCGAATGGATCGTCACGCGGCACTTCTTGTGCGGGCGCTCGATGATGATGCGCGATACAGCCGCCTGCTTCAGCAGCTTCATCAGCACTTCGCGGATCTTCATGTCCTCGTGCAGGAGCTTGCCGTACTCTTCCTTATTCGCGAACCAGCGCGAATCCCAAGTACGGTTGATGCCGAGGCGAAGACCGACCGGATTGACTTTCTGTCCCATGACTACCTCACGCCTCCGCCGCGGCTTCGATTTCGCGCACGACGATGGTCAAGTTCGAAAACGGCTTCTCGATCCGTCCGGCCCGGCCGCGCGCCCGCGGGCTGAAGCGCTTCATGACAAGCGCCTTGCCGACGAACGCCTCGGCGACGACCAGATCGTCGACATCGAGGCCGTGATTGTTTTCCGCGTTGGCGATAGCCGACTGCAGCGTCTTGCGGACGTCGACAGCGATGCGCTTGCGCGAGAATTCGAGCTCGGCAAGCGCCTTCTCCACCGCCTTGCCGCGGATCATCTGCGCAACGAGGTTCAGCTTCTGCGGGCTGACGCGCAGCATCCGGCAGACCGCTTTCGCTTCGTTGTCCGGCAGAGCCCGCGGGGTCTTTTCTTTCGACATCTTTAGCCTCGCTTGGCTTTCTTGTCGGCGGCGTGGCCATGGAAGGTACGGGTCGGCGAGAACTCACCGAACTTGTGACCGATCATGTCCTCGCTGACGAGCACCGGACTGTGCTTGTGGCCGTTGTAGACGCCGAAGGTCAGGCCGACGAATTGCGGCAGGATCGTC
>CAZXXA010000062.1:0-11001 GCA_964644615.1 uncultured Methylovirgula sp. | reverse complement strand
CGGGCAGGAAGTGCATCTCGATCTTGATGACGCCGTCGCCCTGACAGGCTTCGCAACGGCCGCCTTTCACATTGAAAGAGAAGCGGCCCGGCTGATAGCCGCGCGCCTTGGCTTCCGGCAGGCCGGCGAACCACTCGCGGATCGGGGTGAAGGCGCCGGTATAGGTCGCGGGATTCGAACGCGGCGTGCGGCCGATCGGCGATTGATCAATGTCGATCACCTTATCGAGATGCTGCAGTCCATCGATCTTCTTATAAGGCGCCGCATGTTCGAGCGCGCCGTTCAAGCGCCGCGCCACAGCCTTATAGAGCGTGTCGACGACGAGCGTCGACTTGCCACCGCCCGAGACCCCGGTGACGGCGGTGAAGAGGCCGAGCGGAATGTCGATCGAGACATTCTTCAGATTATTGCCGGTCGCTCCGGTGATCTTGAGCTTGCGCCCCGGATCGGCCTTGCGCCGATTGTGCGGCACATGCACCTGCTTCGCGCCGGAAAGATATTGGCCGGTCAGCGATTTCGGATTGGCCATGATCTCTTGTGCCGTGCCTTGCGCAATAATCTCGCCGCCATGAATGCCGGCGCCGGGTCCGACATCGACGACATGATCGGCTGCCACGATCGCATCCTCGTCATGTTCGACGACGATGACGCTGTTGCCCAGGTCACGCAGCCGCCGCAGCGTCTGCAACAGCCGCGCATTGTCGCGCTGATGCAGGCCGATCGACGGCTCGTCGAGCACATAAAGCACGCCGGTGAGACCCGAGCCGATCTGCGAAGCAAGCCGGATGCGCTGGCTCTCGCCGCCTGAGAGCGTGCCGGAGGAACGCGACAGCGTGAGATAATCGAGGCCGACATCGATCAGGAAGCCGAGCCTGTCGCCGATCTCCTTCAGAATGCGTTTGGAAATCTCATTGCGCTTCTCATCGAGCCGCTGCGGCAGCGTCTTGAACCATTCGGCTGCATGCCGCACGGAGAGTTCGGAGATTTCACCGATGTGCTTGCCGTCGATCTTGACCGCGAGCGCTTCGGGCTTCAGCCGGTAGCCGTTGCAGGCAGAGCAGGGCGTTGCCGTCATATAGCGGCCGATGTCCTCGCGTGCCCATTCGCTTTCTGTTTCAAGATAGCGGCGCTCGAGATTTGTGATGACGCCCTCGAACGGCTTCTTCACGTCATAGCTGCGCAGCCCGTCGTTGTAGGAGAAGCGAACCACATCTTCGCCCGAGCCATAGAGGATGATCTCCTGGAGATCGGGCGCGAGCTGTTCGAACGGCGTGTCGAGCCGGAACTTATAATGTTTCGCCAGCGACTCGAGCGTTTGCAGATAGTAAGGCGAAGTCGATTTCGACCAGGGCGCGATAGCGCCCTTGCGCAAAGTCAGTTTCGGATCGGGAACGATGAGATCGGCATCGATCGTCGGCTCTGTGCCGAGCCCGCTGCAGGTCTCGCAGGCACCGAAGGGATTGTTGAAGGAAAAGAGCCGCGGCTCGATCTCGGCGATGGTGAAGCCTGACACAGGGCAGGCGAATTTGGACGAGAAGATGATCTGCTTCTGTGCGCCTTTCTCATCCTTCTCGTCGGCGTATTCGATAATCGCAATGCCGTCGGCGAGCTCCAGCGCCGTCTCGAAGCTCTCGGCCAAACGCGTCGCCATGTCGGGCCGCACGACAAGCCGGTCGACCACGACTTCGATGTCGTGCTTTACTTTCTTATCGAGCGTCGGCGTCTCGGCGATCTCGTAGAATGTGCCGTCGATCTTGAGGCGCTGAAAGCCGCGCTTCATGTAATCGGCGATCTCTTTCCTATATTCGCCCTTGCGGCCGCGGACGACGGGCGCGAGCAGATAGAGCCGCGTCTTCTCCGGCAGCGCCATGACGCGATCGACCATCTGGCTGACCGTCTGGCTTTCGATCGGCAGGCCAGTCGCCGGCGAATAGGGGATACCGGCGCGGGCGAAGAGAAGTCGCATATAATCGTAGATCTCGGTGACCGTGCCGACAGTCGAACGCGGGTTCTTCGAGGTCGTCTTCTGTTCGATAGAAATGGCCGGCGATAGACCGTCGATATGATCGACATCGGGCTTCTGCGTCATCTCCAGAAATTGCCGCGCATAGGCCGAGAGCGACTCGACATAGCGGCGCTGGCCTTCGGCATAGATCGTATCGAAGGCCAGCGAGGACTTACCCGAGCCCGAGAGGCCGGTGAAGACGACGAGCTTGTCGCGCGGGATCGTCAGATCGACGTTTTTGAGATTGTGCTCCCGCGCGCCGCGGACCGAAATGACGCGCGTATCCGCCACAGGTGGCGTCGATGCCGAAAACAAGGAGTCGAGATCGGGCTTCGCAGCCTTGGCAGTGGTTTTGCGCGGTGACTTCATGGGAAAAGCGTAAAGTTTCGGGCTTGAGAGCGGAAGGCCAAAGATTGCACGGAGAACCCTCTAGATAAGGGTTCCCGGTTCGGATTGCGACATTCCTGTGCAGAGCACCGCCGGATCATCTATTGGGCCAAGTCCAGGGTGGCGGGATGGCGTCCGGTGCGACCGTTTCGCCCAGGGATTTTTCGAGACAAATCTGCCGGCTCTCGGCCTGCCGGTCGAGCTCTGTGATGAGGCCGGCTGCATGGGTGACGACGATCACCTGGCTGCGGCCGGCGGCGTGGCCGATCAGGCGCGCGAGCGGCGGAAGAAGGTCGGGATGCAGGCTCGCCTCGGGCTCATTCAGGATCATGAGTTCCGGCGGACGCGGCGAGAGAAGCGCGGCGACGAGAAGGAGATAGCGCAGCGTGCCGTCCGACAATTCCGTCGCCACCAAAGATCGCAGCAGGCCGTGTTGCTGCATCAAAAGCTCGAAATAGCCGTTTCTCGTCTCCACACGGACGCTGGCGCCCGAAAAGGCGTCCGCAACCGCGTCGCCAAGGGCGCGTTCATCGCCGACTTCGAGAATGGTCTGAACGGCCGCCGCGAGATCAGAACCGTCGCTCGCGAGAACGGGCGTATAAGTGCCAATCTGCGGCCGTCGCGCCGGCGCATCCCGATCGGTGCGCAAATGCTCGTAGAAGCGCCAGTTCCGCATCCGCTCGCGCACATAGAGCAGTTCCGCGGCCTCATTCGGATCGGCGCAATGCGTCATCATGCTGTCGAAGGACGACAGCCTGTCCATCATCACTTCGCGCCACGTCCCGTTCTCCTGGCGAATGCGGGCACTCGGGCCGCGCCGCTCGGCCAACAGGGTCGACCGTTTCAGATCTTCGCCGAGCCAGAGGCTTTCGGTCTTGATGACGGGATCGAGGGAGAAAAGAGACGTCGTTGGGTGAACTGGAAAGCCGAGATCGATCGCATAGCCATAATTCGGGCCGGCAAAGCCCAGCTTCAAGCTGACCGGCTTTTTGCGCACCAATCCTTCAATGGGGCCGGTGCCGCTTTTCATCTCGCGCGAAAAAGCCTCAGGTCCCGCCCAGAGGCTCGATTGAATTCCACCTTCTGCGGCAAGCGTCTGGATGATGCGGCCTTGCGCGATGTCGGCCAGCAGCCGCAGCGCTCGATAAAGATTGGATTTGCCGCTGCCATTGGCGCCTGTGATGACGGTGAGCGGCCCGAGCGCGAGAACAATGTCGCGCAAGGACCGGTATCCGGAAATCGCCAGACGTGTGATCGCAACGGCGGCGGCCATGGCGTTTTATAGTGAGCTGCGCAAGGCAGGGGCAGGCAAATGGGCCTGGGCCTCGATCTCGGCCGTGAGCATTTTGATCATCCGCGCATTGGCCGCGGTCTCGAGCCGCGCGGCGCGGACGAGACGGCCGAGGTTCGATTTCGTCCGGCCGACGCGAAAATAGGCCCGCGCGCGCCGCTCTAGCCGGTCCAGACGTGAAACCTCTGAAGCCATCTGAGGAATCATGGGAGCCTCCAAGGGGTATTTGAAGCCGTGTTTGCGATGGGATACTTGCGTGATCAGACAAGACTTGCTAGAACAAATGTAGAACACATGAGCCTCTGCTTGTCAATTTGCGGCCGATTTAATGTGGACAGCGAGGAGAGAGAGGCGCTTCGTCCGCCATCGCGGCGGGGTTGCGGATAAGGATAGAGCTTACGAAATTAAGAGCGGCGCCGCGCGTGGAGAGAGACAATGGCAGGTAGTGTCAACAAGGTCATTTTGATCGGCAATTTGGGCCGCGACCCGGAAGTGCGGCGGACGAATGCGGGCGATAGCGTTGTGAGCTTCAGCGTCGCGACGACGGAATCCTGGCGCGACAAGGCGACGGGCGAGCGCAAGGACCGCACCGAATGGCATAATGTCGTGATCTTCAACGAGAACCTCGGGAAGATCGCCGAGCAATATTGCAAGAAGGGCTCGAAGGTCTATCTCGAAGGCCAATTGCAGACGCGCGAATATACGGACCGCGACGGCAATCAGCGCAAGGCGACGGAAGTCGTGCTGCAGCGGTTCCGCGGCGAGCTCACGCTGCTCGACAGCCGCGGCGGTGGCCGGGGCGACTTCGCCGAGGATGCCGATGCCGGCGGCGATTTCGGCCGCTCTTCGCCGATGGATCGGAATGCCTCGCGCGGCGGCTCGGAGAAGCGTCCCGCGACCGCCGGTTCGGGCCGCGTCGCCGATATGATCGACGACGATATCCCGTTCTGATCTGCGCTACGGCTCTTACCGCGCAACCTCATTCGCTAGAGCTCAAACCGCGTCTCCGCATCGCAAGGCCGTTGTGCCGCGCGGTGTGGAGATGTGCCATGTCCGCGACCGAGCGGCATCCCGTCTTTCGAAACATCCCTATTCGCTTGCCGGCGTTGATCCGCGATCACGCTCTGGCGCCATCAGAGCGGAGCTGATTCATGCGCATGCGCCAATCGCGTAATAGGCTGATGCGGCTGTGCGTCCCGCTTCTGTGTGTCTCGCTTCTGTCTGTCTCCTTTGGCCTGTCGCTCGCATTGTCCGCGACCCTTGCGCAAGCCGAAACCGCCAAATCGCTCGACCAGGTGCCCTCCAAGCTGAAGACTCGGGAAGGCAAAAAAGTCTTCGAGGAGCAGATCCAGGGTAAGACGCCGCCCAACGCGCTCGGCGTCCATCTGCCGCCGGGCCTGACCGTCAAGGACATTGCCGCGCTGATTCTGCCGCCCAACAACAAAGCGCCGCTCAACACGGTCGGCGCCAAGCCTTTGCCGGATCAGCCGGGTCTTTATGCGGCGGTCGTCTGCACCGGCGGCGACGTGCCGACCGGCCCCAATGACATTCAATGCAACGAATTGTCAGGCACGGCGAAGGCGCATCTGCAAGCCTATCTCGGCGTGATCGAGATGAAGCCGGGCACGGCGTCGAAACTTGCCGCCAAGCCTGCCTTGGTCAAGGGCCTCGTGGATTGGCGCAACACCGATCTGACGGATGCGCCCGATGCGCTGCAGGACGCGCAGGGCGATGAGATCGCCCCGTCCGCCTATGAAAGCCTCGATCTCGCGCCTTATCGCATCGCGCCGGATCAGCGTGCCTTCGGCCTGCGCGGGACGTGGTCGGACGGCTATGCCGGCGGCATAGGTTCCTACAATGCGCTTTATCTCTTCGCCCTGGTTGACGGTGCGCTGAAGCAGGTTTTGGCCGTGCCGATGTCGTCCTATCGCTCGATCGCCGGCGATTGGAATAAGGACGGCACGCGCAACCACGAGACGACCGAAGGCGCCAATGTGCTGATCGTGACCAAGCAGATGACCGCCGGCCACTTCGATCTTCTGCTCAAAAGCCGCACCGGCAAGAAGCAGCAACTCTATCAATGGTCGGCAGCTGCGAGTGCTTATCTGCCGGTCAAAAAGGCGAAGCCCAAGGGCTGAGGGCGCATTGACAAACCGGCTAAAAAGAGGCGGTTTTTTCGCCGCCTGTGCATAGTCTTGCGGGTGCCAATAAACGACTGAAAAATCGTATGATTTCCGCGCTCCAAAAAGCCGCGGCGGCTGGCTTTTGCAAACGAGATCGCCTATATAAACAACATACTCCCGCAAGCTCTGGATTGATCCACTTTGGCCGATACTGACGACGCCGGCACGGGCGCCCCGCAAGGCTCCGACATCCGCCCGGTTTCGCTTTCCGATGAAATGCGCAGCAGCTATCTCGCTTACGCGATGAGCGTAATCGTCAGCCGCGCTCTGCCCGATGTCCGCGACGGTTTGAAGCCCGTACATCGGCGCATTCTCTACTCTATGTATGAGAACCGCTATTTCCCGGAGCGCCCCTACAACAAGTCGGCGCGCGTTACCGGCGACACGATGGGTAAATACCATCCGCACGGCAATCTCGCGATCTATGACGCGCTGGTGCGCATGGCGCAGCCTTTCTCGATGCGGCTGCCGCTCATCGACGGGCAGGGCAATTTCGGCTCGGTCGATGGCGATCCGCCGGCGGCCGAACGCTACACCGAAGTCCGGCTCGCTCCGTCCGCCATTCCGCTGCTCGACGATCTCGATAATGAGACGGTCGATTTCCAGCCAAACTACGACGGGCGCGAGCGCGAGCCGACCGTCCTTCCGGCGAAATTCCCCAATCTTCTCGTCAATGGTGCAGGCGGCATCGCCGTCGGCATGGCGACGAATATTCCGCCGCACAATCTCGGCGAAGTCATCGATGCGGTGGTCGCGCTGATCGACCGGCCCGAGATGACGACTGAAGAATTGATGGCAATCATTCCGGGCCCGGATTTTCCGACCGGCGGCCAGATCCTCGGCCGCGCCGGCATCAAGGCCGCTTATATGCTCGGCCGCGGCTCGATTCTCGTCCGCGCCAAGGTCGAGATCGAGGAAATCCGCAAGGAACGGGAAGCCATCCTCGTCAGCGAGATTCCCTATCAGGTCAACAAGGCGGCGCTGATCGAGAAGATCGCCGAACTCGTCCGCGAGAAGCGGGTCGAGGGCATTGCCGATCTGCGCGATGAATCCGACCGCGAAGGCATGCGCATCGTGATCGAATTGAAGCGCGATGCCGTCGCCGATGTCGTGCTGAACCAGCTCTGGCGCTTCACCGCGCTGCAATCGAGCTTCCCGGCCAATATGATCGCGCTCAACGGCGGCCGGCCGGAAGTTCTGACGCTGCGCGATTTTCTTACCGCCTTCGTCGATTTCCGCGAACATGTCGTCACGCGGCGGATCAAATTCCTGCTCGGCAAGGTGCGCGATGCAGCGCATCTGCAGGTCGGCCTCGCCATCGCCGTCGCCAATATCGATGAAGTCATTCGCCTGATCCGCACCTCCGCCGATGCGGCGGCGGCGCGCGAAGCCTTGATGAGCCGGGACTGGCCGGCGCGCGACATGGCGCCGCTCATCGCGCTCATCGCTGATCCGCGCCATGTGCTGTCGCCGGAGGGCACCTGTCGTCTGTCGGAAGCGCAGGCGCGCGGCATTCTCGAACTTCGCCTGCAGCGCCTGACTGCGCTCGCGCGTGAAGAGATCGCCGAAATCCTCGAGAAATATGCCGCCGAGATCGCCGACTATCTCGACATTCTGAGCTCACGGGTGCGTCTCTTCGGCATCATCAAAGATGAGCTCTCCACCATCAAGGAAGCGCATGCGACGCCGCGCCGGACGATGATCCTCGATGTCGACGCTGACGTCGAAGACGAAGATCTGATCCAGCGCGAAGACATGGTCGTCACCGTCTCGCATACGGGCTATGTGAAGCGCGTGCCGCTGTCCGCCTATCGGGCACAGCGGCGCGGCGGCAAGGGCCGCTCCGGCATGCAGACGCGCGATGAGGATTTCGTCGCTCGGCTCTTCGTGGCCTCGACCCATACGCCGGTGCTGTTCTTCTCGTCGCTCGGCCAAGTCTATAAAGAGAAGGTTTGGCGGCTGCCGCTCGCGGCGCCGCAGGCACGCGGCAAGGCGCTCATCAACATTCTGCCGCTCGATGCGGGCGAACGCATCACGACGATCATGCCGCTGCCGGAAGACGAAGAGAGCTGGGGACGGTGCGACGTGATGTTCGCGACGACGGGCGGTGCGGTCCGCCGCAACAAGCTGTCCGATTTCGCCCAGGTCAATCGGTCCGGCAAAATCGCCATGCGGCTTGAAGATGACGAGCAGATCGTCGATGTGCAGATCTGCTCCGAGGACAATGACGTGCTGCTGACCACGGCAAAGGGCCAGTGCATTCGTTTCCCCGTGACCGATGTGCGCGTCTTCAAGGGCCGCGATTCCATGGGCGTGCGCGGTATTGCACTGGCCGATGGCGATCGGGTGATTTCGCTGGCGATCCTGCGTCATATCGAGGCCGAAAGCGCCGAGCGCATGGCCTATCTCAAAATGCGCCGTGCGGTTGCGGGCGAAGTCTCGGTCGAGGGATCGGGCGAGAACGGCGGCGAAGAACCGAACGGGGTTGAACTGGCGGAAGCCGGAGACGATGCGCTGGCCGGCACGCTGTCACCCGAGCGCTATGCCGAAATGTCGGCCAAGGAAGAGGTCATCCTCACAATCTCGGCCAATGGCTATGGCAAGCGCACCTCGTCCTACGAATATCGGATCACCGGGCGTGGCGGCAAAGGCATTGTCGCCATGGCCGTCAACCAGCGCAATGGTGCGCTCGTCGCCTCTATGCCGGTCGAGGACAGCGATGAGATCATGCTAGTGACCAATGGCGGCCAGCTGATTCGTTGTCCGGTCGAAGGCATCCGCATCGCCGGGCGCGGCACGCAGGGCGTCATCGTCTTCGATACGGCGGATGGCGAATATGTCGTCAGCGTCGAGCGGATCAGCGAAGAGGAAGCCGACGAGGTTGGCAACGGCGAAAGCCCCGAAGCCGCCGAAGGTTAGGGCAGGCACTCTCCCGTCGTCGCTCTCGAGCCGGTCCCAAATGAATCGCGTCGCGATCCATTTGATCGCGATCGGCCCGATTCAAAATGCCGCAGCGTGTCCTTTGTCGGAAAAATCGATCAACTTTCCAGGACATGCTCAGGCGTCTATTTTGTCGTCCGCATCATAGAGAGCAGATCGTCAATTGACGGTTTTGCATCGTCATGCGCGGCCTCGGTATGCGACGGATGGCCGGTAATTCCGGTCAGCAGCGCATCGAGCGGCTCGGCGATATGAACCTCCGCATGTGCCGGTGGTGCCGATGCCATCAACTGCATGCCCCTGGCGGCAATCGCTTCTTCATCTTGAGGTTCGGCAGGCGCCTCGTCTTCGTCGACGGGCTGCCGAGCCTGCCGGCGCGGCTGCTGCTCTTCCTCGAACCGGCGTTCAACGGGCGGAACTTTGTCCGGATCGTCGTTCTGCTTTTTGCGCGCGACCTGGGTTTCGACTTGCGGAGTTACCGGAATAGGCAAGGCACGGAGTTGCGACACATGCATTTTGACTCTCCCAAAAGCATGGCTGCGCGGACTCTAGGTCGCCGAATCTTGCGCGAGGCTGGTAAAAATTTCGAAAATTCGCGGTATTTCGCGGATGTGAGGGGATAATTCGGCCGCCGGTTGGGGAATCTAAAGAAAATGGCCGGCGTCCACGCCGGCCATTTGAAGAATTTTGGGAACCTGCTTCGGCTAGGCGATCAGCACTTTGGCGGCTTCTTCGCCGCGGCCCATAGTCTCGAGCACTTTGGCGATGATGCCCTTCGCGTCGAGCCCCGCCGCCGCATAGAGCTTCTCCGGTTTGTCGTGATCGATAAAGACATCCGGCAAGACCATCGAGCGGAATTTGAAGCCGCGCGGCGCGCGGCCATCGAGCAGGCCTTCGTCGAGCAGCGCCTGGGCGACGAAGGAGCCGAAGCCGCCGACCGAGCCTTCTTCCAGCGTGATCAGGATCTCATGATGCTGCACGAGGCGGCGGATAAGATCGAGATCCAGCGGCTTGGCGAAACGGGCATCGGCCACCGTCGCCGAAATGCCGCGGGCGGCGAGATCTTCCGCCGCCTTCAGCGCTTCCGCCAGACGCGTGCCGAGCGAGAGCAGAGCGACCTTATTGCCTTCGCGCAGCACGCGGCCCTTGCCGATCGGCAGAACTTCGCCGCGTTCCGGCATATCCACGCCGACACCTTCTCCGCGCGGATAGCGGAAGGCGATCGGCCCGTCGTTATGGGCAACCGCGGTTGCGACCATATGGACGAGCTCCGCCTCATCCGCGGCCGCCATCACCACCATGTTCGGCAAAATGCCGAGATAGGAGACGTCGAAGGAGCCGGCATGGGTCGCGCCGTCGGCGCCAACAAGGCCGGCCCGGTCGATGGCGAAGCGCACGGGCAGGTTCTGGATCGCCACGTCATGGACGACCTGATCATAGCCGCGTTGCAGGAAGGTCGAATAGATCGCGCAGAATGGCTTATAGCCTTCCGTCGCCATGCCCGCGGCGAAGGTCACCGCATGCTGCTCGGCGATGCCGACGTCGAAGGTGCGGTCCGGGAAGGCCTTCTCGAAGATATCGAGGCCGGTGCCGGACGGCATGGCAGCGGTGATCGCGACGATCTTGTCGTCGCGCTGCGCTTCCTTGACGAGCGAGTCGGCGAAGACGCGGGTGTAGCTTGGCGCATTCGCCTTCGGCTTCACCTGCACGCCGGTGACGACGTCGAATGTATTGACGGCATGATGGCGGTCGCTCGCGGCTTCCGCCGGCGCATAGCCCTTGCCCTTCTGCGTCACGACATGGACGAGGACGGGTCCGCCCGCGGAGTCGCGCACATTCTTCAAGACCGGCAGAAGGTGATCGAGGTTATGGCCGTCAATCGGGCCGACGTAATAGAAGCCGAGCTCCTCGAACATCGTGCCGCCCGACCAGAAATTGCGGGCGAATTCTTCGGTTTTGCGGCCGCGGTCATACAGGAACTTCGGCAGATGCCGGCCGAGCTGCTTGGCGGTCTCGCGTACGGAGCGATAAATGCCGCCCGAGACGAGGCGGGCGAGATAGGCGGACAGCGCGCCGGCCGGCGGCGCGATCGACATTTCATTGTCGTTCAGGATGACGACCAGGCGCGAATGCATGGCGCCGGCATTGTTCATCGCCTCATAAGCCATGCCGGCCGACATGGCGCCGTCGCCGAT
>CAZXXA010000061.1:0-11676 GCA_964644615.1 uncultured Methylovirgula sp. | reverse complement strand
TTCTCGGCGCCGTCCTTCAGCGAGATCGAATTGACGATCGACTTGCCCTGCAGGCATTTGAGACCGGCTTCGATCACCGTGAACTTGGAGGAATCGACCATCACCGACACGCGGGCGATGTCGGGCTCCGCCGCGACGAGATTGAGGAAGGTCACCATGGCCGCTTCGGAATCGAGCAGGCCTTCATCCATATTGACGTCGATGACAGTGGCGCCAGAGGCCACCTGATCGCGGGCCACATCGAGCGCGGCGGCGAAATCGCCTTCCTTCACAAGCTTGCGGAATTTCGCCGAGCCGGTGACGTTGGTGCGCTCGCCGACATTGACGAATTTGATGTCGGGCGTGAGCGTGAAGGGCTCGAGGCCGGAGAGGCGCAGCTGCGGCGCCGCAGCCGGGATCTTGCGCGGGGCGATGCCTTCCACCCGCTTGGCAATCGCGTGGATATGCGGAGGCGTCGTGCCGCAGCAGCCGCCGACGATATTGATGAGGCCGGATTCCGCCCATTCGCCGATGAGCGAGGCCATATATTCCGGACTCTCGTCATAGAGGCCGAATTCGTTCGGCAGGCCGGCATTGGGATAGGCGCAGATCAGCGTATCGGAGACGCGCGAGAGCTCGGCGAGATGGGCGCGCATCTCACGGGCGCCGAGCGCGCAGTTGAGGCCGATGCTCAGCGGCTTCGCATGCCGCAGCGAATACCAGAAGGCCGTCGGCGTCTGCCCCGAGAGCGTGCGGCCGGAAAGATCGGTGATCGTGCCCGAGATCAGCACCGGCAGACGGCGGCCAACCTTCTCGAAGGTCTCGTCGACACCGGCAAAGGCGGCTTTCGCATTCAGCGTGTCGAAGATTGTCTCGATCAGGATCAGGTCGGCGCCGCCTTCGATCAAAGCCTCGGTGGCCTCTGCATAGGCCTGCTTCAGATCGTCGAAGCCGACGGCGCGATAGCCGGGATTGGACACATCGGGCGAGATGGAGGCGGTCTTGTTGGTCGGCCCGAGCGCGCCGGCAACGAAACGGCGGCGGCCATCCTTCGCCTCGGCTTCAGCCGCCGCAGCGTGGCAGAGGCGCGCAGCTTCGTAGTTCAGCTCGGTGACCAGATGTTCCATGCCGTAATCGGCCTGCGAAATGCTGGTCGAGTTGAAGGTGTTCGTCGCGACGATATCGGCGCCGGCCTCGCAATAGGCGAGATGGATCGATTTGATCGCATGTGGCTGCGTCAGGACGAGCAGATCGTTGTTGCCGCGCAGGTCGCGTGGAAAATCGGCAAAGCGTTCGCCGCGGAAATCGGCTTCCGAGAATTTATGCGTCTGGATCATCGTGCCCATGGCGCCGTCGAGCACGAGAATGCGCGAGCTTGCGGCCTCGCGCAGCGCGGCGGCGGTGTCGGTCCGGGGCAGGGGAGATTTGTTGATCATGTTTGCACGCACTCGGAGGGGTTTTTCGTCATGCGCGGACTTGATCCGCGCATCCAGCAACATTGGTTCGTGAATATCTACTCTATCAAGCCGGAACTCGCCGCCTTTGCGTTTGGATGCGCGGATCAAGTCCGCGCATGACGCGCATCCGCTTTCAAGATACCGCCATCTCACGCTTCGGCCGTACGCCGAGGAGATGGCAGATGGCGAAGACGAGATCGGCGCGGTTCATCGTGTAGAAATGGAAATGATTGATGCCTTCATCAACCAGATCGAAAACCTGTTCCGCCGTCACCGTTGCGGCGATCATGCGGCGGGTGATCGGATCGTCATCCAGCCCCTCGAAACGTTCGGCGAGCCATTGCGGCACCGAGGCGCCGGCCTTCTTGGCGAAATTAGCCGTCTGTTTGAAATTCAGCACCGGCACGATGCCGGGCAGGATCGGAATATTGATGCCCTTCGCCCGCACCTTGTCGAGAAAGCGCATATAACAGTCGTTCTCGAAGAAGAACTGCGTGATGGCGCGCGTCGCGCCCGCATCGATCTTTGCCTTCAAGACATCGATGTCGCGGTCGAGATTGGGGCTCTCTGGATGGCCCTCCGGATAGGCCGACACCGTGATGTCGAAATCGGCGAGTTTTTTCAAGCCGGCGACGAGCGCCGTCGAATTCGCATAGCCATCGCACGTCGGCTGAAAGATGCTGCCGGGTCCGCCCTGCGGATCGCCGCGCAGCGCGACGATATGGCGGACGCCGATGTCCCAATAGCTTTTCGCCACCTCATCGACCTCGGAGCAGTTTGCACCGACGCAGGTCAGATGCGCGGCGGGCTTGATCGAGGTCTCGTTCAAAATCCGCGCGACCGTCGCATGGGTGCGCTCGCGCGTCTTGCCGCCCGCGCCATAGGTCACGGAGACGAATTCCGGGCCGAGCGGCGCGAGCCGTTCGATCGAGCTCCACAGGATCTGCTCCATCTCATCCGTCTGCGGCGGAAAGAATTCGAAGGAGACATCGATGCCCTGACAGGTCGAATGGCTGGCGCGCGGCACGGCCGCAGCAGCGGTGGCCAGAACTCTCATGCGAATACTCCCATCGTGAGCGGCGGGGCGTCGGAGATGACGCGCTGGTCGCGTCCGAGCCATAGAGAAACAGTGAGCTTGCCGCCTTCATATCCGTTCGGCACGAGATCGCGCCGCTCGATCACATCGAGGCCGGCCTCCTGCATCAGCGCGGCGATCTCTTCGCCCGAAAAGCCAAGCCGGCGATGCGCATGCTGGCTGCGCAGGCTCTCTTCATCATGCGGGGCAAAGTCGACAATCAGCAGGCGGCCGGAGGGGCGCAGCGCGCGCGCGGCCTCGCGCACAGCGCGGGCGGGGTCATCCAAGTAATGCAGCACCTGATGGATGATGACGAGATCGTAGAAATCCCGCTCCACCGGCAGAGCATAGATGTCGCCTTGGCGAAGCTGCACATTGCGCAGGCCGGCTTTTTCCAAACGGGCGCGCGCCAGCGCGAGCATTTGCGGCGACTGATCCATGCCGACGGCGCGCTGCGCGAGCGGCGCAAAAATTTCGAGCATGCGGCCGGTGCCGGTGCCGAGATCGAGCAGATTCTGGATCGGCTGAGCGGGACCAGGAAAAGTGGAAACCGGTTTTCCGTCCGCGTCCCGCTCCAAATAATTTTGGCCGACGAGATCGCGCACCGCGGACTCGACGCGCTCTTCGGCGACATGCAGCGCGCGCAGTTCGTCCCAATCGGCGGCATGGGCGGCGAAATAGCGGGCGGCCTGTTCGGCGCGGGCGTTGCGGACCTCAGTGAGGCGCGCCCGGTCGGCCAGCAGCACGGGATCGTTGGCGCTCAGATGGCGCAGCACGCCACGGCCGAGCGCGGCGGCGGCACCCTTATGGGCGATGAGAAAAAAGGCCCAGGCGCCCTCGCGGTGGCGCTCAATGAGGCCCGCCTCGACCAGCAGCTTGAGATGCCGCGAGATGCGCGGCTGCGACTGGCCGAGAATGGTGACGAGTTCGGTGACGGTCAGCTCCGCCTCAGCCAAGAGGGCGAGCAGGCGCAGCCGCGTCTCCTCGCCCGCCGCGGCAAGGGCGGAGAGGAGGGTCTCGAAGGGGGCGGTGTCTTGGGTTGGGTTCTGGCTCTCTGGCATGGGCATCTTCCTGTGCCAGAACATATAAAGATATGTTTATATTGTAAAGTAGAGGGATGAGATTTCCTCGGTCGAATAACGACCGTCAGCTTAGCTTTTGGCCATTTTGCCAACCCGGATTGGCCGAACATGCCGGCGCCACTTGAAGGTGCGGATGGCCGAACGTTCTCAAAGAACATGGGGAGCGCCGAGTCGCGGGCGCGCATAGCGAACAAACTAGAGCTACAGTGCCAGCCGTGCTTTTCTTAGCGGCGCTGGCGGCAATCGGATGCGAAAGCTTTCATCTCGAAGACATTTAGAAAACATCTGCTTTCGAAGCATCTTAGTCGCAACGCTCGCCATATTGCATCGCTATTTGCGACCAGCCCAAATAGCGAGCCACGATATCCCGCCACCGAACAGCAACCCGAAGCAAGCACAACCCAAGAGAAAAAGCCCGAATCCTTTTGGGAGAAGACGGAGGCCGACCCTGTAGCCGCTTTCACTGCGGTACTTGCTGTGTTTACCGGCGCGCTCGTTGGAGTCTCCGCAGTTCAAATCGGTTTCTTGATCAGCGCGGACAGGACCGCTCGAATAGCGGCAGAAGCGGCAAAAGCTTCTGCCGATCTCGCGAGACAAGAATTTCTCGCCTCTCACCGGCCGTTTTTGAAAATTCATTTCCTGCAAATTATCGAGCCCGAAATCGTCGATGATCCCCTCCATGTTCGATTCGAGATTATGAACATAGGGGACAGCCCCGGAACGATCACCGGAAGCACGGTTTCCCTTGGCTACCACAGCGCCAAGCCCTACCTGCGTGACATTGCCCCCAACAGTGTAATCAAGCCTCGTCGTTTCAAGCCCGGCGCTACCGACTTTTATGTCGTTAGGGGTGATGAAGCGAGCGGTCTCGCATGGGCATCCGACGTCTTTGCGGAGGACAAGGCCTTGTATTTCTTCGGATGGCTCGTCTATGAAGACGAGCTGAAAACTCCCCGTACTATGTATTTCTGCCGTCACTTTTCGGACGCTCGCGAGCGATTCGTGCCGGTCGAAGATCCCGATTACGAAGCAACTTATTAGTTCTGGCAGTAGCGCTCCCAAGAGCGCGCGTCCGAGCGAACGCATTGGCTTTACTCGATCTGATCCTTTCATTTGGACAGAGTCGGAGTGACGCCTCGCCAGAGGCTTGGTGCGTTTGCTCGTCACCCCAGCATTTTTTTGAGCCTGTCGCGGTCTTCAATATGCAAGGCGAGCACTTCCTCGAAGCGCTTCAGAAGTTCCTTTGCCTCGTTCAGAGTTTGGGCATGCCCATCACGCTCCAGCTCTTCCACGATGAGGCGCTGACGCTCCACGTGCACTTCGCCCACGGCAACGTGATGCTCCGCTAGCGCCAGATGCGTCAGGATTGTGTCTCTGTCCATGGGAGACGTCCCTCAGCTCTTCCGGAGGCAAGACGTTGGGCGCGCTCATGACGTCATTGCAGTCGAGGGCGGCCAACCGGGGCGACATTAACTCAGCGCCACAATCACTTCCGCAAAATTCCCCATCCCCTTGACATTCCGGTCTATTGAACCCATGTCGCGCTAGCCGATGCGCGACTTGGCGGCGTCGGCTTTCCCTAACCCCAAGTGATTCATGGGCAGTCGAAAGTTTGACGCTTCGACCGCGGCTGTGTCCGCGCAAGAGGCGTCTGTTCAAAAACTGACGAAAACCGTCCGCGGTCTTATCAGTCTTCCGGCCTTGGAGGCCGTGTGAGAGGCATCGCGCAAGCCCGATAAGCCCGCCTGCCGCTCATCCTCCCGGCCGCGACCACATAGGCCGCGACAAGGCAGAAGGAGATGAGCGATGAACAAGCTCACAAATGTCGGCGCGGGCCGAGTGCCCGTTTCTTTGCCCGTCTTCGCCCGCCGCACGCGCGCGGCGACCTTCCGTGTCACTTATCCTGAAGCGCGCGCCAGCCTCATGCCGGTCGCCCGCCGTGGTCTCCACTGCGGCTGGACAAAGGACGCCGGCGGCCATCTGACCTGCAACTGGTCGGAGACGCGCGCCGCCGATCCGCTCGATGCGGAGGCCGCGCCCGAGGATAAGCCATGTATGCACCTGCGCGGCTTCGGCCTCGCCGGTTTTCGCCGCGAACGGCGCGTGGCTCGTGCGCCTTACACAACGGGCGCTCGGCCGAATGGCGCTTGGCCGGGCTGCATAGCCTCACCATCCGCCGCGACGCGGCGCGGTCTATACGCTAACCAGATATTCA
Source organism: uncultured Methylovirgula sp. (assembly GCA_964644615.1). GTDB lineage: Bacteria > Pseudomonadota > Alphaproteobacteria > Rhizobiales > Beijerinckiaceae > Methylovirgula. The sequence goes on along the minus strand of CAZXXA010000061.1, from coordinate 5,868 downwards.
TGCAATCGCGGCATGTTAGCGTCAGACCGCGCTTGACATCGGAACGCTCCGGAGCCAAATCGGTCTTGTCGGTCGAGGCTCAGGCCTCATCGGCGTTCCACAATCCCTTGAAAGAGTCATGGGCAGTAGAAGCTCTGGTGTTTCGACCGCAGCCGCGTCTGCGCAAGAAATGCCTCTCGACATCGAAACCATCCGCGGTCTCGGAGACCGTGTGAGAGGCATCGCGCGAGCCTAAGCTCCTGCCTGCCGCTCATCTTCCTCCGGCCGCGATCAATGGCAGAGGAGGTGAGCGATGAAGAAGCTCACGATCATCCATGCGGCCTTCGCGCCGCTTCGAGACGGCGGCGCTGTCGCGTCTGTCGCCAGCTTTCGTGCGCCCGCGCCGACGGCCGTTCGCAAGCTGCTGCGTCCGACATCTGGTCGCCTGCATTGCATTTGGACGAAGGATACGGACGGCCATCTGGTCTGTGCCTGGTCCGATGCCTCCAGCACCGAAGATCACAGTAGAAGCGGGCGCGGCATGGGCCGCGCCGGCGCAGCTATGCCTATGGCTGCGTGAGACGGAGTTCATGCATGCAAGACGGCCCCAGTAGGCCTATCGGCGCGTCGAGACGCGCGCGGATAGGCGGAATGCAAACCCAAAACCTAGACACAACACCATGTAGGATGACTGGGTAGCGTGCTTCGGCCCGCTCGGCTCCGAACATGGGAAGGAGACGAGCCATGACCCAGCACCTCACCCCCTCCGATGTGGCGCAAAGCGCTGTCCTCGATGACGCGCATATCGGCCACATTCGCGGCGCCCTTGGCACAATCTACAGCCACGACCACGGCCCGCGGACGAGCTGGAAGCACCGTTTCCAGACGCTGCTGGCAGTTGTCGGCCCCGGCCTCATCGTGATGGTCGGCGACAATGATGCCGGCGCCTTCGGCACCTATACCCAGGCCGGCCAGAACTACGGCACGGCCCTTCTCTGGACGCTGCTGCTGCTTGTTCCGGTCCTCTACGTCAATCAGGAGATGGTGCTGCGTCTCGGCGCGGTCTCCGGCGTCGGCCATGCGCGGCTGATCCTCGAGCGTTTCGGCAAGTTCTGGGGTGCCTTCAGCGTCATCGATCTGTTTTTGCTGAACGGGCTGACGATCGTCACCGAGTTCATCGGCATTTCGCTCGGCCTTGGCACGCTCGGCGTGCCGAAAGAGCTGGGCGTCGCCGTCGCGGCGGTCGTCATCATGGCGGCGGTCGGCACGGGTGATTTCCGCCGCTTCGAGCGCTTCGCGCTGGTGCTCTGCGCCGGCAGTCTTCTGCTAGTGCCGATCTTTGTCATGGCGCACCCGCCGATGGCGCAAATCGCGCATGATCTCGTCGTGCCGCAGTTGCCGGCGGGTGCGAAGATGAGCGATGTGATGCTGCTGATCATTGCCATCGTCGGCACGACGATTGCGCCGTGGCAGCTGTTCTTCCAGCAGAGCTATGTGATCGACAAGCGGATCACGCCGCGCTTCATCAAATATGAGCGGCTCGATCTGTGGCTCGGCATTGCCGTCGTCCTCATCGGCGCCATCGCGATGATGGCCTTTGCCGCCGCGACCTTCGCCGGCCAGAAGGAATTCGGCAATTTCGTCGACGCCGGCGCCGTCGCCGACGGGCTCGGCCGCTATGTCGGTAGATTGCCGAGCCAACTGTTCGCGATCGCCTTGATCGATGCGAGCATCATCGGCGCGGCGGCCGTGTCGCTGTCGACGGCTTATGCGATCGGTGACGTTCTGTCGCTCAAGCATTCGCTGCACCGCAAGATCACCGATGCCAAGGGCTTCTATGCCGTCTATTGCGGCTTGATCATCGTAGCTGCGGGCTTGGTTCTGACACCGGGAACGCCCCTGGGCCTGCTGACCAATGCGGTGCAGAGCCTCGCCGGCGTTCTGCTGCCGAGCGCCACGGTCTTCCTGCTGCTCCTCTGCAACGACAAGGACGTTCTCGGACCCTGGGTCAACGGTCGTGGCATGAATCTCTTCACCGGTGCGGTGATTGCGGTTCTGGTGATGTTGTCGGTGATCCTCACCGTGTCGGTCATCTTTCCGGAGACGGCCAACGCGCGCTTCATGTTCGGTGTGCTGGGCGGCGGTTCAGTGCTCGCGGTCATCGTGGCTTTGGCAGCGGTCCTGTTCAAGGGGAAGCCGACGGCCCAAGCGGCAGACGGGAAGCACCGTGTCTTGACCCTTGATGAGCGCAACCACTGGCGCATGCCGCCTTTGCATATGCTGGCGCCGTTGCGCTTGTCGCGTGCCAGCCTGATTTGGATGGCCGTGCTGCGGCTTTACCTGGTCCTTGCCGGCGGCTTGGTGCTTGCCAGAATCGTCATGCTCGCCTTGGGTCATTCCTGAGGGCTTGAACCGTGTGCGGCCGGGCTTTAAGCCGGTCGCCAAATAGCTCCAACAAACCCATTTGCGACCAGCCGGGGGGCGCGATGTCGATCTATGCGGCAATGCAGAGTCAGATGTCTGGCCATACAATCGGCCGGGTGGCGCTGGCTCTGGTGATCGCCTTTGCGCTCGGCACGCTGATCGGGGCGGAGCGGCAATACCGCCAGCGCACCGCAGGCCTTAGGACCAATGCGCTGGTCGCGGTCGGCGCGGCGAGCTTCGTCAGCCTCGGCATGGCGCTCAATGCGGCGGCGGGCGCGTCGCAGGTGTTGGCTTATGTGATCTCCGGCATCGGCTTTCTCGGCGCCGGCGTCATCATGAAAGAAGGCACCAATGTGCGCGGCCTCAACACGGCGGCGACGCTTTGGTGCTCGGCGGCTGTCGGCGGCTTTTGCGGCGCCGGCTTCGGGCTGGAAGCGGCGCTGCTGACGGTCTTCGTCCTCGCCGGTAACACCTTCCTGCGGCCGCTCGTCAATCTCATCAATCGCATTCCGATCAGCGAACAGGCGACGGAAGCCACGTATCAAGTGCATGTCACCGCCGATGCCGAACATCGCGACGCGGTCCGCGATGTCCTCGTCGAGAAACTGGAAGCGGCGAATTATCCGCTGCGCGATGTCGATGCGCTGGAGCGCGGCGAGGACGAGGTCGAGCTCGTCGCGACGCTTGCCGCCACGAGTGTCGAGCCGGAAGAGCTCGATCGGGTGACCCAGGACCTCGAAAAGACGCAGGGCGTCACTTACGCGACCTGGACCTCGAGCGCTGTGGATTGAAGATGCGAAGGCCGGAAGCAGAGGAGGGCACACTTCCCGATCTTCTCGGCCCCGATCTCGATGTCGTCTTCGTCGGCATCAATCCGTCGCTCTATTCGGTTGCGCAGGGCCATTATTTCGCCCGCCGCACCAATCGTTTCTGGCCGGCTTTTTCACGCTCGGTGCTAAGCCTGCGGATCCGCATGGCGCTCGGGGTTGAAGTGCTTCTGCCGGAACATGACCGTCTGCTGCCGGAACATGGTTTCGGATTCACCGACGCGGTGAAGCGCGCCTCGGCGCGGGCAACGGAGGTCACGCCGATCGAATTTGCGACCGGCGTCGCGGCGCTCGTTACGAAGCTGGAAAAGTTCACGCCGCGCTTTGCCTGTTTTCACGGCATCATGGCCTTCCGGCCGCTTTATCGCGCTTTGACCGGCGCGAAAGACGATCCGCTGCTCGGCGCGCAAAAACTGACAATCGGGCGGACACGGATTTTCCTCGCGCCGAACCCAAGTCCGGCGAACGCACATTTCACGCCCGCCGACCAGGCGCGCGCCTACGACGATCTCGCGCTCTGTCTTGAAAAAGCCTAGCCTCAGCTCGTGCTCATAATGCATGAGCGGCGAAGTCGGCTTGGTCGCCTATAAGATCAAGCCGGACGGCGTGCTCGACGGCATTTGGACGGTCGCCAATAAGCACGGTGCCGGCACGGACGTGCTGACCCCCGCTGGTCAATAAGCATCAGCAAACCTGTTGCGAAGCTGCGCCTCCGTCCCGGAGCGCAGCTTTTTGCGTTGGAATGCCAGAGACCTTTGATTCGATCTCAATTTCCGAACAGCTTTGGCCGTTCTTGAAACTTGCACGCCGATGGCTTTCAATCCGCCGGCCTCAATAGGCCAAGATGGGCCAAGCCTAGACGCCGTCTCATGAAATCCGCGGAGAAAAATCCCGATGCGCCGTGTCCTCGCCGTTGCTGCAAGCCTGTCCGTGGCGCTTTCGACGGCAGCTTTTTCGACAGTCGCTTGGGCCAATCCGCATGATTGGGACGATTGCCACACCAGTATCGAAGCTTGCACGCGAATTATCGACGCCAAGGTCGAGAATGCCGGCAATCAGGCGATCGCGCATTACAGCCGCGGCCTTCTCTATTTGCAGAAGGGGCAATATGCGCAGGCGATCGCCGATTATAATGCCGCGATCAAGCTCAATCCGAAATTCATCGAGGCCTATATCGCGCGCGGTGCCGCCCAGTACCGCCAGAAGAATTACGATCAGGCGATTGCCGATTACAGCGAAGCGCTGAAGATCGATGCGAAATCCCCGGTCGCACTCGCCAACCGCGCCGCCGCCTATGCCGCGAGCGGCAAATATGATCTCGCGATTGCCGACTACGGCGCGGTGATCAAGCTCAATCCGAAAGATGCGCAGAGCCTACGGCATCGCGCCGAAGCCGAAATGGCGAAGCACGATTACGATGCCGCCGCTGCCGATTTCGGCGAAGCGATCAAGCTCAATCCACAGGACGTGATGGCTTACGCGGGCCGCGCCAATGTCCTGCGCGCGCAAAACAAATATGATCTCGCCATTGCCGATTACGGCGCGGCGATCAAACTGGATCCGCAGAATCCGCAATATTGTTATTTCCGCGCCAATGCGCGCTATCTCGGCAAGGACTATGACGGCGCCATCGCCGATTACAGCGAGACCATCAAGCGCAGTCCGAAATTCGTCCCGGCCTTCGTCAATCGCGCTGTCGCCTGGTCGGCGAAGGGCAATTACGATCAAGCGGTCGCTGATTACAGCAAGGCGCTGGAGCTCGATCCGAAGGATACGCGCGCCTATTACGATCGCGCGACGGCACGCTTCCAGAAACGCGACTATGACGGCGCAGTGGCCGATTACAGTGAAGTGCTGAAGCTCGATCCGAAGAATGTCGCGGCTTATGAGAACCGCGGCGCGGTGCTCGTCATTCAGCGCAAATATGACGAGGCGATTGCCGATTACGCCAAGGCGATCGAGCTCGATCCAAAGGACGCTCTGGCCTATGCGCGGCGCGGCCGCGCATTTTTGGCCAAGGGTGATTTCGATCGCGCTGTGGCGGACGAGACGCAGGCCGTTACGCTCGATCCGAAAAACGCGATGGCGTTCTACGATCGCGGCAATGCCTATTACCAGCAGGCCGGATATGACGCCGCGATCAAGGATTGCAGCGAAGCGATCACCCTCGATCCCAAATTCGCCGATGCCTATGTCGCGCGCGGCGCGGCCTATGCAGGGAAGGGCGATTACGATCACGCTGTCGCGGATTACAGCGAGGCGCTGAAGCTCGATCCGAACAACGCCATCGCCTATAACAGTCGCGGCGTCGCGCTCGCCGTCAAAGGCGATTACGACAGCGCCATCGCCGATTATACGAAGGCGATCGAACTGAAGCAGAAATATGCCGCGGCCTATCGCAACCGCGGCATGGCTTACAAGGTCAAGGGCGATCAGGCCAAGGCCGATGCCGATTTCGCTATGGCCAAGCAATTGGGCCTGACGAATTAGGCCAAGGTTTCGGATCAAGCCGTCGTGCGCGGACTTGATCCGCGCATCCAGCAACGCGCCATCCCGAAACGCGCCTTTCGTGTCGACCCTTCAGAGCAATGTCAGTTCTTGCCGCCTGGATGCGCGGATCAAGTCCGCGCATGACGCA
>CAZXXA010000060.1:0-11926 GCA_964644615.1 uncultured Methylovirgula sp. | reverse complement strand
CGCCTATGTCACCCAGACTACGCTGTCGATCGACGACACGCGCAGCATGGTCGAAGCGCTGACCCGGCGCTTCCCGCATATCGTCGGTCCGCATAAGGAAGACATCTGCTACGCGACGACCAACCGCCAGGAGGCGGTGAAGCGGATCGCGCCCGTCGTCGATGCAATGATCGTCGTCGGGTCGTCGAACTCGTCGAATTCGCAGCGTCTGAAGGAAGTCGCCGAGCGCTCGGGCTGCAAGCTCGCCCGCCTCGTGCTGCGCGCCGAAGACGTCGATTGGGAGCTCTTCAAGGATGTCCGTTCGGTCGGCATCACTGCCGGCGCTTCGGCGCCTGAGGTTCTCGTCGAAGAGATCATGGACGCCTTCGGCCAGCGCTTCGAATTGTTGATCGAGACCGTCTCGACCGCGGATGAAAGCGTCTTCTTCCCGCTGCCCCGCGAACTACGGCCCGACGTCAAGGCTCTGTCCGAGCGGGAAGCGGAAGCCCCGGAAGTTCACGGCTAAAGTTATAGGTTGGCGCGGCGGATCATATAGCCGTCATGCGCGGGCATAGCCGGTCGAAAGACGGGCGCTCTAACGAACGTCCTATGACCCGCGCATCCAGGCACAACGGGTTGTTTCAAACTTCGGTGCGTGGATGGCTGGGTCAAGCCCGGCCATGACGCGTTTGATGGTTTCTGGATCTATCCGAAGTCCGCTGCTCTAGTTGCCGATCCGCGGGCCGCTGAAACTGCGGCCCTCTTGGACCAGCGTTGCGCGGCTCGCGAGCGCGACGCCGTCGGCTTCGAAGCTCAGCGACCAATCCGCCCATTTTGCCCGGAAATGGTGATCGTCCTCGGCGATCAGCTCCTGCTCGACCTGTCCCGCCCAATCGACGAAGAGGCGCGCGCCTTTTTGGCTTACGCGCAGGCGCTTTTCGCCCAGTTGATAAGTGCCGACATAGTCGGCGAGCAGCGCCGGATCGAGCGACACGTCTTCCTGTGCCTGATCGATGCCGAAATAGAGGGCAGCGAGATCACGAGCGATCTTCTGCACCGGTGCACCCTGGATATTGGCGAGCACGATGAATGTCGTGTCGCTGTCGGGATAATGGCTCAGCACGACGCTGAAGCCATTGATGCCGCCGGCATGGACGAGATGGCGCCGTCCGAACTGACTCTGAACCGCAAAGCCCATCCCATAGCCTTGGCCGTAATCCTGGATCATCAGCGCGACGGACGACGCACTGATCGGGCGCGCCTGTTTCAGAGCTTTCAGCCAGGCGAGGAGATCGTCGGCGGTCGAATACACCGAGCCTGCCGCATGCGGCACGCTCATCGCGATGAAGCCTGCATTTTCAACGCCGCCGCTGGCAAAGCGATAGCCGCGCGCGCGGAAGGAGATCAGCGCTGCGGTATGTTCATAGCCCGTATCGTCGAGGCCGAGCGGGCCCAGAAGATTCTGCTGCAGATAGGCTTCGTAAGTCTGGCCCGTCAGACATTCGATGATATGGCCGAGCAGCACATAGCCGCCATTGTTGTATTTGAACGTCTCGCCCGGCTGGAACAGCAGCGGCAGATCGCGCGTCAGGGCGATGATCTCTTCCGGCGTGTGCTCAAAGAGCGCGTCCTTTTCGAAGAAGCCCGGCTGCGAGGTATAGCTCGGAATGCCCGATGTATGCGTCAGCAAGTGTATGAGGCGCACGTCGCGCCAGGCCGTGGGCGCCGCGGAATAATGGCGGGCGATCGGATCGTCGAGCGACAGCGCGCCTTTTTCCATGAGCTGCAATATGGCGGCAGCGGTGAATTGCTTGGTCAGCGAGCCGAGGCGGAATTTGCTCTCGATGCGATGCGCGATCTGCCATTCGCGATCGGCGAAACCGAAACCTTGCCGCAGATGGATTGCATCGCCTGACGCGACAAGAACGACGCCGGCGAATTGATCCGCTGCGGTGAAATCCGCCACGCATTTCGTGGCCGTCTGAGCAAAATCATCGGAAGCCGGGCCGCAAGGCGGCGGCGCGGCAAAGAAAGCATGGGCCATGCGGGAGCCAAAGTAAGAGCGTTTGGCCCTTATAGCCGCTTTGCCTTCGCTCCCTCAATGGCTCGCAAATCAGTCGATCTGGTAGCGGAGACCGACCCGGATTTCTTGCGTCGTCAGCGGATTGTTGAAGAACCATCCCGACGGCGAGACGAGGCCTGACCAGCTACCGAAATTCACATAACGATAGCCGATGTCGAGCTTGGCATTTTCGGTCAAATCGTAGCTGATACCAGCCATCAGGGCGAAAGCGAAACTCAGCTTGGTTTTGGTAAGGGAATAATCCCAATTCTGCGGGCCGTAATTGTAGTGCGGCTGTGGGTTAAGCGGGCTTCCCTGCAAAGGACCGATCGGCGAATAGAAAGTGCTCGGATATCCCTGTGGCAAGGTCAGGGTTGCGCGATAGGGGCTGCCGTCGGAATCATTGATGTAATTGACGGTTTCATTGGTTATGGTGTAGGCGGCGCCGACGCCCGCGCCCACATAGGGTGTTATTCCATGCCAGGTGCCGACGTCGAAGAAGCCATTGGCAAGCAGCAGGTGCCTCTGGATCGATGCGGATTGATGCGGCGTACACGTATTCCCGTCGGCGAAGACGCCGATCGGCGTTTGAGTCGTACCGTTGAGTGTATAAAGACCGCGGAATCCAGACGGACAATTGACCGAAGCGCCGCTGCCGTTCACATGCTGGGTGCCATAGTAGGTGTAGGTAATGTCAGTCCGGAACCATTGATTGAACTTGTAGCCGCCGCCGATTTCGAGCGCGAAATCGTTGCTGTGCGAATTGGGATCAAATGTTCCATCGGATCTCAACGTCGGCTGCGTTTGAATCGCCCAACCGGCGTCCCCACGAATGTACCAGCCCGTCCCGAATTCGACCGGCTGTGTCGGCATGGCCGCCGGCGGCGTGGCATCGAAGAGCGAATCGAGGTCCGCAGCGCGTGCGGGCAAGGTCGCCGTCGCGAGCATTGCTGCGACCGCCGAAGCGCGTATTACCGCCTGACGGCCCTTCCCAAGACTCGACATTGCAGACGTCCTTTCCGATCTCTCTGGAAAGGAATTGTGAAGGACATTTCTTAAACGCTACTTAACCATAACGAAAATTAAACGCAGGCTTTGCCTCATAAAAAAAGCGGGCCTTTCGGCCCGCTTGAAATCGAAGCTGCTTGAGCTTCGATCAGTATTTGGTGACGAGCGGCAGCGCCGGCGCCACCGGCGGGATGTCCGCGAACATCCAGCGCATGCCGAGACGGATGTCATGCGAGGCCAGGTGGAATTTCTGCACTTCGAAGCCGCAGCCGCCGGCGGCCACATTCGTGCAGGCGATGCCGCCTGACGTCACATCACCCATATCGAGGTAGCGATAGCCGAGTTCGAGCCGCAGATTGGGGGTCACCGCATAGGAGAGGCCGGCCATGGCAGCCCAGGCGAAATTATTCGTGCTGTTGGTTGCGGCGAAGCCAAAGCCCTGACTGGGCGTCTGGCCGGTATCCGTGAGGCTGCCGAAGGTGTTGTGGGCGATACCGACGCCGGCGCCGACATAAGGCGTTATGCCCCACCAGGTGCCGACATCGAAATAGCCGTTCGCCAGGAACACGGCGCTATTCACATTGCCGGAATAGTCGTCATAGCAGCGGCCGGAGAGGGAGCCGCAGAAGCTCGTGTAGCTCTCGATCGCATGGTAGCGCGCACCGGTGCGATATTCGCCGGTGACGTCAGCGTGGAACCAGTTGTTGAACTGATAACCGACGCCAAGATCGACGAAGGCCGCATCGCCGACCGAAGCGCTGTCGAAACGGTCGCCGCCGACAACGAAATTCGGCGCGAAGGAGTTGCGCAGGTTGCTGAGCTGCGAGATCCCGACGCCGACGTCGCCGCGCAGATACCAGCCGCCAAACTGCGGCGGCGGTGGCGGCGGGGCTTCGACGGGCGGCGGCGGAGGCAGGGCGAGATCAGCTGCGTTCGCCATGCTCGCCATGCCGGCGGCAAGCGCGCCGGCAAGGAAGATGGCTTGCATGCTGCCGAAAGAGCGAATCATGACAATACAGTCCCCTCGTTACGGGCAGGACGCCCGATAATCATTTGCCGGGAGAGCATGTCGCAAAGTGTTTAAAGGGCCCTTAACCCTAGTTTTTAAGGTTAAGCGCTGACGAAAACTGCCAATGACCATGGGGTTTGCGTGCATGGCCTTGCGGCTTTGCCGCATAGATTGCGCGAAGCGTCGGCTGTGCGCAAAACGCAGGTGGTTAGACTTAATGAGACGTTAACGGACGGAGACGTTGCCGGTCGGTAGCGCCGCCTGCCAATGCGTTAAGCCGCGGCAGAGCTCAAGGCTTCGCAGACATCGTCGACAATCCGCTCGACGAGGTCCTGATCGTCGCCTTCGCCCATTACCCGCACAACAGGTTCGGTGCCGGACAGGCGGATAACTAGGCGGCCAGCATTGCCGAGTTTGCGACGGCCGGCCTCGATGGCCTTCGAGACTTGCTCTTCTTCAAGCGGGGCACGGGCCTTGAAGCGGACGTTCTTGAGAACTTGCGGCAGCGGCTCGAATTTGCGGCAGACCTCGCTGACCGGCTTCATCTTGCTTTTGACGACGGCGAGCAATTGCAGCGCCGCGACCAGGCCGTCGCCGGTCGTGCTGTAGTCGGTCAGGATGATGTGGCCGGATTGTTCGCCGCCGAGATTGTAGCCGTGCGCGCGCATATGTTCGAGCACATAGCGGTCGCCGACCGCGGTTCGCGCCAGCGAGAGATCGAGCGAATTGAGATAGCGCTCAAGGCCGAGATTGGACATCAGCGTCGCGACGATGCCGGGCTGCGCGAGGCGGCCGGTTTCCTTCCAATGTTCGGCGATCACGGCCATCACTTGATCGCCGTCGACGACCTTGCCGCGTTCATCGACGATGAGCACGCGGTCGGCGTCGCCGTCGAGCGCGATACCGATATCGGCACGCATTTCGCGGACTTTGCTCATCAGCGCGGTCGGCGCGGTCGAGCCGACGTCGCGATTGATGTTGAAGCCGTCCGGCTCGACACCGATCTTGAAGACTTCGGCGCCGAGCTCCCACAAAGCTTCGGGCGCCACCTTGTAAGCGGCGCCATTGGCGCAATCGACGACGATGCGCAGACCTTCGAGCGACAGATTGCGGGTGAGCGTACGCTTGGCGAATTCGATGTAGCGGGCGCGATCGCCTTCGACGCGCATGGCGCGGCCGAGATCGACCGGCTTCGACAATTTCAGCGTGACGTCTCGGTCGAGCAGTTTTTCGATTTGCGCTTCCGCTTCGTCGGAAAGCTTATAGCCGTCCGGGCCGAACAGCTTAATGCCATTGTCTTCGTAGAGATTGTGCGAGGCGGAGATCATCACGCCGACATCGGCGCGCATGGAATGGGTGAGCATGGCGACGGCCGGCGTCGGCATTGGGCCGAGCAGCAGCACATCGACGCCGACGGAGGTGAAGCCGGCAACCATGGCGGTTTCGATCATATAGCCGGAGAGGCGGGTGTCCTTACCGATGACCGCGCGGTGACGGTGATCGCCGCGCTGGAAGAGAACACCCGTCGCTTGTGCGACGCGCATGGCGAGTTCCGGGGTGATGACCTTATTGGCCAGACCGCGGATGCCATCGGTTCCGAAATATTTGCGCGCCATGAAGAGCTTCGCCCCCTTGATCCCGGCCGACCCTGCGTCCGCTGCCAACGGGCCTGCTGGCCCGCTTGCCTTTAGTCATAAAACCTTACCGAAATTCAATGTCGTACAAAGAAACCGCCAAGTTTCAAGGCGCCGCCAAGATGAACTTCCGCTTCAGTAAATATGGCACAATTGCAAAATTAATGGCCCGTTGCAAAGGCCGGCAAAGGAAACGCTCGCCGGCCGCGCCGAGGGCGATGTTAGCAAGGGGAAATGTTACTTGTGTACATTCCCCAAATCGCCGTTATCGGCGGCATGAAATGGGCCGCTCTCCCAACTTTAGCCGAACTGTGCTTTATCTTGGAGAGGTCCTGATTTGGACTGATTTTGACTGGGATTTTCATACGATGGCTCGTGCGACAAGAGCTCTGATGGGGCCGTTTGCGGCGATGGTTCTAAGCGGTGCCATAATAGCGTGCGGGCCGGGTTCCGCCTCCGCCGGGCAAGCTGTGCCGCAGGGGCAGGGTCCTGCGTTGCAGGGCCGCTACCAGGTCGCGCAATCCTACGGCATGCCGCCCGCCGATGTCGGCGACGGCGACGACAGCGGTGCGCCGGGCGGCGGTAATCCGGGCGGCAGCGCAGGCGGCGACGCCGGCCTCGTCGTCCGCGTCGGCCATCTTGAGGAGCAGATTCGCCAGCTCAATGGCCAGATCGAACAGCTGCAATATGCCAACAAGCAGCTGCAGGATCAGTTGGCGAAATTCCAGCAGGACATAGAATTCCGCTTCCAGGAGCTTGGCCATAAGGGCGCCAAGCCGCTGCCGAAGCGGAGCGATCTGTCGTCTCCGGTCACCGCGGATCAGACGCCGCCGATGTCGACCGCCTCTGCTGTTCCGCCGAGCACAACGACCGCCATTGCAGCGACGCCGCGGCGTGGCGCGCGCGGCGACGATGCTTTCGATCCGACGCGCGATCCGGGTGCGCCCGGCGCGCCGCACGCGCTTGGCGGCATGGAATCGAGCGCCGATGCGCCGCCGCGCCCGGGCGATGCCGCTTCCGGTGACGACGGACCGATTACTCTTTTGAGTAGTCCGCAGCGCTCGGCCAGTGCGGCCACGCCGCAAGGCAATCCGGCGGCAACCGGTGGCGTCCCGCCGTTGCGCACGACACCTGCGCCCGCAAAGACGGGCTTCACGCCGGGCGGCGGCGTTGCTGCTGCGAGCGGCCCGCCGAAAGAAGATATCGACGCCGGCATCGGCTATCTGAAGCAGAAGGACTATGAGGACGCCGAGCGCAGCTTCGCGGCTTATATTGCGAAAAACCCGAAGAACCGCCGGACGTCCGATGCGATCTATTATCTGGGCGAGACCTACGCGCTGAGCGGCCGGCAAAGCGAAGCGGCCGAGCAATATCTGAAGATCTCGACCAATTATGCGTCGTCGCCGCGGGCGCCCGAAGCCATGCTGCGGCTTGGCGAGGCCCTGATTAAGCTCAAGGCGAAAGAGCAGGCCTGCGCGACCTTCGGCGAAGTGCCGCGCAAATATCCGAATGCGTCGGCGGCGATCAAGACACGCGCCGAGAACGAGGCGAAAAAGCTGCAGTGCGGCTGAGGGCTACAGTTGAGCGCTCTGACGGTTTCTAGACGATATCTGCTTCCAAGGCCGTGACACTCGTCGCGGCCTTGCGTTTTTCGGTTCCGATGAACAGCACCATGCCTGCCGCGACGAGGCACAGAAGTCCGGCCGATAAAAAGGCGCTGACATAGCTCGCCGTTTCCGTCCGCAGAAAGCCGGCGCCCCAGGCCGCGAGTGCCGCGCCGATCTGATGCGTGGCGGCGATCCAGCCGAACATCACGGCCGCATTTTCCTTGCCGAAGGCCTGTTCAGCGAGCCGCACGGTCGGCGGCACGGTGGCGATCCAATCGAGTCCATAGAAAGCGGCAAACAGCGTCAGCCCCATGAAATTATAGTCGAAGGAAAAGGGCAGGAAGAACAGCGAGAGGCCGCGCAGCGCATAATAGACGAACAACAGCAACCGGCTGTCGAAACGGTCCGTCAGAAAGCCCGAGCCGGTCGTGCCGAAGAGATCAAAAACGCCCATCAGCGCGAGCAGCGAGGCGGCACGCACTTCCGGAATGCCGTGATCGCCGCAGGCCGGGATCAGATGCGTACTGATGAGGCCCGAGGTCGAGGCACCGCAGACGAAGAAACTGCCGGCGAGCAGCCAGAAATCGCGCGAACGGACGCCAACTTTGAGTGCGCGCAAAGCCCGCAGCGCTGGATTTTGTGCAGGCTGCGGCGGTTCGATCTCGGTCGCCCCGTAAGGCGGCAGGCTGATATCGGACGGGCGGTCGCGCATCAGAAAGGCGACGAGCGGCACCAGCGCCAGCGCGATCGCCGCGACGCTCGCCGAGACCCAGCGCCAGCCGAAATGCGTATCGAGTGCCGCGAGCAGCGGCAGGAAGATGAGCTGGCCGGTCGCGCTGCTGGCGATCAGCAATCCGAGCACGAGGCCGCGATTTTTATGGAACCAGCGGCCGGCGACCGTCGCGCCGAGCACAACGGCGACCATGCCCGTGCCCGAGCCGACGACGACACCCCACAGCAGCATGAGCTGCCAGGGCTGGCGCATCAGAACCGTCGCGGCAACGCCGGCCGCCAGCAGCAGAAGCGCGGCGCAGACAGTGCGTCTGAGGCCAAAACGCTCCATGATCGCGACGGCAAAAGGGCCGAGCAGGCCGTAGAGCAGGATGTTGATCGCCACCGCCGTGCTGATCGTCGCATTCGACCAGCCGAACTCATGTTCGAGCGGCAGAATGAGAACGCCCGGCGTCGCGCGGACGCCAGCGCCGACAAGCAGCACGAGAAAGGTGACGGCAACGACGATCCAGCCGTAGTACAGGCGTGGTTTGCGCGCCTGCAACGCTTCACGATCATGCATATTGGGCGATGCCGTTGCCGAAGGACCAGTTTTCCTTCTTCACCTCGACGAGATTGATCATCACGTCTTCGCGGCGCATGCCGGCCGCGTGCAAACTGTCGGCGACGGCCTTGTAGAAGGCTTTCTTCAGATCGACGCTGCGGCCCTCGTTCAGCGTGATTTGAATGAGGACCGCATCCTTGCTGCGTTCAATATCGAGATAGTTCGGATCGATGATGAGCGTATCGGCCGCATGTTCGGTGATCACCTGAAAGCGGTCAGCCTTCGGCACATTCATCGTGGCGACCATCGCATCGTGAACCGTGTCGCTGATCGCCTTGCGGCGCTTCGCGTCGGTGCCGGCGGGAATATCGATACGAACGAGAGGCATAACCGATCTCCTTTACGCAGCAGCGTCGAAGGTGACGCGCGTGACATTCATGAGCAATTGCCGCAGCGCTTCGGCGGCATCGGCGCCGAACTGGCGCTGGAATTCCGTTTCGGCCTGAGACCAGAGCGGCCGCGCTTTCCGCAAAAGCGCACTGCCTTCCGCCGTCAGGCTGATGATGCGCACGCGCCGGTCGGCGGGTGCGGGTCTCATGACGAGAAGCCCGCGCGCTTCGAGCGGCCGCAGCAGATGACCGAGCGTCGAGCGGTCCATGACGAGATCGTCGGCGAGGTCCTGCAAATTCTTCGGCCCCAGGCGATCGAGCCGGGAGAGGATCGAATATTGGTTGAGGCCGAGCCCGGTCGGACTGAGCGCGCGATCATAGAAGCGCGTCACATGGCGCGCGGCCTGGCGGAGTGCGCCGCAGCTGCAGGATTCGAAAGGGCGGGTGGACATGCGGGCGATCTACGGGTAATTGCCCATATTGTCAAGGAAGCCTTGTCCGGGGCGGCGTTTCTGGTGCGGCAAACTCGTAAACGCGGCGCCACAGCCCGATCGGTACAACCGAATGCAAGTACGAAAATGTGCGCCGTCGCTATGCTAGGGCGAAAAGATCATGCCCATGCTCGTCGCGGCAAACTTCGATCCGCAAGCGAACGAATATCCGGAAAAGCTCGACCTCGGGAGAAAGCCAAACCGCCACGTCGCCTTCGGCACCGGGATTCATTTTGCCTCGGCCACGAGCTCGCGCGTATTGAAGGCAGGTGCGCGCTGCGCGCCTTGTTCACGCGTTGGCCGAAGCTGGAGCTGGCGACGGAGGATTCGCAAATTCGCTGGCGCACGCGGCCTGGCATGCGGGCCATCGAACGATTGCCGGTCAGGACAAGCCAGTGAGCTGCTTTTGTGATATGGCAGCGGTGATGGATTACGAAATGCGACGCGAAGCGGAAGGCGATACGGCGAGCCCGTCGCGGGCTGCGCCGCGCGACCGCATGCGCTTATCGCTCGACGACGTCTTCGTCGAACTTGCTGCAGCGAAGGCCGTCCTGCTCGCCGTGTCGGGTGGCCCCGATTCCATGGCCCTGATGCTCATGGCGGCGGAATGGGCGCGAGGCCGCAAGACGCCAAAACTCCACGTCGCGACGGTCGATCATGCGTTGCGGCCCGAGTCGCCCAGCGAAGCGGCGCAAGTCGGGCAATGGGCGCAGGCGGTCGGCTTGCCGCATAAAACGCTGGTCTGGACCGGCGCGAAGCCGAAGACGCGCATCCAGGAGCGCGCGCGCGAAGCGCGCTATGCGCTGCTCGATGCCTATGCCGGCGAGATCGGCGCCGACTATGTTTTGACCGCGCATCATGCCGACGATCAGGCCGAGACGATCTTGTTTCGCCTCTTGCGCGGCAGCGGCCTGTTGGGGCTTGCCGGCATGCCGCGCGCCGCGCGCCGCGGCGGCCTCGTTCATCTGCGGCCGCTGTTGGCGATGCCGAAGAGGGATTTGGTCGCCTATTGCGAGGCGCATGCGCAACCCTTCTTCCGCGATCCGTCCAACGACAATCCGGCCTTCGCGCGGACGCATCTGCGTAAGCTCGCGCCGCTCCTCGCGCGCGAAGGGCTCGATCAGAAGGCGCTTCTGCGTCTTGGTACGCGTGCCGCACGCACCGCGGCAGCGCTCGGTGTGAAAGTCGAGCAGCTTCGTGCCAGCCTCGACGCCACCCGGCAGGCGGATTTATTCACTTCACCTATCGGCCCATTGGCAAATGAGCCTGCCGAAATCTTCGCGCGCTTTATCGCCGCGGAAATCGGCCGGCTCGCACCGGAAAAAACCTTGCGGCTCGATCGCCTCGAAAGCCTCGCCGCGTCGGTTCAGCTTGCCTTGCAAAAAGGCGAAATCTGGCATGGCACTCTCTCCGGCTTCGCTCTCAGCCTTGATCGCCGCCAAATTTTGACCATTTTGCCGGAAAAACCACGGCGCCGCGGCCGTGCGGCGACGGAAAATTCACCGTTGCCGCAATGAGCTGCTGACCGCAGGCTAGAACGGGTCACATCTGGATAACTTCCCTTGGCAATGCCCCCTGCGGCGCCTACATTGTTTTTTACCATGCACCTCTCTAGGTGCGCTTTATCAAGCGGACGAAGAGTGCGCCGCACGTCGTCTGTTGCAGGTCGAAGATGAATCCGAATTTCCGGAATTTTGCACTTTGGGTGATCATTTTCCTGCTCGTCGTTGCTCTGGTCATGTTGTTCCAGAACCCCGGACAACGGCCGCAGACGCAGGACATTACCTTCAGCCAGCTCTTGAATGAGGTGGACCAGGGCCATGTCCGGGAGGTCACGATCGCGGGCAATGAGATCAGCGGTCATTTTACCGATAACCGCGCCTTCTCGACGTATGCGCCGAACGATCCGAGCCTCGTTCAGAACCTCTACAAGAAGAACGTCGCCATCACGGCCAAGCCGCCGTCCGACGGCAACAGCTGGCTCGTGACCCTGCTGGTCAACGGCCTGCCACTGCTCGCCTTCCTGGGCGTCTGGATCTTCCTGTCACGCCAAATGCAGGGGGCCGGCGGGAAAGCCATGGGCTTCGGCAAGTCGAAGGCCAAGCTCCTGACGGAGGCGCATGGCCGCGTCACATTCGAGGACGTGGCCGGTGTCGACGAGGCGAAGGAAGATTTGCAGGAGATTGTCGAATTTCTGCGCGATCCGCAGAAGTTCCAAAGGCTCGGCGGCCGAATACCGCGTGGCGTCCTGCTTGTCGGCCCGCCCGGCACCGGTAAGACGCTGCTCGCCCGCGCCATCGCCGGCGAGGCGAATGTGCCCTTCTTCACCATTTCGGGTTCTGACTTCGTCGAAATGTTCGTCGGCGTCGGCGCCTCGCGTGTCCGCGACATGTTCGAACAGGCGAAGAAGAATGCACCCTGCATCATCTTCATCGACGAAATCGACGCGGTCGGCCGTCATCGCGGCGCCG
>CAZXXA010000059.1:9389-12041 GCA_964644615.1 uncultured Methylovirgula sp. | reverse complement strand
CTGCTGAAAGAGAACATCGACGGCGAGGCGCTGGAATGGGCCTATCGACGGCTTCTCGCGCGGCCGGAGCAGCGCCGCATCCTGATGATGATCTCGGACGGCGCGCCGGTCGATGACTCGACCCTGTCCGTCAATCCCGGCAATTACCTCGAACGGCATCTGCGCCATATGATCGAGGAGATCGAGACGCGCTCGCCGATCGAACTGATCGCCATCGGTATCGGCCATGACGTGACGCGCTATTACCGCCGCGCCGTCACCATCGTCGATGCGGAAGAGCTCGGCGGCGCGATGACCGATAAGCTCGCCGAATTGTTCGAGGAGAAGGCGACGCCGCCTGCGCCGATGCCGAAGCTTAGTGCTAAGCCCAGCGGCAAGGCTGTCCTGCCGGTGATCAAGGCGGGCCAGCGCCTGCATTGATCGCGTGCGGGACGGCACAGCGCATGGCCCGCGCGCGTGCATCATCCGTCCATGGACGAGAACGCACACGACTATCGCGGCATGACGCTCAATGAGCGGCTGTGGGTCGCCCAACTGTTCGACCGCTGGTCTGCGGCGGTGGAAGCGGCGATCGCGACGAGCTAGTGGCAATCCTGCGCGAGTGCACATTGCCGATGGAAGCTGGATGGTCGATGTCGTGCTCAAACATCCGGAGCGATACCGCTATGGCCGGCGCGGCACGTGAAGTCGGCGTTTACGCTGTCTGCGAAATTCCCTTAAGGATTCCGCCTCTCTCCTCGGAGACGGCGCCCAGTTGACGCAGATCGATTCAACTTTATCGACGCGCGTTACCTTTCCTTACGGACGATGGTGTCTCTTAACGACTGCATGGAGTACGCATGCATGGAGTGCAGATCGATGTCCGACGACGACCTCAAAGAAATCTTTCAGCTGATCGCTGACGCAAGCTACCTCGCCGAAAAACGCCGCTGGCTGACGCTCGTTTCGCCGCTCGAAGACGCGCTGGCCGAGCTCGCGAAGCTGATGCCGTCCTTCCCCGAACTCGAAGTCGCCTGATCCGCCGCAACACGCGTTCGCTTCGCGGAGGGCGGATCGCAACAGCGTTTACACTTCCATGCGCGGCTCGACCTTATAGCCCAGCCGCGCTTCAAGGCCCGCGTAAACCCGCCGCCATTCCTCATTATAGTCGCGCCCGGCAGGATGAGCGGGCGGCCTCGTCTGCCGCCCCCGTATTAGGCGGTCGCCTGCTTCTTCAGAACCTGCCGCTTCAGCGTCAGGGCGCCGGACGACAGCTCGTCATCATGCGCCTTGGCGAGGAAAGCATCGAGGCCGCCGCGATGCTCGACCGAACGCAGAGCGGCCGCAGTGATGCGCAGGCGCACCGAACGGCCGAGGGTCTCGGAGATGAGCGTCACATTGCAGAGATTCGGCAAGAACCGCGTCTTCGTCTTGCGATTCGAATGGCTGACCACATGACCGCTCTGAACGGCCTTGCCGGTCAATTCGCAACGGCGGGACATCGGATTTTCCTCTAGTTCTTGTCTTGCGGCCCGGGAAGGGCAAGCATGAATAAATAGCACGGCCGTCTCTGGCGCATCGGGTGTACCCGAGGTGCTTCAACTTGCCGGGCGAAAGGGAAGGCGCTTTCCTAAGGGAGGAGGCGGCCGCCGTCAAGGGCGATCTCACATGGGATCGCGTGAGGCCAATCCGCGGGGCTTTGAAATGTCGGCATCAAGTCAACGGGTTACGGAACTTCTGAATGTCGGTCTGGAGCTTCGGACCGAAGGCGAGCTGGACGATTTCCTGGCGGCCCTCGGCAACAAGATCATCGTCACCGGCCGGGAGGGGCCGAATACCTCGCTCTTTTACGCGTCTCTGGAGTTCAAGGAGACGTGCAATTCCGTGGATGAGATGGTCGCTATGGTGCTGGCGACCGTTCGATCTCTTCCGCCAAATATCCAGGCCACATGGGAGGGCTGCGTCTCGCGGCAGGTGAATATCGGCATCCAAGGCGGCGTTGAACCGGCCAACTGCCAATTCGATCTGTCGGATAAGACGGCCGCTCTGTTGGCCAGCATGGGCTGCGGGCTCGGCATCATTGTCCATCCGGTCGCGCCGGCGCCGGTGTAGGCCGCTCCGGCCTTAGCCGCGATCCTGTTCCACATAGGCGGCGAGATTCTTCAGCGTCGAGGCGATCCCTTCGACGTGGTCGCTCTCGCTGATCACCGCCGGCACATTCTCGCAGCGGATGGTGATCTTGGTTCCGCCGGGAACGGCCGCGAGGCTGGTCGTGACCGTCATCGACTCCGCAAAAGCGGGATCGTCGGATTCGAAATCGACGGCCTGCACGACCCGGACATCCGGGACGATCTCGACAAATCGTCCCTTGACGACGTCGGCGTGTTCGGAGGTCTTTCCGGGCACCGGATGATCGCCGGTATAGATCAGCGCCATATGGATGACGCCGCCCGGATGCGGCTCGAACTGGAAAATCTCGGCCGTCATGCCGGCCGGCGGCTGCCAAACGGCAACCGCTTCTGGATCCAAGAGAGCTTGAAAGATCTGCCGTGGCGGCGCCGCGATGAACCGCGACGCCGAATGCGTATTTACAGCCACGGCCGCGACAGCTTCGCCTGCTCTTCGAAGCTGGCGATCTTGCTGGATTTTTCGAGCGTCAGGCCGATGTCGTCG
>CAZXXA010000059.1:0-9379 GCA_964644615.1 uncultured Methylovirgula sp. | reverse complement strand
GTTTTTTGTGGGTGGGGGGGGTGTGGTTGGGGTGGTGTTGGTTGGTGGGGTTGTTGGTGGTTTCGGGGTCGCCGAGGCCGATGTCGTCGAGGCCGTTCATCAGGCAGTGCTTGCGGAACGGGTCGACATCGAACTTCACCACGCCGCCGTCCGGACCGCGGATTTCCTGTGCGGCGAGATCGATGGTCAGCGTCGCGTTCGAACCGCGCTGCGCATCGTCCATCAGCTTGTCGAGATCGTCCTGCGAGACCTTGATCGGCAGAATGCCGTTCTTGAAGCAGTTGTTGTAGAAGATATCGGCGAAGCTGGTCGAGATCACGCAGCGGATGCCGAAATCGAGCAGCGCCCAGGGCGCATGTTCGCGCGACGAGCCGCAGCCGAAATTGTCGCCCGCGACGAGAATTTTGGCCGTGCGATAGGCCGGCTTGTTGAGGACGAAATCCGGATTTTCGGAACCGTCGTCCTTGAAGCGCAGCTCGGCGAAAAGGCCGGTGCCGAGGCCGGTACGCTTGATCGTCTTCAGATACTGTTTCGGAATGATCATGTCTGTATCGACATTGCTCATTTCGAGCGGCGCGGCGACGCCGGTCAGTGTCGTGAATTTCTCCATGAAGGTGGAATTCCGTTCGTCTGGGGCGGGCTTTGCGCCGCCGTCATATCTCTGCAGCGCTCTTTAGGACCGTTTCAAACCGGCGGCAAGGATACGCTTCCGGGAGACTTCAGAGAGATAGAGACAGCCGGATCGGCGATTGACATATATTTCTCTATAAAGTTAAATATTGCCATTCTGGCAAAGTAAATCTTTCGGAGCCATGCGCCATGGAAGACCCCTACAATCGCCCCGCCATTGTCCCTTCGCTCGTCTATAAAGATCCCTGGGCGGCGCTCGACTGGCTCGAAAAAGCCTTCGGCTTCGAGCGCGCTATGGTCATCACCGACCAGGACGGCGTGCTTGCCCATTCCGAAATGCGGCTCGGCGAGGCGCTGATCTATGTCAGCCGCGAATGGACGAGCGATGTCGCGAGCCCCACCGCTCTCGGCGGCAAGAACACCCAGACGATCCACCTCCACATCAAGGACGGGATCGATGCGCATTGCGCCCATGCCAAAGCGGCCGGCGCCGAAATCCTGATCGAGCCGCAGGACCAGTTCTATGGCGACCGGACCTATCGCGTTCGCGATTGCGAAGGCCATGTTTGGGCCTTTGCCCAGGCCGTCCGTTTCGTCACTCGCGAGGAGGCGGAGCAGGCGAGCGGCTTGAAGATCGAGGGATGGGTGTGAGCATAGCTTTCGACCGGTCGATGGCGGCGCTGGCCGATCCGCACCGCCGCCGCGTCGTCGAGCTGTTGCGCGAACGGCCGCACCGCGCCGGCGAGATCGCCGAAGCGGTGGGCCTCAACCCACCGGCTTTGAGCCGGCATTTGCGGACGCTGAAGGCCAGCGGCTGGATCGAAGAGGCGCATCCGGAGTTCGATGCGCGCGTCCGCATTTATCAATTGAAGCCGGAAGCCATCGGTGCTCTGCGGCAATGGCTCGATGAGACGGAGCAGCTCTGGAGCCGCCAGCTCCTCGCCTTCAAGGCGCATCTGGAAAGCGGCGCGTGAGCTCGCGCGTCCTCGTCTCGCTGCGCGTCGCGGCGCCGCCGCAGCGCGCCTTCAACGTCTTTACGCAAGAGATCCATCTCTGGTGGCGATACGACGGGCGGTTCCGCTTTTCCCGGCAATCGCCCGGAAAACTTAGCTTCGAGCCGCGGCTCGGCGGGGCGCTGATCGAATCCTATGCCGACGGTACGTCGTTCGAGATCGGCCGCATCACGGCCTGGGAGCCGGGCGAGAAGCTTTGTTTCACTTGGCGCCAGGCCAGTTTTGCGGCAGAGCAAGGCACCGATGTCGAAGTGCGTTTCGAGGCGGTCGGCGCTGAGACGCGCGTCAGCGTCGAACATCGCGGCTGGGACAGAGTCCCGCAGGCGCATGTCGCGCGTCACGGTTTTCCCGACGCAATCTTCCTGCAGCGGCACGGCGAATATTGGCAGCGGCTTCTGCTGTCGCTGCGCGCGAGCCTCGCTGTCTCTTGAGGTTCATGATGGCCGCCGCGCACAACAGTTCCGTGTCGCAGCGGTGGACAGCCATTGCAGTGGCCGCCTTCGACGGACTAAGCCCCGCGAATCGCTTAGATTCATACCCTTGGAGCGAGAAAAAAGGAGAACCGCTCAGACTGGGGGGATAAGACATGCTTCCCTTGACTTGGATTCGCTGCGGCGACGGCACTAATTGGTGTTCCCTCGAACGGGTGAATCTACGCGACGTCAGAACGACGGGCGTCTATTTCATCTGGTACGAAGCGGACCCGCCGCGCACCGTGTATGTGGGCCAGGGCGATATTGCATCGCGGCTCCGCGAACACAGAATGAGTCGAGATATTTTGTATTATCGCCGGTTCGGCACGCTGCGCGTTACATGGGCAACCGTGGCCGCTGCGCAGCTTGACGGCGTCGAGCGATATCTCGCGAATTATTTTCAGCCACTAGTCGAAGACCGGCATCCGATGGCGTTTCCGATCGTGGTGAGTCTTCCGTAGCGAGCCCGATGCCGGACATTCCATCCAAAATGGCGTCAAGCATTTCGCGCAGTTTCATGTACTGATACCACGCCCACGGCGGCTCTTGCCCGCCGGTGATCTTGGCTTGCGCCCATTCGCGGAATCGTTCGATGTCCTGCCGTGTCATCGGCGCAGGATGGTCGTGCATGGTTAAGGAAAGATTTCGGTTGGGCGGGTTCCGAAAACGCAACGGCCCCGCAGCCTGATGCTGAACGGGGCCTATAATTCGCCATTGGCGAATAGTCTGCGTTTCGCTGATCGGTTTGCGCCATCCCAACCGCGAGGTCTACGCGTTATGGCCTTCGCGTTTGGATGTCGCTGAAGGTGCTGGATTGTCGGCAGCTCGCCGATAGAGCGGAGGCCTCCGGTCCATCCCGCGAACTGTGACCGCGACCTCTGCCGCGGTCCTACTTCTGGCCCGGTGGAGTCATTGAACCTCCGCCTTTGAGTGGCTCGACATACCGCTCCGCAGTCGTCACCGCGGAACCAGTCTGCGGCGCCACGGCGTCCCGTGCCCGCAGGCTGCGGTCAACTCATACTTCGACCGTTAATCCGCTCTGTCAATTGCAAAAATGCGGCAACGCTGTGCGGTTTCGTTGCCGCATATTGCGTCAGGCGGCGCGGTTTTCGATCTTTTCCATGTCATCGTCCGAAAGGCCGAAGTGATGGCCGATCTCATGCACGAGCACATGAGTGATGACGGCGCCGAGCGTCTCTTCGCTCTCCGCCCAATAGTCGAGAATCGGACGACGGTAGAGCCAGATCATATTGGGTTCCTGGCCGGTGTTGGGCACTGCGCCTGCCTGGGCAAGACCGGCGCCGCGGAACAGGCCGAGCAGATCGAACTCCGTCTCGCATTCCATTTCGTCCAAGACTTCGTCGTCGGGAAAATCGTCGACTTCGATGACCAGCCCTTCGCAGAGTTTGCGAAAGGTTTCCGGCAAAGCGTTGAAAGCGACATCGGCCATGCCGGCGATGTCATCGATCGTTGGCGACACAAATTCGGCCCAATCAGGTTTCGGCGCTGGCATGGAATACTCCTCGAAGCTGGATGGGTGGGGAATTGTGAAGCCCGGACGGGGCTGGAGGTCTTCTCTCCTATAACGCGAAAGCGGCGGCGACGTTAGGCTTTCTCTAGGGCATGTCCCGGAAAAGTTGGCCGACTTTTCAGACAAAGGACATGCTCCAAGCTTTTGAATCGAGCCGATTTGTCCCGATCACTGGATCGCGAAGCGATTCATTTGATTGGGATCGGCTCTAGAGCATGTGTCGGAAAAGTTGCTCGACTTTTCAGACAAAGGACATGCTTCAAGCTTTGAACCGAGCCGATTTGTGCCGACCAAATGGATCGCGGAGCGTTGTCATTTGATCAGAATCGGCTCTAGCGATCGGGCCGGTCGCGGCGTCGCAATCGCACATAGAGCGCCCCAGCACCGCCGTGTGGGCGCGAAGCCTCTTCAAATCCGACGATCAGGCCGCGCCAGTCAGGCGCCCGCAGCCAATGCGGCACGCTGCGCCTCAAAACGCCCGTCCCGCCATAATCGTCGCTGCCTTTGCCAGTGACGACGAGGACAAGCTTCGCGCCGCTGCCCTGGGCGCGGTGGAGAAAGCGATGCAGGGCGGAATGCGCTTCCTGCTGGGTGAGCCCGTGCAGATCGATCGCCGCGTCGACCTCGACCTGGCCGCGTGACAAGCGCTGCCGCAGCTTGCGCTCCATCGGTGCGAGGCGCGGCAGCAGCGTGCCGCGGGCCGGCTGCGGAGCGGCGGCCTGCGCCGAGGGTATGGCAGGCAGCGGCTCTTCGGGGACGGGCAGGGCCGCTGGCCGCGACGGCGTCGGCAGAACGGCTTCTTTGCGTGGCGTCACACTTTTGGTGACGGTGAGCCAAAGGTTGATTTCCTCGTCGCTAAGGCGGCGCAAACGGCTGCGCGGCGGCGTCTCTTTCATGACGGGCTGCCTCCATGCGGGGCGCGGCGGGGCAAGAGAACAGTGAAATCGCAACCGTGCCGGATCGTCCCTGCCCGCGCGCCGGCCGCTTCGCCACTGCCGAAGAAAATATCGGCACGCGCAGGTCCGAGAATGGCCGAGCCGGTATCGCCGGCGATCATCAGGCGGCGAAACGGCATAGCGGTTGCGTTTTGCCAAGGCAGATCGGCGGACAGAAAGAACGGCAGGCCATAACTCCAGATGTTCCGATCAATCGCGATCGACCGCAGCATTTGAAGCGGGAGGCCGGCGCCGCCGACCGGCCCGTCGTCGGGTCCGAGCGCCGTGTTCTCGGCGAAAAACACGTAGGATTTGTTGCGCAGCATGAGCGCACCGCCCGGCTCGTCCGGTTGCTGCCCTTTGGCGCGAATCCAGGCTTTGATCTGGTCCATATCGACTTGGGCTGCCTGCAATTCGCCGGCATCGACCAGCCATTTGCCGATCGACGTATAGGGATGGCCGTTGCGCCCGGCATAAGTCAGGCGCAGCACCCGCCCGTCGGCGAGTGCGAGGCGCAGCGAGCCCTGCACCTGCGCAAAGAAGACTTCGACTTTGTCTCTCAAGAAGACCCGCGGCGCGGTCTTGCCGTCGAGCGCGCCCGCCTCGATCTCGGCGCGGGTCGGACAGGGGGCAGGCGTTTCCTGGGGCGGCGCGAACAGCGGTGCTGTAAACTCGGCTGTCCGCGTCAACGAACCGGCGAGAAGGGGCTCATAATAACCTGTGACGAAGCCGCGCCCCGCTTCGGGGACTAGCCGAAAGGGCTGGAAATTCGCTTCGAAGAAGCGGCGCGCTTCGCCGCTGTTCGATGCCGCCCGCTCGAGCGCGCGGCGGCAGATGTCTTTCAGGGCCTGCGACGCCGGCACGGCCTGCCGCAGCGGCTTTTGCTCCGCCAAAATGGAAGCGGCATGCTGCGCAAAAACCGCGAAGGCTGTGAGATGATCGTCTTCGGCAAAGCGAGGGAGATCGGCGAAGGCAACGGGCTCTAGCGCGCAGCCGGACAAGCCGGTCAACCGTGCGGCCTCGATCATTGTTGACATGGCAGTGACGGCCACGCGTAGCGCTTAATGGCCGCTCTGTGTCGCGATCAGCTTCCAATTGGGATCGCGCGATTGGCTGTCGCGGGCGAAGGTCCAGATGTCGATCGTATCGACGATGCGATCGAGGCTGCCTTCGACCACACTGCCGGCGCTGTTCTCGGTCGCGCTGATGAGCTTCACCGCGAAGCGGAGCGAAATTTGTGCAGTCTTGTCGCGCAGCAAAGCGTCATCGACGGTAATGGAGTCGATCGAGACGAGCGTCGTCTTCATCGTCTCGCTGCGGCTTTCGCGGCCTTCGATCGCGGCAAGGAAGCTCTGGAAGACGTCTTGGCTGAGGAGCCGCTGCAAGGTCGCCTGGTCGCCCGCCGCGAAGGCGGTTATGATCATGTCATAGGCAGTTTTGGCGCCCGCGATGAAGCCGTCGATGGAGAAATTCGGATCGGCGTCGGCAATGGCGTCGAGACCGACGGCGGCTTTGGAGCCGCTCGCCGCATAACTGCCCCAGCGGTCGGGAGCGGGATTGCCGCCCCAGGCAGGGCCGGCACTTTGTGGGCGCGGCGCGGCGCCCGGCAGCGGCACGACATTATTGCCATTGCCGCTTTTCCCTGGGGGATCGTTCTGGCCGGTCGAGCTGCGGCGGACGTTGAAGGGCGTCGGCGGCTCCTTTTCGTTACCGGTGCGGGTGCCGAGCACGGAGCGCAATTTCCACACGACGAAAATGGCCAGTATCGCGAAGATGATCGTCGAGGGGTCAAGGGCGTGCATAGGAATCTCATTGGGTTCGGGCGGCCCGGCCGTCTGTAACATATCCGTGCCGACGGCGGGAGGGCAGGCGCTGGTTCGGCAGCTCTGCCGGTCGGTCCCATCAATTTTGGGGCCAGGTGCAAAGGCACGCAGCGGCGCCTATATCGATTAAGATAAGGACGCCTTCTTTAAAGTTGAACAGGCCGCTTGCGCGGCCGGGAATCGAGACGATGCCGCTTATTTTCAGATTGTTCGCCGGTCTGGGGCTCTGGCTGATCGGCGAATATGTCGCCTTCAGCTTCGTCGCACAGCAAATCGGCGTCGAAGGTGCCGTCATCGCGACGCTGGCGACGAGCCTCATCGGCATTTTGCTGCTGCGCCGCCTCGGCGTCAGCGCGCGGCAGAAGATCGTCGAGATCCTGAACAACCGCGGCGACCTCACCTGGCTGGCCCCCCAGCGCATGAGTGCGGGCTTCGCCGCGGCGCTCGGTTCGCTTCTCCTCATCCTGCCGGGTTTCTTGTCGGATCTGGTCGGCCTGTTTCTGCTCGCCCGCTCCGGCTGGGATTGGCACAATCCGGTTTCCTCGAAGTCCTTTGCGGACCCGACGCGGACTGTTGAACTGTCACCGCAGGATTGGCACCGCATCGATGAAGGCGAGCGGCGCTAGAGCATCCGGCCAGCACGATGCTCTAATGGAAAATTTAGAGCTGCCTTCGGGTGAAAAACCGCTCGCCCTTTTTCGCCGCATGCTCGGCAGCGGGCATCCGCCTCCTTGTTCCCACCTTCCATCCATGCTACCGGCAGGGCCGATTTTGGCGGGCCAGTCGCCTTTGATGGCCGCCTCCATATGCGAAGGAGAACGACATGGCGGATGGGAATGGCGGTGGCGCCAATGACAACGCGCCGGCCCTCAATGCCATGGTGCAATATACGAAGGACTTCTCCTTCGAAAATCCGAATGCGCCGCGCTCGCTCGGCCCGCAGCAGAAGCAGCCGAACATTTCCATTCAGGTGAATGTCAATGTGAAGCAGCTTTCCGAGACCGATTTCGAAGTCGAACTGCTGCTCGAGGGCGCCGCTGGTGAAGGCGCCGATACGCTGTTCAAATTCGAGCTCAACTACGCCGGCATTTTCCGTCTCGTGAACATTCCGCAGGACCAGATGCATCCGATCGTCATGATCGAATGCCCGCGCCTGCTCTTCCCCTTCGGCCGGCAAATCGTCGCCGAGGCAGTGCGCTCCGGCGGCTTCCCGCCGCTCTACATCGATCCGATCGATTTCACCGCGCTCTATCGCCGCCGCATGGAAGAGATGGCGAACCAGGCCGGCTTTACGCCGCCGACGGCGACTGCCTAAGTCGATCGTTCGGCATTTAAGAAAACGGCGCGCCTTCCGGCGCGCCGTTTTTATTTATGGGAAATCCACCCAGACACCGCCGCGCCAATAGCCGCGGCCTTCATGCTCGCGCCAGGCGTAATGCTCATGCGGACCCCAGCGCCAATCGTCCGAATGAATGACCACATGCGCCTCAGGCGGATAGTGGTACGTTTCGTGCGTATGCCAGCAATCGTCGCCGGAGCACACGATAGCCGCCGACGCGCTCAGCCCTGAGAAGGCCAAGACGCCTGCGCTCATCGCTGCGCCCAGGATAAGTTTTTTTATGCGTGTCATTGTCGGCTCCCCTGCTCGTTGGAGACGCCGTCCAAACGGGCCGCATCCCGGCAGGTTCCTATTGCCCAGCTTGAAATTGCGGTGGCGCTTGCCTCTAAAGGCACCTCTTGTAGCGCGGAGCGACAGGGTCTATCCTTCTGGTGTGCCAAGGGGTGCTGCCGAGGTTTCGGCGGCTGAGATCACACCCTTTGAACCTGAAACTGGGTAATGCCAGCGCAGGGACCGGCAGGGCGACAGGCAAATAGCCATTTCACGTCGCAGTCTCGGGCCCGGCGTCTATTCGCAAGAGGCGCGAGATGAACATCCAACAAAAGCCCGACAGCCTCGTTCCGCGCAGCGTGACCTGCGGTCCGTTGCCGGCTTCGCGCAAAATCTATCATTCGCCCGCCGGCCACACCGATATCAATGTGCCGGTCCGCGAGATTGCGCTGGATCCTTCGGCCAATGAGCCGCCGGTGCGCGTCTATGATGCCTCGGGTCCTTACACTGAGGTCGATCCGCGCATCGATCTTGCCGCCGGCCTCGCGCAGATCCGCGCGCCGTGGCTCGCCAAGCGCGATTTCGAGACCTACAGCGGCCGCGCCCTCCGCCCCGAAGACAATGGCCATGCCGAGGGCGACCGCCTCGTGCCGCCCTGCCCGGCCAATCGCGCGCCGCACCGCGGCCGCGACGGTGCGCTCGTCACCCAATATGAATTCGCCCGCGCCGGCATCATCACGGAAGAGATGATCTATGTCGCGGCGCGCGAAAATCTCTGCCGCGAGGCGATGCTTGCCAATGCCGAAGAGAAGCTAGCCGACGGCGAGAGTTTCGGCGCGGCGATCCCGTCCTTCATCACGCCGGAATTCGTCCGCGACGAGATCGCCCGTGGCCGCGCCATCATTCCGGCGAATATCAATCACACGGAACTCGAGCCGATGATCATCGGCCGCAATTTCCTGGTGAAGATCAACGCCAATATCGGCAATTCGGCCGTGACCTCCTCGGTCGCCGAAGAAGTCGACAAAATGGTCTGGGCGATCCGCTGGGGCGCCGACACGGTGATGGACCTGTCGACCGGCCGCAACATCCATAACATCCGCGACTGGATCATCCGCAACGCGCCGATTCCGATCGGCACGGTGCCGATCTATCAGGCGCTGGAAAAGGTCGACGGCGATCCCATCAAACTGACCTGGGAAGTATTCCGCGACACGCTGATCGAGCAGGCCGAGCAGGGTGTCGACTATTTCACCATCCATGCCGGCGTGCGGCTCGCCTATGTGCCGCTGACCGCCAAGCGCACGACGGGCATCGTCTCGCGCGGCGGCTCGATCATGGCGCGCTGGTGCCTCGCGCATCACA
>CAZXXA010000058.1:0-12913 GCA_964644615.1 uncultured Methylovirgula sp. | reverse complement strand
GCTGGCAAAAAAGTTCGGCGCATAGAATACGAAAAAGGCGAGCACCAGCAGCGCGATGCACAGCCCGAAGCTGTCCTTGATCGTGTGATAGGGGTGGAACGGGATCGTGTCCTGCGGCCCGCGCGTGTCGATCCCGAGCGGATTGTTCGAGCCGTGCTGGTGCAGCGCCATCAGATGCAGCCCGACGACCGCGACGATGATGAACGGCAGCAGATAATGGAGCGAGAAGAAGCGGTTGAGGGTCGGATTGCCGACCGTGAACCCGCCCCAGAGCAGCGTCACGATTTTGTTGCCGACGAGGGGGATTGCCGAGAATAGATTGGTGATGACGGTCGCCGCCCAGTAGCTCATCTGGCCCCAGGGCAGCACATAGCCCATGAAGCCGGTCGCCATCATCAGCAGATAGATGATGATGCCGAGGATCCAGAGCACTTCGCGGGGCGACTTGTAGGAGCCGTAATAGACGCCGCGCAGGATGTGGATGTAGACCGCGATGAAGAACATCGAGGCGCCATTCGAATGCGCGTAGCGCAGCAGCCAGCCGTAGTTCACATCACGCATGATGTGCTCGACTGAATTGAAGGCCAGGCTCGCTTCGGGCGTGTAGTGCATCGCGAGGATGACGCCCGTCACGATCTGCGCCAGCAGCATGAAGGAGAGGATGCCGCCGAACGTCCACCAATAGTTGAGATTGCGCGGATTGGGGAAGGTGACGAAGGACGAATGGATCAGACCGACGATCGGCAGGCGGCTCTCGAACCACCGCGCGAAACCGCTCTTCGGGATATAGGTCGAATGGCCGCTCATGCTTCTCAGCTCTCTCAAGGCTCGACTTGGCCGGCTCCGGCCGGCATCGGTTTAATCCGATGCCGTGACAGGGATCGATCAGCCGATCGTAATCTTCGTGGCGGACGTGAACTTATAGGTAGGAACGACGAGGTTGTAGGGGGCAGGTCCCTGGCGGATGCGGCCCGACGTATCGTAGACCGAGCCGTGGCAGGGGCAGAACCAGCCATCATAGGGACCCTGGTGGCCCAACGGCACGCAGCCGAGGTGGGTGCAAATGCCGATAACGACGAGCCATTCCGGCTTTTGCACGCGCGAGGCGTCGGTCGCCGGATCGCGCAGTTCGGAAATCTGCACCGTTTGCGCGGCCTGAATCTCTTTTGGCGTGCGGTGGCGGACGAAGACCGGCTTGCCGCGCCATTTCACGGTGACGATCTGGCCTTCGGCAATATTGCTGATGTCGACTTCGGTCGCCGCAGCAGCCAGCGCGGCGGCGTCGGGGTTCATCTGATCGATCAGAGGCCAGGCGAGAGCGCCAGCACCGACAATGCCAGCTGCGCCTGTCGCGATATAGAGGAAATCCCGGCGGGTCGGTTCGCCGATCGTTGCGCTGGACACGCTCTTCCTCCCTGGAAATTTGCAACATTTTGCGACAGCGGCGCGGGCCGTTATCGTGGGCAAGGCACAGCAAGGCTGCCGGCCGAGCGGCCCTGACATAGAAGCAACCGCGAAAGTGCCGCAATGCGGCGCTTCGCCACTCTCGCTCCGGCCTTCACAAAAGCGACTCAAGCATTTGCCTGCGCGGCGGCATGCATGCGTCCGCACAGGCATCGCCTTTCCCGTTTCACAAAGTGATAGGCCAAAAGAGGGATATCAGGCGGCGCGAATCGAATCTGATTGAGGAAATGGCCGATCTCGCGGCGCAGCGTTTCGGCGTGCCGACCGAGCTCGGCAGCAGAAGACAGCACCTGTGTGGCGGCGCTGCCGGTGTCGGCTGCCGCTGCCGCCATCGTCCGGACGCTGTGATTGACCTGCTGAGTCGATCGGCCGCCGTCTGCACCGCCTCGGCGATCTCATGGGTCGTGCGGGCCGGACCGCAACGGACAGCGAGACGTTTCAGCATGGACGGGATACGGCGGCTGGTAGCACGCCGGAAGATCGCCAAAGATGGAGAAATGAATGAGCGAAGTTGCCCTAAGTGTAGCGCCTGGAGCATTGATCCTGGCGCTTTTCGAGCCCGACATTCCGCAAAATTGCGGCACCATGCTGCGGCTCTGCGCCTGCCTCGGGCTCGATGCGGCGATCATCGAGCCGGCCGGATTTCCGGTGAGCGATCGGGCTTTCCGGCGGGCCGGCATGGATTATCTCGATCATGTCGCGATCGAGCGGCATCTCAATTTCGCGGCGTTCGAAAGCTGGCGTCATGCAGCGTCGCGGCGGCTCGTCCTGCTGACCACTAAGGCCTCGGTGCCGTATTGCGATTTTGCCTTTCGTGATGGGGACATATTGTTGGTCGGGCGGGAATCGGCCGGCGTGCCGCAAGAGGTCCATCAGGCGGCGGACGCGCGGGTCATCATCCCGCTGCGGCCTGCCATGCGCTCGCTCAATGTTGCCGTTGCGGCAGCAATGGTTATCGGTGAGGCGCAGCGCCAAATCCGCTGCAATCGCACACAGACATCTCCCTGAGTTTTGCTGCCGATTTCCGCGAGCACATACTGCGTCAGATCGCCAAAAGGACAGCCGCCGGCCAGCCGTCCGACATCGGCAATCCCTGATCCTGCTATTACATGGCGCTGACCGATACAGGCCGGGACGTCACGACAGCGCTCGTCAAGACTTTTGGCGACGCGTTCGGGTCGCACCGGACCTTTGCGCCGCACAGCGCGGCGCAGGCCAAAACGCAAGCCATGTAGGCGTGAGAGGCGTGAAGCCTGAGCCTCGCGCCTCGAAATTACATTACCAATAATAAGGCGCGTAATAACTGCAGGAGTACCCGTACCAGCCGTTGTAATAACCGCAGGGGTAGCCCCCGTAGCCATACCAGCCGTAGTTATAGCCGGCGGCCAAGGCCAGTCCGGTGCCGACGAGGCCCAAGCCATAGGCCGGACCCCAGCCCCAGCCCCAGCGGGCGCGGCCCCAGCCGCCACGCCAACCGTAGCCACGGCCCCATCCACCGCGCCATCCGGCCCCATGCCAACCACCACCCCATCCTGCGCCGCGCCAGCCGCCACCACCGTGCCAGCCTCCGCCCCATCCGCCGCGCGCGGCAGCCGGGCTCGTTGTGACGATCAGCGCACCGCCGAATGTCGCAAGGACCGCAATGACAGTTGATATTTTTCGCAATGATCGAAGCATGATGTTTCTCCCGCCTGGGAACAACAATCTTCGCAGCGCGATCTCTTGCATCACCCCCGACGATTGAAGGGGATCGCTGGTGCACTTGATAATATAGGCCGCTTCCGACGTAGAAGGTATGGAATTTATTGGTTAAGCGATGACGCTGCGATCGCGAAGAACGAGGGTCGGCGAAGCCGGCCTGAGACGGACGAATCCACGATAGGACCGATCGACGATGACTGATGTTGAAGCGCATAAGGCCGAGGCGCGCGCTTGGTTCGAAAGCCTGCAGACGCAGATCATCGCGGCGCTCGAAGCGCTCGAAGCCGAATGTCCCGGACCCTTTGGTGCCGAGCAGACGCCGGGCCGCTTCATGAAAAAACTTTGGCAACGGCAGGATCATTCCGGCGGCGATGGCGGCGGCGGCACGATGGCGATGCTGCATGGCCGGCTGTTCGAGAAGGCCGGCGTCCATACGTCGACCGTTCATGGAACATTCGCGCCGGAGTTCGCCAAGCAGATCCCCGGCGCTGAAGAGGACCCGCGCTTCTGGGCGTCCGGCATTTCGCTGATCGTGCATCCGGTCAACCCGCATGTGCCGACCGTGCATATGAACACGCGCTTTGTCGTGACGCGCAACGCCTG
The DNA here is from genome assembly GCA_964644615.1 of uncultured Methylovirgula sp. Classification (GTDB taxonomy): domain Bacteria; phylum Pseudomonadota; class Alphaproteobacteria; order Rhizobiales; family Beijerinckiaceae; genus Methylovirgula. The sequence goes on along the minus strand of CAZXXA010000058.1, from coordinate 9,145 downwards.
GCTCGGCGGCGGCGCCGATCTGACGCCGATGCTCGCGACACGCCGTACGCAGGATGATGCCGATACGCAGAGCTTTCATGCCGCATTCGAAGCCTGCTGCGGCCGGCACGCGGTTGCCGACTATGCGCGCTATAAGGCTTGGTGCGATGAATACTTCTGGTTGAAGCATCGCAATGAGCCGCGCGGCATCGGCGGCATTTTTTACGATTATCTCGCGAGCGATGCGGGCTTCGCCGCGGATTTCGCCTTCACCCGCGATGTCGGCGAAAGCTTTTTGTCGATCTATCCGGAGATCGTCCGGCGCAACTTCGCCAAACCTTGGACCGACGCGGAACGCGACGCGCAGCTCGTTCAGCGCGGCCGCTATGTCGAATTCAACCTGCTTTACGACCGCGGCACCATCTTCGGCCTGAGGACGGGCGGCAATGTTGAATCGATCCTCTCGTCCATGCCGCCCACGGTGAAATGGCCGTAGGCTGGAACTCAGCCGCAGCTCGGCCGTTATATGTGCTGGATTGAGGGATGGGGATGTTCATGACTTTCAAGCGCCAGTCTTTTCGGGCGGCATTCATTGCCTGCCTCGGCCTTCTGTGCGGGGGCTTGCTTTCGGTGGCTCCGGCTGTCGCACGCGATCGCGCCGGCGTTCTCCAATGCAATATCGCGCCGGGCGTCGGCCTCATCATCACCTCCAACCGGGCGCTCTCCTGCCGCTTCAAATCGATCACCGGCTGGAATGCTTATTATGTCGGCACCATCCGCAAATTCGGCCTCGATCTCGGTTTCTCGGGACCACAACGGCTCGTCTGGGCGGTGTTCACGGCGACGGGCCCCGAGGTCCGTCACGCGCTGCAAGGCGAATATGTCGGCGCAACGGCCGATGTGTCGATTGGTGCTGGCCTTGGCGCCAATGTGCTGATCGGCGGCAGTGGCCGCTCGATCGCCTTGCAACCGCTGTCGGTGAGCGCCAATACGGGCCTCAATGTCGCTGCGGGTGTCGGCGATCTCTTCCTTGAGCCGGCGCGCGGCCCCTGAGACGAGCGTCTCGCTTCGGCGCATGCATGTCCAATGATGCGCGCGATGTGACATCGCGCGCATCACAATTTCGCCGCATCTTGCCACGCTTTCTCCCGCGATCGCGCGATAACCAATGGACCGCAAACGCGGGTCAACAAATCGTGCGTTGCGGACCGATCCTCGAAACGTGCTCATGTGGGAATAAACCTCCCGCCGCAGAGCGTTGGCCAGGGCGGTTGCGCTCTTGTTTGAATAGAGGGGAGAAATTCATGGGTGTTTCGCGGCTTTCCTTTCGCGCGCTTTTGATCGGTCTCGGCGTCGCCGTCGCTGGCAGCGCCGCTGCCGTCCTGCCGGCGAAGGCCGACCAGGTGGGTGTCCTCGAGTGCAATGTTGCGCCGGGCGTCGGTTTGGTCGTCACCTCGACTCATGCGCTCTCCTGCAAATTCTCGGAAGATGACGCGCCGCCGGTCTACTATGTCGGCACGATCAACAAGTACGGCCTCGACATCGGCTTCACTAATGCGAGCAAGCTGGTGTGGGGTGTCGTCGCGCCGTCGATCGTTCCGGCGTATGCGCTGACCGGCCGCTACTTTGGCGCGATGGGTCAGGCGACGGTGGGCGTCGGTCTCGGCGGCAATGCGCTCGTCGGCGGCAGCAATGGCACGATCTCCCTGCAGCCGCTTTCGGTGACCGCGCAGACGGGCCTCAACCTCGCCGCTGGCGTTGGCGATCTGACGCTCGAGCCGGCGCCCGCCTCGGCCGGCGCCATCCACCACCGCCGTCATCATCATTGGCACCACTGGCACCACCATTATCATCACCACCACTAAATGGTGCTAGGCGGTCTGCACGGGCGTGTCTGGAAAGGCAAGCTGGTCGCGGGCCCGCCATTCCGATCCGACATAGTTGAGAATGACGGATTTGCGCTCGCCCAGAATCGGCCGTGGCGCAAATCCGTGCCAGCTGCGATCCCCCGGCACGAACATCAAAGCGCCGCCGCGGCGAAAGGGGGCGCGCTTGTAAAGCCGGTTGTCAGGGCTGTAAATATCTGTGCCAAGACTGGACTGGCTGCTGTCTTTTGCCAGTGAAATCAAGCAAGTGAATCTCTTGACGCCGATGTCGGTATGGGGCGCCAGCCAGAAGCCATCGGTGTCGACGGCATATTCGAGCCGCAGGAGACAGCCGGCAAGATCGACGCCGAAACGGCCGGCGACCTCCGCCGCGACCTCGGTCGATTGGAGGGCATGCGCCACCGCCCGCAGGACCGCAAAGCGGTCCAAAGCCGCCCCCGCGAAGAAGACCCGCGCCGCATTGTCCTCGCGCTTGCCCGAAGGGGCGGAGCGCGCCGCCGCGAGTGGCAGATCGGCGAGAGCTGCGACCACGGGCTCGGGGAAAACTCCGTCGGCATAACGATGCGGGTAGGGCGCGTCATAGCTCACTGCGGTTTCGAGGCCGCGGCAGAAAGAGCTCGCAATTTCAACGGCTGAGGTGAGGGTCACAGGGCAATTTCGCATATCGAACGGCGGCGCGCCACTTTGCGACGGGGCTGGAAGCGACGCTGTCGCATGCCTTGCCGCGGCGCAGCCTCGCCCATAGATTGCTGAGACGGCCCTCGACCGCGACGCAAGAGCTGGATCGATTCGATCAAAATCATCCCGATCTCGTGCGGCATTCCGTCATTTGAGGCTTTTAATGACCGACGCCTTCGGCGCAGCCCATCACTCTCATCCGCTTCATTCCAAGCTGATCATCATCGGTGCCGGCCCCGCCGGCTATACGGCGGCGATTTATGCGGCGCGCGCCATGCTGCAGCCTGTGCTGATCGCCGGCTTCGAGCCAGGCGGCCAGCTGATGATCACCACCGATGTCGAAAACTATCCGGGCTTCGCCGAGCCGATCCAGGGCCCCTGGCTGATGGAGCAGATGCGGCTCCAGGCCGAGCATGTCGGCGCGCATCTGGTCTCGGATCATGTCGTGAAGGTGGAGCTGAACCGATCGCCGTTCCTGCTCCATGGCGACAGCGGCAAGCTCTATAGCTGTGACACGCTGGTCATTGCTACCGGCGCTAAGGCCAAATGGCTCGAAATCCCGTCCGAGGCGACGTTCAAGGGCTATGGTGTCTCGGCCTGCGCCACCTGCGACGGCTTCTTCTATCGCGGCAAACAGGTCGTCGTCGTCGGCGGCGGCAATACGGCGGTCGAGGAAGCGCTCTATTTGAGCCATCTGGCGAGCAGGGTCACGGTCGTGCACCGGCGCAACGAATTCCGCGCCGAGCGGATCCTGCAGGAGCGGCTTTTCAAGACACTGAATGTCGACGTGATCTGGGACAGCGCAGTCGATGAAATTCTCGGCGGCGGCGAACCCGCCGGCGTCACCGGCGTCCGCCTCAAAAACGTCAAGACCGGCGCGCTGCGCGAACTCCCCGCAGACGGTGTCTTCGTCGCCATCGGCCATAAGCCGGCCTCCGAACTCTTCATCGGTCAGCTCGACGTAAAGCCCAATGGCTATATCAAGACGGCGGCTTTCTCGACGGCGACCAATATCCCGGGCGTCTTTGCTGCCGGCGACGTCGCTGACGACATCTATCGCCAGGCCGTGACGGCTGCCGGCATGGGCTGCATGGCGGCGCTCGAAGCCGAGCGCTATCTGAGCGCCAAAGCGCATCAGCGGGCCGCTGCGGAATAGGGCGGATTATTAGTCTCGAATTCGTCTCGTGAGCGGGGCGCGGTCAGAGCATGTCCCGGAAAAATTGATCGATTTTTCTGACAAAAAACATGCTCCAAGGTTTTGAATCGAGCCGATTTGTCCCGATCAAGTGTATCGCGAAGCGATCCATTCAATCGGGATCGGCTCTAGTGCCCGGCGGGGCGGAGTGGCGAAGCGATGGATTGGGACAAGCTGCGCATTTTTCACGCGGCGGCGGAAGCTGGGTCCTTTACCCATGCCGGCGAAGCCCTCGGCCTCAGCCAATCGGCCGTGAGCCGGCAGGTCAGCGCCCTTGAGCAGGATTTGGAAGTCCCGCTGTTCCATCGTCACGCCCGCGGGCTGATTTTGACGGAACAGGGCGATCTGCTGTTTCGTACCGTGCAGGATGTGATGGCGAAGCTCGATGCGGCGCGGCTGCGCCTCACCGACAGCCGCGAGAAGCCGCATGGCGAATTGCGCATCACCACCACTTTCGGGATCGGTACCAATTGGCTGGCGCCGCGGCTCGGGCCGTTCCTGGAGCTTTATCCCGACATCAAGCTGCGCGTGCTTCTCAGTGACGATGAGCTCGATCTCGCGATGCGCGAGGCCGATGTCGCTCTGCGTCTGCGTGAGCCGTCACAGCCCGATCTCATCCGCCGCCGGCTCTTCACCGTGCATTACCACCTCTATGCCTCGGCGGATTATCTGAAGCGCCACGGCCAGCCGCAGTCGATCGAGGACCTCGATCATCACCGCCTGCTGGCCTATGAGGTGACCGGCGCGAGCTTTCTCGACGATCTGAACGCGCTGCTCTATTCCGGCCGCGATCCGAAGAATCCGCGCGAGGCGGCGGCCAGCGTCAACAATATCACCGCCTTGCAGCGCGCCACCGAAGCCGGCGTCGGCATCGCCGTTTTGCCGGATTATCTGAATATCCCCGGCAAGGGGCTGGTGCAGCTTCTGCCGCATGCGGCGATGCCGGAGCTCGAGTGCTATCTCGTCTATCCGGAAGAGATGAAGAACGTTGCCCGCGTTCAAGCGTTTCGTGATTTCCTGGTTTCGAGTGCGCAGCGTTGGGAATATTGATTGGGGAATGCCATGCCGACGTCGAAGGCTGCTCAAGACTTAGGCAATAAAGCCAATTTGGGCAAAGGCGACCTGAGTCAACAAGGGTCAGGCACAGAAAACCAAAGTCTCTCGTCGCTTGAGCGCGCCGAAATCCTCGAGCATCACATGGCGATGACGCTCGACAAGACCGTCATCGATTCCGTGCTTTTCGCCTCCGGCCAGATCGATCCAACGGAATTTCCCGATCTGTCGCCGCAGACGCTCACCGGCCGCAAACTGCTGATGGGCGACGATCCGCGCCTGAAACCGATGCCGGAAAGGCCGACGCTGCTCGACTTCTTCAAATATCGGTTTGCCGCGCCGACGCATCTTTTGCAGAGCGCCAGGCTCGCCTTGAAGGCCGGCCATAATGAGAAAGTCGTGCTGGCCTGTCTTCTGCATGACATCTCGGTCATTGGCTTCATCCGCTCGGATCATGGCTATTGGGGCGCACAGCTCGTCGAGCCTTATGTCGATGAGGAAGTGTCCTGGGCGATCCGGGCGCATCAGGTACTGCGTTTCTATCCCGATGAATCGGTTGGCTATCACTATCCGGAAGCCTATGTGCAGTTCTTCGGCGCCGATTTTCAGCCGGAGCCCTATATCGAGGCGGCCTACAAAAAGATGCGGGCGCATCGGTTTTACATGACCGCGCGGCTTATCACGCTGAACGATGTTTATTCTTTCGATCCCAATCTCAAAGTCGACATCGACGAATTCGCCGATGTGATCGGGCGCAATTTTAAGAATCCTGAAGAAGGCCTGGGTTTCGACGACAGTCCCTGCGCGCATATGTGGCGCACGATCATTTGGCCGACCAAATTTCTGTGATGCCGCCTTTTGTGATTCCGGCGCCTCTTGGATTTTAATGCCGCTTCGCCTTTACTCGTAGCGCAAAGCGGTCCACTGAATTTCGTTCATGTATTTCCGCGCGCGGGCGCGGGGGCGGTGCGCGCATATGAGACGCATATTTTTTTTGCTGTGCTCACTGTCGCTGTTGATGTTCGGCGCTGCCGGCTTGATGGCTGGCATATTGAAGACCAGAGATCCGCGTCAGCCATCGATCGCCACCTATCATGGCGATCTTCTGCGCAGCGGCGGCTATATCGTCCGCAGACTCACACAGGGGCGCGCGAAGAATCTCAGCCTCGATGCTGGATTTCAACCTGCCATCCAAGGGCATATTCATGCGCAGCCGCTCTACTGGAATGTGCCGGGTTCGCGGCAGGCTCTGCTGATCGTCGCGACGGAAGAGAACACCGTCTATGCGATCGATGCGCGCGATGCGCACACCGTCTGGAAGCGCTACCTCGGACCCCCGGTCGAACGCGGCTCGCTCGCGTGCGGCGATATCTTTCCGCTCGGCGTGACCGGAACGCCGGTTATCGATCCGAACAGCGAGACGCTCTATCTCGACGCGGCGGTGGCCCATCACGAACAGCTGCATCATAAGATTTTCGGTCTGTCGCTGAGGGACGGTTCGATCCGTCCTGGCTGGCCTGTCGATGTCGGCGATGCGCTCCTCGGCCAGGCACCGGCATTTTCTGCCGAGACGCAAAACCAGCGCGGCGCGCTGCTGATTTTCGCCGGCACGGTCTATGTGCCCTATGGCGGATTCTTCGATTGCAGCACCTATCGCGGTACGGTCGTCGGCGTGTCGCTCAACGATCCGCAGAAGGTCACGCGCTGGGCAACGCGCGCTGTCGGCGGCGGTGTCTGGGCGCCGGGCGGCATCATATCGGATGGCAGCTCGCTGCTGCTTGCGACGGGCAATACATTCGATACGGAAGACTGGCTCGACGGCGAAGCCGTGCTCCGACTTTCGTCCGATTTGCGGGCGAGCGACTCCACGAAGGATTTCTTCACGCCGACGAATTGGCACAGTCTCGACGACGATGATGCCGATCTCGGCGGCGTGTCGCCGGTGATGATCGATTTACCCGGTACGGCCGAAGAGCGGCGCTTCTTGCTCACCCTCGGCAAGGACGGCAATGCCTATCTACTCAGCCGCGACCATCTTGGCGGTGTCGGCGGCGCGGTGGCGGTGGCACATGTCTCGACGCATGGCATCTATGGCGGCGCCGTCGCCTATCGTGTCGGCAATTCCGTCTTCGTCGCCTTCCCGGCAGGTGGCGTATCGTGCCCCGGAAAAACGCCGCAGCGCGGCCTCGCGGTGCTCGCCGTGCGTCCCAGCCATCCACCGGAGCTTGCGATGACATGGTGCGCCCATGTCGAAGGGCTCGGCGCGCCGATCGTCACGACGAGCGACGGAACACATGATCCAATTGTCTGGCTGGTCGGCGGCGAAGGCGACAATCAATTGCATGCGTTCCACGGCGAAACGGGCGAGAGCCTGCTGCCCGAGCCGCAGCCGAAGCTGAAGGGGCTGCATCGCTTCCAAACGCTGATCGCGACGCAGGATCGGCTCTTCGTCGCCGCAGACAACACGATCTATGCCTTCAAGTTTTGAGTCCTGCGCGGGAGATAGCCCGTCTTTAAGACGGCGTCCTCGCGGATGCCCTAAGAGCCGCGCATTCGGCAACGTTGTTTCCGAATGGGGCACGCCCGCCCAAGGCTCGGCATTCAAAAAAATCCTGGGCGTCGCGCGGCGATGCGCAGATCAAGTCCGCGCATGACGTCGAAGGTCGCCAACTAGATCTCCCGAAAGTTCCGGTAGCGGCGGATAATCTCGGCGGCGATCTCGGCGGTCGCATTGATCGGCATATAGCGCCAATCTTCGAGCTCGCCGCGCCAGCGCCGGATCGCGCCCAGGCCTTCCAGGCGGTCGAGATAGGCGGAGATCTTTCGATGTCCGCCGGACGGTTCAAAGACATGCACCGGCACGCCAGTCGCGACCGCCTCGCCGACCATATTGACGCTGTCGCCCGTCACGACGAACGCATCGGCATGGGCGAGAATGGCCGGATACGGATTGGGTAAGTCGCCGGTCCAGAGGAAGACATTTGCCCGTGCCGACGCCGGCAGTTCGGCGAAAGCCGCGGTCAGCGCTTCCGTCAGCAGCGGCGGCGTCCGCCGCGACGGCGTCACCATCAAGCTCTTGCCGCCCTGCGCGATCTGCCGGGCGATGGCTGCGACCGCCGCGATATCACCTCTCCCGAAATGGTGATGTTGGCTATCGCCGCCGAGGATCAGTCCGACACGCGGTGCGGGCAGCCGGGCAATGCGCGGATCGGGTGTCGCGCGTGCGGCGGCAAAGACCGCCTCATTCAGCCGGTTCGCCGGTGTCAAAGTGGCAATGATGTTCGGCCCTGAGAGTCCGTCATGCTCCGGCACGACGATGAGGTCCATCGCGCCGCGGCTCCAATAGGGATCTTTGACGAAGACGGCGAAGGTCTTGCCGCGCGAATAGCGCTTCAGGCTGCGCAGATAAGGGACGGTGCGGCGTCCCGCCGCGATCGCGATGTCGGGAAGCGGCGGCTTGAGGGGACTGCCGGGACGGTCCGGCGCCTCGTTAGGGTCGATCGGGCCATAGGGCATGGCCAAGGCATAGACCGGCCGCGGCGCAACAAGGCGGCGCTCCGGCATAACGCCGAGCGCTTCGGCAATGCCGAGACATTGCACCTCGTCGCCGATCTTGCCGTCGGTCAGGACCCAACAAAGCGTGCCTGTGGGCAAATGTGGATAAGATTCTGCGGCGGTCGCGGTCAGTTTTTTCATCCTGCGCTGCGGTGGACGTCTTGAAAGATTAAATCCCGATATTACCTCACGAAAGCTGGTGTCCGGGGTGGTCTTTCAGGGCCATCTGTAACGCATCCGTTCGAGAACGTGTGCAGCACAAAACGGACACGCTGCGATGCGGTCGGTTTCGAAAAATTCTTTCGTGAAGTTTTTTCGAAATCCTGTGTTGACAGCTCCAGCAGGCCGGAACTATAACCCGGCCATCGGTTGCGACGCCGCTGGACGGCAGACGCGGATCGTTTCTCTCGAGTTTCTCGGGCACTTCGCCACCTGGCTGAAAAGTCAGGGAGAGGACGCTTCGCTCTTCTGCTATTTTGGCGTCCGACGGGCTGCTCCCTGCAGCCATGCTGTTTGACAATTGAATCGGAAGAAAGAGAAACGTGGACGGCGAGGTCCTTGCGTAGGGCAAGCCTTCGGGCTCGCTCGAGAAGAGACTTTGGCGGTCACGTTTATCAAGTTACATCGTATGTTTTCGAAGCTTGCTTCGAGGACTGATGTGCTTGGGACTCGTCAAAACAACGCGTCGAACTTCGGTTCGATGTGTTTGATGAAGCAGTGACCAGCCAGCTTTGAATTCTCATCCAACTTGAGAGTTTGATCCTGGCTCAGAACGAACGCTGGCGGCAGGCCTAACACA
>CAZXXA010000057.1:0-13595 GCA_964644615.1 uncultured Methylovirgula sp. | reverse complement strand
ATGCCCGAAATTTGCAGCGCCCAGAGATAGTAATCGACGCCGACGCCGGGCGAGTAGGTCAACTCCGAAAGCGGCGGATAGGGCAGCCAGCCGGTGCGGGCGAATTCGCCAATGCCGAGCGAGAGATTGACGAGCAGCGCGCCGGTTGCGGTGAGCCAGAAACCGACCGAATTGAGTGTTGGAAAGGCGACGTCGCGGACGCCGAGCTGCAGCGGCACAACGAAGTTCATCAGACCGATGACGAAGGGCATGGCGACGAAGAAGATCATGATCGTCCCATGCGCGGTGAATATCTGATCATAGTGTTCCGGCGGCAGATAGCCGGCCGAGTGGTAAGCTACGGCCTGCTGAGTGCGCATCATGATTGCGTCAGCAAAGCCGCGCAGCAGCATCACCATAGCGAGCAGCGTGTACATGATGCCGATCCGCTTGTGATCAACGCTGGTGATCCATTCGCGCCACAGATAGGGCAGATGGCCGCGTAGGATCACCCAGGCGACCACGCCGATTGCTACAAGCGCTACAAAGCCTGCGGTGATGATCGCGATCGGCTGATCAAAGGGGATCGCGGCCCAGCTCAGTTTACCGAACATTATTTGTTGTCTCCGCGTCGGGGCGATACGGCGGGTGTGGGACGGCCTTCTTGCGGTCCTTCACCGGGTGGAAGCATCTGCGAGACGATCGCCTGATAGAGGCTTGGATCAGCGAGTTTGAACAGCTTGGGGGGATCGCCGATCGACTGCTTCAGCATGCCGCGATAGGCTTGGGCGTCGAGCACCGACGTCGCATTGGTGCCCGCCTTAATCCATTGGTCGAAGGCCGCTTGATCGACGACATTGACATCGAAGCGCATACCGGCAAAGCCATCGCCGCTGAAATTGGCTGATAGTCCATTATAGACGCCTATCTTATTGGCCTGCAGGTTCAGGTTCATCGACATACCGTTCATCGTGTAGATCATGCTGCCAAGCTGCGGCACGAAAAACACGTTCATCACCGATGCCGAGGTGAGCGACAGATGCAGCGGCACGCCCTTTGGCACGACGAGCTTGTTGAGGCTCGCGACGCCCTGTTGCGGATAGAGAAACAGCCATTTCCAATCCAACGAGACGACTTGGACTTCGAGCGGCTTCTCCTTTGCGCTCAGCGACTTTGCTGGATCGAGATCATGCGAACCGATCCAGGCGACGCCGCTCAGCAGAAGGACGACGAGAATCGGGATACTCCACACCACCATCTCGATCTGGCCGGAATAGGCGAAATTCGGCAGATAGCGGGCACGCGTATTCGATGCGCGGAACCACCAAGCAAAGAGCAGTGTTGCCGCGATCGTCGGCAGGACGATCGCCAGCATGATGATGACGGAGTCGATGAGGATTGTCTTATCCGCATCGCCGACCGGTCCGACCGGTACGAGAATGCCAGTCGAGCAGCCCGCCAGAGCGAATGCGCCAAGACTGAGGCCCGTCAGGCGAAGAGCATTGATGATGCGATGACGTCGAGGCTTGCGAGATATCGCAGGGCGACCGTGGTCAGCATTAAGCCGCATGAATGATCGCCCCCATGAGAGCGTTAATGGAGATTGCGTCTCGCGCGCTTCAAACGACTCTCAAGCAACGCGCGACAAGCGGGTTCTTTGGAATTGCACATAGTGTGCGCTTTTTCACTGACTATTCGATGCGACATTGCGTCGGTCGTGCGACAACCGATCACGCAACAATGCGTCGCGCCGCGTGTGAGCTCAAGCAATTTTGCTTTGAGACATTTTGGCCCAGCTTTCGCTTAAGCGTGTTGCAAATGGACGAAGGCTCCTGTCTTATTTGCAACCTGTCTCATCCAACCGTCACGTTTGCTTCATGCTTCCTTCTGTTCACCATCTTATCTCGACCTATGGATATGTTGCTGTCGCGCTTGTCATCGGGCTGGAAAGCATGGGCATTCCATTGCCCGGCGAAACGATTTTGATTTCGTCGGCGATCTATGCAGGCACGACGCATAATCTGAATATCATCGGCGTTATTGCCGCAGCGACAACAGGCGCCGTTATCGGCGACAACATTGGCTATATCATCGGCCGCTACGTTGGCTTGCCGGTCGTTGTCCGCCTTGGACCGCGGATCGGCATCAGCGAGAGCAAACTCAAACTCGGACGCTATCTTTTCGATCGCTATGGAATAGCGGTCGTTTTCTTCGGCCGTTTTGTCGCGGTGCTGCGGACCCTGGCCGCCTTTCTTGCTGGCGTCAATCAAATGCATTGGCGTTATTTCTTTGCGGCGAATTTCGCCGGTGGCCTGTTTTGGGCTTCGGTTTTTGGAACGGCCGCCTATCTGCTCGGCCATAACATTCATCGCTTCGCAGGCCCTGCTGGAATCGCGATTCTCGTTGCCGGGGCAGTGTTGCTGATTTTTGGCGTCATATTGATACGGCGCCATGAAGCGCGGCTGGAGGCGGAGGCGGTTGCCGCTTATCCAGGGCCGATCACAGGTGCGAAAAGCCGCTCGCGATGATGCTTGCTTACGCCGGCAGTTCGTCGGTGTAACGGCTCACAAGTCCGTGCCAGGACGTATTTTCGCGGCCCATGATTTCGGCGGCGGAGACGGTGAGAAGCCGCAATCGTGCCCACTGTACCTCGGTGGACTGTTGGCTTTCGCCGAGGGCATCGATCTGGGGCTCGATCGCCGCTAACTCTTTCGTCGTGTCTTTGCTCAGAGCGGCGCGGTGGACGATGCCCAATCGCGCGCCGGCGCCGTGCAGAGCCGCGCCAAGCGCGGGAAGCCCGGCTGTCGCGAAAAGCCACACGTCTTCGTGATCGCGGAAATGCTTGTAGACGCCGAAAAGGGCTCCGAAGAAAATCACCACGCCCAAGAGCTCAAGCCCGTTCTTCATCTGCTCGAGTTTTTCAAAATTGTCTTGATGATAGATGCGCTGATCTTCGACGATCAGGCGCAGCCATTGAGCGGCGCGTTTCACGGAAAAATCCGTGCCGATTTGCGGCAGTCCCTGTTCGCGCACGATGCGTTTTACTTCCGCCAGCGCGCGGAAGCTGAATTGCGTTTCGGCGCTGCGCGTCGTGTCGTCGACAGCAACCTCCTCGGAGGTCGCCAGCGCCGGCGGCAGAATCAATAGGGGCAGCGACATGCGGGCGATGCGCAGCTGTTCGGCGCCGAGCCGCGACGCCATCCAGCGTTCCTGCAGATCTGATTTGTGCAGGAGCCACCAAGTGATGGCCACGATAATGAGCAGAACGCCTTCGGTGATATTGAGTGCCAGATGCACTGTCTTGACGCCCGGCGATTCCGCAACTTTGAGACTTCCGGAATTCTGAGTGACAAGCGGCGCGGCGGCTTTCTGTTCAGACGGCTCGGGCGTGCTCGTATTCGGCGGTGCCTCAGGTGGCGCTGAACGGTTGGGCGCGACGGGGCATGTCATTTGAACGGACACATCGCCCTGACAGGGCACGCCGTTTTCCGTCTGCAGCGGGCGCCAGGAGATTTGCGCGCCGACAGCGCAGAGCACGGCAAAGGCCGCAAAGAGATGCGTCATCCAGGTCAGATCGCGATGGACATGCGCGCCGAAGAGCGCCGTCCGGTCGAACGCCTCGAAACCGACGACAATCGGAGACGCCGGACTGCCGGCCCGGCGATCCGGCGCGAGCTCCGTCCAGTGATCAGGCGCGAAATATGGATGCAGTGAGCAAGGAAGGATGGCGCGCTTGGCGGCGGCGGGCAAATTCCTGAAAAAGCCCGTCCGGCTGCGGGGCATTTTTCCCGGGGTACTATGCTTGCTGTTCCGGGAAAGATTGAAAACGCGCGGCAAGTTCGTCAGCACGTGCTCGATCCGGCCGCAGACACACAGCGCGTCCATCAGCGATAGCTCGAGGCGGCCGCTGATCCAGCGGGCAAGTCGAAACCGGAATCCTGGCGTTACAGGGTCGAGACCGCTTGTGACGCTCACAGTCGGCGGAAGAATCGGCAGCGGGACGCCGATTTCCAGCATCGGCTTTTTGAGAAGCCTCAGCTGTTCGATCAGCTTGCCAATCTGTTCGCTGGGCGGTGCTTTGCCCGTCGCCGGTCCGATCAGGACGACATCGCTTAGAGCGAGCGCGAATTCATCAAGCTTGGTGCTGGAGGCTCCGGGCGGGGCTTTCAGAACGACGCCCTCAGCGGCCGGCAGATCGACGTTCGGCCCGAGCAGGATCTGCGTCTCGATGCCGGTTTCGGCCAGCCGGGCAAAGAGCGCCGGATCGGCGTGCTCGGCGAAAGAGACCAGAACCCGCCGGACCGGCCCGTCAAAGGTCGCGCGCAATTTCGCGAGATCGGGCAGGCCGTCCAACAGTCCCGGCAGGATGAGGACGACCAGTTTTTCCGATTGCAGCGCTGTCAATTTTGACGGGAAGGCGTCGGGCATGGCGTGACCCTGTCTAATAACATTAGGCAGTTATCACGAAGGCGCCTGGGGCGCGAGCGGCGTCGCAGCCTCAGCTCTGCCGCCGTCCCTGAAAATCTAAGCGGTCTTGCCGATCCGGCCGAGATGGGTATCGCCGAAGGCGCTGGCATATTTGAGACCGTAGCCGAGCATCCGGTCGAAGCCGATATGCGCGAACCAGATTGTCGCGAGCACCAAGGCCAGCGGCAGGTGCAGGAAGAGGGCGGCGCAGAATAGGGCGATCGGCAGCGACAGCGTATGGACGAAATTGTAACAGGCGGCTCCGAGCCGAGGATTGACGAAATAGGCGAGCATGCTGAGGTCGGGCGTCAGGAAGAGCAGGACGAAGAGCCACCAGGAGTGCCCTGTGCGGCTATAGGCGATGAGCGCGAAAATGAAGATCGCCGCGCCTTCGATCCGCAGCAACAGCTTTGGGCCGCCCTCGACAAACCCCTTGGCCATCATGAGTCCCCCGCATGACAAAAGCCGCAAGCGCATCATAGGGCGCTTGCGGCGTGGCGCACGATCTGACGACTTTTGGACTTTATTGAGCCGCGGCGGTGTGTCCAAGCGGCACGGCCGAGTCCTTCGGTTCGAGCGGAATTTCCGGACGCATCATGAAGGTGCAGATGGCGCCGATGGCCATGACGGCGATCGATGCGATGAAGGGCAGATACCAATTGTGCGTCGCATCGATCATCACGCCGGCTGCAATCGGCGAGACGATCGCGGCAAGCGCGGACCCTGAGTTCATGATGCCGGCAGCCGTTCCGGCATGTGCCGGGGCGATATCCATCGGGATCGACCAGATCGGCCCGATGACCATTTCGGCGAAGAAAAAGCCGGACGCGAGACAGATCGAAACGATATCAATGTCGTGCGTATAGAGGAGGGGCAGGAGCGAGAGCAGCGCGCCGACGAAACCCAGCAGCACGACGCTGAGCCGCGCGAAGCGGACATTCCCCGTACGGCGCAAAAGGAAATCTGAAAGGACGCCGCCCAGCGTATCGCCGATGACGCCGGCAAAGAAGGTGCCGCCGGCAAAGATCGCCGTATGTTTGATGTCGAGATGGTAGTTGCTTTTGAAGAAGGACGGCACCCAATTGAGGTAAAGCCAGAGCGCCCAGCCGTAACAGAAATAGGTCAGGGTAACGGGCCACATGCGCCGCACGAGGGCACCCCAAGGAGCCTTCGGCTTCGGGCCGGTGGCACGAGCCGGCAAGCTCTGCAATTCCTCGTCGCTGATCTTTGGGTGATCTATCGGCTCGTTGCGGAAGTAGAGCACCCAGACCAAACCCCAGAACAAGCTCACGATGCCGAGAATGACGAAGGAGCCGCGCCAAGTGAGCGCCAGCATCAGCGCGCCGACGATTGGCGGCGTCACGGCGCCGCCGAGGCGGGCGAAGGAATGGGTCAGGCCCTGCGCAAAGCCGCGCTTTTTTTTCGGTATCCAGTTCTGCATGGCGCGGGTCGCGGTCGGGAAGGTCGCGCCCTCACCGAAGCCCAGCAGGAACCGGGCAAGGAACAGGGTCACGATGCCGCCGACGAAGCCAGTGACGATCGTCGCGATGGCCCAGATGAGGCCGCACCAGAAGAGCGTTTGACGCGCGCCGAAACGGTCGCCGATCCAGCCACCGATGATCTGGAAAAGCAAATAGGGCCAAGCGAAAGCCGAAAAGACCAAGCCAAGCTGGGTATGGCTGAGGCCCAGATCCTTCTGCATGACGGTTGCCGCCATGCCGATGTTCACGCGATCAACGTAGGTGATGAAATACATCACACACAGCAGCCCGAGCACGCCTGTCGTCGGCTTAAGTCTGATCGCCATAATTTCCTCCCGGCCATTTTGGCTGTTGTTATGGGGCGCGGAGCCGCTGGCCTGTTGATCCTATCGCGCTTGTCTGAGAACCGACTGCTGCCCGCGGGGTTCGGGTGACGCTCCGGCCGATCGGTTCGGGATGCAAAAGTGGCAAATGCATCACCTTTACGTCAGAGCTCCGCCCATGCCGGGTCTCGATTGGTGCAGTCGAGGAGCTGTGCTACAGCTCCCGGGCCAAAATTGCATTCATTTTTGCGAAATGCAAATAGCGCGTCGGAAATGTCCACCAAACCATAGGGCTAGGTGGGCCACGGCCGCGGATGATGTCACGTTCGGAGAGGTGAAATGGCCGATCTTGCGCGGTCGGATTTGGCGCGCCGCTTAAGGGCTGAGGTCGAGGGCGACATTCTGTTCGATGCGTTCAGCCGCGGCCGCTATGCGACCGATGCGTCGCATTATCAGATGATGCCGCTTGGTGTTGCGGTGCCGAAGACGATGGATGCGGCGCGGCGCGCTCTGGCGGTCGCCCGTGATGAAGGCGTGCCGCTGACGGCGCGCGGCGGCGGCACATCGCAATGCGGCCAGACGATCAACCGCGGCCTCCTTCTCGACAATTCGAAATATCTGAACCGCATTCTGTCGCTCGATGTCGAGAACCGGACCTGCGTCGTCGAGCCAGGCATCGTGCTCGATGAGCTCAATCGCGCCTTGAAGCCGCATGGGCTGTGGTTTCCGGTCGACATCTCGACCGCCTCGCGCGCAACGATCGGCGGCATGGCCGGCAACAATTCCTGCGGCGGCCGTTCGCTGCGCTATGGCACGATGCGCGACAATGTGCTGGGCATCGATGCGATCCTGGCCGACGGCAGCGAGGCGCATTTCGGCGAGGTCTCGGCCGATCTTTCCGATCTCGACGGCGCCGCCAACAAATTGCTCGTTGAAAAACTGCTGGCCATCGGCCGCCGCGAATCCGCCGAGGTCGCAGCACGCTTTCCGAAAGTGCAGCGCCGCGTCGGCGGCTACAATATCGATGCGCTCGATCCGGCCCGCAACAAAATCAATCTCGCGCATATTCTTGTCGGCTCCGAAGGCACGCTCGCCTATACGACGGCAGTCGAATTGAAGCTCTGGCCGCTGCTTGGCCGTCGCGCCGTTGGCGTCTGCCATTTCGGCTCTTTCTATGCGGCGATGGATGCCGCTCAGCATCTCGTCAAGCTCAAACCCATTGCGGTCGAGCTCGTCGATTCAACCATGATCGATCTTGCTCGCGAGATCGCCATGTTCAAGCCGACCCTCGATGCGATCCTGCACGGCGATCCGGCGGCGCTGCTGCTCGTTGAATTCGCCGAAAACGATGCGGAGAACCGCGCAAGGATCAAACAGCTCGTCGAGCTGATGGGCGATCTCGGCTTCGGCTTCGATCGTGATCGCGCGCATTGGGGCGGCGTCATCGAGGTCTTCGATCCGGCGCTGCAGGCGGCGATTACTGATCTGCGCACCTCCGGCCTCAACATCATGATGTCGATGAAGGATCAGCGGAAGCCGATCTCATTCGTGGAAGATTGCGCCGTGCCGCTGCCGCATCTCGCTGAATATACCGAGAAGCTGACCCGAGTCTTCGAGAAGAACGGCACGCGCGGCACTTGGTATGCGCATGCCTCCGAAGGCTGCTTGCATGTGCGCCCGGTGCTTAATCTGCGGCTCGAAAAAGACGTGAAGGCGATGCGCGCCATCGCTGAGGAAGCCTTCGCCATGGTGCGCGCCTATAAGGGATCGCACTCGGGCGAACATGGCGACGGGCTTGTGCGCAGCGAATTCCACGAGACGATGTTCGGTTCCGAGCTCGTGCGCTCTTTCGAGGAGGTGAAGGACGTCTTCGATCCGAAAGGCCTTTACAATCCCGGCAAGATCGTGCGGAGCCCGAAATTCGACGATCGCAGCCTGTTCCGTTATGCGCCCGACTACCACGTCGATGATTTCAAGCCGCAGCTCGACTGGTCGGACTATCCCGGCG
Source organism: uncultured Methylovirgula sp. (assembly GCA_964644615.1). Lineage (GTDB taxonomy): Bacteria > Pseudomonadota > Alphaproteobacteria > Rhizobiales > Beijerinckiaceae > Methylovirgula. Next base: position 5,337 of record CAZXXA010000057.1, on the reverse strand, counting down.
CGATCGCCGGTTTCCAGGGCGCCGTCGAGATGTGCAACAACAATGGCGCCTGCCGCAAACTTGAAGGCGGCGCCATGTGTCCGTCCTATCGGGCAACGCGCGACGAGACGCATGTCACGCGCGGCCGCGCCAACAGCCTGCGCCTCGCACTCTCCGGCCAGATCGGCAAGGACGCGTTTACCTCGGACGACATGGCCGAGACGATGAAGCTCTGCGTCTCCTGCAAGAGCTGCAAGCGCGAATGCCCGACCGGCGTCGACATGGCGCGGATGAAGATCGAGGTTCTGGCGGCGCGCGCGAAACGCAACGGCTATTCCTGGCGTGACAAGATAATCGCCTATCTGCCGCGCTATGCCGGGATGGCAGCTATCGCCGCTCCGTTGCTGAATCTGCGCAACAAAGTGCCGTTGATCGCGCGGCTGATGGAAAAGCTGGTCGGCATCAGCGCTGCGCGTTCGCTGCCCGAATGGCGCAGCGATCCGTTCAAACCGCCGCAGGCGTCGAACGCCGCCGTGGACGGACGCGAGGTCGTGCTCTGGGTCGATACGTTCAATCGCGCCTTCGAGCGCGAAAATCTCGACGCGGCATTGGAGGTGCTCAAGGCCGCCGGTTATCGCGTGCATTTTGCTCATGCGGAGGATGGTCCAAAGCGGCCACTCTGCTGCGGACGGACGTTCCTGTCGGTTGGCAATGTCGAAGCGGCACGCGCCGAGATGGCGCGGAGCCTGAAGGCGCTCGTGCCTTACCTCGCGCGCGGCGTTCCCATCGTCGGTCTGGAACCGAGCTGTCTATTGACCTTCCGCGACGAAGTTCTGGCGATCCTGCCGAGCGAAGACGCGCGGCTTGCCGCGGGTCAAGCGTTGCTCTTCGAGGAGTTCATCGCGCGCGAAGCAAAGGCAGGGCGCCTGACACTGCCATTGGCGCCGCTGTCGCGGAAAATCCTGCTGCACGGCCATTGCCATCAGAAGGCATTCGGCGCAATGAGTGCGGTCGAAGCGACCTTGCGCCTCATTCCACAGATCGATCTGCGCGTGATTGAATCAAGCTGCTGCGGCATGGCAGGCGCCTTCGGCTATCAAGCTGAGACGATTGACGTATCGAAGGCGATGGCGGAATTGTCGCTGCTGCCGGCGGTGCGCAAGGCCGATGCCGATGCAATTGTTATCGCCGATGGCACCTCCTGCCGGCATCAGATCAAGGACGGGGCAGGGCGTGAGGCGATCCATGTCGCGCGCCTTCTCGCCGAGAGCCTCGCCACCTCACAAACCAAGGCAGAGCCATCGAGGGCTATGTCACATTAATCCATAACAACATCCGGGAAGTCGCTCACATGAATTTCGATACCGCTCGCCGTCTGCTCGATGCCGTTTTTGCCAAGGCGGCCAGCCTGGGCCTGAAACCGATTGCTGCCGCCGTCTTCGATGCACGCGGCTGTCTGAAAGCCTTTGGCGCACAGGACGGGACAAGCCTATTGCGTGGCGAAGTCGCGCAAGGCAAGGCCTATGGCGCTCTAGCGCTCGGCATGGGCTCACGCGGCATTTTCAAACGGGCGCAGGAGCAGGCGTTTTTCGTCGATGCGGTCAATTCGCTGGCGCGGGGCAAGATCATTCCCGTACCGGGCGGCGTGCTCATCAAGGATGCCTCCGGCACGCTCCTCGGCGCTGTCGGCGTCAGCGGCGATACGTCGGACAATGACGAGGCCTGCTGCCTCGCCGGCATTGAGGCCGTCGGCCTAAAGGGCGATATCGGCTGAGCAAGCCGCTCTATATAGTCAGAAGTGCAAGCTTCTGAGAGAGAGCGAGATGAAACTTGGGATCATCGGCGTCGGCGCGGTCGGATCGGCAACCGCCATGGCTGTGGCACTGCGCGCCCGTGCCCGCGAACTCGTCCTCATCGATCAGAACCGGGCGCGCGCCAAAGCCGTCGCGGTCGATATGCATTACGGCATTCCGCTGTCGCCGATCGTTTCGATCCGCGACGGCGACTATGACGATCTTGCCGGTGCTGGGCTCGTCATCATCACGGCAGGCATTAATGAGAAGGCGGGCGGCGCGACCGACCGTAACGACCCGGCGGGGCGGCTTCGTCTTCTCGCGACCAATGTCAAGGTGTTCGAGGACATTGTGCCGAAGGTCGTGAATGCGGCGCCCAAGGCGGTCATTTTGATCGCGACCAATCCGCCGGAGCCGCTCGTCGAAATTACACGGCATCTCGCCGGCCACGAGCGGGTGATGAGCACAAGCACCTATCTCGACAGCCTACGGTTCCGCGTCCATCTCGCCGAACGCCTCGGCGTCAGCCCGGCCTGTGTCGAAGCCAATGTCGTCGGCGAACATGGCACGTCGAGCGTCTTCCTCTGGTCGTCGGCGCGGATCGGCGGCATGACTGTCGCCGCGGTGTTGGAGCGGCAGAACATCGGCTTCGCCGAATTCAGGAAGACGATCGAGGAGGATGTGCGCTTCGCGAATATCACCATCATCGAAGGCACGGGCGCCAGCCAATATGGCATCGGCATGGTCGCGGGCCGCGTCGCTGAAGTGATCCTGCGCGACGAACTCGCCGTCATACCGGTCGGTTCGCACAACGACCGTTACGACATCACGCTGTCGCTGCCGAGCATTGTCGGCAAGGAAGGCGTGAAAGAGGTTCTGTGGCCGGGAATGTCGGCCGAAGAGCTCGCCGGCCTCGAACGCAGCGCCGAGACTTTGAAGAAGGCGACGAGCCAGTATTTGCAATAGCAGCGAAGCTGCCGGAGAAGCATGAATCAATCACATCTCGGTCCGAATGCGGCGCTGATCGGTAAGCCCGGCAGCCGCGATCTTTTGGCGGCGCCATGTCTGGTGCTCGACCGCGTGGCGCTGGCACGAAATATCGCAACCGCCGCTGCCTTCTGCCGTGATCATCAGATCAAGCTGCGCCCGCATGCGAAGAGCCATAAATGCGCGGCGATCGCCTATCTGCAGATGAAGGCCGGCGCCGTCGGCCTGTGCGTCGCGACTGTCGGCGAGGCGGAAGCCTTTGCCCGCGCCGGCATCACCGACCTTCTGATCACCTCGACCTTCAGCCAGCCGAATAAATTTGCCCGTGCCGCCGCGCTGGCGGCGCAAGGCTATCGGATCACACTCGTGGCCGACAATCCGGCGATGGTCGATCAGATCGCCGCCCATGCGACGCGACAGAACGCAATGATCGATGTGCTCGTCGACGTCGATCTCGGCCGCCACCGCAATGGCGTGATCTCGATCGCTCAGGCCGTCGCCGTGGCGCAGCGGATTGCGGCCAGCCCTGCACTGCGGCTTGCCGGCATCCAGGCCTATGCCTCGCATATTTCGCATCTGCCGACCTATGCCGAGCGGCTGGCGGCATCGCAGAGTTGCGCGCGTTTCATCCAAGAGATCCGCGCCGGGCTGACGGCCGCAGGCTTTCCGCTGACCTATGTGACGGGCGGCTCGACCGGCACGCTGTTCATGGACCCGAGCCTCGATTGCTATAGCGAACTGCAATGCGGCAGCTATATCTTCAACGATGCCGAATATCGCGCGCTCGATCTCGACAACAATAAAGCGCATATCGAAGATGCATCGCCCTTCGCGGCCAGTCTTTTCGTGAAAGTCTCGGTAATCGGCCGCAATGTGCCGGGTCGCGTCACCTGCGACGGCGGCAATAAGCATTTTTCGGCGAAGGGGACTCTGCCGGCTTTCGTGAAGCCGCCGGTCGAAGGCGCCGTCTATCGTCCCGACAGCGACGAGCATGGCATGATCGAATTGCCGCAAGGTGCGGCGCAGCCGCCGCTCGGCAGCCAATATGAGCTGATCGTTCCGCACTGCGACCCGACCGTCAATCTCTACGATCATTTTCATGTCGTCGAGGGCGATCAACTCGTCGACATCTGGCCGATCGAGGCGCGCGGGGCTTTTTGAGTGGCGTTATGCGCGGGCTTGACCCATCCATCAACGCCGACGCCGCGAGAGCACCCGCCTTATGCAAGCCGTTGCGCCTGGATATGCAGGTCAAGCCCGAGTATGGCGGCTCCTGCAGTGGGTTCGTATTCGCCGATCGGGAGCATGGTTGGAGACTGAAGCCGATTTTTTGACAGCTCAGCTTGCCTGTGCCGCTTTAGACTCGGGCTCGGCGCGATCGAGAAAATGCTCTTTCGCGGCAATTTGCTTATTGCGCAAATGCTGGAAGAGGATGTCGGAAAGCTCGCTCGGCGCGCGGCGGCGCAGCGCCTCGAGAATGATGTCATGCTCGCGCATGGCTTCGCCCCAGCGGTCGCGATGGCGGTCGAGATTGGCGGAATAGCGCAGGCGCCGCATGCGGTCGGCGAGACTCAGATAGCTCGCCTTCAACGCATTGTTGCGTGCGGCATCGACGATCATTTGATGGATCGCCTGATTGCATTTGAAATAGCGGCTCATATCCTTGCGCTGATAATGGCCGTGCATTTCATTGTGGATCTGCTCGAGTTTGAGAAACTCGGCCCCGGTCATGTTCTCGCAGGCGAGCCGGCCGGCGAGCGCTTCGAGACCGCCCATCAGATCGAATAATTCGCTGATCTCGCGCGCGTCGAGCGGGCGAACGCGGGCGCCGCGGTTGGGCAGGAGGTCGATCAGGCCCTCAGATGCGAGAACCTTCAGAGCTTCGCGCAAGGGCGTGCGGGAAATGCCGAAAAGTTCGCAGAGATGCTTTTCGGGAATGCGCGCGCCATCGGCGAGATTACCCTCGACAATATAATCGCGAAGGCGGCTCAGAACCTCCTCGTGCAGAGATGGTGCTGGCGTTTCCGTCGCCTCGACGATCGTATCCAACACTTCCGGATCGTCCATGGTCATCGTTCGATTGATCGAGCCGTGCTTTCGAGGATCATCTGGCGATGACAGCCGGTCCGCCTCCCTGCGGGCCGCTCGAAAAGCTTTGTATACAAAAACTCTAGCACAAATTTACTGCGCCGCCAGCGCCAGACATCGCTCAGTAGGTGCCTGTCGTCTTTATGATTTTTGGCACAGGTGATTTTCCAAAACCATTGTGTCATTGAGCGGTCACGCGGCAAACTGCGGAGCCGCGGCGCGGATCGGACTTGCCGGCCGAGGCTGAACTGCCGAAGCAACAGCGAGGCGGTCTGCCGCTTTCATTTCTATTTATGCGCCGTAGCGCGTCGAGTTCTGCTTTCAACCCCGGCTGGCTTGACTTTGCCGCTTCGCCTCGAACATAAGGCTGCGCCCGCGCGGGTCTCTTCGCGCCGGGGGAGCGTCGCTTAAGCGTGGAACGCAGGATCACGATCGATGGCCAAGGAAAAATTCAGTCGCACGAAGCCGCATTGCAACATTGGGACGATTG
>CAZXXA010000056.1:0-15027 GCA_964644615.1 uncultured Methylovirgula sp. | reverse complement strand
GAGGGCATGCAGTTCGATCGCGGCTATCTCTCACCCTATTTCATTACCAATGCCGAGAAAATGATTGCCGAGCTCGACGAGCCCTATCTGCTCGTCCATGAGAAGAAGCTGGCTTCGCTGCAGCCTTTGCTACCAGTCCTTGAGGCGGTCGTTCAGACCGGCAAGCCGCTGCTGATCGTCGCCGAAGATGTGGAAGGCGAGGCGCTCGCGACCCTCGTGGTCAATAAGCTTCGCGGTGGGCTAAAAGTCGTAGCCGTGAAGGCGCCGGGCTTCGGCGATCGTCGAAAAGCCATGCTCGAAGACATAGCGATCCTAACCGCTGGCCAGATTATTTCCGAGGATCTGGGCATCAAGCTCGAGAGCGTCACGCTGCCGATGCTCGGCCGCGCCAAAAGGGTGCGCGTCGACAAGGACACGACGACGATCATTGACGGCGCTGGCGAAAAGAGTTCAATCGAAGCACGCATTGCCCAGATCAAGGCGCAAATCGAAGAGACGACCTCCGAGTATGATCGCGAGAAGTTACAGGAGCGGCTCGCCAAGCTCGCGGGCGGCGTCGCGGTCATCCGCGTCGGCGGCGCGACGGAAGTGGAGGTGAGAGAGCGCAAGGACCGGGTCGATGACGCGCTCAATGCCACCCGCGCGGCGGTGGAAGAGGGGATTTCGCCGGGCGGCGGCGTCGCGCTGCTCCGCGCTATACCGGCGCTCGCCGCGATGAATGTCGAAAATGCCGATCAGAAGACCGGCGTCGAGATCGTCCGCCGTGCGATTCAAGCCCCGGCTCGCCAGATCATAGACAATGCCGGTGCCGACGGTGCCGTGGTCGTTGGCAAGCTGCTCGAAGCCAAGGACTACGCCTATGGCTATGACGCACAAGACGGCCGATACGGCGATATGCTCGCACTCGGCATCATCGATCCGACGAAGGTGGTCCGCACAGCGCTGCAGGATGCAGCTTCGATTGCGGGTCTCATCATTACAACCGAAGCGACCGTCACCGAGCATCCGAAGAAGGATTCACCGCTCATGCCAGGCGCCACAACGGGCGGCATGGGCGCCATGGATTATTGACGGACCGCGGCAACGTATTGACGGATCGCCGCGACGGCCAGTTCTATATGAGATCTCCGGCGCAGACCGTGGACTCTTCTCGTTTTGAGGCTTGCCTCGACGACGTTTCAGATGCGCATCCTCGGCAGGATCGAGGGACCGTCATTAGCGTTCGACATCCAACATTCGGGGTAGAGGACGATACCGGTCTGGCCATCGTCCCATTCAATTTTCACCCCATGCGAGTCCTCTCCCTAGACAGTGCCGGTACACGCCGGCTGGCGACCGCCTCTGTGCTTGCCGTAGGCGCGGCTGAAGCTGTGCCCGATGCGCTCGTCAGCATAGCGCATTCAGGAGCGTGAGCGACCGCAGCAATCTTGCGTACCTTTGATCTCGCGCAACACCCGCCTTGACGACAATCCTATTTGTGATGCGTCGTGGCACCCCCATCGCATCGTTCCGTTGCCCTAAAGTTTGGTGGCCGGTCGGCGCTCAATGTAAAATAATTTTCCCGTTGCCTGCCAAGCTTTGCGACACTGACGCGGCGACACGACGGAAAGCGAGCATGCAGATCCATGAGGTGAGAGTCCATAAAGAAAGTGAGCGTCTTCCACGCGAGGCGCAGCTCGCGTGGAAAATTGCTGCAGTTGCGAGCGATCCGGTCGACCTCCTGGATGATGTGACCGAAATGATCATCAACCGCATCATCGATAACGCAGCGGTCGCGATCGCATCGCTCAATTGTCACCCGGTTATCACCGCGCGCGATCAGGCGCTGGCACATATGCGGGCCGGGGGCGCGACGATCTTCGGCGCTCCGCAAGAGGTGAAGGTCCATGCCGAATGGGCCGCCTGGGCGAATGGCACCGCCGTGCGTGAGCTCGATTTCCATGATACTTTTCTGGCTGCGGACTATAGCCACCCAGGCGACAACATTCCGCCGATCCTCGCCGTCGCGCAGCAGGCCTCTTTGAGCGGCCGCGATCTCATCCGCGGTATTGCGGCAGGTTATGAAATCCAGGTCGATCTCACGAAAGCAATTTGTCTCCATGCGCGTAAGATCGATCATGTCGCCCATCTCGGCCCCTCCATCGCCGCCGGGCTCGGGAGTCTGCTCTCTCTCGACACGGCCACGATCTATCAGGCGGTGCAGCAGGCGCTGCATGTAACAACGGCGACGCGGCAAAGCCGCAAAGGCGAGATCAGCTCGTGGAAGGCTTTCGCGCCGTCGCATGCCGGCAAGGTTGCGATCGAGGCCGTCGATCGGGCCATGCGCGGTGAGGGCGCACCAGGCCCGATCTATGAAGGCGAAGACGGGGTGATCGCCGGGATGCTCGGTGGCCCGGAGGCGCATTATCGCGTGCCGCTGCCGGAGCCTGGCGAGGCCAAGCGCGCCATCCTAGACACTTACACAAAAGAACATTCGGCGGAATATCAGAGCCAAGCCCTGATCGATCTCGCCTTCTGCCTACGCAAGCAGATTTCCGATTGGGAGAATGTCGAGGCGATCACAGTCGAGACAAGCCACCACACCCATTATGTGATTGGGACGGGCTCAAACGATCCGCAGAAATTCGATCCTTTAGCGTCGCGCGAGACACTCGATCATTCGCTCATGTATATTCTTGCTGTCGCGCTGCAGGATGGGACCTGGCATCATATCCATTCTTATGCGCCCGAACGTGCGCAGCGGCCCGATACTGTGCGTCTGTGGCGCAAGATTCGCACCGTCGAAGACGGGCGCTGGACGGAGCGCTATCACGCAAGCGATCCGGCCACGAAAGCCCTCGGCGGCAGGATTGTCATTTTACTTAAAGATGGACGCGAGATTGCCGACGAGCTTGCCGTCGCCAATGCGCATCCGCTCGGCGCGACGCCTTGGCACCGGGCAGACTATATTCGCAAATTCAGGTCGCTGACGGAAGGCCTGATCCATCCCAGCGAGGCGAAGCGGTTTCTCGATACAGTGCAAGCATTGCCCGAGCTTACCGCAAGTGAACTCGACTGGCTCACTCTGGTGGTTCCAGCAGGAACGCTCGCTAAGGGACGATCGGGGATTTTCTGACCTCGAACTTGAAGGCAGGCCCCAAATCATCAGGAGGGCCCTCGTGTCGAATGGAGAGATAATCAGGCAGGCGGCCGGCGCGCCACCGAAGAAATCTGTGGCACTTTCAGGCGTCGCTGCAGGCAATACCGCGCTTTGCACCGTCGGGCACAGCGGCAATGATCTCCATTACCGCGGCTATGACATTCTCGATCTCGCGGAGGCCTGTGAATTCGAGGAGATCGCGCATCTCCTCATCCACGGCACCTTGCCCGATTTCGATCAGCTCGCTGCCTATAAGGCGAAGCTCTCCGCGCTACGCGGGCTCCCGGATGCCTTGCAAAAGGTTCTTGAAACACTGCCGCCAGCGGCGCATCCGATGGATGTGTTGCGAACCGGCGTCTCGGCGCTCGGTTCGATCTTGCCGGAAGGCAAGGATCGTGGGGCCGAAGGCGCAAGGGATATTGCGGATCGGCTCATCGCCTGCCTCGGCTCAATGCTGCTCTACTGGTATTACTGGTCACATCACGGCCGCCGCATCGAAGTCGAAACTGACGACGAAAGCATTGGTGGCCATTTTCTCCATCTTCTGCATGGCAAATTGCCCGAGCCGGATTTGGTGCGGGCGATGCACACTTCGCTAATTCTTTATGCCGAGCATGAATTCAATGCCTCGACCTTCGCGGCGCGAGTCATCGCCGGCACCGGGGCCGATATCTACTCGGCGATTACCGGCGCGATCGGCGCCTTGAGCGGCCCGAAGCATGGGGGCGCCAATGAAGCGGCGCTTGCGACCCAGTGCCGTTATGCAACTGCCGAAGAAGCGGAAGCTGATATCAAGCGGCGGCTCGAGACGAAAGAGGTGGTGATCGGTTTCGGTCACCCCGTCTACACGATCGCAGATCCCCGCAATCAGGTAATCAAGCGCGTCGCCGAGAGCCTCGCCAAGCGCAGGGCCGACATGTCGCTGTTTGAGATCGCGGAGCGGATCGAGAGCGTGATGCTCTCGACCAAGAAGATGTTTGCCAATCTCGACTGGTTCAGCGCCGTCTCCTATCATTTGATGGATATTCCGGCCGAAATGCTCACGCCACTCTTCGTCATTTCGCGCACGACCGGCTGGTCTGCGCATGTGATCGAGCAACGCGCCGACGGTAGGATCATCCGGCCGACGGCCAATTACGTCGGGCCCGAGCCGCGCCACTTCACGCCGCTCGCCCAGCGCCGCTGAGATGGGCGCGAAAACTGGCTCGACAACAGGGGGCCGGTACCGGAATGTCTGCTTTAGAAGATATGAGCGCCGGAAGCGCCTGACCTCCGCCGGATCATCATGCAGCAAAACAACGATCCGGATTTCCTAGGCGCAACGACCGATCTGGGGCAAAGCGACCTGACACTGCGTCGCGTTCGAGATCCTACACAATCCGGCGACCTGTCCCGCGAAGACAAATAAGCTAAGTAGCGGCGGCGATTTGGTCGCCTGATGCGCATCTCGCCAGCAATGAAGCGTGGGCGACGCTTTTCGTGACGATGTACCCGGAGCATGAGCCAGCACCTGTGTGTCGGCGCGACTGCTTCTCTCTCCGCAGCCATCTCTTCTCGCGGCTTAGGAACCATCCAACCACAGCGTGAGTTCGTCCCTAAAAGCTCCAAGAGGTAACGTCCATGACAAGATCAGCGCAGGAGCTGAGGCTCGAGTCGGAGCGCATCCGCGCAGAGTTGGCGACTACGGTCGATCAGTTGAGGGAGCGCATATCGGATAGCGCCGAAGACATTCGCTACAAGGTTTCGCCGCAACACATCAAATCAGAGGTGTCCGATTACGTCAGCGACAAGACGCAGAGCTGGGTCGGCGCGCTGAAGCGGAAGGCCATGGAAAATCCGATGCCAGCCGCCGCCGCGGGAATCACGATCGCGGTCCCGCTGCTGCGCTGGGCGCGCGGTCTCCCGCTGCCATTGCTCATGATCGGCGCCGGACTTGCACTGACCTCAAAGACCGTTCGCGACCGTGCCGCCGCGGCCGCCGCCCCGGCGGTTGGGAAAGCGGGGACCATCTTAGACGAGGTAGCAGAACACGCGCGGGTGCTCACGGGTGATATAAAGGACGGGCTCTCTTCGGCTCAAAGCCAAGCCATTGGCCTAGCCAATGACGTGCAAGATACGGCCGCGGACGCGACCGACACTCTCGGGAGCGGGGCGGTACAAGTCACCAGCATAGTTGGCGATAAACTGAGGACTAGCGTGGGGGCCGCCGAACGCGCTGCAGCCGCGGCTAAGGAAGCGGCGGCCGTCGCGCCTGCAAAGGCTCGTCAGGTCATCGGCGACAATGCCGCATTGGTCGGTGGATTTGGAATCACGATCGGCGCGATCATCGCTGCGGCCCTCCCGCCGAGTAGGGGGGGAGCCAAGCTAATGGGCCGGGCAAGCGGCAGCCTGAAGAAGGCGGCGGGCGAGGCGACGCAATCCAAACTTGAGACGGCCAGGAATGCCACGATGGCGGCCGCCGACGCGGCGGCGAACACGATCGCCGAGGCGGACCTCTCCGGCCGGGCCAGTCGTATGACGCAAACTCTGACGGATACGGTCAAGGAGGCGGCCGATGGTGCGGTGAGGGCCGCCGTCAGCACTCCCGGCAATTCGAACAGCTGAAAGACATCGCTATGAGCGACATGGACGTAACGAAGAGAACGAATTCATCCCAGAACCAGAATACTGGATCATCGCAAGACCTTAAGGATCAGGTCGCGGAAGCGGGGGCCGAGGTGAGGCAGCGCGCCGGCGAGGCGTTGCAAGCCTCGACCGAAGTTGCGCGTGAGAAGCTCAGTGACGCCGCCGACGCGGTCAAGGAGGTGGCTTCTGGAACAGTGGACCGGATCCAGGCCCAGGCCCGCGAGCAGCAGTGGTCGGGCGCGGCTTACGTTGAGCGTCTTGCCGGTAACATTCGCACGGCGGCTCGTGCATTCGAAAGCGACGCGCCCTTCGCCGTCCGCGGCATAAACTCCGTGGCGGATTATGTCGAGGATGCGGCCGGGAAAATCCGCAACGGAAGCTTCCGCGATATCATCGACGGCGCGACAGATTTCGCGAAACGGCAGCCAGCCGCATTTCTCGGGATTTCGGTGCTTGCCGGTTTTGCCGCGGTTCGCTTCTTTAAGGCGTCCGGCGAATCGCAGGCCAGGGAGGAGAGGTCCACGCTGCCGTCCGATCGTGGTGACCCGGGGCGTGGACCTTCATCTGCAGCGGCCAACGAACCAGGAGTCCAGGGCTCTTCGCGGCGTGGCAATCGCCGTAAGCAAACACAAGGCAGCAACGTGTCATGAGCATTCAAGACGACATCAGAACCAGCCAGAGCGACATTCGACGGATCGCTGCGTTGCTCGGCGATGCGCTGTCGCAAGCCGCGAAACTCTTCCAGAATGAGGTGGATCTCGCCAAGGCAGAATTTGCCGAGAAGCTTCAGAACGTCGGCGGCGCACTAGGCCTGATTGCGGCGGGCGCCGTTCTGGTCATCCCTGCTATTGTGATGGCTCTGTTCGCGTTATCGGCGGCCCTCATCTCCGCGGGTTGGTCGCAGGCGGTCTCCTATTTGACCTCAGCAATCGTGGCCGCAGTAATCGCTGGCGTGCTGTTCGCAATTGGCATCAGCAGGCTGAATCCCCGCAATCTTGCGCCTCATGAGACCATCCGACAGCTCGAAAAGGATAGGGACGCGGTGAAGGGAATGATGCGATGAACAGCTCGCAAGCGGGTTTTTTCGACAATCTGATTGTCGCGGTCCGGGATAATCCCCTCGCTGCAGCGCTAATCGGCGGCGGCACGGTCTGGCTAATGGTTGGTGACGAGAAGCTGAAGAACGCGGCGCGTTCAGCGACAGCGACGGTTTCGCCAGCGATTGACACGAGCGTTCGCAACCTGCGTGCAACCGCATCCGAGCTCCAACAGATCGCGGCGCCGCCAACCGCGCCGGAAATGGATCATGTGGGTGAAAGCTTGCGCGGCGCCGGCAACGCCGCTTCCGACGCGATCTCAGGAGCGGCCGAAAAGATCCGAGATCAGTTGGACGAAGGTGTCGGGCATGCGCGGGAGAGCTTCGGCAGGCTCCATAGCCCGCTTCCCGGAAAAGAGGCTTTCACGAAGGCGCAATCATCGCTGGCCGACCTCTTTGAACGACAACCGCTCGTCATCGGTGCAATTGGCCTCGCAATCGGTGCGGCAGTTGCGGGTGCGTTCCGCATGTCTGACTTCGAGAACGAATGGCTCGGCGAACTCAGTGACGACGTGAAAGCTGATCTGAATACGCGTGGCGGCGCCGTATCGGAGCGCTTGGGTGAAGCATCTGATGCCGTTAAAACCGAAGTTGGTGACGCTGTCACGGAAGCCATTGATCAAGTCAAGCAGGCCGGCATGGATGCGGTAGAAGCAGCACGGCAGCAGGTGAAGTCGTTTTAGCGGAACTCCCGGTGGAAGCGCTGGACGAGCTGCCGAAAGCCCGAATAGTTCGAATTGAGCCGCGACCGTCATCACTGTGGGTGGGTGGCCGTATCATCCGACTCGATTGACCTGCGGGCGCTCCCGCTGATCGCCGCCTATAGCGCGAGCAAGGCGGCCGCGAACGCATTCACCGAGTCGATGGACCTAGAACTTCAGCAATTCGGCGTGCGCACGCACCTGGTGCTGCCAGGGCGCGCGCCCGAGACCCGCTTTGCCGACAATGGCAGCTCCCGCATTCAGGGTCTTGACCACTCAGCGAACCGGGGCCGATCGCGCATTCGGACAATGTCGCCGAAGCCCGTGTGGAGCGGTGACCGATCTCTCAAGCCCCGTGCGGATCCAACACCCACGTAATGACATCTTGGTTCCATAATATTTATTATGCGAATGGCCGATGAGCGGCTCCGGAACCGCCGCTGTGTCTTGCCTGCCAAAAAAGTTCGGGATTTTGCGGCACTAGTCATTACGGGCCCTGGCGCCCGACGCCGCTCCCGCCGCGATTGGCGTCAGCAGAGCCTAGGCCGCCGTCTTTCTTCCGGACACGGGAAAGATTTCACCGGCGGCGAGTTCGTGTTACGGAACGGCGCCGCGCATGCAAAGCCGCGTAGAAAGCCGTCCGATTGGCCCAAGCGACGCCGTCGCCTCAGCCGACCACAGATCGGACGTTGAGGGATCGATAGGCAATTTCGCATCAATCTACATCGTGGCGTGAGCCGTGTGGTGTGAACACGCGCTATGTTCCCGGCATGCGGCGGCTGAGACGCAACGCGGATCGTTTCTAAGCAAGTCTTCCTGGACCAGCATCGGAGAAATGTCATGACATTCGAATTGCCCGCCCTCCCGTTTGCGACGAATGCTCTCGCCGGCCTCGGCATGTGCGAGGAGACGTTGGAACTGCATCACGGCAAGCATCATCAGGCCTATGTCACGGCGCTCAATGGCTTCGTCGAGAAAAATCCCGCCCTTCAAGGCAAGAGCCTGGAAGAGATCATTGCTCTTTCTTACGAAAAGCCCGACCTTGCGCCCGTCTTCAACAATGCCGGGCAGCACTGGAACCACATCCTGTTCTGGGAGAACTTGAGCCCAAAGGGCGGCAAGCTCCCAGGCATGCTTGAAAAGAAGATCGTTGAAGATCTGAAGTCGGTTGACGAATTTAAAGCGGCATTCAAGGCCGCAGCGACCGGCCAGTTCGGTTCGGGCTGGGCTTGGCTCGTCCTCGGCAAGGATGGTAAGCTCAAGATCACAAAGACGCCGAACGGCTCAAACCCGCTCGCAACCGGCGAAGGAAAGGCCCTCCTCGGCCTCGATGTGTGGGAGCACAGCTACTACCTCGACTTCCGCAATCGCCGTCCTGATTATGCGCAGAATTATCTCGACAAGCTCGCGAACTATGAGTTCGCCGAGGCGGTGCTGAAATCAGCCTGAAAGTTCTCCATTCTGACGATTAATGAAGGGGCCGGCTCTGCATGCCGGCCCTTTTTATGCTCTATTTTGCCGGATTGCGCTGCGCGTCATCAAACCAGCGCAGCACCGCCGTCGACCGGCACATTGTTCCACAGGGGCTGCGCACGAAGCTCGGCGCGCTCTATTGCGCGTCAGTCTTCCTGCGCGCCTGGCGTGTCGCCAGAGTAATGAGCGGCAGCCGCACGATATAGGGCAGCATACGGATGACCTTCGAGATGGCGACCAGCGGCCACGGAAAGGCGATCTCAAAGCCACGGCGTTCGAAGCCCTTGCAGATGATCTGCGCGGCCGCTTCCGCTGTGATCATAAAGGGCATGTCGTAGTCCTTTTCAGTCGCGGTCATTTCGCTGCGCACGAAACCATGACACAGAAGCTGAAAGCGCAGGCCTTTGTCTCCGTAAGTGAGCTGCAGGCTTTCGGCCATGTGGATCAGCGCTGCTTTCGATGAACCGTAAGCGAAACTGCCGGGCAGGCCGTTGTAGCCGGCGAGCGACGCATTGATCGCAATCTGTCCCCGTCCCCGCGTCAGCATGACGGCGATGAGCGGCGCAAGACAATTGACCGTACCGCCGACATTGACCGCATAGGTTTTCGCAATGATCGCCGCGTCGAAGCCGCGCCGCTCAGCCATCGCATAAGAGACGCCGGCATTGAGAAAAGCGAGCACGATCGGGCCGACCTCCTGCTCGATCCGCGCCACAAGCGCGCGCATCGCCTCGCCATCCGTCACATCGCCGGGATAGGCAAAAATCTGCTTTGGCATGAGCGCGACAAGCCTGTTCAACGCATCCGCGCGGCGGGCAGTAACGGCGACTCGATAGCCGCGGCGCGCCAGTTCGAGCGCCGTCGCGCGGCCGATGCCGGAGCTGGCACCGGTCACAAAGGCAATCCGATCGTCAGGCTTGGCGCAATACATAAAGTTTGCTCTTGGTCAGACCCCGTCGTGCCGCGCTAAGGCCGGGCTCGACAGGTCGCGGCGCCCGGTTCTATATGGTTCATAGGTTTATAGGGGTATTTCAGGATGAAGTCTCCGGACAGCGTGGTTGAGGCGATTGGCAAGACGCCTCTCATCAAACTGCAGCAAGCTTCGAAGCTGACCGGCTGTGACATCTATGGCAAGGCGGAATTCATGAACCCGGGCGGCTCGATCAAGGATCGCGCCGCGCTCGCCATCATCCAAGACGCGGTCGCACGAGGTACGCTGAAACCCGGCGGCATGATCGTCGAAGGCACCGCCGGCAACACCGGAATCGGTCTCGCGCTCGTCGCCAATGCGCTCGGTTACAAGACGGTCATCGTCATTCCCGAGACCCAAAGCCAAGAGAAGAAGGACATGCTGCGCCTGCAGGGCGCGAGCCTGATCGAAGTGCCGGCCGTTCCCTACTCCGATCCGAACAATTACGTGAAACTCTCGGGCCGTCTGGCCGAGCGCCTCGCCAAAGAACATCCGCAAGGCGCGATCTGGGCCAATCAGTTCGACAATGTCGCCAATCGCCAGGGCCATATGGAGACGACGGGTCCCGAGATTTGGGCCGAGACGGACGGTAAGGTCGACGGCTTCATCTGCGCGGTCGGCACCGGCGGCACGCTGGCCGGCGTAGGCATGGCGCTAAAATCAGAAAATCCGAATGTTACGATCGGCATCGCCGATCCGATGGGCGCCGCGCTTTATGAATATTATGCGCATGGCAAGCTGAAGTCGGAAGGTACGTCGATCACGGAAGGCATCGGTCAGGGCCGTATCACGGCTAATCTTGAAGATGCGCCGATCGACATTCCGTTTCAGATTCCGGATGCCGAGGCTCTGCCCATTCTGTTCGAGCTAGCCGAGCAAGAGGGGCTTCTGCTCGGCGGCTCATCCGGCATCAATGTCGCGGGCGCGATCCGGCTGGCGAAGGAACTTGGCCCCGGCCATACGATCGTGACCATTCTGGCCGACTCTGGCGCACGCTATCAATCAAAGCTTTTCAATCCCGCCTTCTTGCGCGAAAAAAATCTGCCGGTGCCGGGATGGCTGGAAAATCCGACTATCATCGAGCCGGATTACGTCTGAACAATCCGTTCCGGCGGCGTGCAGCATGTACGGCAGCTCGTTGATCAGGCCCAGCGCCGAAGCCTACAAACGCGACCTTCCGGAGGCCGAGCTGCACATTCTCAACGCCGGCCATTTCGCCCTGGACGAGCGTGTCGATGAGATCGCCGCGCTGATGCTGGACTTTTTTAAAAGCGCTGATCAAACCGCCCGGCGCAGAACGAAGCATCGCGATCTTTAATGACGACAACGCAGGCCAGTCGCGATTATGCCACAGACGTGCTAACCGTCCACGGCTGACGAGGACGCACCATCATGATTGCTTCGAAAGCAAACAATAAATGCCCGGCGACGATCGCCATAGCCGGCCGTGTGATACTATTCATGGCAGTGGCTTCGTTCATAGTACTGATGTCGACGCTCGCACCAGCGCAAACGCAATGTACCGCCCAGCAAAGGTACGATTACGTATACAAGTGCCACAAAGTGGCGGAAGAGCATTGTCAGATTCTCAATGAGAATGCTCTGGGGCTCGTCAATAAGCACTATAATCAGTGCATGACCTCCGAATTCCAGGAATGTATGGTCTCGCATTGTGGTCCTCCTCGGCGATGAGATCGCCGCGCTGATACTGGCCTTTTTTCAGACACGTCTTCTCTGATCGAGCGCTTGCCGTCGCTCAATCATCACCCGCGATCCTCTCGGCTCGCGCATCGAACGCCGCGCCGCCGTGCGGCGTCACACATGAGTCTCTACCGTGGGCTCGGTTACATGGGCTAGGGTTTCGCTTTCGCCCGGTGATCGGCAAAGCATTTATGGGGTCTGCTATGACGACTGATCAATCCGCTTTCTTCGTCGCGACCGATTGGCTCGCCCAGCATCTCAACGACCCCGATCTCGTGGTCGTCGAAGGCAGCTATTTTCTGCCCGACGAAAATCGAAATGCGGGGGAAGAATATCTAGAGGCGCATATTCCCGGCGCTGTGCGCTTCGACATCGATGCGATCGCCGACCACTCGACCGATCTGCCGCATATGCTGCCGTCGCCGCAGGTCTTCGCGCAGGCGATGCGCGATCTCGGCATCAGCGATACGATGCGGATCGTCGTCTACGATGCCATCGGCCTGTTCGGCGCGGCGCGTGTCTGGTGGACGTTGCGGCTCTTCGGCGCGAAAGACGTGAAGATCCTCACAGGCGGACTGCCAAAATGGAAGGCTGAAGGACGGCCGCTCGAAAGCGGCGCTGTGACTCGCGCCCCGCAAACATTTACCGTGGATTTCGATGCGAACGCGGTTGCTGCGGCGGAAGATGTTTTGAAGGCTTCGCAAGCGGGCGCGCCGCAGATTGTCGATGCGCGCAGCGCCCAGCGGTTTCGCGGTGAAGCGCCGGAGCCGCGCCCCGGAGTTCGTTCGGGACATATCCCCGGCAGCCTCAACGTGCCTTACCGCGAGCTCATTGAAAATGGCGAAATGCGGGCACCTGCCGATGTCGCCGCCGCCTTTCAAAACGCTGGGGTCGATCTGACGCGGCCGATCATTACAACATGCGGCTCGGGCGTGACGGCAGCCCTCCTTCTCTTGGGTTTGGAAACGGCAGGCAAAACCGACGTCGTGCTCTACGACGGCTCATGGAGCGAATGGGGAAGCCGTCCGGATTTGCCATTGGCGCAAGGCTGAACACATAGCGCATGCGCCAAACGCATATGCGCTGAAGCCCGCGCTCAATAAATCAATGGCTTCTACGTTCTCTTAGCCTTTGCTGCTTTGAATATGCACAAGCGAACAGCTTTGTTACTGACAAAAATGCCGTGCTATCGGTAAAGCGCTTGACGCGCGAGGTAGTCGCGCTAGCATAGAATTATCTCACGAGTCATTTGAAACTCTATGAGGTTTCAAGTGTTCGTGGTTGGGAACGTTGGCGCTCGCCGAACGTCGTTTGGTAACTCGATACGGCGCAAAGCCGTCTCGGACTCCTGGGAAACCAAACCGGCTTTCTTGATGCCGTCCCTAACCTCCCCAAGTGGGAGCCGCCGATCCACTAGTTCGACCGACTTGCAATGCGCCGTGGATGCGGCGGTCGCGCTTTGCTCGGACGGGGATCACACATCGACGACTTCAGGAGTGACAACCATGTGTGACTATTCGCTGGAGATGTATGCTTCGCGGCCTGCGCGCGAGGAAGAAAAATATGTCACAACCCGTTTCCCGTCGGGAAGCATCGGGCTCGCGGCCCCTGGCGATTGCACGACCGCGGTTTGCGTCCAATACGACACGCACCTGAGACTCGAAAATATCTCGACTGATCTGCAGAGCCGTCTGAACATCAAGGCGGAGGAAGAGGTGGTGTTCGCACGCCTCGAACATGGCGCCTATCGTGATGGCATCAAATTCGGCAACGGCAAGGAAGTCTCATTGCAGCTTCTCGGTGCCGGCGTGAGTGTCGGTCTGGTCGCCACGCGCGAAGTGCCGGCCGCGGCGAAAACCGAAGTGCTCGAGCCGGTCATCTGATTACGACATGAGCAAAACTTTAGCTGTGCATGCCTTCGTGCTCAGCTGAACGTGCCGCATTGCGCGGCAGTTTGAAGGATTGCACCGCCGGCCTTGGGCTTCTCCGCCAAGCCGGCGGTGGTGTTTCTTGACCCTACCCTTTTCAGGCTGCATCTCCCCGCCTTCCTTTCGCGGAACGTTGGATGTTGCGGCGCATCCAAACCCAGTCATTTTCCCCCCCGCCCGCCGCGTTTGGCACGGTCCCTGCTGACAAAAAGCCGCGCGCGCCTATACATCATTTTTGCATAGGCGATGAGCTTAGCAGGTGCTATGAGGCGCGGGCGCCCGCCACTGCGCCCGGAAACTTATGGCCGTCTCCTCAAAACACACATCATCAAGGCAGCAATGAAGAAGATCGAGGCGATCATTAAGCCATTCAAACTCGACGACGTGAAAGAGGCCCTGCACGAAACCGGCGTCTCTGGCATCACAGTCACCGAAGCCAAAGGCTTCGGCCGGCAGAAGGGGCACACCGAACTCTATCGCGGTGCCGAATATGTCGTCGACTTCCTGCCGAAAGTGAAAATTGAGGTCGTCCTACCGGACAGCTCCGTCGAGGCGGCCGTCGAGGCCATCCGCAAAGCGGCCCAGACCGGGCGGATCGGCGACGGCAAGATTTTTGTGTCCAACGTGGAGGGCGCGGTCCGCATTCGAACCGGCGAAACCGGCCCGGACGCGATCTGACGCGTCTTTGCCTCCACAATCGTAATGCAGTTCCTGGAAATGAGAGGGAGTGACATGAAGACCGCGAGTGACGTGCTCAAGGCCATCAAGGAAAATGACGTAAAATATGTTGATCTGCGTTTCACGGATCCGCGCGGTAAGTGGCAGCACGTCACTTTCGACGTTTCGCTGATCGACGCCGACGCCCTCTCCGAAGGCCTGATGTTCGACGGTTCGTCGATTGCCGGCTGGAAGGCGATCAACGAGTCCGACATGACCCTCATGCCAGACCCGGCCTCGGCCTGCATGGACCCTTTCTTTGCAGCGCCGACGATGGCGATCGTCTGCGACATTCTGGAGCCGACCACCGGCCAGCCTTATAACCGCGATCCGCGCGGCCTCGCCAAGCGCGCCGAAGCCTTTGCCGCTTCGACCGGCATCGGCGACACGGTCTATTTCGGCCCGGAAGCCGAATTCTTCGTCTTCGACGACGTCCGCTTCTCCGCCGATCCCTACAATACGGGCTTTGTTCTCGACTCCGTCGAGCTGCCGACCAACAGCGAC
Organism: uncultured Methylovirgula sp.; assembly: GCA_964644615.1. Classification (GTDB taxonomy): domain Bacteria; phylum Pseudomonadota; class Alphaproteobacteria; order Rhizobiales; family Beijerinckiaceae; genus Methylovirgula. The sequence goes on along the minus strand of CAZXXA010000056.1, from coordinate 173 downwards.
ACGCCTTATGAAGGCGGCAATCTCGGCCACCGCGTCCGCACCAAAGGCGGCTATTTCCCGGTTCCGCCGGTGGATTCCGCGCAGGATATGCGCGGCGAAATGCTCGCGGCGATGGCGGCGATGGGCGCCAAGGTCGAGAAGCACCACCACGAAGTCGCCTCCGCGCAGCACGA
>CAZXXA010000055.1:0-15277 GCA_964644615.1 uncultured Methylovirgula sp. | reverse complement strand
CACATGGTTGCCGGACGCGATGGAAGGCCCGACACCGGTCTCCGCCCTCATCCATGCCGCGACCATGGTGACGGCAGGGGTCTTCATGGTGGCGCGCCTGTCGCCGCTGTTCGAACAGGCGCCCACAGCGCTCTCCGTCGTCACCGTCGTTGGCGCCACCACCGCTTTCTTCGCCGCGACGGTCGGCCTCGTTCAGAATGACATCAAGCGCGTCATCGCCTATTCGACCTGTTCGCAGCTCGGCTATATGTTCGTCGCCCTCGGCGTCGGCGGCTATTCGATCGGCATCTTCCATCTCTTCACCCACGCCTTCTTCAAGGCGCTACTGTTCCTCGGCGCTGGCTCGGTGATCCATGCGATGCATCATGAGCAGGACATGCGGAAGATGGGCGGTCTTGCGAAGAAGATCCCGCTCACCTTCTGGATGATGGTTGCCGGCACGCTGGCTCTGACCGGCTTTCCGCTCACCGCCGGCTATTTCTCCAAGGACGCGATCATCGAAGCCTCTTATGCGTCGGACCGCGTCGGCCATGTTTATGCGTTCCTTATGGTCGTCATCGCTGCCGGCCTGACGTCCTTCTACTCGTGGCGTCTGATCTTCATGACTTTCTTCGGGCCGGCCCGTTGGGCGCATGCCGAAATCAGCTCTGCCCATGCGCCCGAGACAGGCCATGTCGTTGCCTCGCTCAACACAATGCATGAGCCCGATCTCGCCAAGGCGGAAGACGGCCGTGCTACTGACGATCATGCCACCGATCGCCATGCCGATGCGCATGCGAGCACGGCTTATCATGGCCAAGATAACCATGACGCGCATCACGTCGATCCGCATGAGTCGCCGCTGGTGATGATGATCCCGCTCTATGTGCTCGCCTTCGGCGCAATCTTCGCGGGCCTCATCTTCCAGCATGTCTTCCTCGGCGAGCATGCGCCGGAATTCTGGAAGAACGCGCTCTATTTCGGCCAGGACAAGAGCGTCCTCGACGCGATGGAGCATGTGCCACACCTCGTCAGCTTTTTGCCGTCGCTCTTCATGCTCGGCGGCTTCCTGGTGGCGCTTTACTTCTACATTTTGGCGCCGGGTACCGCGCAGGCTTGGGCGCGGACCAATCCGCTGCTCTACCGTTTCCTGCTCAACAAATGGTATTTCGACGAGCTCTATGAGCTGATCTTCCTACGGCCCGCCTTTTGGCTGGGCCGGCTTCTCTGGAAGGGCGGCGACCAGGGCGTCATCGATCGCTATGGTCCTGATGGTGTCGCGTCGCGCGTCATTGATGTGACGAACCGGGTCGTCAAACTGCAATCGGGCTATCTCTACCATTATGCCTTCGCCATGCTGATCGGCGTCGCGGCATTCGTGACTTATTATCTCGTGACGGGGATGCATTGATGTTCGGCTTCGGCATTCTCTCCGGGATCGTCTTTCTGCCTCTGGTCGGCGTGGCCTTCATCCTCACGCTGCGTGGGGATGACGAGGCTAGTCTGCGCAATGCACGCTGGGCGGCGCTGATCGCGACGCTCGTCGATTTCCTGCTGGTGCTTTTCGCGCTGTCGAAATTCAATTTCGGTTCAGCGGCTTTCCAGCTCGTGGAGCAGAAGAGCTGGTTCGGCTTGGGCCTCGTCTATAAGATGGGCGTCGATGGCATCTCCATGCCGTTCGTCGTCCTGACCGCCTTTTTGATGCCGATCTGCATCATCGCCTCGTGGCAATCGATCACGATGCGTGTCAAAGAATATATGATCTGCTTCCTGGTGCTCGAGACCTTGATGCTCGGCGTCTTCTGCGCCCTGGATCTCGTGCTCTTCTATCTGTTCTTCGAAGGCGGCCTCATTCCGATGTTCCTCATCATCGGCATCTGGGGCGGCAAGCGCCGCATCTATGCGAGTTTCAAGTTCTTCCTCTATACGCTGCTCGGCTCGGTGCTGATGCTGATTGCCGTGATGGCCATGTATGGCGTCGCCGGCACCACGGACATCACCGTGCTCCTTAAAACGGCTTTCCCGTCGGGCATGCAGAAATGGTTGTGGCTCGGCTTCTTCGCCTCGCTCGCGGTGAAGATGCCGATGTGGCCCGTCCACACCTGGTTGCCCGACGCCCACGTCGAAGCGCCGACCGCAGGTTCGGTGATCCTGGCCGGCATTCTGCTGAAGATGGGCGGGTACGGCTTCCTGCGGTTCTCGCTGCCGATGTTCCCGGAAGCGTCGGCCTATTTCGCGCCGCTCGTCTTCGCGCTCTCGATCATCGCCATCATCTACACCTCGCTCGTCGCGCTGGTGCAGGAAGATATGAAGAAGCTCATCGCCTATTCATCGGTGGCGCATATGGGTTTCGTCACCATGGGCCTGTTCTCGATGACGGAGCAGGGCGTCCAGGGCGCGATCTTCCAGATGATCTCGCACGGTCTCGTCTCCGGCGCGCTCTTCCTTTGCGTCGGCGTCGTCTATGACCGCATGCATACGCGCGAAATCGCCGCCTATGGCGGCCTCGTCGAGCGCATGCCGGTCTATGCCGCGATCTTCATGGTCTTCACCATGGCCAATATCGGCCTGCCGGGCACCTCGGGTTTTGTCGGCGAATTCCTGACCATGCTCGGCACATTCCGCTTCAACAATTGGGTCGCGGCCTTCGCCGCGCTCGGCACGATCTTGTCGGCCGCTTATGCGCTCTATCTCTATCGCCGGATTATCTTCGGCGTATTGGAGAAGCCGGCGCTGAAGGCCATTCTCGACGTCTCGCCGCGTGAGATTGCGATCCTCGCGCCGCTGGTCGTGCTGACGATCTATTACGGCATACATCCGGCTCCGATCCTCAATGGCACCGCCGCGTCGGTCGCGAGCCTGCTCAACGGCTATCACACGGCGCTCGCCGCGTTGCATACAGCCGCGCTGCATTGACCTGGAAGGCCCGCACATGACGACCTCGCTCTCTTTCGCGCTGGCCCATAGCCTTCCGGAACTCGTTCTAGCGATCGGCGCGCTGGTTCTGGTTCTCGTCGGCGCCATCCGCGGCCGTCCGCGCGATGTGCTGACGACGGAGATCGCCATCGGTTTTCTCGGTGTTGCGATCCTCGTGATCCTGCTCGGCAGCAAGCATGATGCGGTGATCTACAACGGCGCTTTCGTCGACGACAGCTTCGGCCGCTTCATGAAAGTGCTGTCCTATGCGGGCTCGCTCGTCACTCTGTTGATGGCGCAGGATTTCCTGCATCGCGCCAAGATCAATAAATTTGAATTCCCGGTTCTCGTGCTTCTGTCGACGCTCGGCATGTCGATGCTGATCTCGGCGGCGGGACTGATTGCGCTCTATCTCGGTCTCGAACTGATGTCGCTGGCCCTCTATGTCGTCGCTGCTTTCCATCGCGACGACGCCAAGGCTTCGGAAGCGGGTCTCAAATATTTCGTTCTCGGCGCGCTGTCGTCGGGCATGCTGCTTTATGGCGCCTCGCTGCTCTACGGATTTTCCGGCACCGTGTCGTTTTCCGGCATTGCGGCAGTGTTGAAGGGAACACCTGGCCTCGGGGTAGTCTTCGGCCTCGTCTTTCTCTTCGCCGGTCTCGCCTTCAAAATGTCGGCCGTGCCCTTCCACATGTGGACGCCGGACGTCTATGAGGGCGCGCCGACGCCGGTCACCGCCTTCTTCGCTTCCGCACCGAAGCTCGCAGCCGTTGCCATTACCGTGCGCGTTGTAATGCAGGCCTTTCCCGGTATCACCTCGCAGTGGCAGCAGATCGTGGTCTTCATCTCGATCCTGTCGATGATCCTCGGCTCCTTCGCAGCAATTGGCCAGAACAATTTCAAGCGACTGATGGCCTATTCGTCGATCGGCCATATCGGCTTCGCGCTCGTCGGCCTCGCCGCCGGAACACAGGCCGGTGTCGCCAGCGTGCTCGTCTACATGAGCATCTATCTCGTCATGACGCTCGGCACCTTCGCCGCGATCATGTCGATGCGCGTCAACGGCAAGGCGGTCGAGTCGATCAGCGATCTGTCGGGGCTTGCCCGCAGGGACGGCGTGATGGCCTTCTTCCTGGCGATGATGATGTTTTCGCTGACCGGCATTCCGCCGCTCGCCGGCTTCTTCGCCAAATTCGCCGTCTTCAACGCCGCAGTTCAGGCGCATCTCTACGGACTGGCCGTTATCGGCTTCCTCGCGAGCGTCGTGGCGGCGGTCTATTATCTGCGCATCATCAAGCTCATGTACTTCGATGAACCAGCGGCCGCCTTCGACAAAGCCGCTCCGGTTCTACGCGCGGTGCTGGCGGTGACAGGCATCCTCGTGACCTTCTTCTTCGTCTATCCGGCGCCTGTCGTCGAAGCGGCGACGGTCGCGGCGAAGTCGCTGTTCTGATCGCAGAAAGATGGTTTGCGCCGGTTGGAGCAGACTCCATTCCATCTCGGTGACATGGCGAAGGCCGGCGCCTATCGACTCATCGTTCATGAGGAGATCGGCTCGACCAATGACGAGGCGATGCGCCTCGCACGCGAGGGCGATCCGAGCCGCATCTGGGTCGTTGCGAAAGCGCAGACCAAAGGCCGCGGCCGCCATGGCCGGCAATGGCAATCGCCCGCTGGAAACCTTCACGCGAGTTTGATGCTCGTCGACGAAGTTGCGCCGCAAATCGCGCCGCAGCTCGGATTTGTCGCGGGGGTGGCACTGGCATATGCCTTGCGTGACTGTTTCATCGATGACAAAACATTAGGCGATGACACGCGTGTCCGCCTCAAATGGCCGAATGACATTCTCTGTGACGGCGCCAAGCTTGCCGGCATTCTGCTGGAAAGCACGAGTCTTCCTGGCGGTCGCTTCGCCTGCATTGTGGGCGTTGGCGTGAATTGCGCGCGCCGGCCAAGTGATCTTGCCTATGAGGCAATAGCCTTGGCCGATATCGGTGCGCCGCAGCCTTTGCCGCAAAATGTCTTGGCGCATCTTTCGGATCAGTTCGCAGCGCAGCTCGCCGTCTTCGATAAAGGGCGCGGCTTCGCCGCGATCCGCAAAGACTGGCTCGCCATGGCGGCGGGCCTTGGCGCGCCTATCCGTGTTACTTTGCCGAATGAAACGGTCCATGGAATTTTTCATGGCATTGACGACGGCGGGCGATTGCTTCTCGATTGCGGCGGCGAGATGCGCGTGATCGAGGCGGGCGATGTGTGGATCGGCGCCTCGGATGGGTTGAAATCATGAAGGTGGAAAGCGGTGGCGATGCGCGGAGCTGACGAACTTGTCTTCGTGCCACTTGGAGGGCTTGGCGAGATCGGGATGAATCTCGCGCTCTATGGTTTCGGCCCGAAGAGCGATCGCAAATGGCTGCTGGTCGATTGCGGCGTCACATTCGCCGGGCCGCATGAGCCAGGCATCGACATTATCGTGCCCGATCCCCGCTATCTCGGTCAGATCCAGCGCAACATCGTCGCCGGCGTCATCACTCATGCGCATGAGGACCATATCGGCGCGATCGCCGATCTCTGGCCGTGGCTGAAATGTCCGCTCTATGCGACGCCTTTTGCCGCCGGATTGTTCGAGACGCGTGTCCTCAACGAGCCAGGCGCGCCGCAAATCCCGATGAAGGTAGTGCCGCAAGGCGCACGGCTCAACCTCAGCCCCTTCGATGTGGAATTCGTGCCCGTCGCACATTCGATCCCGGAATCCTGTTCTTTGGCGATCCGCACGCCGCTCGGCACGGTTGTGCATACGGGCGATTGGAAGATCGATCAGGAGCCAGGTCTCGGCCTCAAGACCGATATTCAGCGTTTCACCGAGATCGGCGATGAGGGCGTCCTGGCGCTCGTCTGCGATTCAACCAACATCCTGCGTGACGGGATAAGCCCGTCGGAAGCCGATGTCGCAACGACTTTGCGCGATATCATCGGCAAGGCGCGGGGCCGGGTGGTGGTAACGACCTTCGCCTCGAATGTCGCCCGCTGCCGTGCCGTCGCGCTGGCCGCCGCCGCGGCTGGCCGCAAGACGGTGCTTGTCGGCCGCGCCATGGAGCGTGCCATCGGCGTTGCGCGCGATTGCGGCTATCTCGATGATGTGCCGCCCTTCTTGGGGGCGGACTCCTTTTCGGATTTGCCGCGCGACGAGATCGTCGTGCTTGCGACCGGCAGCCAGGGCGAGCCGCGCGCTGCCATCGCGCGCGTCTCGGAAGACGATCATCCGGTCGTCAAACTGGCGCCGGGCGACAATGTGATCTTTTCCTCGCGCACCATTCCGGGCAATGAGCGCGACGTCGGCCGCATCATCAACAATCTGATCAAGCAGGGCGTCGAGGTCATCACCGACCGCGTGGCGCTGATTCATGCCTCGGGCCATCCGCGCCGCGGCGAGGTCGCGCAACTCTATCAATGGCTGAAGCCGAAGGTTGCCATCCCCGCGCATGGCGAAGAGTTGCATCTGACCGAACATGCGCAATTCGCGATGGAAGCCGGCGCCCAGCATGTCGTGAAGGCGCACAATGGCGATGTCGTTCTTTTGGCGCCGGGCGTGCCGGGCATCATCGATGAAGTCCACAGCGGAAAGCTCGCCAAGGACGGCAATACGCTCGTGCCGCTCAGCGACGAATGCCTCAAGATGCGCCAGAGGTTGGCCTTCGCCGGCATCGTGACGATTGCGCTCGCCCTCGACCGCAAGGGCGAGATGGTCGGTGTTCCCGATGTCGTGCTCGCCGGCCTGCCGGAGAAGACCGGGACGGGTGCCAAACTCGATGAAACCGTCGATGAGGCCGTCTTCCAGACCTTTGAGGGCCTGCCACGCCCGCAGCGGCGCGATACCAATGTCGTCTCGGGTGCGATCGAAAAAGCCGTGCGTAACGCAGTTGCTGCGGCCTGGGGCAAGAAGCCGACGGTGCATGTGCTGGTGATTGAGGTATAGAATCTGGACCAGACTAGATTCATCATTTTACAAATTGTAGCCGCGTTTAAGGTCACATTGCCGGTTCGCTCAAAATCATTTTTGATCTCGCGGCGTGATGCTCGATAGACGACATCTTTTCCTCGCGGCTGGTGCAGCTCTTCTGCCTTTGCGTAGCGTTGCGCGCTCTGTGGATTCAGCGCCCGCTCTGCAGCGTGCCATCAATGCCGCCGCGAGGACGGGACGCGCTGTCAAAATCCCGGCCGGCACGAGCTATGTCTCGCATCTTTCGCTTCCCGACCGGACACATCTTGTCGGCGCCGACAAGACAAGCCGTCTTGTTGCGCTAATGCATGGTCCCATGCTGAACGCCGAAAACGCCGAGACCATCACAATCGAGAATCTTGCTTGCAATGGCGGTGGACGGGCGCCGGGCGGTGAGCGAGGTCTGATCGAGTGTCGCAACCTCGGCGAGCTGCGCGTCTTCAATTGCACGATCGAAGCTGTCGCCGGCTATGGTTTGAAGCTCGAGAGCTGCGGCGGCCGTATCGAGGGATCGACATTCCGCAACATCGGCGAGAGCGCTTTGTTCTCGCTCGATGGCGCGGGGCTGTCGGTGATCGACAATCGTGTCGAGGATTGCGGCACCAATGGCATTCAGATCTGGCGATCGTCGGCGGGCGGCGATGGAGCGCGCCTGCGCGGCAATCATATCGCGCGCATCCATGCGAAGCGCGGCAATGGTCCCTATGGCAATGGCATCAACGTCTTTCGCGCAGCAGATGTGATCTGCGAAAACAACGTCATCAATGCCTGCGGTTTTTCCGCCATTCGCTACAATGACTCCTCGAACGGGCTGATCTCCGCCAATCAATGCCGTGATCTCGGTGAGGTTGCGATCTATGTCGAATTCGGATCGCTTGGGGCAATCGTCGAGCGCAATCAGGTCGACGGCGCTTCATCCGGCATTTCCATCACCAATATCGACAAGCGCGGCCGCATCGCGACCTGCAACAACAATATGCTGCGCAATCTCGACCGGCCGACGCCGCAGGGCCATGAGGCCTTTGGAATCGGCATTCAGATCGAAAAAGATACGGTCGCCAGCGGCAATCATATCGAACGGGCGCGGCTCGTCGGCATGCGGCTCGGCTTCGGCGATGCGCTGCGCAATGTGATCGCCACAAGCAACGTTATAACCGACTGCCATATCGGAATAGATGTGACGGTCGTGCCGCACACCGGGCCGGCGTCCATTTTGCGCAACAGTATTACAGGGGCGAAAGAGGGTGCAATCGTCGGTATGGAGTGGGATAAGATGACGGTGCCAAATCTGATTGAGGCGGCAGCCCGCTATCCGCAACTCAGCATCGCGGAAAACCGGGTCGGCTGACGCCACAGCGAGCCAGGAGCATTCATGGGCGAGCATCAGCATGCGGGCGAAGATGGCTGCAACCACGCGCACGGCCCGGTGGCCTATGATCACGCTCATGATCACGCGCACAACCACGGACATAGCCACGCGGATGGCGGCCACACACATGGCCTTGGCCATTCGCACGCGTATGCGCCGGCCAATTTCGGCAGAGCCTTCGTCATCGGGATCGTGCTCAATATCGTCTTCGTCCTGATCGAGACGGGTTATGGTCTTTGGGGCAATTCCGTTGCCCTGCTGGCCGATGCGGGACACAACCTCGGCGATGTGCTCGGTCTTCTCGCCGCTTTCACCGCAAGCATCTTATCGGCGCGCGCGCCCTCAGAGCGCTTTACCTATGGCTTGCGCAGTTCCTCGATCCTTGCCGCGCTGTTCAATGCGGTCTTCCTGCTGCTGACAGTCGGCGCGATCTCGCTGGAAGCCATTCAGCGTCTCGCCGACCCGGAGCCCGTTTCGGGCGGCACGGTGATGATCGTCGCGGCCATCGGAATTCTCGTCAACGGCGTCTGCGCCTGGCTCTTTGCTTCCGGCCGCAAAGACGATCTCAATGTGCGCGGCGCTTTTCTGCATATGGCATCCGATGCCATCGTCTCCGCCGGTGTCGTCGTTGCCGGTTTCATCGTTTTCTTGACGCATTGCTACCGGATTGATCCGATCGTCAGCCTCATCGTCAATGCGGTCATCGTCTGGGGTACATGGGGCTTGCTCAGCGATTCCCTCAAAATGTCGATGGATGCCGTGCCCTCGCATATCGAGCCCTCCGCCGTCCGCAGCTTCCTCTTGAAGCAGGCGGGCGTTGTCAGCGTTCACGATCTCCATATCTGGTCGATGAGCACGACGGAGGTAGCGCTCACCTGTCATGTCGTGATGCCGGCAGGACACCCTGGCGACCGCTTCCTGAAAAGCCTGTCGCAAGAGCTGATGATGCATTTCAAGATCGCGCACGCGACCGTGCAGATCGAGCTCGATCCACACTCGACCTGCCATCTCGCCCCGGATCACGTGGTCTGAGATCGAGATGCAACCGGGGCGTCATGCGCGGACTTGATCCTGCATCCAGGCACAATTCGCTGCTTTCGAGACTGGATGGCCGGGTCATAGGGCGTTCTTTGAACGCCCGTCTTTCGACGGGCTATGCCCGGCCATGACGGCCTGCATTCCAGACCTTCGTCACTCCGCCGCGCGGATCTCTTCCTTCGTCCGCTGCAGGCGCTCGGCCTTCAACAGTTCCGCTACCAGGAAAGCAATCTCGATCGCCTGTTCAGCGTTGAGCCGCGGATCGCAATAGGTGTGATAGCGGTCCGAGAGATCGGCTTCCGAGATGGCGCGGGCGCCGCCGGTGCATTCGGTGACGTTTTTGCCCGTCATCTCAAGATGCACGCCGCCGGCATAAGTGCCTTCGGCTTGATGCACAGCGAAGAAGGTGCGGATTTCGCTGATGATCCGATCGAAAGGCCGTGTCTTGTAGCCGCTTGCCGCCTTGATCGTGTTGCCGTGCATGGGATCACAGGACCATAGGACATTACGGCCCTCGCGCTTCACGGCGCGCAGCAGGGTCGGGAAGAGCTCGGCCGCCTTGTCGGCGCCGAAGCGGCAGATCAGCGTCAGCCGGCCCGGCTCATTGTCGGGATCGAGCACGTCGATCAGTTTCAAGAGATTGTCGGGTTTGAGCGACGGACCGCATTTGAGGCCGAGCGGGTTCTTCACGCCGCGCGCATATTCGATGTGCGCATGGTCGATCTGCCGCGTCCGGTCGCCAATCCAGATCATATGGCCGGAGGTCGCATAGGGATCGCCGGTCGTCGAATCGATGCGGGTCAGCGCCTCTTCATAGCCGAGCAGCAGCGCCTCATGCGAGGTGAAGAAATCCGTTTGCCGCAGCTCCTGATGCGCTTCCGGATCGAGGCCGATCGCGCGCATGAAGCCGAGCGTCTCGGTGATGCGGTCGGCGAGTTCCTGATAGCGCGCGGATTGCGGGGAATCCTTGATGAACCCCAGCATCCAGCGATGCGCATTTTCGAGATTGGCGTAACCGCCGCTCGCGAAGGCGCGGATGAGATTGAGCGTCGCCGCCGACTGCCGATAGGCATCGAGCTGCCGCACCGGATCGGGAATGCGCGACGTTTCGGTGAAGGCGATGTCGTTGACGATGTCGCCGCGATAGCTCGGCAGCGAGACGTCGCCGCGCTTTTCCATCGGCTCGGAGCGCGGCTTGGCGAACTGCCCGGCAACGCGGCCAACCTTCACGACCGGCGAGGCCGCGGCAAAGGTCATCACCACCGCCATCTGTAGGAAGACGCGGAAGAAATCGCGGATATTGTCGGCCGCATGTTCGGCGAAACTTTCGGCGCAATCGCCGCCTTGAAGCAGGAACGCCTCGCCCTTCGCCGCCTTGCCGAGCATGGCTTTCAGCTTGCGCGCCTCACCCGCAAAAACGAGCGGCGGAAACGTGCCGAGCTGGCGCTCGACTTCTGCCAAAGCTGCTTTGTCGGGATAGACGGGTACCTGCTCGATGGGTTTTGCCCGCCAGGAGTCAGGAGACCAAAGTGCGCTTGCCATAGCCGTGATCCAAAAACTTAGCTTAATCAGCTCTCTAGCTGAGATTTACGGGGAAGGGGGCCTTATAGCACGTGGGGGTCGCCAAAAGCGACTGCAATCCTCCTGGTCCGCCTGGGCCAAACGGTCGGGAGATCAACCTATAAGAAGGTCAGGCCATATCGGCCTTGTCCTTCTGATAGCGCGCCGTGCGCGTGCGCAGGGTCACGAATTCCTCGGCCGAGGTGGGGTGAACCGCCGTGGTGGCGTCGAAATCGGCTTTTTTGGCGCGCATTTTGACCGCAATGCCGAGAAGCTGGACCATTTCGCCGGCACCTTCGCCGATCATATGGGCGCCGAGGATGCAATCCGTCTCGCCGTCGATAACGAGCTTCATGAAAGTCTTCTCCGCCCGGCCGGAGACGGTCGCCTTCAGCGGCCGGAAGCTCGTCGCATAGATATCGACGCAGTGATGGGCCTCGCGCGCCTGGCCCTCGGTCAGTCCGACGGTGCCGAGCTCGGGGGTCGTGAAGACGGCGGTCGGCACGCCTTCGTAATCGACGACGGTTTTGCGATTGCCGAAGATCGTATCGGCGAATGCATGGCCCTCACGAATGGCAATGGGCGTCAAGGCGATGCGGTTGGTGACGTCGCCCACCGCATAGATCGACGGCACGGTCGACTGTGAATATTCATCGACCTTGACCGCGCCGATCGCATCGAGAGCGACGCCGATTTTGTCGAGGCCGAGGCCCTTCGTGTTCGGATCGCGGCCGGTCGCCAACATGACTTGGTCGACTTCGATCGTGGCACCATTGCTCAGCGCGACCTTGAAGCTGCCAGCCGCCTTTTCGATGCGCGTCGGCAGCGTCGCGAATTTGAAGGTGATGCCGGATTCCGTCATGGCATTGCGCAGATAGATGCGCAGATCCTCGTCGAAGCCGCGCAGAATATTGTCGCCGCGCATGGCGAGCGTCACCTGGCTGCCGAGGCGCGCGAGCAGGGCGCCGAATTCAACCGCGATATAGCCGCCGCCGACGATCAAAATGCGCTTCGGCATCTCCGGCAAGTCGAAGATCTCGTTGGAGGTGATCGTATGTTCGAGGCCGGGGATCGCCGGCACCAGATTTGGGTGAGCGCCGGTCGCGACGAGAATATATTTCGCGGTGATCTTGCGGCCGTCGGCGACGATGCGCACCGTATGTTCGTCTTCGACGGTCGCGCGGCTCTCGATCAGCCCGACGCCGGAATTTTTGAGATTGGCGCGATAGATGCTGGAAAGCCGCGTGATCTCGGTTTCCTTGGCGGAGGTCAGCTTGTGCCAATCGAAAGTCGGTTCCGGCACGATCCAGCCGAAGCCCGCCGCATCTTCGAACTCGTCGGCATAGCGACTGGCATAGACCATCAGCTTCTTCGGCACGCAGCCGCGGATCACGCAGGTGCCGCCGATGCGGAATTCTTCGGCGATGACAACCTTCGCGCCATAGCCGGCGGCGATGCGGGCAGCCCTTATGCCGCCCGATCCGGCGCCGATAACGAAGAGATCGACATCATATTCGGCCATTGTCCGTCTCGCTTTCGATCTCTTCCCAGCCATTAAAAGTGGAGCATGCTTCTTTTCGAAAAACCGCTCACACTTTTTCGTCGCATATTCTAGAGCGTCTTGCCGCGCTTCTGCATCTCGGCGCGGACCTTCGTCATCAGCTCGGTCTGCAGCTGCATATGCCAGTCCTGCATGGCATTGATGACGGCATTGAAATAGAGCGGCTCGGATTTGACGTATTTCTTGCCCGGCTCGCTGGTGAAGAAGGCGGTCGCTGCCTTGATATCCTCCTCGCTCAGATATTGCGCGTAGATGTGCGCGGCCTTGTCGTTCATCTGGTCGATGTCTTTGGCGAAATCCGGCTTGACCTGGTCGAGCACGGCTTTGAGATCGGTCATGATTTCAGGCCGGGTCTGCTGCATGGTCTGGGTCAGCTGCGCCATCATATGCGGCACGGCGGCATCGAAGGAGCGCGACATGCCGCTGACGAGCACGAGCTGACGGGCTGCGGCGAGATGCGAGGCACTGGGTTCGGGAACAGGGACCGGTGCTGCGGCGGCAGGCGCCGAGGGCGTTGCAGGCTTGGCGTCTTCCGCGACGGCGGGAGCCACGAAGAGCAGGGCGCCGGTGATGGCGATTGCGGCGCTAAGACGATTGCGATGACGACTGATACTCATTGACTGGCTTCCTCCTGGACGATCTCCCGCCCTCGATGCTCCGACACCGCAGACGGCGCCGTTACTCCAATTGACCGTAAATCTTGATGCCTTCGGGGCTGGCCGAGATGACCGCCGTCGCGAGGCCGATGAAAAGACCGTGTTCGACGACACCGGGAATGGCGCTCAGGCGCTGCGCCAGTTCTTCCGGCTTCGGAATGACGCCGAGGGCGCAATCGACGATCCAATTGCCGCTGTCGCTGATGACGGGTGCGCCGGCCGGATCGGTGCGGCGGTTGACGGCGCCCGAAGCGCCGGTCGCCTCAGCGGCGCGCGAAATGGCTAGACGGGTCGCCTCATAGCCGAAGGCGCTGACCTCGATCGGCAGGGGAAAGCGGCCGAGCCGCGCCACCGCCTTGGAGGAATCGGTGATGACGATCATGCGCTTCGAGGCGGCTGCAACGATCTTCTCGCGCCACAGCGCGCCGCCGCCGCCCTTGATGAGCCGCAGTTCGGGGTCGAATTCATCGGCGCCGTCGACGGTGAGATCGAGCTCGCTCAGGCTCTCGGGCGGGAAGAGCGGGATGCCGAGTTTCTCGGCCTGCAGGCGGGTGCGTTCCGAGGTCGGAACACAGCTCACTTTCAGGCCTTGGGCGAGCTTCCCGCCGAGCAGTTCGACGAAATGCGCGGCCGTCGACCCGGTGCCAAGCCCAAGGCGCATGCCGGGCGTCACAAGCTCCAGCGCAGCGGCGGCAGCCCGCCGCTTCATCGCTTCCGGGTTTTGGCTATCCATGGCAAGCGGTTAGGCTGTGAAATTGCCCCCGTCAACCCTCGCCGCATGAGAGCGGGAGTGGCCTATTTGGCCTGCGGGGTGCAGACGACGGCTTCATTCAGCACATAGCAGATCGACATCATGCCGGTGCGCAGATCGACCCGGAAGACGCCGCCTTCCTTTTCGTGCCGCGAGGCGACGAGGGCATATTCGCTCGAGCCCTGGGGGCCGGCGCCATCTCCGGGCGGATAGCAGAGCGTTACGCCGACCGTGCCCTCTTTGAGCCCGTATTGGCAGGCGCCGACCTCGCCGGTCGCCCTATCGAGCCGGTAGACGCGGTTGAGGTCGATCTCCGGCGCCGCCAGAAATTCATAATTCGCGGCGAAAACCGCGCCCGACCAGCACATGAAGCCGAGCGCCAGGAGAAGACGCCAGAGACCGCGTAAATTCCGGACAAAAAGCGGCATATACGGAAGCGACGGGGTCATGTCTCAGCTCTCCATGCGATGCGCGAATCAGGCCAAGTTTACACGCGGCAGGAGTTTACATGCAGCCAGGGAGAAAGTGCGACGCTCAATCCCTTGCTGGCGGATCAAGCCCGCTTTATCTCAGGCGCCATGACCTCATCTTCTTCGAATTCCTCCGCTTCCAATTCTGGCGCTTGCAAGCCGCTCCTCGTCTTCGATCTCGACGGTACGCTCGCGGAAACCGCGCCCGATCTCGTCGCGACCCTCAATATGCTGCTGACGCGGGAAGGCTTTCCGCCGCTGCCCTATGACGTGGCGCGCAGCATGGTCGGCGGCGGCGCCCGCACGCTGATCGAGCGCGGTCTGGCGCATTCGCACAGCAGCCTGCCGGCCAAACGGATCGACGAACTCTTCGACGACTATCTCGCCTATTACGACGACCATATTTGTGATTCGACGCATCTCTTTCCCGGTGTCGAAGACGCGCTCGACCGTTTTGCCGCGGCGGGGTGGGCATTTGCGGTCTGCACCAATAAGATCGAGCATTCCTCTGTTCTGCTGCTTGAAGCGCTCGGCATTTCGAAACGCTTCGCGGCGATCTGCGGCAAGAACACATTTCCGATGAGCAAGCCGGACGGCCGGACGCTTTTGATGACGATCGAGAAGGCGGGCGGGCGGCCCGAGCGGACGATCATGGTCGGCGATTCCAAGACCGATATCGAGACGGCGCGGAATGCCAAAATCCCGGTCGTCGCGGTCGATTTCGGCTATACGGACCTGCCGATCGAGGCCTATGAGCCGGACAAGGTGATTTCGCATTTCGACGAGCTGTGGGCCGCGACGGAAAGCCTCGTCAAAGCCGCCTGAGGCCGCTCACCGGCCTTGACTTGGACGGCAAAAGCCGGTTTCGGTAGCCGCTCGGCTGGCCGGATCGGCAGCGGGCGCGTAGCTCAGCGGGAGAGCACTCCCTTCACACGGGAGGGGTCACAGGTTCAATCCCTGTCGCGCCCACCATTAAATCA
>CAZXXA010000054.1:0-16729 GCA_964644615.1 uncultured Methylovirgula sp. | reverse complement strand
TCTTTGATCTCATTCGTCACATGCGGAATGACCTGGACGGTGGCGCCAAGATAGTCGCCGCGGCGCTCCTTGGCGATGATCTCCTGATAGATCCGCCCGGTGGTGATGTTGTCTTCGCGCCCAGCGGGATGGCCGGTAAAACGCTCATAATGGCCGAGATCGAGATCGGTCTCGGCGCCGTCATCCGTGACGAAGACCTCGCCGTGCTGGAACGGCGACATCGTGCCGGGATCGATGTTCAAATAGGGATCGAGCTTGCGTAGCCTGACAGTGTAGCCACGGGCTTGAAGAAGCGCGCCAAGGGCCGCCGACGCAAGCCCTTTTCCGAGTGAGGAAACCACGCCGCCGGTGATGAAAATATACCGCGCCATGGGCCTCGGGATTTATCCTGTTTTTGGTTCCAAGGGGAGCTTTTTTATGCCTGCGCGTCACTCATCCACATGCGCCGGCCGTCACGGGCGTCGATATGTGACGCCATTATTGCGAACGCGGCACTTCCGGCAGCGCCGGTGCCTGGCTCGGCGGCTGCGCCCCGCCTGCGCCGCCTTGCCGCTGCTGCTCCAGCTTCTTCAATTGCTCGAGAAGGTCGCCCTTGGCCGGAGTCGTGCCAGGCTTGGCCGGCGCGCTGGTGGTCTGCTGGCTCGTCGGCAGAATGGATTTCGGACCACGGGTCCAATTGGCCCAGACCGAGAGGGCGAGGCTCGTCGCAAAGAAAATCGCAGCCAGAATCGCCGTCGCGCGGGTCAGCACATTGGCCTGACCGCGGCCGGTCATGAAACCGCCGCCGCCGCCGATCCCGAGCGCACCGCCCTCGGAGCGCTGCAAAAGGACCACGCCGACGAGGGCGATAACGACCATGAGATGAATGACGATCAGAACCGCCTGCATTTATTCCAAGCCCTTTAAATTTTGGCCTTGCTAATTCGGCTTTGCCAAAACTGCCCGCCTCGCGCACCCGCTCTTATACCGGCGCGTGCGGTCTGACTAGCCGCGGAAATCACGGAAGTTTGTGGCGGCACTGAGCGCCACGGCAGATATGCGGCTCATTTCATAAATTACAAGACAATACATGCCCTTATGGACCTAGATTCCAGAGCTGGGCCGTCATGCCGCATAGACGCTGCCGATGGCCAGAAATTCCGCCGCCTTGAGGCTAGCGCCGCCGACGAGCGCACCGTCCACATTGCGGATTGTCAGGAGCTCCGCGGCGTTAGAGGGCTTGACCGATCCTCCATAGAGAAGACGGACAATATGGGCCTCAGCGCCGAGCCGCTGGCGGAGTTGGGCGCGAATGAAATCATGCATTTCGCCGACATCCCTCCGAGTCGGTGTCTGGCCCGTACCGATCGCCCAGACCGGCTCATAGGCAATGGCGAGCCGCTCGGCCGGCAGATCCTTGGGCAGCGATTCGGCGAGCTGCGTCCCGACCTTGAGCAAAGCCGCACCGGCCTCGCGCTCGGCCTGGGTCTCGCCGACGCAGAGAATGACATGGAGGCCGGCGCGAAATCCGGCCGCCGTCTTGTCGCGGACCACCCAATCGGTTTCTCCATGATCGGTGCGCCGCTCCGAGTGGCCGGTGATGACGTAGGTCGCCCCGGCATCTTTCAGCATTTCGGCGGCGATATCGCCCGTATGCGCGCCACAGGGCTCGGCATGGCAGTCCTGGCCGCCGAGGGCCAAGGGCGACCCTTCGCAGAGTTTGACGGCTGGCGCGAGCAACGTCGCCGGCACGCAGACGACGACATCGGCGAATCGCCGCGGCCAGGCGGCGACGGCGTCGCGGATGGCGGCAATTTCAGCAAGATCGGCAGTCAGGCCGTTCATCTTCCAATTGCCCGCCAGAAGCTTCCGCGGCTGTTCCGCCATATACATCGTCCTCTCTGCGGCCGCCTGGTTTTGGCCGGCGCCTCCGTTAACATCGCGGACCGCATTCGCAAAGGGCGGCAGGTAAAAGGCAGCAGGGCGAGATGAACGATCCGTCATGCCTGTGCCATTGCATGGCCAAATGCCCATCCCTATAGTCCGCGCCCGCGTCCGCCGGCCGTCGCGGACAGGAGAAGAATAAACATGTTCCAAGCCTTGCGTGCCGCTTCGCAAAGTTGGGCGGGCCGCGCCATCATGGGCGTTGTGGTATTCACTTTCGTCTTTTGGGGCATCTATTGGGTGTTCGCCGATCCGTCGCGCTTTTTCGGCGGCAATGATGTGGCCCGTGTCGGCTCGGAGACGATCAGCGTCGAAACCTATCGTTCCGCCTATCAGCGCGAGCTGCAGCAGCTGCAGGCCAGGGCCCGCCGCGCCATCACCAACGCCGAAGCGCAGCAGTTGGGTCTCGACCGCGAGGTTCTCGTCCACCTCCTCAGCAACGCTCTGCTCGATCAGGCAGTGAGCCGCTTCGGGCTGGCGATCTCCGATAAGGATCTCGGGGAAGGAATCACCCTGGACCCCGCCTTCAAGGGGCCGGATGGCAAGTTCGACCGGCAGGCCTTTGAAAGCCGCCTCCAAGAGATGGAGATGACGGAGGCAAGTTTTGTGGCCAATCAGCGCCGCTCCTATCTGCGCCGGCAGCTCGAATTACCGATGACGCACGGCCTCACCATCCCGAAGCTGATGACGGAAGCCATGCACCGCTTCTATAACGAAACGCGCGGCATCGACTATATCGTGCTGCCTCTGAGCAGCATTCCGCCGATCAAGCCGCCGGACGACAAGGCGCTGAAGGCTTATTACGATGCCCATCTCGCCGATTATCGCGCGCCGGAATATCGCAAGATCGTGGTTCTCGCGCTGACGCTACAGAGTCTCTCCGAACAGCTCGCGAAGACGCAACCGATCACCGATGCCGACGTCAAGAAGCGTTATGACGAGGTCAAGGCCGCCCGTTTCACCGAGCCGGAAAGACGGCATATCGAACAGATCGGCTTCCCCGATCAGGCTTCGGCCGAAGCCGCAGCCAAGAAGCTGGCTGCAGGCGAAAGCTTCGACGCGCTCGTCGCCGAGCGCAAATTGACCGCGAAGGACGTCGATCTCGGCACGATCGACAAGGCCTCGATGTTCGACAAGACGATCGCCGATGCGGCGTTCGCCCTGCCGCAAGGTCAGGTCTCACAGCCGGTCCAAGGCAAATTCGGCTGGGTTCTCCTGCGCGTCGTGCAGATCACTCCGGGCCAAGTCATCCCTTTCGAGCGCGTGGCGCTGGCGATCCGCCAGGAATTGGGCCTGTTGCGTGCGCATAAGGAAATTTCCAAACTCCACGATAAGATCGAGGATCAGCGCAACGCCGGCAAAACGCTTGCCGAAGCGGCGCAAGCGGTCGGGCTTTCGGTCCGCACGATTGATGCGATCGATGCGCAGGGCAATGACAAGTCCGGCAAGCAAGTCGGCGACATTCCCGAGCTCCAGAGCGTGCTGAAGGCCGCCTTCTCGACCGATCCGGGCGTCGAGACGGACCCCATCTCGACCGCCAATGGCGGCACGATCTGGTACGAGGTGAAAGGCGTCGACGCGGAGCATCAGCAGCCGCTCGACGAGGTGAAGGCGAAAGTCCTCGCCAATTGGACCGCTGACGAGCGCGGCAAGGCGCTTGCGGCCAAGGCGGTCGATCTCGTCAAGAAGCTCGACGGCGGCGAAACGCCGGCGGCGCTGGCCGCCGAAACCAAACTGCCGCTGCAGCATAAGGACGGGGTGAAACGCTCCGGCGCGCCGGGCCTCACCCAAGAGGAGACATCGCAGGTCTTCAACCGCAAATTGGGCGGCTCCGGATCGGGGCTCGAGGCGTCGGGCGACCGCATGGTCTTCAAGGTCGGCTCGGCGACCGTGCCGCCGGTCGATCCCAAGGACAAAGAGTTCACAAAGACCGTCGACGACGTGAAGAACGCGCTCAGCGAAGATCTGATGAGCCAATATCTCGCCCAGCTGCAGCATGACCTCGGGGTCAGCATCAATCCGAAGGCGCTGCGCACCGCGATCGGGAGCGAGTGACGGCTCTCATGATTGAACCTTCCTTTGCCGGTTTCGAAACGCGCTTTGCAGCGGGCGGCCTCCTGCTGTCGAGCCGGCTCGTCGCCGATCTCGAAACGCCGGTCTCCGCCTTTCTGAAATTGTCGAAAGGCCGCGGCGGCGGGCTGTTTCTCCTCGAGTCGATCGAAGGCGGCGCCACGCGCGGCCGCTATTCGATGATCGGGCTCGATCCCGACATCGTCTGGCGCTGCAGCGGCGACAAGGCCGAGATCAACCGCGAAGCGCTGACGCGCCCCGATCATTTCACGCCCTGCTCC
This sequence comes from uncultured Methylovirgula sp., assembly GCA_964644615.1. Classification (GTDB taxonomy): domain Bacteria; phylum Pseudomonadota; class Alphaproteobacteria; order Rhizobiales; family Beijerinckiaceae; genus Methylovirgula. Next base: position 12,455 of record CAZXXA010000054.1, on the reverse strand, counting down.
GAGCCGCCGTTGATGGCGTTGCGCGCCCTGATCGCGGAGTCGCGGCTCGATATGGGCGAAGGTCTGCCGCCGATGGCCGCCGGCGTCTTCGGCTATCTCGGCTATGACATGGTCCGGCAGATGGAACGCTTGCCCGCGGCGAAACCCGATCCGATCGGCGTGCCGGATGCGATCATGATCCGCCCGACGGTGATGGTCGTCTTCGACACGGTGAAGGACGAGATTTCCGTGGTGACGCCGGTGCGCCCAGTACCGGGACTTTCGGGCTCTGCTGCCTATGCGCAAGGCTGCGAGCGGATCGAAGCGGTCGTCGCCGTTCTTGAAGGCCCGCTCACGCATGAAGCGACGAGCACCGATCCGCTCCTGCTCGCCAGCCCGCCGAAATCCAATACGTCGGAAGCGCGCTTTCTCGAAATGGTCGAGCGCGCCAAGGATTACATCCGCGCCGGCGACATCTTTCAGGTCGTGCTGTCGCAGCGCTTTACGGCGCCCTTCGCCCTGCCCGCCTTCGCGCTTTACCGCGCGCTCCGCCGGGTCAATCCGGCGCCCTTCCTCTGTTATCTCGATTTCGGCGGATTCCAGATCGTCTGTTCGAGCCCGGAAATTCTGGTCCGGGCGCGCGACGGCAAGGTCACGATCCGGCCGATCGCCGGAACGCGCTGGCGCGGCAAGACGCAGGCCGAAGATCAGGCACTCGCTGCCGATCTATTGGCCGATGAGAAGGAATGCGCCGAACATCTCATGCTGCTCGATCTCGGCCGCAATGATGTCGGCCGCGTCGCCAAGATCGGCACGGTCGAGGTGACGGAGAAATTCAGCATCGAGCGCTACAGCCATGTGATGCACATCGTCTCCAATGTCGAAGGTCGGCTCGCCGAAGGCAAGGACGCGATCGAGGCGCTCTGCGCCGGTTTCCCGGCCGGCACGGTCTCCGGCGCACCGAAAGTGCGTGCCATGGAGATTATCGACGAATTGGAGACGGATAAGCGCGGCATCTATGCCGGCTGCATCGGCTATTTCGGCGCCGACGGCGATATGGACACCTGCATCATCCTGCGCACCTCCGTCGTGAAGGACGGCCAGATGCATGTGCAGGCAGGCGCTGGCGTGGTCTATGACTCAGACCCGGCCTATGAGCAGCGCGAATGTATCAACAAAGCGCAGGCGCTGTTCCGCGCCGCGGAGGAAGCGGTGCGCTTCGCAACCCAGGCGAAGCGCGGGCAGTAGCAAAGGAAGGAACGCGTTTTTACGCGTTCACGTCCCAAACGTCGCTGGTGGCTGCGATCTTCGGGAGATCCTCCGGCAGCTCATCGACGCCGGTCGGAATGCGGCCATGGATCGCTTGGATCTTCTCGATGATCGCCGCGGCCACCTCTTCCTGCTCTGCATCGGGCAGGCGCCGGGCGGCGGAGATGGCATGTTCAAGGCTACGGTTCATGGCCATTCTGGAAGCATCCTAAAAGTGACGATCTGCAGATTTCGTCTGCCTTCTACCAAAGTGAATGCATTTGTGCAGCATCCCTTTGGCTGTCCCGGCCCTTGTCGAAGGGCGGATGACCTCAATTAAGGACCGCCTTTCTAGACCTCAAGTCCTTGTTTGCATTGAGGCAGCTCAAATTTTTCTTGAAGTCCGAGAAGAGCGGCTAAGCCGCTCTATATGCTGAGCATCTTGGCCGGGCTCACCTCAGGCTGCCAGCCGGTCACCGCCAAGCCAGCGCGAATACGCGGCCTCCGCATCTGAGAACTCAGCCAAAGGACCCCGTCATGCCGAACCCTGCGCTCGAATCAATCGCCATCCCGGGGACGACTCTTAACCCGTCCCGGATCGCGCTCGGCACCTGGGCGATCGGCGGCTGGATGTGGGGCGGCGCCGACGACCGGGAGTCGATCCGCACGATTCAGGGCGCGATCGACCGCGGCATCACCCTCTTCGACACGGCGCCAGTCTATGGCTTCGGCCATTCGGAGGAAGTTTTGGGCCAGGCGCTCGCCGAAACCGGCCAGCGGCAGAATGTGTTGATCGCCACTAAGTCGCGCTCGACTGGAAGGACGGCAAGCCGTTCCGCGATGCCAGCAAGGCGCGCATTATGAAGGAAGTCGAGGACTCGCTCCGCCGCCTCAAGACCGATGTGATCGATATCTATCAGGTGCATTGGCCCGACCCGAATACGCCGATAACTCAGACGGCCGAAGCGCTCTTCACGCTTTTGCAGGCTGGCAAGATCCGGGCGATCGGTGTCAGCAATTTCAGTTCGGCGCAGATGGAGGCGTTCAGCGCTGTCGCGCCGCTGCATGTCGCGCAGCCGCCTTACAATCTTTTCGAACGCGAAGCCGAGAAAGATGTGCTGCCCTATTGCACCGCGCATCAGATCGCCGTGCTCGCCTATGGTTCGCTCTGCCGTGGCCTGCTCACCGGCCGAATGAAAACAGACTCGCAATTCTCCGGCGACGATCTGCGCCGCAGCGATCCGAAATTCAGAGCGCCGCGCTTCCAGCAATATCTCGACGCGGTAGCGAAGCTCGATGCCTTCGCCAAGAAAAACTACAGCAAGAGCGTGCTTGATCTCGCCGTCCGCTGTGTGCTCGACAAACAGCCGCTGTCGATCGCGCTGTGGGGCGCCCGCCATCCCGGCCAGCTCGATCCGGTGGCGAAGGTCATGGGCTGGCACCTCGATGCCGCAGCGGTTGCCGAGATTGACAAGATCGTCGCCGCTTGCGTGCACGATCCTGTGGGGCCGGAGTTCATGGCGCCGCCGGCGCGCTTGGCGGCGTAGCTCTATTTCGGGCTCTATTTGAAAAACGGGTTTGCCTCGCGCAGCAGCCGCAGACGCTTTCGAAGGGCATGGGCAATCCATTGGTCAATGCGGCGCATGCCACCGCATCCGCCTCTTAGCCGAAGCCCCCGTCCGGCGCGGTGACACCCCGCACACGGCCGGCCAGAGCGCGGCAAATCCAACTTGATTTTGCCCTTTCCGCATCGGAAAAGGACCGGGGAAAGGTTGCAGACCATGCCGTCCGTCACGCTGATCGACAATTACGATAGTTTCACCTTCAATCTGGTGCATTATCTCGGCACGCTCGGCGCCAATGTCGCCGTGCATCGCAACGACAAGATCAGCGTTGCGGAGGTGATGGCCGCGAAGCCAGATGCGATCGTGCTGTCGCCTGGTCCCTGCACGCCGCATGAAGCCGGCATCTGCCTCGATCTCATCGCCGCCGCGAGCGCGGATATCCCGATGTTCGGCGTGTGCCTCGGTCATCAGGCGATGGGCGAAAGCTTCGGTGGCGAAGTGGTCCGCGCACCCCTGCCGGTCCATGGCAAGATCGCCGAGATCAGCCATAAATCATCGCAGATCTTTCGTGGCATCAACGGACCGTTCCGCGCGACGCGCTATCACTCGCTCGTCGTGAAGCGCGAGACGCTGCCGGACGAACTCGACGTTACCGCCGAGACCGATGGGCTCATTATGGGGCTGTCGCATAGGGAGCGGCCGCTGCATGGCGTGCAGTTCCATCCGGAAAGCATCGCCTCCGAACATGGCCATCGAATCCTCGAAAATTTCCTTGAGATTGCGGCCGAATGGAACAAGACGAAGCGCGGCCGCTGATCGCTAAACATTGAGCTCTAAGTGGACGCCTTCAAACCCTTCATCGCGAAGATCGCCGCCGGCGAAAGCCTGACACGTGCCGAAGCCGAAGCCGCCTTCGTCGCGCTGCTTTCGGGCGAAGTCACCCATGCGCAAATGGGCGCCTTTCTGCTCGGCCTGCGGCTGCGCGGCGAAACGATCGACGAGATCACCGGCGCCGTCGCGGCGATGCGGTCGCAAATGCTGCGCGTCGAAGCGGCGGCTGATGCAATCGACATTGTCGGCACCGGCGGCGACGGACACGGCACCTATAATGTCTCGACGCTCGCGGCTTTGATCGTTGCGGCCTGCGGCGTGCCGGTCGCCAAACATGGCAACCGCGCAGCTTCCTCCAAATCCGGATCGAGCGACGTACTGACCGCGCTCGGCGTCAAATTGGGACTGTCACCGCAAGGCGCCGCGGCCTGCCTGGCCGAAGCCGGCATTTGCTTCATGGCAGCGCCCACCCATCATGCCGCGATGCGCCATTTCGGGCCGGTGCGCAGTGAGCTCGGCACGCGCACGCTCCTCAATCTTCTGGGACCGCTGTCGAACCCGGCCGGCGTCAAACGCCTGCTGCTCGGCGTCTTTTCGCGGCAATGGCTCGTCCCGCTGGCAGAGGCGCTTCACAATCTCGGTGCCGAGCGCGTCTGGCTGGTGCATGGCGCCGACGGGCTCGATGAAGTGACGATCACGGGCCCGACCTATGTGACCTCGCTGACGCAGGGGATGATCCGGGCCTTCGAAATCCTGCCCGAGGACGCCGGCCTTCCGCGCGCCACTCTCGCCGATCTCAAGGGCGGCGACGCGGCTCACAACGCAGCAGCATTGACCGCCGTCTTGAACGGCGCGAAAAACCCTTATCGCGACATTGCGGTCTTCAACGCAGCCGCGGCATTGGTCGTGGCCGAAAAAGCCGCTAATCTGGCCGAAGCTGCCAAGCTTGCCGCAGCGACGCTCGATGATGGCCGAGCGGCTGGCGTTCTCGCCAAGCTTGTGAAAATCTCGAATGAAGTCTCAAATCCGGCTGAGACATAGCCCGGCTGAGGACGTGAGGGACCGATGGCCGATATTCTGAAAAAGATCGAAGCCTATAAGCGCAAGGAAATCGCCGAGGCGAAACTCCGCATGCCGCGTGAAGCGTTGGAGCGCCGCGCGCATGATCACGATCCGCCGCGCGGCTTTGTCCGAGCGATCGATAAATGCCTCGCCTCTGGCCGCTTTGCACTGATCGCCGAAATCAAAAAAGCCTCGCCGTCGAAAGGCCAGATCCGCGCCAACTTCGATCCGCCTGCGCTCGCCCGCGATTATGAAGACGGCGGCGCGACATGTCTCTCGGTCCTGACCGATGTGCCTTCCTTCGAAGGCAAGCTCGAATATCTGGAAGAGGCGCGGCGCAGCGTGCATCTGCCGGCACTGCGCAAGGACTTCATGTTCGATCCCTATCAGGTCTATGAAGCGCGCGCCTTCGGCGCCGATTGCATCCTGATCATCATGGCCAGTGTCTCCGATGCTGAGGCAAAGGCATTGAACAAGACCGCACATGATCTCGCGCTCGACGTTCTCGTCGAAGTGCATGATGAAAAGGAGCTCGCCCGAGCGCTCGAACTCGAGACACGGCTCATCGGCATCAACAACCGCGATCTCCATACGTTCGAGACCACTATCGAAACCTCCGAAAGGCTCGCGGCGAAAATCCCGTCAGGCCATATCGTCGTCGCCGAAAGCGGCATCGCCACGCATGAGGATTGTCTGCGTCTCGCGCGCGCCGGCATTTCCACCTTTCTTGTCGGCGAGAGCCTCATGCGCGCCAAGGATGTGACGGCGGCGACGCAGCTTTTACTCCACGGCGAAACCGCCGCGCCGCGCGCGCATAAAGCGCATGGATAAGCGCGCCGGAAGTGAGCGCGCCGAAGTGCGGGTTGCCAAAGCGGAATCTCTGGGGGAAGCTTGCCCCATTGATACCGATTGGATTTCTTGATGAGCGATACCGACAAACCCGCCGCTGAGCTCACACCGTCGCGGTCGGATGCATCGCCCCCTGCAGTCGCGCCCGGCAACAGCTACAAAGGACTGGCGATCGTCTCGCTCGTCCTGGCGCTGATCGGGCTATTCATCTTCGGCCTGGTGCTCTGTCCGATCGCGATCATTCTCGCAGCGATCGCCCGCATCAAGATGCGCCGGGAGAATAATCTGGATGGCGGCGGCATCGCACTGGCCGGGCTGATCGTCGGTATTATCGGCACGTTCATTCCGCTGATCGTCATCATCATTTATGTCGCCACGCGCCACTAACCCGATCCGACCCAACCCGATGGCAAAATCCGCACCGAAACTGTCGCATATCACCGGGACCGGAACGGCTGCGATGGTCGATGTCTCGCAAAAGGACGTCACCGACCGCGTCGCGCGCGCCTCGGGCCGCGTCGTCATGGCCAAGGAGACGCTCGAACTGGCGCTTTCCGGCAATGCCAAAAAGGGCGATGTCTTTGCGGCTGCGCGCATCGCCGGCATTATGGCCGCCAAGGAAACGGCGCGGCTCATCCCGCTCTGCCACCCGCTGTCCCTGTCGAAGATCAGCGTCGATCTCGATCCCGACCCTGAGCTTCCCGGCATACGCATCGCCGCGACGGCAAAAGTCACCGGCCAGACAGGCGTCGAAATGGAGGCTTTGACGGCGGTCGCCGTCGCGGGTTTGACCATCTATGACATGTTGAAAGCCGTCGACCGCGACATGCGCATCGAAGCGATCGAGCTCGTCGAGAAGACCGGCGGCAAATCCGGTACGTTCAAGCGCAAGACCAAGGGCTGATCCCCTTCGCTCCTTCGCCGACAGATGAATTCCCTTTGCAGGCTTAAAGCCCTATCTAGACGCCATGTCCGACAGCAAGCTCCTCCCCGTCGCCGAGGCACGCAGACGCGTTCTCACTGCCGCCCGCACAATCACCGATGTCGAGAGCGTATCGCTCGCAGACGCGCTCGGGCGCACGCTGGCGACGGATCTCGCCGCGAACAGAACACAGCCGCCCGTCGCCGTCTCGGCCATGGACGGCTATGCGTTGCGCGCCGCCGACATCGCCAATCTGCCCACGCAATTGAAGCTGATCGGCGAAAGCGCCGCAGGCCATGGTTTCATTGGCGAGGTCGGTCAAGGCGAATGCGTGCGCATCTTCACCGGCGCGCCAGTGCCAAACGGCGCCGATGCCGTCCTCATGCAGGAATATGTGACCGCTGACGGTACAACAGTCACGCCGCAAAAATCCGTGCCGCCGGGCGATTTCATCCGCAAGGCCGGCCTCGATTTCGGCAAGGGCGACAGACTGCTGAAGGCCGGCACGCGTCTCGGCCCAGTCGAAATCGCGCTTGCGGCGGCGATGGATCATGCGACGTTACCCGTTTTGCGCCGGCCGCGCGTCGCGATCCTCGCGACAGGCGACGAGCTTGCCCAGCCGGGCCAAACGAGCGGCGAGCACCAGATCGTCGCCTCGAACACTTTTGCGATTGCTGCCTATACGCAGTTGGCCGGCGGCGAAGCACTCGATCTCGGCATTGCGCGCGACGAGTTCGCGGCGCTCGAAGCCGGCATCAAAGCAGCACGCGATGCCAAGGCCGATGTGCTTGTGACACTTGGCGGTGCCTCGGTCGGCGATCATGACCTCGTCAAATCGGCGCTCGCCAAGGAAGGTATGGAGCTCGGCTTCTGGCGTATCGCCATGCGTCCCGGCCGGCCGCTCATCCACGGCCGGCTCGGCGACATGCTGATCCTCGGCCTGCCCGGCAATCCGGTTTCGGCGATCGTCTGCGGCCTGCTCTTTCTTTTGCCGCTGATCCGTACGCTATGCGGCGCACCCGTGCCTGAAGGCGAACTCGGCGAGCCGGCCATCCTTGGCGGTTCGGTGAAGGCCAATGACGCCCGCCAGGATTTTCTGCGCGGCACGCTGCAGCTCGATCCCGAGGGCCTGCCGGTCGTAACGCCGCTCAATCAGCAGGATTCCTCGGTGCTGCGGGCGATGGCGCTGGCCGAATGCCTCATCATCCGCATGCCGCATGCTCCCGCCGCCCAGGTGGGTGAGCCCTGCCGCATGATCCGCCTGCCCAAAACGGGGCTCTGACCCCCTATTGTGGGCTTGATCTCCGCCCGGATTTCCTCTGCAATCGCCGGCGCTTCCGCACCGATGCCGAGGAGTGGGCGCGTGCCAATCGTCAGAACGGGATTTGCTGCTCTTGCCCTATTGCTGGGGTTTTCGAGCATCGGCGCCGAGGCCGACATCGTCTTCTGCAACAAATCGAGCTTCAGACTGATCTATGTCGCCATCGCCTATCCGCAGAGCGACAGCTCGTTTTTGTCGCGCGGCTGGATGAGCGTCAACCAAGGCGAATGTAACAGTTTCGATACGGCACTTCGCGTGAAGAGCCTGTATTTTCGCGGCGAAAGCGCATGGGTGCGGCAGGGGCGCCGTAGAACCCGCGAGATCTGGGGCAAAGGCCGCGCCTTCGCGATCTGGGACAATGACAATTTCCAATATTACAACGCGCAGGAACGGGTGCTGAAATCGACTCTGGAGAACTTCTCCCTCGCCGGCGAAGTCGCAGATGGCGAGCTCGATGCAACCATCACATTTACCGACAACGGCTCGGTCGTAAGTGCCAAGGCGGTCGGTCAAACCCCGCAGGTCCAAAACAACCCTGCGTTCAACAACGCTCCGCTCAACAATCCGGCGCCCGCGCCGCAAGCCAACCCGGCTCCAACAGCGCCGCAGCAAGAGTCCGCATCGCCGCAACAGCCGCAACAACGACAGCCGTCAGAGGGCGCACCCCATCAGGCCGCGCCGCAAGAGGCGCCGCCCGCAAGACCCTGATCGGATGAACGATCGCTTCCACTAGATGGAACGGGTTGCGACTGAAATCGCGGATCGATTATCTCGATGGTGTTTCAAGCCAGTCCATGAATTCACGGACATGCGTGGCCCAGAGTGCCGGATGCGCCATTGTCAAATGGCCGTGGGAACTGGCCGAGCCCTGCTGCACGACATAGCGTGCGTACTTTACGGCTTTGATCCGCGTTTGCAGAATCTGCAAAACGTCGGGATTGAATTCGTCATCTGAGAAATTCAACGCGAAGACCTTGGTTTTGATCTTCGATAGCTCCGGTTCCGGATCATAATCTTCGGAGGATTCCAGCGAATAGAGAAGATCGTTGGGATCAGCATGTTCATGCGCCTTCGCGACACGCGCGATATAGGCTTCCGCCGCCGTCTTGTTAGGAATGATCGCCTGCAGATGCGAAACGCCTTCAATCATCATGAATCCGAGCGCATAGCCTTCCTGATAGCCGCGCGACGGCTTTGAATAATCGCCGCGCTGCCAATCGGGATCGTTGCGGATGTCGTCGATGACGAGGCGGCGCCAGAGCAGATTGCGCCCGGAGACCCGCACCGGCAGCGAAACGAGGGGCATCACACCCTCAACCGCGTCGGGATAGGCCTCCGCCCATTGCCAGGCGTTCATGCCGCCCATGGACATTCCGAGGATCGCATGTAGGCGTTTGATCCCGAGCGTTTCGGTGACGAGTTTGTGCTGCAGATCGACGATGTCGGTGTAGCCGTAATGCGGGAAATGCGTCTCCAGACCGTCGCTTGGCTTGCTCGATTGGCCATGCCCGAGATTGTCGGGAATAATCAGATAATAGCGGCTGGCATCGAGCGGCTGATGCGCGCCGTAGAGCGACTGAACATATTCCAGTGTGAGAAGCGAGGCGCCGCTGTTGCCCGTCCAATGCAGGACGAGCACCGCATTGTCGACCTCGCCCGCGGCATTGCGGTGCGGCGACCCAAGCGTCGCATAGTGAAGGCGCAATTTGTCGATCGTCTCACCGTCGCGCAGGCGATAATTGGGATAAATGGCATCGGCCTGGATGGGCGTCAGTGTCTCTGACGCGCGCGCCGGGGCACCAAGGGCGACAACAAGCGGCGCGAGCGCAAATACCGAAGCTAAAGCGCGCAGAGCCGGCCTTCGCGCGAGCCGCTGGACAAACCCGTTCTTCATGATGTGCCGTTCCTTGGTCGCTTAATTTCTTGCGTTTGATAATGATCGTAATCATAGTATTTTTCAATTATTGTCATCATCAAAAGCTTTGAGGAGCAGGCCGTGGTCAAGGTCTCGCCCGGTCAATCAGCCGCCAACCGGCAGGCGCTTCTCGACGCGGCGGGACGTTTGTTCCGCCAGAAGGGCATCGACGCCGTCGGTGTCGCGGAGCTCTGCGCCGCCGCCGGGCTGACGCATGGCGCGCTTTATTCGCACTTCGGCTCAAAAGAGGCTTTGGCTGTCGACGCCTTTGCGAGCGGCAATGTGGAAAGCCGCGCGCGCATGAGGAAGGCAATCGGCGATCACCCGGATGCGGAAGCGGTCATCGATTTCTATGTCTCGGCGCGCCATCGGGACAGTCTGGCGGCCTGCTGCCCCATGTCGGCCTCGGCCAGCGAGGCGGCCCGGCAAAGCCACGCATTCAAGACGCAATTTGCGCAGGCTTTCGCGGATCTCACCGAAACGTTGCAATCCACCCTGCCCGCGAGCGGATCGTCCGGTCCGGACAATCTTTGCCTTGTAATCGCCGCTTCGATGATAGGCGTGGTTTCGGCGGCACGCGCGCTCAAATCCACCGACCCCGCATTAAGCGATCAGCTTCTAGAGTCGGCGCGCACCGCATTCGGCGAACTGATCGCCAAAGCGGACAAACGAAAAAAACGTCCGCTACGAAACCCGTGATTGTTGAGCTTTGTTCAGCACGTCCCTCAAGCCGAGACGCGAATTCATCCATCAATTGGCAATTGCGAGCTCATGCCCATTTCGGCATCTGAAAAGATCCATTCGGCCATTCAAGGGAATGGGAGAGAGCGCGATTTCGACGCCGCTCATCCAGCAATAAGGACATAGGTAGCTAGACCCGGTCTTGAGCGGAAAAGCCTTCGCCCGCTGCGGTGCGAGATTTTCAAAGTCGCGCTGTTTCTTGAATAGTGCAGTCCGCCGCTCGGCTTCTTCCAGTTTACGGTCGAGATGCGTTGCGCGCGTTTCCGCCTGTGTGACGAGATTGCTGATAATTTGGCGCAGCTCTTCTTCGACCGCCATTCTCAATTCCTTTGATGCGCCCACGCCACTTCAGGAAAGCCAGCGCATGGTCTTGAATGTACCCGGCTTAATGAAGCTGTCGATAGTCGGCCACAGACATTCCTCATCATCCGGCACGGATCAGTTTTGAGTAATTTAACAAAATCAATAGCTTGACTTTGCCGCGCCCTACCCCACCTGCGCTGGGGTAGGCTAACGATGGAGATCGTCATGAACCTATGGACTCGTCTCATCCAGCAAGAAGAAGAGCACCTCGCGGTTTTGCATGCATGCCTTGCAACCCAAGCGACGAGGCAGATCCAGGCGTCTTTGGCACAGCGCATTAAATTTGCCGAATGGCGTCTGCGGAAGCTTCGCGCCGCGGCTTAATCTCGTAACCGGAAAAGCGCGCCGGTGCCTGCGAGTGACGGAGAAGATCGGAGACGCGCAAAACGGCAGCCAAAGACATGAAAAAACCCGGCCTTAGAGCCGGGTTTTTCATTGGAGGCTTCATCTAGAAACTGCGTGGCCTACCGAATCTTGTTAGGGGCGCCGAGAAGGCCAGCTGTGCTTCGACCTCTTGCCGACGCCCCCAAAGCTGTTGCGCCAGCTCGTCAGTTCAGCCGTGCGACTTCGAGCCTGGCCGTGCCTTGCTGGACCATGCCGAGAGCCACTGCCGCGCCCCTTGCAAGGTCGAGACCCCGGCCGCGCACGAATGGGCCACGGTCATTGACCCTGACGATGACCGAGCGGCCCGTTTTCGGATTGGTGACGCGCAGCCGCGTCCCAAAGGGCATGGTACGACTTGCACAAGTATAGCCATGAGGATTGAAACGTTCACCCGAGGCCGTGCGGTGGCCGTGTGAGTAGAATGAACTCGTTATATAAGTCACGTGATGGAAATTCGGCGCCGCATAGGCTGTGGACAACATGGACATAAACACGGTGCCGGAAACGATACCTACAAACCTCAATCTTCTACCCTCACTGTTGTTGAGACAGGGGGGTTCCTACTGTCGATTTATGGCCGCAAAAAGTACAGCTCCAGGCGAGAATCGCTCAGCTTGCGGGCGCTAAGCCGGTATAATCGTGGCCGCCCGGGAGATGCCCGAAAACGCATCGAATTCGGGACCTCGAAAGAGCTGAGTTCAAATTGGTTAATTTTTCTCGGTCAATCACTGTTGACGGAACACAGCAAGAACGTTAGGGTCTGTTCACTATTTGTTTAAGGCCTTCGGTGAGCTTAGGCCGAGTTGCGCGAGTGATTCGCCCGGATCGCGGCGTGCGTCCCGATAGTCGTGAAGAGTGAGCCGATGCTGACAAGAAAACAGAGCGAATTGCTGCGCTTCATCCACGAGCGGCTGAAAGAGACGGGCGTGCCGCCCTCCTTCGACGAAATGAAGGACGCGCTCGACCTGCGCTCGAAGTCGGGCATCCACCGGCTCATCCTGGCGCTCGAAGAACGCGGCTTCATCCGCCGCCTGCCCAACCGCGCCCGCGCGCTGGAAGTGCTGCGCCTGCCGGAATCCTCGACACCGGCCGCCCCTGCCCGCAACAAGAAATTCTCCCCCTCAGTTATCGAGGGCAATCTCGGCCGCGTCCGGGCGCTCGCCCAAGCGACGACCGAGGACGAAGACCGCAATATGATTGCCGTCCCGGTGATGGGCCGCATCGCAGCCGGCAAGCAGATAAAGGCGCTGCAGAAACGCAGCTCGAAGATCAGCC
>CAZXXA010000053.1:0-16839 GCA_964644615.1 uncultured Methylovirgula sp. | reverse complement strand
GTATGGTTCTTCGAGTTTTTATTGGCCGCCGACCGCTCGCCAGAAGGAGAGCCCCTGCGAGCGGCCTGCGGTCCGCCACAACCGTTGTGGAGACGGAAAATTCGGGACGGTAATTCACAAGAGCGTTTTTCTTAGAACGAAATAAAGATTCTTATAAGTCAAATAGTATTCTTGGGGATTAATTTATTTCCCATGTGGCCGAAAAGACGCAGGTACCGAATTCGGCGGCGCAGGCCACGATCTTTTAATGCCCGCCGGTCGATGCGCCCCTCGGCGCTGGCCCGACATTTCGCAGCAGCGGAACGAGGACCGTGGCAATGGCGAATGCCACCATGATTACGCGAAAAGCATCGGCATAGGCCATTGTGGAGGCCTCCCGATAGGCGAGATTCCACAGCTGTTTGAGAGCAGCGGCGTGACCTTCCTGCACACTTCCCGGCAGGCTGGCGTATCGGGCCGCAACAGTGTCGACGAGGCGAACCATCCCGCCATTGGCCGGCGTGAGCCTGCTGGCGATGGTCAGAAAATGAAAATTCGTCCGATCGTTCAAGATTGCACCGCAGACCGCGATCCCGACGGCGCCCCCGAGGTTGCGCATCATATTGAAGAGGCCGCTGGCATATTTGAGCCGCTCGGGCGGTAGGCTTCCGAGGCCGAGATTGACGCTCGGAGCGACTGCGAAGACCTGTGGAAAGCCGCGAAAGATCTGCGGCCAGAACAGCTCGTTTGCACCCCAGTCGTGCGTGATGAAGCTGAATCCCCACATTGACGCGCCGAAGGATGCGAGCCCGGCCATCATCAGCCAGCGGATATCAAACCGACGCGCAAGGATGATGTAGACCGGAACGCCAAGAAGAGATGCGACACCGGTCGAGAAGATCGCGACGCCTGTTTGCCAGGAGTTGAAGCCGCGGACATAGCCGAGGAAAAGCGGCGTCAAATAAATTGTCGCAAAAATACCGATGCCTGTGATGAAGGACAGGAAGCATCCGACAGCGAAATTCCGATTTCCCAGAGCACGTAGGTCTACGACCGGACGCGAAAAAGTGAGGCTTCGGATGACGAACAAAAGCCCCGCGATAGCGGCGGTCGCCGCACTGTTCCGGATCGTACGGTCATCGAACCAGTTCCATCTGGAACCTTCTTCGAGAACATATTCCAGCGTGCCAAGCGCCATCGCCATCAGGGCGATGCCGGGATAATCGGCTTCTTTCAGGAGAGAGAAATCCGGCTGATCGATTTTGACGAGAAAAGGGATGGATGCTGTTATCAAGATACCGGGGACCAGATTGACATAGAAGAGCCAGTGCCAGTTCCAGGTGTTGGTGATCCAACCACCAATGACCGGGCCAAGAGCCGGCGCGACTGAGGCGATCGTTCCGACGACGGCAGCTGAATAGACACGCCGGGGTCCCTGAAAATAATGGAACGAGGATGTAAAAACCGTCGGCACCATCGACGCGCCCAGCATGCCCTGAAGCGCGCGGAACACGATCATGCTTTCGATATTCCACGCCAGACCGCAGAGCATGCTGGACAGTGTGAATCCCGCAGCTGAAAGCGTGAAGAGCCAACGCGTCGAGAAGACGCGCGTCAGCCAGCCCGAAAGCGGAATGATGATGATCTCAGCGATCAGATAGGCCGTCTGGACCCAGCTGATATCGTCCTGAGCTGCGGAGAGGCCGCCACCAATGTCCTGGAGCGACGATGCCACGATTTGAATATCGAGGAGCGCGATAAACATCCCGACGCACATGACGACGAACGGGACGAGGCTCTTGAGCCATTCGGCATTAGGCGTCTCACTCGACACAATCGCTACTCTTCACTTTGGCCGCGTGTCGACGCTGACCGTGGTTGAGAGGCCCGGCCGCAGAAGCGCCGCGTCTGACGCGTCATCGAGCACGATACGAACCGGGACACGCTGGACGATCTTGGTGAAGTTGCCGGTGGCATTTTCCGGCGGGATCACGCTGAACACTGCGCCCGTTGCCGGAGCGATGCTGACGACATGCCCGTGCAGGATCTTGCTCGGCGCGACATCCACAACGACAGTCGCGGGCTGGCCGGTCTTCATGCGTTCCAGCTGATCTTCTTTGAAATTCGCATCGATCCAGAGCTGATTTGTCGGGATTACGGTGAGCAGATAGGCGCCTTGCGACACGTAAGACCCGACCTGCGCCACACGATTGCCGACAAAGCCGTCGATCGGCGAGCGGATTTGGGTGTAGCCAATATTCAGCTTTGCCGTTTCGCGATCTGCTTCTGCGCTCGCCAAAGCCGCCTCGGTTTGGCTCACTTCCGTCTTCAGCACATCGATCTGCTGTTTTGCTGCCTCAAGGTCGGCGCGCGACCCGTCGACACTCGCCCGCGCCTGTTCATCGGCCGATGTCGCCCTTTGCGCATTCTGCTCCGTTCCTGCGCTGGACACAGCCAGAGACCGATAGCGCAGTGCCTCCTGCCCTGCGAAGGTCGCTGCAGCAATCTTCGCAGTCAGGCCTGCCTTCGCGGATTGGATGAGCGAGAGCTGCAGCTGAAGTTTGGCGCGCAGATTGCTGAGCGTGGCCTGTTGCTGTTGGACGGCCGCTTCCGCGTGATCGAAGGCGGCGCGATAGAGCCGATCGTCGATGCGGATCAAAAGCTGGCCCGCCGTGACGCGTTGATTGTCCTTGATGAGAACATCCGCGATTTGCCCCGGCGCCTGCGGCGAAAGCGGGGTTGTATTTCCCCCGACATAGGCGTCATCGGTGGTTTCGATCCAGCGTCCGGTCCGCCACCAATAATTGGCAAACCAGCCGGCGCCGCAAAGAAGCAGCAGGATCGAACACAGAATCAATGGGCGTCGCAGGCGCCGCTTTGGTTTGGGGACTTTCGTGGCAGTAGGCAGGTCCGCCTCTGAAATCGGCTTATTCACGGCTCTTCCCCGCGTTCTTTTGAGGCGCCGCCGGCTCCAGCCGCGCGCCTGACCGCCGCGAGACAAAAGCGTGCCGAGATTGGCCCGGTCTCGAAGCCGGGCCTGCAGCGGGCCGGAATTCCGGCGTCAGCATCCGCTTGCCGCTGTTGCTATCGACCAGGATTGGATCCGCCCAGACGCCGGTGTTGGTGTCGACAATGACCATGCTGGGGCCTTCGGGCGCGAAGTGTTTGTTCCCCCACGCGACCAGCGTCCAAAGTACCGGACGAAAATCCTCTCCCCGGGCTGTCAGAACATATTCGAAACGCTCGGGACGCTCGCTGTAGAGACGCCGTTCGAGCAGTCCTGAGTCGACAAGCTTATTGAGCCTGCGGCTGAGGATGTTGGGCGCGATGCCCAGGCTCTTTTGAAAGTCGTCGAACCGCGTCAGCCCCTGCATCGCATCTCGCAAAATCAAGATGCTCCACCATTCGCCGACACGCTCGAGACTGCGCGCCACTGGGCATTGAACCGTGTCGAGCCGAGTCCGCTGCATATCCGTCAAGCTCCGATGTCACTTGCATATTGCAAGTCACCATATTCCAGAGACTTTCATTATGCAAGTAACGGCTTCAGCCTCAGCGCCCACGTAGATGAAACGGACGCGGACCTGCGCAGCGACTACGCTTGTCCGCGCCCGTACTTTACCTATTCGGCAGCTTCGAGCGGCACAGGACCCCACACCGGCGCGCCTGCCGGCGCGAGGTGGATGAGCTTGTGGTTAATGAATTCGCCGATGCCCAATTCGGATTGTTCGCGGCCAAAACCTGAATTTTTGACGCCGCCGAACGGCAGATCAGCCGCGATCCAGGCCGGCTGATTGATAAACACCATGCCGGTCTCGATGCGGTCGGCCACCTGGCGCGCGCGCTTGAGATCGGCGCCGAACACGGACCCGCCGAGCCCATAAGGCGTGT
Organism: uncultured Methylovirgula sp.; assembly: GCA_964644615.1. Lineage (GTDB taxonomy): Bacteria > Pseudomonadota > Alphaproteobacteria > Rhizobiales > Beijerinckiaceae > Methylovirgula. The sequence goes on along the minus strand of CAZXXA010000053.1, from coordinate 12,969 downwards.
CATTGGCGAGGCGGATGGCGTCCTCTTCGCTGTCGACGACATAGATCGACGCCACCGGGCCGAACAATTCCTCCCGATAGGCGGGATTCTTTGCGTCGATCTCGGTGAGCACCGTCGGCTCGATGAAGAAGCCTGGCCGGTTGATCCGCTCGCCACCGGTCAGCACCTTCGCGCCAGCGGCCCGCGCTTTTTCGATCTGCGCGAGGAGACCGGTCAATGCGCGCTCTGACGAAAGTGCGGAGAGTTCTACCGACGGGTCGGTTGGGTTGCCGATCTTGAGCGCCTTCGCCGCCGCGACGAAATGTTCGATGAAGGCTGCGCCGCGGTCTTTGCCGACGACGATGATGCGCTTCGTCGCAACGCAGCTTTGACCGCAGTTGAACATCCGTCCAATCATCGCGCTGCTCACGGCATGATCGAGCGGCGCATCGGGCAGCACGATTAAGGCATCGCTGCCACCCAATTCCATGACGACCTTCTTCAGATTGCGTCCGGCTTTTTCGGCGATCGCGGCGCCGGCCCTTTCGCTGCCGGTCACCGTGACACCCGCAATTCGCGAGTCCGCGATGAGGCGACCGATCTGATCATGATCGGCAAAGATGTTGGTGTAGACGCCAGCCGGGGCGCCGGCTTCTTTCAGGAGCCGCTCGAAAGCCAGCGCGCATCGCGGAACGCTTTCGGCATGTTTCAGAAGCAGAACATTGCCGGCCATGAGCTGAGGACCGGCGACGCGCGCCACTTGATAGTAAGGAAAGTTCCAGGGTTCGATCGCGAGAATCGTACCGATCGGACGCGAGACAAGGGCGGCCCCCGGAATACCGGGAAAATGCTTTGGCTGAAGGAAAGTCTCGGCGTTCTTGGCATAGTACTCGAGAATATCGGCCGAAAGATTCACTTCGGCAATCGCGAGCCCCATGATCTTGCCCATGTCCTCGACGACATAGCGCGCATATTCCTCAGCGTTTTCCCGCAGAATGGCCGCGGCGCGCGAAACCACCCGGGCGCGATCCGCGATCAAGCGTTGACTCCAATCGTTCTTATACAAAGCGTCGGCTTTCGCGACCGCCGCTTCGAGTTCGCCATCGCTCATCGTCGGGAACGTCTGGATGACCTTCCCGGTCGCCGGATTGATGCTTTGATAGAGCATTGGAATTTCCTCTTCGTTCTGAACCTGCGTCTCACCCCGCCAGACGAATGTCAGTTTTCCGGGGCAGCAGCCTGAGATGCGAACTATAAGATGACCGGTCGTCTCAGACAACAGGCAATTTAGCGCGCCGGCCGGCGCTTTCAATTGCTAGCGCGCGAGGCCCGGGATCAGCCGCCCAAAAATGACAGACAGAAAAGCATCGAAGGCCCGGCGGCGCCCTTCGACACGGGCGCGCAGATAAGCCCCTTCCCAGGCGTCGAAGATCACCACCGCTAATTCGGTAATATCCACCTCACGGGAGAGGTCGCCCCGTCCCTTGGCTTCCCCGAGAACCGCTGCGATGCCACTTGTGACATCCGTATAGCTGGCGCTAACCGCCTGCTGGACGAGTGGCTGGCTTTCATCGACGAACATGGCGAGACCGCCCATCAGGCAGCTATGCTGAAAATGCCCGGCCTCTATGTAGCCGATCAGGGACTCGAAGTAGCTGCGCAACCGTTCGAGGGGCGGCGCATCGCCCTCGCGCAGCCGCTCGGGCGCAACGTGCAGCAGATAGAGCTGCAAAGCCTCGGCCGCGAGATGTTCTTTGCTCCGGAAGTGATTGTAAAACGAGCCCTTCGGCGCAGAGGCGGCGTCGGTAATGTCTTGGACACTGGTCGCGCCATAGCCCTTCGCGGTCAGCCGATCGAGCGCCGCGTCGAGAATTTTCTCTTTGAGATTTGGCCGCGCCATTCCCTAGAACCGATAAGACGATCGGTCATATATAATCCGCACCAGGGGCTGTCCAGGGGCTGAAGCCAGCGTCATGCCGGCACGGCGAGCGAAAGATTCGCCGAATTGGGAATCTCGACATCGATCTCCAGCATCGAAACAGTATCGCCGCGATCCATTTTGACGACGACATTGTCGCGTTCAACTTTGACGTGTTTCGCAATCACGCCGAGGATCTCTTCGCGCAGGATCGACAGCAAGTCGTTTTGGCCGCCGCAGAGGCTGCGCTCATGCGCAAGGAGAATTTGCAAACGCTCGCGCGCGACGGGGGCTGACCGGCGTTGTCCGAATAATCCAAACAGGCTCATGCGGCTCTCCGTCCGAAGAGTTTGTCGAGAATGCCTTTTTTATCGCTTGGAATCGTCATCGGCACGGTCTCGCCCATGAGCCGCTTCGCCGCGGCCATATAGGCGCGGGCCGGTGCGCTTTCCACATTGCTGAGGGTGACGGGCGTTCCCAAATTGGAGGCCCGCAGCACTTCCTGGCTTTCCGGAACGATCCCCAACAGCGGCGTTGCCAGAATTTCGAGCACATCGTCGATGCTCAGCATTTCGCCCGTCGCCGCGCGGGCCGGATTGAATCGCGTGACGAGAAGATGCTTCTCGATCCGCTCGCCATTTTCGGCCTTTTTCGTCTTCGAATCGAGAAGCCCGATGATGCGATCGGAGTCGCGAACCGAGGAGACTTCCGGATTTGTGACGACGACGGCCGCGTCCGCAAAGCGCATGGCGAGCGTCGCGCCGCGTTCAATGCCTGCCGGGCTGTCGCAAATCACCCAGTCGAACCAGGAGCGCAGCTCCGTGATGACCTGCGCCACGCCCTCCTCCGTCAAAGCATCCTTATCGCGGGTTTGCGAGGCAGGCAGCAGATAGAGATTTTCCAGCCGTTTGTCGCGGATCAGCGCCTGCGGCAGCTTGGCGATGCCTTGCGTGACATTGACGAGATCGTAGACGACGCGGCGCTCGGCTCCCATGAGGAGATCGAGGTTACGTAAGCCGACATCGAAATCGACGACCACCACTTTCTGGCCGCTTTGTGCCAGCGCGGCTCCGAGTGCGGCTGTTGATGTTGTCTTCCCGACACCGCCTTTGCCGGATGTGATGACGACGACTTTGGCCATCGAATTCCCCCTCGTATCGTTTCAAACCAGCGTTGCAATCATCACTTTAGTGCTTTCCAGCCAGGCCTGTGCCGGCCGGCTCCGCAACTCAGCGGACATGTCTTCGGCTGTCTGATAATAGCCGTTGATCGCGATCAATTCGGCTTCATTCTTGCTGCAGAAGATGCGTGCACGTTCGTCGCCGCACGAGCCCGCCATGGCTGTTCCGCGCAGCGTTCCGTAGATATGAATGGAGCCGCCCGCGACGATTTCGGCGCCGGACGCAACCGAGCCCAGAATCGTCACATCGCCGAAAGGAAAATGCACCGATTGCCCGGAGCGGACCGGTTCGTTGAGCAACAGCGAGGCTGGTTCCTTTTGCGCTGGCTCTGCCGCCGGCGCCGGTTCAACCGCTTGCGGTTCGACGCTCACCGCCCTTTCGCTCGCCCAACCGGCGTTGAGAACAGGTGGCAGTTTTTCGCTTGCCGTTGCGGGACTGATGCCGGTCAGGCCCATGATCCTGATGCCGCGTTCCGCCAATTGGTCGATCAGATGCGCGATCGCATATTCGCTGAGCGTCACCGTCGCGAGGTCGAGCACAACGGGCCGGCCGAGGAAAAAGCCAGGAGATTTGGCCGTCCATTCGCCGAGGGCGACCAGCCAATCGGCAATCGGCGGCTCGGGCGAAAGAGCAAAGGCAATGAACGAGCGCCCGCGAAAATGAAAATTGTGCTGGCGCTGGTCGATCGTGGACAAGACGGCTGATTCCCATAAAAATCAGCCTGATTAACGGATCGTAAAGTTACCAAAAGATTAACACAGGAGTTAATAGTCTCCTGTTATCTGCAGTTGTTGCTTCGCAAACGAGATAATCCCAAACGCGCAAATGGCGCTTGGGCGCCTCGGTGGAAGGAAGCGCCCGTCGCAAATATGCTACTTGGGGGTCGTCGGGTGTTCGCCCGTCGTCGAAGCTGGTTTTTTCTTCATCATCGGGTGCGGGTGATGCTTTCTGTGAATCACAACCGCAGGATGATGATGTCGCTTCTCTTTGGGCGGCATGGTGGCTTTTGTATCTTGCGCCACAAAGGCGCGTGCGTGGTTGGGTAACCCGCTGGGAGCACCCCAGGCCGCCGTAGCCGACAACAGGCCGAATGCGACAGCGCCACATAAACCAATCTGTCCTGCTTTCATGGCATATCCTCCCTCTCAAGGACTAAGGATGCCAAATAGCAACGCTTCGGACGCACTTGCGTTCCTTTGGTTTGGCAATTTGACCGTGATCGCCTTGCGCAAGGTAAGCTCGCTTTTGTTCAGACAATCGAATATGGCGAGCGCACGCGCACCTTGGGCCGTCATTCAGACAGGCCCGTGCTGTACGCCTTATGAACGGCTCTTTGTATGGAAGATGACTGGCAAGGTGAAGGTCAGGCCCTCGTCCGCCACAGCCGGTGGCGGTGGCGGGACCGGATCGGACCGCTGCACCATTTTGATGGCGGCGGCATTGAAAGCCGGATCGCCAGTGCCGCTAACAACAGTCGCGGAGAGCACATGCCCCAGACGATCGATGGTGAAGCTCACGATGACTTCGACATTGCGGCGCTTCCCATTCGGCGGATAGCGCTTATGCCGATCCATATGCAACGCGAGTTCCTTCTCCCAAGTGACCTTCACGTGCTGATTGCTTTGACCGGTGCCTGGGACAGGCGCAGTGGAATGCTCGGCGATTGGCGCCGTAACGGAGACAGGCGGCGCGGCGCCCTCCGACGCCGCCGATTCCATTGAGGCCGCGGGATCGGGCGCTGCAAATTCTTCGGTAAATCTATTGGAGGCTTTACTTGGCGGGTGCCGCTGGACCAGCAGAGTTTGAAGAGACATCCGGAACACCTTCGAGCGCGACCAGCGATACTTTCAAATATCCCGCTTTGCGCAAAATTTCGAGCACATCCATCATTTGCCCGTAAGGCACGCTGCGGTCGGCACGCAGAAACAGCCTATGATCCTTGACCGTATTCAAGGCGTTATCTAGAGAAACGATCAGATCCTGCCGTTTGATCGGATTCTCGCCGAGAGCGAGGCTGAGATCCGCTTTGATGGTTATGTAGGTGGGCTTATCCGGCTTCTTCTCGGGTATGGCCGTCGATGTCGGCAGATCGACCGGTAGATCCACGGTCGACAAAGGCGCGGCGACCATGAAGATGATCAGCAAGACCAGCATGACATCAATGAACGGCGTCACATTGATCTCATGGGCTTCCTCAAAATCCTCGTCGAGGTCAGATTCGGTGACGGAAATGGCCATGTCTATTCCGCGGCGCGAATGATTGCGCCGCCCTCTCTGCGATCGAGGTCTCGGGACAGCAGCCGCATGGTTGCGCCCGACGCGCGGCTGACGAGTTCGAGATAGGCTTTGGTGGCACGGCTGAAGTGATTGTAGATGATGACCGCAGGAATTGCGGTGACGAGCCCGATGGCGGTCGCGAGCAGTGCTTCTGCGATGCCTGGCGCAACAACGGCGAGATTCGTCGTTTGCGCCTTCGAAATCCCGATGAAGCTATTCATAATGCCCCAAACTGTGCCAAACAGACCGACGAAGGGCGCTGTCGCGCCGATCGTCGCTAGCAGGCCAGTGCCGCGCCGTGTCATGCGGGCATCCGCACGCGTGATCTCCGACAAAAGCGATGAGACGCGCTCCGTGATGCCGCGGTCGCCCGAGAAATCCGTCGCAATTCTGAGTTCATGCGCCGCGGCCGCCAGCATGGTCGACAGCACGCTCTGATTTTTTCCCAGCGCCAATCGCGCCTCTGCCAGGGTCGTCGCTTGTCTGATGCGCGCAAGAGATGTTTTCGTCTGCTGGCGGAGGTAACTGAGCTCGACGGATTTGGCGAGGAAAACCGTCCATGTCACCAGCGAGCCAAAAGCCAATCCGCCCATCACCGCTTTCACGATGATGTCCGCGGACATGAACATCGACCACACGGACAGTTCGTGCGGAATGATAGGGTTCGACGCCGCACTTTGTTGAGATGACGGAGCTGGTACAGCCGTTGGAGTTTGGGGCGCCGCGTTGGTCGCCGGAGGCGCAGCAACCGTCGCGGCGGGTGCAGCAATTGTCGCCGAAGGAGACGGTGTTTGCGGCGCCGGCTTTGCAAGCGCTTGCGAAGCGGCGGTCGTCGCAGCGGGTGCTGCCGTTGCAGAAGCTGCGCCTTGCGCGTTCACATCCGGCGCGAAAAAGAGCGCTGCGCAAAGCGCTATGGCACCAGCGAATATGCGACGCAAAGACAAATGTTTCACAGCTCTGCCCAGTAACGAATGAGGTTATAATAGAGGTTCGTCAGCCTACGGACCACCGGATCGTTTCTGCCGATGCGTTCGACCAGGGTTTGAATCGTCGTATCCAGATCAAAGATCAGACTCCGCGCATGTGGATCCCGGATCATGCTCTGCAGCCAAAAGAAGGACGCCACGCGCGTGCCACGTGTGATGGGTGTTACCGTATGAAGGCTGAGCGACGGATAAAGGACGATATGTCCCGCCGGAAGCTTGATTTCCTGCGAGCCATTGTGATCCTCGATGATCAATTCGCCGCCGTCATATTCATCCGGCTCTGATAGGAAAAGCGTAGCTGAGATGTCGGTGCGGATGCGTAGACCCGTCGCGTGATCGCCGCGGATCGAATTATCGACGTGCTCCCCAAAATATTGACCGATGCCGTAACGATTAAACAGCGGCGGAAATATATGCAGGGGAATCGTCGCCGAAACGAACAGCGGATTGGTCGTCAGCGCGGCGACGATGCGCGCGCCCAATTTACGGGCAGCCTCGCCGTTTGGCGGAAGTTGTTCGTTCTGTTTGACGAGCGCCGATTGGGAGCCGGCCGTCGAACGCCCGTCTTCCAGCCAGACGAATCCATGATGCGGCGGAATTCCGCCACATCATCTTTGCTCAGAACATCGGGTACGCAGATCAACATATGACTGGCTTTAGAATTTCGCCGTCGCGATCAGCGAAACCGTGCGGCCCGGTGCGACGCGGATGAACGGCTGACTGCTTTGATAGATGGAATCGTAATACGTCCTGTTGAACAGGTTTTGGACGTAGAGCTTCAGCGTCGTGTAGGGCGCAACCTTCGCTTCGACGAAGGTGTCGAAGCGCCAATGCGCCGGAAGCACCGTCGGATTCGGCGGATTGGGATAGGCAACGCCGCCATTGGCTGCGAGCAGCGAACCGCCGAGGATTTTGGAATCATAGATGGCCTGCCCGCCGAATTCGAGCCACGGCGTCACTTCATATTTCGACAGAACATTGAAGGACTGGTGGGCCACATTTGCGAGTTCGAGACCGATATTGGTCGGCACGATCGAGTTCGTAACTTCCGACTTCATGAGGACGAGGCCGCCCATCAAGCTCCACTTGTCAGTGATCTTGCCCGCAGCCTCCAGGTCGATGCCCTGAACTTTATAGGAAGCACCGGCAACGATCTGACCCGACGTATAACCAGGCAAACCAGCAGGCGCGGTTTCGCGCGCATTTTCGACGTTCGTCTGGAACAGCGCGCCCGTGACGAGCATACGCTTGTCAAAGAGTTCCCATTTATTGCCGATTTCGACCGCTTGGCTGCGCTGCGGTCCGAAGATTTGGCTGGGCGGTTGGCCCGGCGCGAGACCGCCATAGGCGCTCGCTGACGCATCGAGTTCGTCGCCGACCGGTTCGGCCGCTGTCGCATAGGCGGCGTAGAGGCTTGCGATCGGGATCGGCTTGTACACGAGGCCGAAATTGTAGCTCACGATGCCGTCGTCGGCCGAGACAGAGGCCGTATTGTTGGACGAGGTGATGTGGTAGTCGTCGAAGCGGACGCCGGCGTTGAAGACAACCTTGTCCCTCCAATTCGCGGTTTCGAGCAGATAAGCCGCGTTGGTGTTGACATGATAAATTTGCGGATTTCCGGTCAAAACCGGCGCGCCAAGGACCGCGAGGTAATTTATCGGCTTGTAGACACTGACGATCGGCGCACCGCTCGAAGCAAAGGCCGCGGGCCCGGTCGCGAGTTCCGACGTTAGCCCCTGATAGGTGTTGCTGCTCACGCGCTGGCCGGAAAATTCGCCGCCCAGAATTGTCGTATGTTCGACAGGCCCCGTGTTGAATTTGAATGTCGCCTGCGGCTGATCTTCCAGCACGTTGACGGTTTCATAGCGGCTTTGTGCGTTGAGCTGAACAAAACCGGAGAAGAAGGTCGGCGTGCTTGCAAATGGCGCCGTCGCACCCGTTGCGCTCGGATTCTCCGGAATCGTGCCGATATAATTGAGGATGGAGTATCCCTGCCGAAATTTGTTTTCCAGCGTCAGCCAGGAAGCGACGGTATATTGCGCATCCAAAGTGCCGATGTTCTGGGTCGTCTTGGTGAAGTCGCGGTTGATGATGCCGTAATAGGTGTTGCGCGGCACGACTCCGACACTCGTGACCGGACCGTGCGCGGCCGTGTCGTAAGGCACGCCGAAATCCGGCAGGCCGTAAAGATAAGTGTGCGAATAATCCGCCTTTACGACGAAGTTCGGCGTTGGCTGGAAGGTCGCGGCGCCGGCAAGGCCGTTGCGCTTGTCGGTCGTGAAGTCACGCCCCGCGACATTTGCACCTTGGATCATGCCATCGAGCCGTACCGCCAGGACGGGACTGATCGCTTTGTTGACATCGAGCGTCAGGCGCCGCGTCTGATCGCTGCCGAGCGTCGATTCAGCGTTATAGAAATCGCGGAAGCCGGCCTGTTTGGTCACAATGTTGATGGCGCCGCCGGTCGTACCGCGGCCAGCCAGCGACGAGGCTGGACCGCGCATGATTTCGACTTGCTCAGTGAAGAAATTCTCGCGGATGCTGACACCCGGATCGCGCACGCCATCGACGAAGATATCATTGCGCGCATCGAAGCCGCGGATGAAGAAGCGATCGCCGAACGCGTTGCCGCCCTCGCCGCTGCCGAGGGTCACGCCGGCCGTCGTGCGGCCGATGTCGCGCAGTGATGTCGCGTTTTGATCCTCCAGCACTTCTTTCGTCAGGACGGTGATGCTGCGCGGCGTATCGGCGATCGGCTCGCTGAACTTGCTCGATGACAGCCGCGTGGCCTGATAAGGCGCCGCTGGATTGGCATAAGGATCGGCGTCAGCCGACACCTGCGCCATGATCGGCAAAGACGTCGATGGGCCCGGGCTCGGCGTCGCCCGTTGCGTCGCCGCTTGACGCTGCTTGCGGCGAAGCGCTGCGCGCGCCCTGAGTTGTGCCTGCGTCGGCTTCGAAGCGATGATGCGCCGGGTTTTTTTCTGCGGCGCTTCGACGGTCACAGGCGGCAGAGTCGAGGACGAGGCACCTTGCGCAGGCGGCGGAGATGCCTGTTGCGCTTCGGCATTGGTGAATGAGCTCGCCGCGATCACGCAGGCGGCTGTCAACCCTTAGCCAGCCTCACTGCGCTTTCCGCTCAAAGGACGATCCCGAAGACCCAAACCGAGAGTCGCCGGAACTACAACATTGCTCATCTTCAAGCCCCCGCTTGTATTCAAAACTTGCGGCGCGTCGGCGCCGCTTATTTGTGCCGTCTGATCAGACGGGTGCGTGTTACTGTATGTCGCACCCCGAAATCTTTCTTCAGTTCATTCTCCGGCGACTTCATCCGGGATGCTTGGCGCCTTCATGAGGGAAAACAGCTCGTCGACTGTGTCCTGCGCGGTCTGCCGAACGCTGGCGGCGTCCAGCGGTCCCGAGATTCGGATTTGGCTGACGACGGCGCGGACCTCGTCCCGGAAGTCGCTCAGAAAGCGCAAAGGATCGCGCGACTCGTTCGCGACGCGGGCGATGATCCCCATGAGCAAAACTTGCGAAGCGACCATGCGCCCATTCAACTCGTCCACCAGTCCGACTCCTAGATTAGAAATCCTGCTTGGACGTTTAGTATTCAGGCACGAGTCGAAGATACTTGCAACCAATTGAATGTAATATCGTAATTTGAATAAGTATAAACGAATGTCGATTTTGCTCTCGCGAGAGCAAGAGTTTGCGTCAAGCAAGCCGTTGCACGAAGGCTGCTGCACAGATTGATTGTGACGCGCGTTGGTCGCGGGGCACGTCACTCACATCTCAGCTTTCAGTTTTTTTCTGCGCATGTCACACGCGCCAATGTTCGCTCGTCATGTCATTCCGGAACCAACGAAAGGGGACTGGAACCATGACTGCTAAACTCGATCTTTTTGCTGCCGCGCCTCAGCTCGTTAAGAGCTGGATGGGCACCTCAATGGCTATCGCGGCCAGCCTCGAGCCCAGCCTCAAGGCGCTCGTGGAGATTCGCGCCTCGCAGATCAACGGCTGCGCCAACTGCATCAACATGCATACCACCGATGCGCGCACGAAAGGCGAAACGGAGCAACGCATCTATCTGCTGTCGGCTTGGCGCGAGGCGCCCTGCTATACGGATCGTGAGCGGGCAGCCCTCGACTGGACGGAGGCGCTGACGCGGCTTTCCGAAGGGCATGAGCACAAGGAGGCCGCCTATGAGGCGCTCAAGGCCCACTTTACCGAGGAGGAACAGGTGAAGCTCACCTTGATGATCAATATCATCAACGGCTGGAACCGCCTCGCAGTCGGCTTCGGCCTCTGGGTCGAACCGGAAGCCGCCAAGGCGTTGCAGAAGGCGGTCGCCTGATGACCGAAGCGGGCCAGGAGGACGCGAACCAAGAGAACACGAGCCAAGAGGACGCGGCTGCAAGCTTTGATCCCTTGCGCCGTCGCTTCATCCGCGTGGCCTATCGCATGCTCGGCTCGGTTGCGGACGCCGAGGACGTGGTGCAGGAGGCCTTCATCCGCTGGATGAAGGCCGACCGCGCGGATGTGCGCGAGCCCGAGGCATATCTGCGCCGGACAGTGACGCGACTCTGTCTCGATCAACTCAAGTCGGCGCGCCATCAGCGCGAGACCTATATCGGCCCCTGGCTTCCCGACCCGATCGTCGCGGAGGGGGAGGATGAGGATGTCACCCTGCCGCTGATGCTGGCGCTTGAACGTCTCTCCCCGCTCCAACGCGCGGCCTTCCTGCTGCATGATGTATTCGGCCTCAGCTTCGAGGAAGTCGCTGCAGCGATCGAGCGCGATCCCGCCGCGTGCCGCCAACTCGCCGCGCGCGCCCGCATTCATGTCCGCGAGGCACGTCCGCGCTTCCATGTGGAAAAGCAACGCGGACTCGAAATCGCCAATGCCTTCTTCACCGCGTCACGCAGCGGCGACCTGGGAGCGCTCGCCGAGATGCTGGCCGCCGATGTCAGCCTCCATTCGGATGGCGGCGGCAAACGGCCCGCGGCTCTGCGGCCGCTTTTCGGCGTCAGCGACGTGATGAAAGTACACCGAGCGCTGGCGGCGCTGTTCGCACAGAACCCGTCCGAACTCATTCGTGTCGGCTTTATCAGCGGCCTGCCCGGCTTCGTGACGCGCGAGGCCGACGGCGAACTCCAGACAACCGCACTCGACATCGAGGACGGCAAGATCGTCGCGATCTATGTGATGCGTAATCCCGACAAGCTGAAGCATCTGCACTAGTGCCATAATCGTGAGGCGCGCCCCCTCAGACGGTTTGCATGGCTTCCAATTGCTGCTCAATGACTGTTCATGACGGCAGGTCCTTGCCGGTCTGCTCACGCAGGATGTAGTCGGCGTACCAGTCCGGCCGGTTTGCGTCTGCCTGGCCGATCCGCCTTTCATGCTTGCCATGCGCGGCCGTCGCACGGCGCAAGGAATTTGCGAGCTCGCTTGCCGAAGCGAACGTCGCATTTTCCTCGACGCGTCGCCTATGCTTTGTTTTGATATCTGGCGTAGGTAAAACGCGCGATGCGGTAGGCATCCAACACAGATATCGCATAAATGAAGAAGCCGCCGGCCAGGCGTCCAATAAGGCTCTGATGCGGGGTCGTCAGATGCCACGTGATCCAGCCGAGCGCGATCATGAACATTTGCATGGTAAGGCCACGCCTGGGCACGCCCATCAGAACATGGCCGGCGCCCGGCAGCAAAATCGCTGCGAGAAGCACCCAATAAGGATGGATCGGTGCTCTTTGAGTTGGGTTCATACCAGCACCTCCTGCACCGATATCGCTGACCCCGCCTCCTCCTGCTGCGGCTCGGCTCCACTCGGAACCGCGGCCACGGACTGATAGACCGATGCCGCAGCGTCGAGAAGCCGGCGCGTAAGATCGGGGCTCAGCCGCGATTTGACGAAATTGCTTTGCCGCAGCACGGAATATTCCGCCCGTTCGGCCTGATCGAATTGATAGACAAGGCGAACGCCGCCTTCAGCGACCAGCAGCTCCTTCATCTTCAAATCTTCGAAGAGGTGGAGATGCGGCGCAAGCGTCTCGGCGGGTGGCATCTGCGATGGATCATCGCTGCGGATTATTGCGTCTTCGGGCCAGCCGGACGGCGGTCGCAATTCCGACGCGAATTCGAAAGCCGGCGAATAAAATTCATTGCCGCGCGGCCGGACGAGAAAATCGAAGACACCTGCGTAGCGGACCGGTGCATAGAGACTCACTCTGAGCCACAGCGACGGCAGTTTGCGAACCGTCATGTCATCGAGGATCGGCTCCAACTTGACGTCAAAACCCTGATAGCGCCCAGAGAGGATCGGAAACAGGAGATCGTCCTGCGTGATCTTGGAATGTCCTAGAATATGTATGCAATCGGCGAAGAATTCGCTGCGGAATCTGCGCATGCGCGCTTGGTCACGCTTGTAGCGGCGCATCAAATAAATAAGCGCGGCGCAGGCCAGCAGTAGAATGTCCCAACGCAAGGCATGCCCTCCGGAAGAAGAGTCCGCTGGCACCGCTTTTTGCAGCGCCAGCGGAAGTTTGGGGGATGACTCGTTTCTGAGCCGGTCAATAGCCCACGGGTTTCGGCCAGGGCATGGTGAACTGGTCGCCACGTTTGA
>CAZXXA010000052.1:0-17756 GCA_964644615.1 uncultured Methylovirgula sp. | reverse complement strand
GGGCGCCAACCTGATCGTCATCGAACAGCGACTCATCGATCTCGTCCGCAGCCCGCATATACAGGCCGATTATCATCTGCCGCTCAAGCCCGGCACCAATGTCGCCATGCTCGACGCGCTGGCGCATGTCATCGTCACCGAGGGTCTCGTCAATGAACAATTCGTGCGCGAGCGCTGCGATTGGGACGAGTTCTCCGACTGGGCGAGCTTCGTCTCCGAGCCCCGCAACAGCCCGGAGGAGGTCGCCAAGCTCACCGGGGTTCCGGCCGAGCAGATCCGCGCAGCGGCGCGGCTTTATGCGACCGGCGGTAATGGCGCGATCTATTATGGCCTCGGCGTCACCGAGCACAGCCAGGGCACGACGACGGTCATCGCCATCGCCAATCTCGCTATGGCGACCGGCAACATCGGCCGCAGAGGCGTGGGCGTCAATCCGCTGCGCGGACAGAACAACGTCCAGGGCTCCTGCGACATGGGCTCCTTCCCGCACGAATTCACGCAGTACCGCCACGTCTCCGACGACAAGACCCGCAAGATGTTCGAAGACGTCTGGAAGGTGCCGCTCGAAAAGGAGCCGGGCCTGCGCATCCCGAACATGATCGATGCGGCTGTCGAAGGGACCTTCAAGGGCCTCTATGTCCAGGGCGAAGACATTCTGCAGTCGGATCCCGACACCAAGCATATGTCGGCCGGCCTCGCGGCTATGGAATGCGTCATCGTGCAGGACCTCTTCCTGAACGAGACCTCACATTACGCGCATGTCTTCTTGCCGGGTTCGACATTCCTCGAGAAGGACGGAACCTTCACCAATGCCGAGCGCCGTGTGCAGCTCGTCCGCAAGGTGATGGCGCCAAAGAACGGCTATGGTGATTGGGAAATCACCATGATGCTGTCGGAAGCCCTCGGCTATAAGATGAACTACAAGCATCCGAGCGAGATCATGGACGAGATCGCGGCGACGACGCCCGGTTTCGCCAATGTCTCCTTCAAGCACCTCGACGAGGTCGGCTCCGTGCAGTGGCCGTGCAACGACAAGGCGCCGGAAGGCACGCCGATCATGCACATCGGCCAGTTTGCCCGCGGCAAGGGCAAGTTCATCGTCACCGAATATGTGCCGACGGACGAGAAGACTGGACCGCGCTTCCCGCTCCTGCTCACCACCGGGCGTATCCTCAGCCAGTACAATGTCGGCGCGCAGACCCGCCGCACCGACAATTCGATGTGGCACGAAGAGGACGTCCTCGAAATCCATCCGCACGACGCCGAACAGCGCGGCGTCCGCGATCGCGATTGGGTGAAGGTGCAGAGCCGCACCGGCGAGACGACCTTGCGCGCCAAGGTCACCGACCGCGTCGCGCCAGGCGTTGTCTACACGACCTTCCATCACCCCTCGACGCAAGCGAATGTGGTGACGACCGACTATTCGGATTGGGCGACCAACTGCCCCGAATATAAGGTCACGGCCGTGCAGATCTCGACCTCGAATGGTCCGAGCGATTGGCAGGAACAGTATCGGGAGCTTTCCGAACAGAGCCGCCGTATCGCCGGAACTGTCGAAGCGGCAGAATGACCGGCGCCGACGACGATTTGGAAGCGGGTCTTCCGCTTCCATCTCCGACCGTCGATGCAGACTGCATCGCGCAACGCGGCGCGCTGGCCAGTCAAACCACGCGCTGCGTGCCGGAAGAAACGGCGATCGCACTGACCTTCAATGGGTCGACCCATGCGGTCATGATGGCGACGCCGAGCGATCTCGAAGACTTTGCGCTTGGCTTTTCGCTCACTGAAGGGGTGATCGAAGATGCCTGCGAGATCGACAGCCTCGACGTGATCACCACGCCGCTCGGCGTCGAAGTGCGCGTCTGGCTCAGCGAGGCGCGCGGCAAGGCCTATGTCGGCCGCAAGCGCAGCATGGCAGGCCCCACGGGCTGCGGTCTCTGCGGCGTCGAGAGCTTAGAAGCCGCCATGCGGCCCCTGCCCCATGTCACCAAACCTTCCTGGCGGCTTGCGCCGCAGACGATCGTTGCAGCCATGGCGTCGCTCGATCCCGCGCAGAAGCTCAATGACGCGACCCATGCCGTGCATGCGGCAGCCTTCTGGACGGAAGCGGAAGGTCTCGTCATGCTGCGTGAAGACGTCGGCCGTCACAATGCGCTCGATAAGCTCGCTGGCGCAATGGTCCGCGCCGGCCGCGATGCGTCAACCGGCCTGATCGTCATGACGAGCCGCGTCTCGATCGAACTCATTCAGAAAGCCGCGCGGCTTAACGCGCCCATCCTGGCGGCGATCTCGGTTCCGACCGCCGCGGCCATAAGGTTGGCGGACGAGGCCGGCATGACGCTCATTGGTGTCGCCCGCCGCCAAGATTTCGATATCTTCACCCATCCCGACAAAATCGCGAGTGGAACTTCCCGCAATGTCGCATGACGACAAGCTCTTCTATATGGCCAATCAGATCGGCAAATTCTTCGCCAGCAATCCGCATGATTCGGCGGTCGCCAGCATCGCCGATCACATTGCGAAATTCTGGGATCCGCGCATGCGGCGGAAGATCTATGCGCAAATGTCGCATGACTCGCACGGTCTCGACCCGCTGCCGAAGGAAGCGCTTGAAGCTCTGAAGCGCCGGGATTCAGTCGCAACCACCGACTGAGCGTTGGCCGGCGTATCAAGCGCTGCGGTCAAACGGCAATATTATCGATGAGCCGCGTCCTGCCGAGCCGCGCTGCTGCAAGCAGCCGCACGGGACCGTCCGCAAGACTCGCGACGGGCGACAGCGTCTCGGCGTGGCGCGCTTCGACATAATCGACGCGAAAACCCGCCGCTTCCAGCGCGTCACGCGCTGCCGCCTGCCCCGTCTTGACATCGGTCGCGTTGCGCAACGCCGCGGCGCAGTTCTGCAAGGCGGCGTAGAGCCGCGGCGCCTGCGCGCGTTCTTCCGGCGAGAGATAAAGATTGCGCGATGACATCGCTAAGCCGTCGGCTTCGCGCAGCGTCGGCACGCCGACGATCTTCGTCTCGATGTCGAGATCGCGCGCCATGCGCATGATGACCTTCAGCTGCTGATAGTCTTTCTCGCCGAAGAGCGCGACATCGGCCTTCGCCTGCAGCAGCAATTTGGCGACAACCGTCGCGACGCCAGCAAAATGCGTCGGCCGGAATTTGTCTTCGAGCCCGACCGTCGCAGGCCCCGTCAAAGACACGGTCGTCGCAAAGCCATCCGGATACATCTCAGCGACATCCGGCGCGAAAATGAGATCGCCCGCGGCACTGGCAAATTTCTCCCGATCCTCCGCAAAACGACGCGGATAGGCGGAGAAATCCTCGTTCGGCGCGAATTGCGTCGGATTGACGAAAATCGACATGACCACGCGATCGGCGCGCCGTCTCGCAGCCTCGACGAGCGAGAGATGGCCGTCATGCAGCGCGCCCATGGTAGGGACGAGTGCGACCTGCTCACCGTCCGCACGCCAATGAGCAACCGCCCTATGCAAATCCACGACCGTTTTGGCGACTGCGACAGTCTTACATTGATCGGCCACGAATGCCCCTTCAGATGCCCAATTTAGATGCCTTGGAGCTTGATGGCGCGCCGCCCCGAAATCTCCTGCACGACGGCGCCCGTTAGCGCTTGCAGAGACGTTATATAGTTTTCCGGCAGTTCCCAAGCGCGCGCCGCGGCGATGATGCGATCGAGATAATCGCCTTGCGGTAATCCCTCTTGTGCCGATGTCCCGACATAGACCATCGCCCGCACCGGGCAGCCCGTCTCTCGCAGGACCGGTTGGGTGATTTTCCGATAAAGCCCGCGGTTGATTTCCTCGTAGCGGTCGAGCGCTGGAATATCGGCGAAGGCCAGATCGTACAGCACGCCATGCACGGTCTTCTGCGGATCACGCTTCACCGAGGCGTAGCCCGAGCCCATGATGACGAAGCGGTGGCCGACAAGGCGCGCCCGGCCGAGCGGCCGCGACTTTGGACACTGCATCTGCATGGCGGCGCCATCCATATTGGACCCATAGGCAAAATACAGCGGCATAGCTCAGGCAAACTCCAATATGGGTTCGTCGACGGCGAGCGATGCGCCGGCTTCCACGAAGATGTCCTTCACAATGCCCGCCGCCTCGGCGCGCAATTGGGTTTCCATTTTCATCGCCTCGATAATACCGATGATGTCGCCTTCGGCGAGGTTTTGTCCCGGCCGAACGTCGAGCCGCTTGAGGAGCCCCGGCATCGGAGAGCGCAAAAACTTCTCCGATTTCGCATGTTCCGTTTTCGGCAGCAAAGCAGCGAGTTCGGCTTCTCGCGGGCTATTGACGGTCGCGTTCACGCCGATGCCGCGCCACTGCAGGAAAAAGCGATGCAGATGCGGCCGAACCTGCATAAAAAATGGCGTGCTGTCGATCGTTCCGGTCCAGAGTTTCAGGCCAGGATGCCAGCGCGTCTGGCAGTGATGAATTTCGCCCATGTTCGAAAGCCGGATACGGAATGCAGCATCCTCGGCGCCAAACCTCATATCGATACGGCACTCGCCGATGAAGACGCAGCGCGTATGCTCCGGCATCGCGTCCCACGCCTTCTGGCGCATCCGCACGATCTGATCGAGCGATGCTGCGACAACGGCAAGATTCGTAAGTTCCCCATCCTCCGGCTGACGCGCGGCAAAACCCTGCGGATAGGTCTGCGCGATGAAATCGGTCGAAAGATCGCCAGTCCGAAACGGCTCGCTATGCACCAATGCGGCAAGGAAGCCGACATTTGTGCAGATGCCGTCAATGACGCATTGATCGAGCGCATCCGCCATTGCGGCGATTGCCGACGGACGATCCCCTGCATGGCAGATCAGCTTACCGATCATCGGATCATAATGCGGCGTCACCTCGCTGCCTTCGACGACGCCCATATCATGCCGGATTGTGATGCCGCCGCGTGTGCCTTCTTGCGGCAGGCGCAAAGTCGTGATGCGACCGACCGACGGCGCAAAGCCATGCGCCGGATCTTCCGCGCAGATGCGCGTCTCAATCGCCGCGCCTTTGAACTGTATATCTTTCTGACTCAGCGCGAGGCGCTCACCCGCCGCCACTTTGATCATTTCCTCGACGAGATCGAGGCGAGTCACGAGTTCCGTCACCGGGTGCTCGACCTGGAGCCGCGTATTCATCTCGAGAAAATAGAAGGCACGGCATACCGAATCGACCAGGAATTCGACCGTGCCAGCAGAGTCATAATCGGCGGATTTCGCTAAGCTCAGCGCCTGCTCCGTCATGGCCGCGCGCATCGCCGGGTCGACAAACGGCGACGGCGTCTCTTCAATCAGCTTTTGATGGCGCCGCTGGATCGAACATTCGCGCTCGCCAAGATGGATGAGATTGCCGAACCGGTCGCCGAGGATCTGCACCTCGATATGGCGCGGATGCTCGATGAATTTCTCGATGAAGAGACGATCATCGCCGAAGGCCGCAGCAGCCTCGGACCGCGCGGCATCAAAATCCCGCTCCAGATCGTTTGAGCCGCGAACAATCCGCATGCCTTTGCCGCCGCCGCCAGCCGCAGGCTTCAGCATGACGGGATAGCCGATCGCGTCCGCAACGTTCTTCGCACTCGCTGCGTCTTCGATGGGATCGGACGAGTCTGGCAGCACCGCCACGCACGCCCGCCGCGCCAGCGCCTTGGCGGCGAGCTTGTCGCCCATCAGGGCGATGGCTTTGGGATTGGGACCGATAAAAATGAGGCCCGCCGTCGCGACCGCCTCCGCAAAGCCGGCGTTTTCTGAGAGAAATCCGTAACCGGGATGAACGGCCTCGGCGCCCGTGGCAAGGCAGGCCGCGATGATCTTGTCGGTCGCGAGATAGCTTTCTGCCGGGGGTGCCGGTCCAATCGCGACAGCCTCATCCGCGATGGCTACGAAGGACGCGCGGCGGTCGGCCTCCGAATGGACAGCGACGCAGGCAATGCCCATCCGCCGCGCCGTCCTGATGATCCGGCAGGCGATCTCGCCGCGATTGGCGATCAGGATCTTCTTGAACATGGCGAGCTTGGCCGACCGTTGCGATCACCCTAGCTTCTACGCAAGCGGACGGGCGCCGTCCACCGCCCGGGAAGATCGGAATTTTGGATCAGAATTTCTGCGTGATGCCGCCGAACATGCCGGTGAATTCGAAGCCGCTGTTTAGGCCTTGGCGTGTGCGGCGCGACATCCTCAAGGATGATAAATCAGCCGGTGCACGCTGACGCCACATGCGCAAGCGCTTCGATGAGATAGCGGCGCGTCTCACGCGGTTCGATGATCGCATCGATCACGCCGCGCGCCCGAAGGCTTTGCAGATCCGTTATGTCCTCACCTGAAAGACAAATGCGCGCCGATGGCCAGGCGAAAACGCGATCCGCGCCGAGGTCTTTCGATCGCGCAATCACGGCGGCTGCCCCGAAGGCGTTTCGGATCACGACAGTGATCTTCGGCACACGCGCGCTTGCGTAGGCGCGCATAAGTTCTGCTGCACGCCGCGCGATCCCGCCCTGCTCCTGTGCCAGGCCGGGTAGAAAGCCCGGCACATCGACGAGGCTGACGATGGGCAACTGGAAAGCGTTGCAGATGGAGACGAAGCGCGCTGCCTTCTCCAGAGCCGCGCAATCATAGACGCCAGCCAGCACAAACGGCTGATTGGCGATCAC
Organism: uncultured Methylovirgula sp.; assembly: GCA_964644615.1. Lineage (GTDB taxonomy): Bacteria > Pseudomonadota > Alphaproteobacteria > Rhizobiales > Beijerinckiaceae > Methylovirgula. Next base: position 11,084 of record CAZXXA010000052.1, on the reverse strand, counting down.
GCCGACCGGACGGCCCGCAAGACGGCCGAAACCGGTGACGAGATTGCGCGCATAATGATTTTTGATTTCGACGAAATCATTCTCATCGAGAATTTTGCCGATGAGCTCCTTGATGTCATAGACCTGTGTCTGCACTTCGGACACCAGGCTGTCGAGCGCGGCTTCGCTCCGCGCCGGGTCGTCAAAGCTTTGCCAGTCGGACGCCCACGCAGGCAGAAAATTGATCAGCCGACGGATTTGCAGAAGCGCGTCAAAGTCGTTGTCGTAAACACGATCGGCGATCCCGCTCGTTTCTGCATGCAGCTGCGCGCCGCCGAGCTCATCGGCTTGCATATCCTCGCGCGTCAGCGTCTTCACAACTTCGGGACCGGTGACAAAAAGCGACGCCGCCGGGCGCGACATGAAAGTGAAATCGCTGAAACTGGCGAGGATCGCATCGGCGCCGATGCAGGGCCCTGCAATCAGCGAAATCATCGGCACGACCCCGGAGGCGGAAGCGGCTGACCGGAACACGCCGCCGAGCACCGTTAGCACATTGGGATCGTTCTCGATTCCGCAACTGTCGAAAATTCCAACAATCGGGGCATGCTGCCCAAGGGCAGCCTCGAAGAGCGCCTGCAGTTTGTGTGCATCGGCGGCGGACATGACGCCGCCATCCGCGGTGAAATCCCGCGCATAGACGAAGATCTGGCGTCCATTCACATGTCCAGAACCGGCGACCAGCGCATCGCCGTCTTTAGCCGGCATCAGTGCGTCGAAACTGTCCGCGTCGAGCAAAATTTCCAGCCGCTCGCAGGCCGTGAGCTTGCCTTTGGCATGCTGCTCGGCGCGCCGCTCTTCGTCTTTATGCGACACTTCAACCATCACGGCATCAGCTCAAAATAAGGCTTTATTCGATCGTTCAATAAGTCGATATTGCTTACACATTTTCATCGGACTCGCCGTCTTCGTCGAGATTGTCATGCGTCAGACGCTGCAAGACGTCGCGCGCCGTCGCACGTGTCACCTTGCGGCCGCGCGCCAAGGCTTCGCGATCAATCAAGACCACGACCTGGCGTGCACGATCGAGCGACCGATCAATGTGGAGCGCAACGTAATCGATCACAGCAGCATCGACGATGAGCTGGCGGTCGCTGAAAAGTTTGACGAGCACCGCGGTCAATAGCGCATCATCCGGTTGACCGAGTTCGACGGCAGGCGCAAGGCGCAGCCGCGACAGCAGATCGGCTGTTTTAAGTCTCCAGAGTTCGGGCCTCTGCTGCGCAGTCAGAAGCAGCGCGGACTTTCGTTCGCGGGCGAGATTGATGAGGTGAAAAAGCGCCGCCTCCGCCGCGCCGATCGCATCGGCATCTTCGATGACAAGCGCGGGATGCTCGGCCAAAGCAAAGGGACTGGCCGTCGCAAGCGCGGGCGCCGAAACCACTTGCGCATCGGCACGCGTCGCCCAAATCGCCGCGAGATGGCTTTTCCCCGCTCCACGCGGTCCGAGCAAAAGCAGCAACGGATCAGGCCAACGCGGCCAGGCTTCGATCATCTGCAAGGCAGCCGCATTGGGCGGCGCAGCAAGAAAATCGTCGCGGCCGAAATGCGGCGGCAGTTCGAGATCAAGAACGAGCTGCGACGAGGCGCCAGCCATCAGACATCTTCTTCGAGCTTCTTCGGCGCCAGGACTTCCGGCGGCGTTCCGGCAAGCCAAGCGGGCATGCCCAGATAGAACTCGCTCGCCCGATAGCGCCTGATCGCAAAGCGCAAGATGACGGCGGTCGCTGCCGCCAGCGGCACGGCAATAAGCAGGCCGATGAAGCCCATCAGTTCGCCAAAAGCGAGCAGCGCAAAGATCAGCCAGACGGGATGCACACCGACTTTGTCGCCCACAAGCTTCGGTGACAAAATATTCGCCTCGAGAAACTGACCGACCAGCACGACGATCATGGCTAGGACGAAGAGATGCCAGTGCGGCCAGTCTTGCACGAGGGCGACGATCGCTGAGACAATCAGCACGGTCAGCGATCCGGCGTAGGGAATGAAGCTCAAAAATCCGCCGGTGATGCCGATCAGCAGGCCGTAGTTCAGGCCGATCAGCGACAGACCCAAGCCGTACCATGTCCCGAGAAACAGGCAGACAAGCGACTGCCCGCGCAGAAAGCCGGCGATCGCATGGTCGATCTCGCGCCCCAGCTGATGCGCCGTCTCGCGGTGCCGCAGCGGGATGAGACTGTCAATGGTCGTGACCATCTTGTTCCAGTCGAGCAGCATGTAAAAGGCGACGACGGGCAGGACGACGAGCAGCGAGAACAGGCTGACGACCGCCATGCCGCGCGACAGCAACGAGTTGAGAAAACTCCCTGCAGTGCGCGCCGCATCGCCGACCAGCGCACCCGGATTCCCGATGGCACCGGCCGCCTTCGCAGGATTGAGGCCGAAACGCTCCAGGACCGGCGCGAGATAGCCATTGCCGACCCAATCGATCATCGACTGAAGCAGCGAAGCGAGCTTGTTCAGTAAATCCGGCAATTGGCTGATGAAGCTCACCAGCTGATGCGCCAAGACGGGAATGACAAGAACGCCGATCAGCGCCACGATGACCGCGAAGCCGACCAGGATCAGCAGCGTCGCCATCAGACGGCTGAGCCCCAAGCTTTGCAGGCGGGTAGCGACTGGATCGAGCAGATAGCCGATGGCTATGGCGACGATGAAGGGCGGCAGGATCGCCCAGCATAGCCACATGAGAGTGAACAGCAAGATGGCCGCACAAAGCCAAAAGACGATGTGCCATCCCGTCCGTATCGTACCGCTGTGACCCATCAGGCCTCACAAACTCATATGCCGCGCCCAAGCTGCCAGATAGGCTGCGAGCGACGCGAGGGTCAATGCCGCCACAGCATAGGCTCCTATATGGACCCATGTGCCCAGGCTGAACGAAAAGGCGCGTGCGCCGAGCAGCGAGGCGGCGAGACCGATCTGTACCGCCGTCGTCAGCTTGGAAATCCACAGCGGTTTGATTTCCACCGGCTTGTGCATCAACCATGAAATCATGACAGCGCCGATAATCATCAGATCGCGCGTAACAATGATGATGGTCAAAGGCGCCGGAAGGACGTTCTCGACCGTCAGGGCGACATAAATCGAGACGAGCAGCGCTTTGTCGGCGACGGGATCGAGATAGGCGCCAAGTTCGGTGCGCAGATCGAAGCTTCTGGCCAGCCAGCCGTCGACGGCGTCAGACACCGCGGCCAGGATGAAGACAAGGCAGGCACCCCGCCAGTGGCCTCCCGAAATCATCGCTATGATCACCGGGACGAGCCCCAGCCTGGCGAGCGTGATCAGATTGGGAAGGCTTTTAAAAAACAGCGGCATGGGCTCGACAGCGGCAGCGCCGCGCGAAACAGACGGCAGCCGAGACCTTACGTGATCTTCCATACAATCACCAACTGCCAAGCCGGCAATTGGTGCCAATTGGAGCAGCCTTGCCAGGATAAATGTGAAAAGCTACAGCCGGTTGGCGGTCGCGCGGAATTTCCGGAAATCGTGGTTTGAGAAGGGCCCCTTCGAGGGCCGATTGGTGCTCCCGAGGATGGCAGAGTAGATGGCGGATTCAAACGGACTGACCTACGCCGAGGCCGGCGTCAACATCGATGCCGGCAATGAGATGGTCGAGACCATCAAGCCGCTCGTGCGCGCGACACGGCGGCCGGGTGCTGATGCGGAAATCGGCGGCTTTGGCGGGCTTTTCGATCTCAAAGCCGCCGGTTTCAAGGACCCTATTCTGGTCGCCGCAAATGACGGGGTCGGCACGAAGATCAAGCTGGCGATCGACAGCGGCCTGCATGACACGATTGGTATCGATCTCGTCGCCATGTGCGTCAACGATCTCGTCGTGCAAGGCGCGGAGCCGCTCTTCTTCCTCGACTATTACGCGACGGGCCGACTCGATCCGGCCATGGGCGCCGCCGTTGTCGCCGGCATCGCCGCCGGCTGCAAAGAGGCCGGCGCCGCGCTGATCGGCGGCGAGACCGCCGAAATGCCGGGGCTCTACAGCGGCAAAGATTACGATCTTGCCGGTTTCGCTGTCGGCGCAGCTGAGCGCGACCAATTGCTGCCACGCGCTGATGTGACGGTCGGCGATATCGTCTTCGGCCTGCCCTCGTCCGGCGTGCATTCGAACGGCTTTTCTCTGGTGCGTAAGATCATCGCCGATGCCGGCGTCGCATTGTCCGATGCGGCGCCTTTCGCGCCCGCGCATTCGCTCGCACGGGCGCTGCTGACGCCGACGCGCATCTATGTCAAAAGCCTCCTTAAGGCGATCCGCGCGACCGCGTCGATCAAGGCGCTCGCCCATATCACCGGCGGCGGCTTCCCCGACAATATTCCGCGCGTTCTGCCGCAAGGCATCGGCGTTGCGCTCGATCTGACGGCGATTCCTGTGCTGCCGGTCTTTTCCTGGCTTGCCAAGACCGGCCGCGTCGCCGAGGCGGAAATGCTGCGGACTTTCAATTGCGGCATCGGCATGATCGTCATCGCCAATCGCACGCAAGCGGACGAAGCCGAGCGCGCCTTGCGTGATGCGGGCGAAACGCCGGTCCGTATTGGTGAAACCGTCGCGGCGGGCGACGCGCGCGTGACCTATAAAGGCAAGCTGGCCTTATGAGCGGACGCAAGCGCACAGCCGTCTTGATTTCGGGCCGCGGCTCGAACATGCGCGCGCTGGTCGAAGCGGCCAAGAGCCCCGACTATCCGGCGGAAATCGTTCTCGTTCTCTCAAATCGAACCGATGCGGGCGGCATCGCCTTCGCCAAGGAAGCCGGCATCGCCACGGCCGTCGTCGATCACAAGATTTACGCGGGCCGCGGCGAATTCGAGAAATCCATGCAGATCCTGCTCGATCTACACCGCATCGAGCTTATCTGCCTCGCCGGTTTCCTGCGCGTGCTGACGGCTTCTTTCGTGCAGCATTGGGAAGGCCGGCTGATCAATATTCACCCCTCCCTCCTGCCCGCCTATCGCGGCCTCGATACGCATGCGCGGGCTTTGGCCGATGGCGCAAAAATTCACGGCTGCACTGTGCATTTTGTCGTGCCGGCGCTCGATGACGGCCCGATCATCGCGCAAGCGAGCGTGCCTGTGCTCGACGGCGACACGCCGGACACATTGGCCGCCCGCGTGCTGGTACAAGAGCATATCCTTTACCCGGCTGCATTGGCGGCTGTCGCTTCGGGTGCGGTCAGGATGAACGCCGGCCTCATCGTCAAAGGTCCCTCGGCGCCTTAGCCGGCTGTGCGATAACGCTCTCTAAGCGGGCTTGATGTCTGGTAGAGATAGGCTGTCGTTCTGTTCCCGAACCGGGAGCTGCCGCCATGATTGCATCCTGCCAGAACAAAGAGACCGCGCGACGGGCCATTTTCCTGCGGGTTTTGCGCAGGATTCAAAGCCTCAGAAATAGCTGCGTAAAAGCTCTTACGGCGCCCAGGCTTCGTAATCGCCCGTCGCCGGCGGCCGGACGCCGGAAGCCAAGGTCGAGCCTTGCGGACGCCACGCCAGCGGCGTGCCGGTGAGATTCGGCTGATGCGGCAGTTCCCAGTCGCGCGGCTTATAGATTTCTTTCGTCGGCGGCACATCCACAGTGTGATGCAGCCAGCCATACCAGCCGGGCGGCGTCATCGAACCTTCGGCTTCGCCGGCATATATCACCCAACGGCGCTCGAATCCGAGAGCCGGGTCGAGGCGTCCCCCTCGCGTCCGGTAGTAGGAATTCCCATATTCATCGGTGCCGACCAATTCGCCCATGCGGCTTGTGTAGAAGCGCGTGTTGAGCGTCGCGCCATTCCACCAAGTGAAGAAGCGGGCGAGCCATTGCAGCATCGGCGAAATCCTAGACCGGGATAATCGGGCGGGTCAGCGGCCGGGACTATGGCGATAGGCGCGCGATATGTCCAGCGATCCGCAGCCTCGTTGCGGGCTTCAGATGGTCGCTTCCGGCAAGAGTTTGAATGGTCACGCTTACGGCTGCCTGGGGATAGCGCGGATCGTTTCGTGAATTCGCCGTGACCGTCTTGTGACGCCCCTCTCCGTCGGGCAAAAATTTTAATACCGCGGCTGAGAGATTCATCATTTGCACAAGATTTTGTAGTCTATGGATCGTATGACGCAATAGCTTGACGTCGGTCAGGATGGCGTCATAATTCGAATCGGCGGGGATGACCTCCGGAGGGTCGGGGAAAATGCCTGCCGAGCCAAGCCCTTTTGCGGCTTAGCTCACGGTTGGAATGCGCCAGGCTTTAGCAGTGTTGGCGCGCGTTGGAACGGGACAGAGACCCCTATTGGCGGGTCTCCGCGGGCGGGTCCCGCGATGCATGAGGACGGGCAAGGATGCGGATCGAACGGCGCTACACCAAAGCGGGTCATTCTCCCTATGAGGCGATCGCGTTTCGCACGACGCGGAGCGAGATTCGCAATCCGGACGGCTCGCTCGTGTTCTCTCTCGACGGCATCGAAGTGCCGGAGAGCTGGAGCCAGGTCGCGGCCGACGTTCTCGCACAGAAATATTTCCGTAAGGCAGGCGTCCCGACGCAGCTGAAGAAGGTCGAAGAGACGAGCGTCCCGAGCTTCCTCTGGCGCAGCGTCGCCGATCAGGCCGCCCTTGATTCGCTGCCCAAGGCCGAGCGCTATGGCTCCGAAATGTCGGCGCGGCAGGTCTTCGACCGCCTGGCCGGCACCTGGACCTACTGGGGCTGGAAGGGCAAATATTTCGACGGCGAAGGCGACGCGCAGGCCTTCTACGATGAGCTGCGCTACATGCTCGCCGCGCAGATGGCGGCGCCCAATTCGCCGCAATGGTTCAACACCGGGCTTTATTGGGCCTATGGCATCGACGGGCCGAGCCAGGGCCATTTCTATGTCGATTTCGAATCGGGCAAGCTCGTCAAATCGAAGTCGGCTTACGAACATCCGCAGCCGCACGCCTGCTTCATCCAGTCCGTCGCCGACGATCTCGTCAACGAAGGCGGCATCATGGATCTCTGGGTGCGCGAAGCGCGCCTGTTCAAATATGGCTCGGGCACCGGCTCGAATTTCTCAAAGCTGCGCGGCGAGAATGAGCGGCTGTCCGGCGGCGGCAAATCCTCCGGCCTGATGTCCTTCCTCAAGATCGGCGACCGCGCAGCGGGCGCGATCAAATCCGGCGGCACGACACGGCGCGCCGCGAAGATGGTCGTCGTCGATGTCGATCACCCCGATATCGAGGCCTATATAGATTGGAAGGTGAAGGAAGAGGAGAAGGTCGCCGCCCTCGTCACCGGTTCGAAGACCGTGAAGAAGGCGCTGAAGGCGATCCTGCGCGCCTGCATCAACTGCGCCGGCCCGGGCGATGATTGCTTCAACCCGGAAATGAATCCGGCGCTGAAGAAAGAGATCAAGCTCGCCCGCCGCGCCGCCGTGCCGGACGGCATGATCCGCAAGATCATCCAATTCGCCCGCCAGGGCTATAAGGACGTCGACAGCGTCATCTCTTTCGAGACCTTCACGACCGATTGGGATTCGGAGGCCTATCTCACCGTCTCGGGCCAGAACTCCAACAATTCCGTGCGCGTCACCGACGCCTTCTTACAGGCTGTCGAAGACGGCGGCGACTGGGGGCTGACGCGCCGCACCGATGGCAAGGTGCACAAGACGCTGAAGGCGCGCGATCTGTGGGATAAGATCGGCTATGCGGCGTGGGCTTCGGCCGATCCGGGGCTGCAGTATCACACGACGATCAACGACTGGCACACCTGCCCGGCGGCTGGTCCGATCGTCGCGTCGAATCCCTGCTCCGAATATATGTTCCTCGACGATACGGCCTGCAATCTCGCCTCGCTGAATCTGTTGCAGTTCCACGATGCGGGGACGAAGCGCGTCGACATCGCCTCTTACGAACATGCGGTGCGGCTGTGGACGCTCGTCCTCGAAGTCTCGGTTTTGATGGCGCAATTCCCATCGAAGGAGATCGCTAAGCTCTCTTATGAATATCGCACGCTCGGCCTCGGCTATGCGAATGTCGGCGGCCTGCTGATGTCGTCGGGCATCGCCTATGACTCGGATGAAGGCCGCGCCATCTGCGGCGCGCTGTCGGCGATCATGACCGGCATCTGCTATGCGACTTCGGCCGAAATGGCGGCCGAGCGTGGCACCTTCATGCACTTCAATGAGAATCGCGAAGCGATGCTGCGCATCATGCGCAACCATCGCCGGGCGGCGCGCGGTGAAGCGTCGGGCTATGAGAAGCTCGCCATTCTCCCCGTCCCGCTTGATCACGCGGCGCTGTCCGATCAGGCGCTTGCCCAGCACGCGGTTGCGGCCTGGGACAAGGCGGTGACGCTTGGCGAACTGCACGGCTATCGCAATGCGCAGGTGACCGTCGTCGCGCCAACCGGCACGATCGGTCTCGTCATGGATTGCGACACGACCGGCATTGAGCCCGACTTCGCGCTCGTGAAGTTCAAGAAGCTCGCCGGCGGCGGCTATTTCAAGATCATCAACCGCGCGGTGCCGGAAGGCTTGCGGGCGCTCGGCTATCGCGAATCCGAGATCGCCGAGATCGAAGCCTATGCGGTCGGCCATGCCTCGCTGCGCCAGGCGCCGGCCATCAACCACACGAGCCTGAAAGCGCGCGGCTTCACCGACGAGAAGCTCGAAGCGCTGGAGAAGTCGCTGGCGTCCGCCTTCGACATCAAATTCGTCTTCAACAAATGGACGCTGGGCGCCGACTTCCTCGTCAAGGCGCTGAAAGTGCCGGAGGACAAGCTCGACGATCCGAACTTCGACCTCCTCTCCTATCTCGGCTTCTCGAAGGCCGAGATCGAGGCGGCGAACATCCACGTCTGCGGCGCCATGACGGTCGAAGGCGCGCCGCATCTGAAGCTTGAACACTACGCCGTCTTCGATTGCGCCAATCCCTGCGGTCGGACCGGCAAGCGCTATCTTTCGGTCGAGAGCCACATTCGCATGATGGCGGCAGCGCAGCCCTTCATCTCCGGCGCGATCTCGAAGACAATCAATATGCCGAACGACGCGACGATCGAGGAGTGCAAGGACGCTTACATGCTGTCCTGGCGTCTCGCGCTGAAGGCCAATGCGCTCTATCGCGACGGCTCGAAACTGTCGCAGCCGCTCAACAGCCAGCTCATCGCCGATGAGGACGAGGATGGCGAAGAAGTGGTCGAGACGCTGATGGCGCAGAACATGCCGGCGCGCGCCGCGGTCGTTGCCGAGAAGATCGTCGAGCGCATCGTCGAACGGATCGAGCGCACCAGAGAGCGCGAGCGCCTGCCCGATCGCCGCAAAGGCTATACGCAGAAGGCGGTCGTCGGCGGCCATAAGGTCTATCTGAGCACCGGCGAATATGCCGACGGACGTCTCGGCGAGATCTTCATCGACATGCACAAGGAAGGCGCTGCCTTCCGTTCGCTGATGAACAATTTCGCCATCGCGATCTCCGTCGGCCTGCAATATGGCGTGCCGCTGGAAGAATATGTCGATGCCTTCACCTTCACCCGCTTCGAACCGGCGGGCCTGGTGCAGGGCAATGACGTGATCAAGAATGCGACCTCCATTCTCGATTATGTATTCCGCGAACTGGCGATCTCCTATCTCGCCCGCAACGATCTCGCGCATATCGATCCGAGCGATATCGGCCCCGACGTGCTCGGCAAGGGCGAAGGCCAGAGCCGGCCGCCGCAAGGCGGCGCCGCAAATGCGACGAAGCTCGTCTCCTCGGGCTTCGTGCGCGGCAAGCCGACCGACAAGCTGATGCTCGTATCGAGCGCGCCGCAGGCGGCAGGCACGCAGGGCGCGACGGCGCTGAAGAAGGACGTGGAATTCGAAGTCGAATCCGAACTCGGCAGCCTCGATTGGTCGCCGGCCCCAGAGGCCAGCGTTGCCTCACGCCGCAATGAAGCACGGATGAAAGGCTATACGGGCGAAGCCTGCCCCGAGTGCAACAATTTCACGCTCGTGCGCAACGGCACCTGCTTGAAATGCGACACCTGCGGCGCGACGACGGGATGCAGTTGAGCTGCAGATGCAGGTGGAGGTGTGGCAAGAGATACTGGTGTCTGTCTGGAAACACCGGCATCTGAAGAATGCGAAGACTGGCTTCTACAATCAGGAGCCAGTCTTCATTGTATCGTGAGGCGTAAACTCGCGGCGCGCGGCGGCCTGGCACAGAGTGCTCAAACGAAATCCGCTGCTACGCAGCCGATCGGTCGGCAACAGTAATGGTCGGACGGATCGCGTTCAGTGTCCCACGGTGGTTCTAGCCGTCGTCAAGGCAGCGGCATTGGGCCGTGCACTGTCGGCAAGCCCGCGGTGGCGCCCTGCACGTGGATGTTGGCGGCGTTGAGCACTTGCAGTGCCGCGATGCTGAGGTTGCAACGGCAGTTTAAATCATCCCTGTCAATGTCCGGCACCGAAAGACTGACAGACGCGCCAACCCGTGCTGCAATCGCACATATCCGCGCCGGCGCCCACATTGGCATAGTCGCTCGGAGAGTAGCCGTCGCCGCTTGCGAATGCCCTGCCGTCGTCGCAGCTGAAACGACCAAAGCCCATCCGGCCGTTAGCCACGCTCGCGTCGTGCCCTGCGTTGGCCGCGAAAATGGGATATAACAGTCCCAAGCTAAAGACGGCCGCGAGAGCGATGGATCTGATCTACATAGTCGAGCTCCATCTTAAGTTCTTGCATCTAAGATTGAGCAGCAACATGTAGCGGATTGCGTCAATTTCACTAGCGATCGTAAGCTTTGCGCCTTTGACCGAGACGGAATGATTTGGACGATTTTGCCCGTCGCTCAGAGAGCGAGTCTATCCTCTCTCGGCGGGAGTCTTCAGGTTCCACGCCGTCGCCTCCACACGGTGGGCGATTGTGAGCGCGCCCTTCGCGCGCCGTTTTGGTGCGACCGGTACGGCCTGCGACGGCCGTTTTCTCGTTAGAGAGCCCCTGCTTAGAATTTGAGAATGATGTCGCTGGCGAGGGTCACGCCGGAGGATTTGGTGACATTGGCGAAGGGCGTCGTGCCGTTGAGCGAGGCGTCGTAGCGCACTTCGGGACG
>CAZXXA010000051.1:0-18654 GCA_964644615.1 uncultured Methylovirgula sp. | reverse complement strand
GCCTTGACGTCGACGCGGGCGCGGCGGGTCGCATTGATCGGACCCTTGCCGTCGATTGGATTGCCGAGCGCGTCGACGACACGGCCGAGAAGTTCCTTGCCGACCGGCACGTCGACGATCGCGCCGGTGCGCTTGACCGTCTGGCCTTCTGCAATTTCGCGGTCGCTACCGAAGATAACGATACCGACATTATCAATTTCGAGATTGAGTGCCATGCCGCGCACGCCGCTCTCGAACTCGACCATTTCGCCGGCCTGCACATTGTCGAGGCCATAGACGCGGGCGATACCGTCGCCGACGGACAGAACCTGCCCGACCTCGGTGACCTCAGCCTCATTGCCGAAGTTGGCGATCTCTGACTTGAGGATGGCCGAAATTTCTGCGGCGCGGATATCCATCAACCGACCTCTTTCATACGTGTGCGGAGTGAATTCAGTTTAGTCTTCAGCGAGGCATCGACCATGCGCGAGCCAAGCCGGACGATGAGACCGCCGAGGATCGACGGATCGACCTTGATGCTCATCTCGACAGTCTTGCCGTGGGTGATGTCGAGCAAGGCCGCCTTCAGCGCTTCGACATGCGCATCCTTCAGCGGCTCGGCGACGGTGATGTTGGCGCGGCTGAGGCCCCTCTCGAAATCATGCAGCTTGTGATAGTCGGCGATCATGTCGCTGATCGCGAAGAGCCGCCGCTTAGCCGCGACGAGCTTGAAGAAATTGGCAGCAATCCCGGTGATGCCCGCCTTATCGAGCAGCGCCGAAAGAGCCTTGACCTGCTCCTCGGCAGAAAACGCCGGGCTTTTGATGAAGCGCTGGAGATCCGGGCTTTCGGCGATCATCGCGGCAAAGGTGGATAGATCGGCGGCAACTTTGTCCGTCGCCCGCTGCTCATCCGCAAGCTCATAAAGCGCTTGCGCATAGCGGCCCGGCATACCGGCGACGATATTCGTTTGGTGGCTGAGTTCCTGCGCCAAAGCAATCGACCTTCAAATCACCGAAGAATCCAAGAGCCCGATACCTGGCTTCTTGAGGATTCAGATCGGCATGTGCGATCGCGACAAAACCCAAAAGCGCAGGCTGCGGAGAAACGAGGATAAGGGCCTGAACCGGCGCTCAGTTTCATCCCCGAAAGCGCGCGTGACCTAACATACGCCCCCTCCCCGCGCAAGCCTTGAAGGCGGCTGCATCCAAGGTACCGGCGCTTGTTCGCGCGGTATGGCTCGCGTCAAATGAACGCAAGCGGCGCAATCGCCGGGATGATGCGATGGTATACAGCATCATCGCGATACGGCAGTTTCACCAACAGCGCCGCAGAGCTTCCGGCGCTCCCGCGAAGACGTGCATGCGAGTCTTCTGAGGGCGTGCCAATTCATCAACGCAAATAGTCCAACCCCGCAAACGGGCGCGCCTGTTGCCGGTGTCTCAAATCGGACGATTCGGCCGCCGCTTGCTCTTGATTTCACGCCAGCTTTGCGCGACGCACAAGACGCGGCGTGACAGAATAAGCCAGTTCTATTTATAGGGGACACACATGCGCTGTCCGGCATCAGGCCTCACGAGCGATTACCCCTATTGAACAAAGTTGCGAAAATCGCCGTCATCGGTGCCGGTCCGGCCGGACTGATCGCCGCCGAAACTCTGGCCGAGGCCGGCTGCGATGTGCGCCTCTTTGACGCCATGGGATCGGTCGGCCGCAAATTTCTTCTGGCCGGCCGTGGCGGCCTGAACCTCACCCATTCCGAGGACTTCGAAACCTTCCTAAGCCGCTATGGCACGGCGGCAGATCACCTCCGTCCAGCGATCGAAGCTTTTCCGCCCATGGCTTTGCGCGAATGGTGCGACGGGCTCGGCGAAGCGAGTTTCGTCGGCACCAGCGGCCGCGTCTTCCCGAAATCCTTCAAGGCCTCGCCGCTCCTGCGCGCCTGGCTGCGGCGCCTCGCGGCTTTGAATGTCGCGTTTCAACCCCGCCATCGCTGGACCGGCTGGGATACCGATGGCGCCCTGCTATTCGACACGCCCGAGGGGACCGTCCGCTTTGAAGCCGATGCGACCGTATTGGCGCTCGGCGGCGCCAGCTGGCCCCGCCTCGGCTCGGATGGCGGCTGGACGCAGATCCTCGCCGAAACCGATATCGCATTGGCCCCCTTGCATCCGTCGAATTGCGGCTTCGGCATCGGCTGGTCGCAAAAATTTCGCGAGCGCTTTGCCGGAGAGCCAATCAAAGGCGCTGCCTTCTCCTTCAACGGCCGCACGGTGCGCGGCGAGGCCGTCGTTACGGACAGTGGGATCGAAGGCACCGCGATCTATGCGCTCTCCGCCGATGTGCGCGATGCGATTTTGAGTCATGGCGAAGCCGTCGCACACATCGCACTGCGGCCGGATCTCACGCCGGAGGACATTGCCGCGCGGCTGAGCCGATCGGCGCAAAGCGGCAAGCCATCACTCGCGACGCTTCTGCGCAAGGCATTGAAACTGCCGCCCGTTGCCGTTGGGCTTCTTTATGAAGGCGCGCTGTTGCGGAACGAAAGCCTCTCGGTCCATGCGCGAGATGTGCTTGCCGCGCGCATCAACACCGTGCCAGTCCGGCTGACCAGCGTCGCACCGATTGTCCGCGCGATCTCGACGGCGGGCGGCGTCCGCTTCGATGCCATCGACGCCGATTTCATGCTCAAGGAAAAACCCGGCGTCTTCGTTGCGGGTGAAATGCTCGATTGGGAAGCACCGACCGGCGGCTATCTCTTGCAGGCGTCGTTTGCGACCGGTGTCAGCGCCGGACGCGGTGCGCTGAAATGGCTCCATCAAGACCCTCTCCCTGTGGGAGAGGGTGCCTCGCAATAGCGAGGCGGGTGAGGGGTTACGGTCTTCCCGAATATCCGGTCATTGTAACCCCTCATCCGGTCGGCTCCGCCGACCACCTTCTCCCACAGGGAGAAGGTCACAGCAGATCCAACAATGGCTCTGGGGGCGCCAGCAGTGCGGCGATCGCCTCCGTACATTGCTGGGCAGCCGCTTTGCGATCGCTCGACCGGTCGAAAAGGATCGGCTTGCCAAGTATGATCGTACAGGTGACGGGTTCGCGCGTCACCAGAGTCATCACATGCGGCAGCAGCAGATCGTCGCCGAGCCAGGCCGCATGCGCGGAGGAATAGCGGATCGCGACCGGCTGCACGCAAACGGCCGCCACATCGGGCGCTTCCTGCAACAATTCGCGCGGCGCGGCGAAATGCGAAGAATGGAAATGCCCGAGCGCACTGCCGTCATTGGTCGTGCCTTCCGGAAACAGCGCGACCCAGCTGCCTTCCAGCATCCGCCGCGCCATGGCGGCGTTGGCGTCCTTGATCGATTTGCGGCTCACACGATCGACGAAAATCGTTCCTTGTAACTCGGCAAACGTCGCGATGACCGGCCATGTGCCGACCTCTCTTTTGGCGAGAAAGGAAATCGGATGCAGGGTTCCGAGCGCCGGAATGTCGGTCCAGGACACGTGATTTGAGACGAGAAGCTGCGGCAGCTTTGCCGCCTCACTGGCCGGCGCTTCGCGCTGGACCGTCACGCGTATCCGTAAACACCCGAGTAGCATGCGGTTGAACAGCAATGGTAGAACGTGCCGGCCCGGCAGCGACAGCTTGAGGATAAGCCATTGCAACGGCGCGCCGATGACAAAGAACAGGATCAGGGTCGAGAAGACGCCGAAGGCGCGCAGATAAGGCATGTCAAAGTGATCGGACGGATGCTGTGTCGGAATTCAGCAAAGTCCTAAATCATGACGACTTTATCGCCTAGAGCCGATCCCGATTAAAGGAATCGCTTCGCGATCCGTTTGATCGGGTCAAATCGGCTCGATTCAGAACCTTGGAGCATGTCCTTTGTCGGAAAAGTCGATCAACTTTTCCGGGACATGCTCTAACCAGAATTGCACGTGGAATTTCACGCAAATTGAAACGGGGGCGTCATGAAAGCTTCGTTTGCCCGACTTATCCGATCGGTTTTGAACGCAGTTAGATGATTCGCCATGTGGCCGCTCGGGACAGCCTTCGCCTTCGGAGCCATTATCGAATTTCCCCACCCGCCACGTCCGCGGCCTAAACGCGGACGCGATCTCGGAGGTTTGCCGCGCGTGCTCGGCCGCTTCGGCAATTTGGAAATCCGCCTCGCGGCGACCAAGAAGGACATACGCCGGGCACAGCGTCTCCGGTTCAAGGTCTTTTATGAAGAAGGTGGCGCAGTCGCGCAGGGTGGCACCGCACTGGTGCGCCGCGACATCTGCCGCTTCGACAAATTCTGCGATCATCTCCTCGTCTTCGACATGGAGGCGAAGAATTCGCTCGGCCGTGTAAAGCCGAAACTCGTCGGCACTTACCGGCTCTTGCGCCGCGCCGTCGCCGAACGGCACGGTGGCTTCTATAGCGCCAGCGAATTCGACATTGGGCCCATGTTGGCGCGCCATGAAGATAAGAATTTCCTCGAACTCGGCCGCTCCTGCGTCCATGCGAAATATCGCACGAAGCGCGTCATCGAGCTATTGTGGCGCGGACTGTGGATGTACGCCAAGCATCATCATGTCGATGTGCTGATCGGCTGCGCCAGCCTGCCGGGCACCAATCCTTTGGCGCTCGCCCTGCCCCTCAGTTTTTTGCATCATCAGGCGACCGCCGAGGATGATTGGCAGGTCGCGCCTTGCGACGGCCGCGCCGTGCCGATGGGCATTCTTGAGAGAGGTGCCGTCGATACGCGGCGCGGCATCGCGGCCCTACCGCCGCTGGTCAAAGCCTATCTGCGTGTCGGCGCGAAATTCGGCAATGGCGCCGTTGTCGATCATCAGTTCGGCACGATCGATGTCTTCACTATCATGCCGATCGCCGACATCGAAGACCGCTATATCGCGCATTTCGGCAGCCCCGACGATGTGAAGGACCGCGCCGCAGCGTAGGTCTTGCACGGCGGCTCAAGCTATTCTGAAGAATCCGGGATGGAGATTTTGCAGCATGGCGAAGCTCGTCTTCGTATTGAACCAGTCGCTGGACGGCTATGTCGACCATAGGGCGTTTGGGCCACCACGCCCCGGGCTCTTCCGTCACTACATCGAATATGTGCGCAGCCTGTCCGGCTTTGTGTATGGCCGCGGCATGTATGAGGTGATGCGTTATTGGGACGACGATCTTCCTGATTGGGACGCGGAGGAACACGAATTCGCCGCGGTGTGGCGGCACCAACCGAAATGGGTTGTGTCGCGCACCTTGACGTCCGTCGGCCCCAACGCCACGCTGGTCGAGGGCGACCTCGCGGCGGCGATACAAGAGCTGAAGACTCGACTCGACGGGGAGATTGCCGTCGGCGGACCAGAGCTGGCGCGAAGCCTGACGGACCTCGGTCTCATTGATGAGTACCGACTCTACCTCTGGCCGGTCGTGATTGGTCGCGGCAAGCCATTCTTCGCCGGCCCCCGGCCGCCGCTCCGCCTCGTAGCCAATGATCTGATTGTCGAGAACGTGATCCGGTTGACCTACGTTCCTGCCTAATCACGCGACGCACCCGGGCTGAAGCGTGCCGATCAGGCATGGCGGCATGTTAATGAGCCCGCATCCTAATATCCTGCTGCCAAACCGTCGTGCTGGCGCGGATCGGCGGCGCCTTCCCAATGATCGCCGACACGCTCGATGCTTTGCGCCGAGCCCCAATAGGGAAATTCGTGAATCTTGTGACCCATGGCGGCAAGCTTCGCGACGGTCGCCGCCGGCAAGCCGCTCTCGACCTGCAATTCGTCCGGCAGCCATTGGTCGTGAATGCGCGGCGCGGCTTCGGCCTGCGCGACGTTCATATGGAAATCGAGGCAGCCGATCAGCACATCGGCGACGATGGTGATGATGCGCGAACCGCCGGGCGATCCGGTCACCAGCCGCAAGGCGCCATTGTGGAACACCAGCGTCGGTGTCATCGAGGATAGTGGCCGCTTGCCGCCGGAGGGCGCATTGGCTGCGCCGCCAGTCAGGCCATAGGCATTAGCCGCGCCGGGCTTCGCCGCAAAATCGTCGAGCTCATTGTTGAGAAGAACGCCGGTGCCGTCAGCGACAAGGCCGACACCGAAAGCGAAGTTGAGCGTATAGGTGTTCGACACCGCATCGCCATTCGCATCGACGATCGAGAAGTGCGTCGTCTGCGGGCTTTCATAGCGCAACGGATTGCCGGCCTTGATCTCGGTTGCCGGCGTTGTCTTGTCTGCCGAAATCCCGGCCCGCAGCTTCGCTGCATAGTCTTTGTTGGTAAGGCCGGTGATCGGATTTTTCGTCCGGTCGGGATCGCCGAGATATTCGGCCCGGTCGGCATAGACGCGCTTCATGGCTTCTGCCATGAGATGCAAGGATTGCGGCTCAAAAGGCTGCGCTTTGTCGAGCGGAAAGCCTTCGAGAATATTGAGCAGTTCGATCAATGCGACACCGCCCGATGATGGCGGCGGCATGGAGACGATGTCATAGCCGCGATAGCTGCCACGCACCGGCCGACGCTCCAGCGGCTTGTAGCCGGCAAGATCTTCACTCGTCATATGGCCGCCCGCCGCGCGGACGGACGCAGCAATCTTTGCAGCAACAGGGCCTTTGTAGAAATTCTCGGCGCCGTCCGTGGCGAGGCTCTGCAGCGTTTGGGCGAGGTCGCTTTGCACGAGCCGTTCGCCGCGTCTGAGCGGGCTTCCATCCGGATGCAGAAAAATCTTGGCGCTCGACGGCCAATGCGCGAGGCGAGGCGCGGCACCGGCGAGCGATGCCGCCAGATCGTCATCGACCGTGAAGCCGTCGCGGGCGAGCGCTATGGCGGGCGCCGCCAAATCGGCAAAGCTGAATTTGCCGGAGCCATAATGGCTGAGCGCATAGGAGAGGCCTGCAACCGTTCCCGGCACGCCGACACCGAGGCCCGTTTCCCGCGATTTGACCGGGTCTGCGTCACCGTTCGGACCGAGAAAGACATCGGATGGCGTATCCGTCGGCGCCGCTTCGCGATAGTCGATCGCGATATCGCGCGAAGGCGCCGCGAGATGGACCAGCATGAAGCCGCCGCCGCCGAGATTGCCGGCCTCCGGCAGAGTGACGGCCAAAGCCAGAGCGACCGCCACCGCAGCATCGACCGCATTGCCGCCCCGGCGCAGAATGTCGACACCGATCTCTGTTGCCTGACGATCCTGACTTGCAACCATGCCGTGCATAGCAACGGTTGGTGCAAGCTCCGCGGTCTGGGGTGGTGCGAGGTCTTTGCTGGCGCTTGCTTGCGGGAGAAGGACAGCAACGCTGATAAGAAGCGCCGCAGCGCATCTTTGGAGCTTAAGCTTAAACACGATGATGGCCTCGGCCGCTTCTGCGCGCCCTCTTAAGGGCCCTCTCTACGCCTGTCCAGCAAAGCGCTCACGGTCAGCTTACCGGCTTTTCTGTGATGCTTAAGTGACGGATAGGCGCGGGAATTTTCTCGAAGCTACCCAATTGATTAAGAAAAATCTGGCCATGATCGCCCAGCGCATGGGCTGGGGTAACGCGGGCCATTGCCGCGCTTTGCAGCCCAGCGTCGGCTTGAGTGTGTCATGTCTTTGATAGTGATTGTCGACGACCGGATCAGCAACCGGAATATTTTCGCGCAGCTCGCGCGATCTATCGAAAAAGACCTGACGGTCCGCACCTTCGGCGATCCGACCAAGGCGCTCGAATGGCTTGAGACCAATACGCCCGATCTCATCATCACTGACTACAAAATGCCGGAGATGGACGCGAGCGAATTCATCCGGCAGTTCCGCATGCTGCCGACTGCCGCCGATATTCCCGTCATCGTCATCACCGTTTTCGAAGAACGCACCTATCGCCTGCAGGCGCTCGAAGCCGGCGCGACGGACTTCCTCAACTCGCCGGTCGATCACCACGAATTTCTGACGCGGGCGCGCAATCTGCTGAGCCTGCGCAAACATCAGCTGCTGCTCGCGAGCCGCGCCGACACGCTCGAAAAAGAACTCGAATTCAGCGAGCGCTCGCGCGAACGCCAGCTGCGCGATTCACGCGAGCAATTGGCGCAAGTCATCGACACGCTGCCGGTGATGATCAGTGCCACCGATCGCGACGGCCGTATCCTTTTCGCCAACGCTTGCGGCACAGCCTTCTATGATATCGACGCGCGCAACATCGTCGGCGCGCCCGCCCCGATTATGCTCGGCGATGAAGCCGCAGCGCGTTCGCGCGCGCTCGACCGCCGTGTCTTCGAGACCGGCAAGGCGCTGCCTTCCTACGAAGAAGAGATCCTCGATCGCAAAGGCGAGAAACATGTCTTCTTGTCGACGAAGGCGCCCTTGCGCGATCATGCCAATACCGTCACCGGCGTGCTGACGACATCGCTCGACATCACCGCGCGCAAATCCGACGAAGCACGGCTGCGCTATCTCGCCCATCACGACACACTCACCGATCTGCCGAACCGGCATCTTCTCGCCGAACGTATCCGCACCGCCATCACCAAAGCGCGCCGCGGCTCGGGCAATTTCGCCATCCATCTCGTCGATCTCGACCGGTTCAAATTCATCAACGATCTACTCGGCCATTCAGGCGGTGATCGTTTCCTGAAAGTCTTGGCGGCGCATCTCGTCAATTCGCTTCCCGATGCCGAAATGATCGCCCGCCTCGGCGGCGATGAATTTGCAATTCTGCAAAGCGGCGTGCGCGGCGGCGAAGACGCCGCCGATTTCGCCAAGCGCATCGTCGAGATCATCGGCGGGTTCATCGACAGCCGCGATCCGCATCCTTCGACCACGGCCAGTGTCGGCGTCGCCATCTATCCGGCCGATGGCGCGGATGCCGAAGGCCTTTTGAAGAACGCCGACTTGGCCATGTACAAGGCCAAGCATGAGGGCGGCAATCTCTTCTGCTTCTTCGCCGCCGATCTGCAGTCGCGCGCGAAACATGCGGCCCAGCTCGACCGCGAATTGCGCGATGCGCTGAACAACAATGAATTCCGGCTTTACTACCAGCCACAGATCGACCTCAACAGCGGGCGCATTATCGGCGCCGAAGCGCTGCTGCGTTGGGACCGCGCCGACCGCGGAGTTCTGACGCCCGGCGCCTTCCTCTACCGCGCCGAAGAGAACGGTCTGATCCTGCCGATCAGCGAATGGGTGCTCCGCGAAGCCTGCCAAGAGGCGCGAAGCTGGCAACGCGCCGGCCTGCCGCCGCTGCGCGTCGCCGTCAATCTGTCGCCGCTACAATTCCGCCGCCGCACGCTGCCGCTCCTGATTGCGAAAGCGCTGGGTGACGCTGGACTCGATCCGAGCCTTCTCGAGTTGGAGCTCACCGAGAGCGTCGTCATGCATGATCTCGACGCAGTCGCCGACGATCTGAAGGAAATCACCGGCCTCGGCGTCAATATAGCGGTCGACGATTTCGGCACCGGCTACTCCTCCTTCGGCTATGTCAAACGTTTCCCGGTGAGCCGGTTGAAGATCGACCAGAGCTTCATCCGCGACATGGGCGAAGATGCCAACGACGCGGCAATCGTCCGCGCCATCATCATGCTCGGCCACAGTCTGAATATTTCGGTTCTCGCAGAAGGCGTCGAGACGGAGGCACAGCTCGCAATCCTGCGCGGCGAAGGCTGCGATGAGGTGCAGGGCTATCTCTTTGGACGCCCAACGCCAGCAGCCCAATTTATCGAATTGCTGCGCAGTGAAATGGCTCTTGCCAGGAGCGCATGAGGCATCGATGGAATCGCCGGCTTTTTCCATGCCCAAGGCAGAGAACGTTATCCTCGTTGGCGAAGACAATCGCATTGTCAGCCGAGTGATCAGCAAGATTCTCGAAAAGGAAGGCCACCGGATTCACTATGCTGCTACGGGCCCCGAGGCACTCGATGCACTTTTGAATGCGCGGCTCGATCTCGCGCTACTTGATGCCAACCTTCCCGGCATGGATGCGGTCGAGATCACGCATCTCTATCGATTCGGCTCGGTGGGACGGCAGCGTCTGCCGATCCTTGGCCTCGTCGGCCAAATGAGTGCGTCAGCCCTGTCGGCTTGGATGGATGCCGGTCTCGACGGCTGCATCGGCAAGCCGATCGAGCCGGTCGAGCTGCTCGATGCCGTAAATTCGCATTTGCAGGCTAACGACCCATCTCACGCCGAAAAGGCGGTCGCACCCGAGGATACGGGTCCCGTACTCGCCGTCGATGGACGCGTGTTACGCGATCTCGAAAAGCTTGGCGGCCAAAGCTTTGTCGATGAGATCATTACCCAATTTGTCGCGGATGCGTCACGGCTTCTGCCCGAGCTCGCGAGCTCCGCCAGAATGCTGGACAGTGCGCTCTTCCGCGATAATGTCCACGCTTTGCGGAGCTGCGCCGGCAATGTCGGCGCGATTGCGCTCTATAAGCTCTGTCTCGTGTCACAGAGCATGTCGCCGCGGGAACTGACCGGCGAAGGCAGCCAATATGTCGCGCGGCTTCAGGCGGAATTCGACCGCGCCGTGATCGCGCTCGATCGGCGCGAATGGCGGCAATCCGCTGCCTAGCCGTCATATAATGGCTTATTACGCCGCCGCCGCCGGGCAGCAGGTGCTATCGCGCTTGATCCGGCCGAAGAGGCTGATCTGCTCTTCCTCAGTGGATTCATAAAAGCTGCTGCGCTCGACGATCTTGTCGCGATCGTTGGCATAATCGACGAGCATGAGGCAGAGCTTCTTCGTCAGACCGGGATAGAGGCGCGGTGCGGCAGCCGGCGTCGCGAAGAAAGAGCGCTTATAAAAAGCCCGGTGTTCGACGCGGATGGACGCGACCGAATAATGCGCATTGAAATAGGCGCTCGCGATCACCGAGAGCCGCATCGTGACATATGCAAGATGCGGAAACTTACGCGCGGTTTCGTAATCGACGACGAAACGGTTCGGATCGACCATACGTTTTCCCGCTTCGAGATGCGGGCGCAGAACGTCTTCAAAAGCCGTGAGGGAGGGCGAAACATCATCCGGCTTTGACAGAAAGTGAATCCGCATCGCGGCAATCAGACTGTCGTTGTGATAGACGCCGATATTGGCCGCATTGTCGAGCGCATCATAATGATCGGTCAGCCGCTCGCTGCTGTTGGGTGAAATCGCCCCCTCGCGGAGATAGGCTTCATACCGAAGCCGCTGAACTGCATCGAGATCTTCGTCGGTAAGGATTGTCCGGTAGTGGAGCTTCTCCAGTAAATGATCGATATTTCCCGCAAAACTTGCAGGCTTGGTCACAGCTTCCATAGACATCGGCGAGTCATCCAACGCGTCACCCATTATGGTTACTAGATAAATAACACGTTAATTTAAAGTTTAGCTTTTAATCAAGGTTAATACCTTGATTGAAATCAAGACTGAGGACAGCCTCGGCCCAATGTCAAAATGAAACAGTTCTATGGAATAGAGGCGGAAGCGGAGCTTTGCTCTGAAACGAATTTAATTGAGTGCATTTACCGCTCATTCGCCGCTTCACGGGTAACCTACGTCAAGTGCACTCTGAAAGATCGTTGACGTTAAGTAATGACCGCTCCTCCATGACGACGCGCATGATCGCATCTGCCGCCGGCAAGGCATTCGCTGTGCTGCCGGCTTTCGTTCGCGAATGGGGTTCGCGGCTGTATACGGCCGTGAAAAACGATCGCCGCGTCGCTGTGTCACGTGAAGCGCTGTACGTCGAAAATTTCGAAATCTTGGAACAGACCCTGGATCATCTGAACCAGGGTCTCGCCATGGTGAATCCCGACGGCGAGATTTTGATCTTCAATAAGCGCATGCTCGAATATTCGGGCGTCGATCAGAAGACGTTCAAATTGCCGGCGGTTGCCAAGGATGTCTTCCGCACGCAGTTCGAGCGCGGCGAATTCGGCCCCGGCGGATCGCTGATGCCGGAGGAGGTGCGCAACTACTTTTTCAAAGGCATCGGCACGCTCAAGCGGTCCTACATTCGCAAGCGGCCGAACGGCACCGTTCTCGAAGTCCGCACCGAACCGCTGCCAAACGGCGGCTATGTGCAGACCTATACGGACATCAGCGAGATCACCCTCGCCAAGGAAGCGGCGGAAGAAGCGGCGCGCGCGAAATCAGCCTTCTTGGCGATGATGAGCCATGAGATCCGCACGCCGCTCAACGGCGTCCTCGGCATCGCCACTTTGCTCAGCCGTTCGCCACTGACTTCGGAGCAGCGCAATTGGGTGCGCATCATCCTCGATAGCGGCGATGCGCTGATGAGCATCATCAACGACATCTTGGATTTCTCGAAATTCGAATCGGGCGCGATTGAATTCGATCCGATGCCGGTGCGTCTCGCCGACCTCGCGCATTCCGCGCTTGACGTCATTGAAGTGCAGGCACGCCACAAATGCCTGACGATGAGCGCCGAGCTCGCCGCGGACTTGCCGGTCTGCGTGAAGGTCGATTCGAAACGGCTGCGGCAGATTATGATCAATCTGCTCGGCAATGCCGTCAAATTCACCGAGCGCGGTTCGGTCACGCTAGTCATCCGATCGAAGACCGACGGCGACGCGGCGCGCATTCGCTTCGAGATCAAGGACACCGGCATCGGCATTCCGCCGGAAGCGCGCAACAAGCTCTTCCGCGAATTCTCGCAGGTCGATGCGAGCATCAATCGGCGCTTCGGCGGCACCGGCCTCGGTCTCGCCATCTGCAAGAAGATCGTCGAGGCGATGGGCGGCCAGATCGGCGTCGACAGCGTTGTCGGCCAAGGAAGCTGCTTCTGGTTCGAGATCACAGCGCCAATTTGCGAAGCGCCGGTCGAAGACCCGATGGCGCGCCGCAAGCAAGGCGCGGCCGACGCAACCTATAATATCCTGCTCGTCGAGGATATGCCGGTGAACCGCATCGTCGGCCGCGGCATGCTCACCTCGCTCGGCCATAAGGTCGAACTCGCGTGCGACGGCGTCGAAGCCTTGGAGAAATTGCGCGAAGGCCGGTACGATCTCGTCTTTATGGACATGCAGATGCCGCGCATGAATGGTCTCGACGCGACGCGCGAGATCCGCAAATGGGGCGGCGCCTATGTGAGCCTGCCGATCGTCGCGATGACCGCAAATGCGTTCCATTCGGATCGCATGGAGTGTCTTGGCGCTGGCATGAATGATTTCGTCAGCAAGCCGATCGAACTGAACGAGCTCGACGCCGCCATCCGCCGCGTGATGCCGACTATCGAGGGGCAATCGGAAATATCCGACGCGCCGGACAAGCTGTGCGATCCAAAAAAACTCGCCACGCTCACCGACTATATCGGCGTCAACGGGCTTGCCGAAATTTTGGAAGAATTTGTCATCGATTCGCAGCGCATGCTTGACGGTATCGAGGCTTGCGTCACCAAAAGCGATGCTGACGGTACAATGGCCGCGCTTGAAGAGCTCAGCGAGGCAGCGACCACGCTGGGCATGACAGAAACGGCGTCGGCCGCACATGTTTGGATCGGCCTCATTCGAGATGCCGGAACGCTTACAACAGAGCCCTTCGAATCGCTCAAAACGCTCGTCGAAAAATCATCGAAAGAAGCGCTGCAGTGGCTCGTTGACAATGGCGAACGGGCCGCCGCGCGGCCTACAGCGCTCGCCACGCCTTAACCGACTCCTAACAATTCGTGTGGGATTTGCCCATTTAGTCGCACGTGGGCTTAGGGCCTCGCACGCTACCATTTGTCATGTCTCGAACTTTGGTGTTCGACCACCGGACGACCCGTGGAGCATGTCATGGCGCAGGCGTTGCGAGCCTATCAAGAAAACGGCGATCACGAGCACGACGCTCTCACAGATTTCGATGCGGGAGTTGCAAGCATTGCGGCGTCGTTCGAAATGTTGTGCGAAGATCTGGATGTCTTCTGCGAAAATCACATAGATTTGGCGAGTGAAACCGCGCTGCAAAGGAAACAGCAGATGCAACGGCGGCTCGTTTTCGTTCAGAGCTGGTGGAACGACCCCGAACGTTTCGAACAAGTGGTGACGAGCGGCCGCTATCTGAAGCTCTGCAATCTCACCGAATGGATTTCCGATTATAACGAGCGCGCTTGGGAACGCGTGAAGAGCGAAGTCCTCGCCGCGCGCGACAGGCTGCTTGCCGCCGAATAACACGCCGCATCAAAAAGAAATGCGCCGCGCCGTTTCACGGCTTCGCGGCGCGTTCTTTTATCCCTGCGCAGGCATGTGCCCAAATATTAGCCTATGAGCGATAGTCGCCATTGATCGCGACATATTCCTTGGTGAGATCGCAGGTCCAGACCGAGGCCTTGCCCTTGCCGAGACCGAGATCGACGCGAATGTCGATTTCCTGCGCCTGCATTAGCGCCGAGACCTTGGCTTCGTCATAAGACGGATCGCGCATGCCCTTGTAGGCGACCCGAATATCGCCGAACCAGATTGCGAGACGGTCGCGATCCGCCGGCTCGCCGGCTTTGCCGACTGCCATGACGATGCGGCCCCAATTCGCGTCTTCGCCGGCAATCGCCGTCTTGACGAGCGGCGAATTGGCGATCGAACGCGCAACGGCCTTGGCCGATGATTTCGACGTGGCGCCTTCGACGGTGATCTTCACGAATTTGCGGGCGCCCTCGCCATCCTTCACCACCTGATGCGCGAGATCGCGCAGCACGTCGTCAAGGCCCGCCTTGAAATGTTTGAGCCGGCGATCCGACGCATCGTCGATCTTCGGCACCCCGCGCGCCGCGGCTGCGCCCGTCGCGAACAGCAGCAGCGTATCGGATGTCGACGTATCGCCATCGACCGTGATCGCATTGAAAGAGGTGTCGACGCCTTTCTCCAGCATCGCCTGCAAAGCGTCGGCACCGATCGGCGCATCGGTGAAGACGAAAGACAGCATGGTCGCCATATCGGGCGCGATCATGCCGGCGCCCTTGGCCATGCCGATGATCGTCACTTCATGCGAGTCGATCATCGCTTTGGCGACCGCGACCTTCGGAAATGTGTCGGTCGTCATGATCGCTTTTGCGGCGTCCAAAAATCCGCCCGGCGCCGCACTGGCCACGAGCTTTTCGAATTGGCCTTCGAATTTCGACGCGTCGAGCGGTTCGCCGATCACGCCAGTCGAGGCGAGAAAGACCTCTTTCGGATTGATCCCGGCCGCGGCCGACGCCAATTCGGCGGTGAAGGCCGCCGCCTTGGCGCCAGTCTTGCCTGTAAAGGCGTTGGCATTGCCGGAATTGACGACGAGCGCCCGCGCCTTGCCCGATTTGAGCCGGTCGCGGCACCATTCGACGGGCGCGGACGCGCATTTCGAGCGGGTGAAGACGCCCGCGACTTTGGTGCCCTTGTCGAGGAGCGCCAGCATGACGTCGGTCCGCTCTCTATAACGGATGCCGACAGCGCCCGTGGCGAGGCGCAGCCCGTCAAGAGGCGGGATGTTCGGGAAGCTCTTCGGCGCCAGAGGCGAAACAGCAGGTGTGGTCGAAGCCATGCGAAGTCGTGAAACGGTGAGCGATGCAAGCTCCATAGCCGATCACATGACGAAGGTCGATGCGGCAGCGGCGAAGTTTATAACAAAAGCCCGCCGGGGAAGACCGGCGGGCTTTGCTTCTGCAAATATGGCAGATCTTATTTGTTCGCCGGGGCGGCAGGAGCAGCGGGCGCAGCCGGCGTGGCCGGTGCCGCGGTCTTCGCGTCGGTGCTGCCATCCATGCGTTCGATCTTCGCCGACTTATGCAATTGGGCGATCAGATCGGCCTGAGCCTTCTGCACGACATAACGCGAGAGCTGCTCCTTGACTTGATCGAAGGGCGGGAAGCTCGTCTGGCGCTTGCCCTCGATCTTGATGATATGCCAGCCGAACTGGGTTTTGACCGGGTCGGAAATCTGGCCGACCTGAAGCTTGAAAGCCGCTTCGGCGAATTCCGGGATCATTCGGTCCTTGGTGAACCAGCCGAGATCGCCGCCCTCGCTGCCCGGGTCCTTCGAGACCTCCTTGGCAACCTTGGCGAAATCCTCGCCTCCCTTGACCCGCTTCAGTGCCGCGTCGGCCTCTTCCTTCGTGGCGACCAGGATATGGCGCGCATGGATCTCGTCCTGCGGCTTGAAGTCCTTTTTGGCGTCTTCGTAGACCTTTTTCATGGCTTCGTCGGAGACGGCGCCCTTCGCGGTCTGGGTGAGCAGCGCCTCCATCAGGAGCTTTTCCCGGTAGTAGGCGAGCTTCTTCGGGAAATCCGCGGTCTGATCGAGCTTATCGGAAACGGCCTTCTGGGCGACGAGCTGACCGTCGATCAGATAGTCCAGGATATAAGCGTCACGCGCCTTACCCTGCAGCTGCTTTGGAACGGCAGGGCCGAGATCCTCAGCAGCGAGCTTCAAATCTTCGTCGGTGATGGCGACGCCATTGACCTTGGCGAGCACAGTCGAAGCCGCTGCGGGCTGAACGAGAGTGAAGGCTGGCACAGCAGAACTGACAGCGAAAGCAAGGCCGAGCGCGACCAATCGCAAGTTTTTCAGCTTCGACATAAGGGAACTGGCTCCAAGCGTCTAAAATAGGCGGGCGCGACCGCGCCACCTGCGCGCGAAATCCGGCTTAAATGTGCTGATCTCCTGAAGCAAGCCGCGAATTGGCTAAATTTCGGCAAGGTTACGTTCGATTGACAAGGCCAGACCCCCCTCTTATCTCTCGGGCAGCCTAAGCGCCGATTTGGCTTGTGCGGTGTTGGATTTCTCGAAATCGTCGTAAACTTAACTCTACGCAATCCAAATCGGCGCGGTCGCCTTTTTGGCGCCCGGCATGGTGCCCCGCCGAAGCCGCTTGTGCCCGGAGGTGGAAGCTCCGTCGAAGCTGGCATACCCGCCCGAGCAATAGGATCGCTCACCGCCAAGGATTGTCGTGCCATGTTCGCCTAATCGTCATTTATCGTGCGCATGACCGGAACCGGCAGTGATGGATAAGAAAGGCCCCTGAATGTTTGTCGCCATCGCCAAGAAAATCTTCGGCACGTCGAACGATCGGCGACTGAAGACTTATCGGCCGAAGGTCGCTGCCATCAACGCGCTGGAACCGGAAGTCGCCAAATTGAGCGATGCCGAGCTTCGCGCCAGAACCGAGCAGTTCCGGACCATGCTGGCGCAGGGCAAGACCCTCGACGATATTCTGGTGCCGGCCTTCGCGACGGTCCGCGAGGCCGCCAAGCGCGTCCTCGGCCAGCGCCATTTCGACGTGCAGCTGATCGGCGGCATGGTGCTGCATGAGGGCTCCATCGCCGAAATGCGTACCGGCGAAGGCAAGACGCTCGTTGCGACGCTCGCCGCCTATCTCAATGCGCTTGCCGGCAAAGGTGTGCATGTCGTCACCGTGAACGACTACCTCGCCAACCGCGACGCCGAATGGATGGGCCGCGTCTATAAATTCCTCGGCCTGACCGTCGGCACGATCGTTCACGGCAAGGAGGATGCCGAACGGCGCGAAGCCTATGCCGCCGACATCACCTACGGCACCAACAATGAATTCGGCTTCGACTATCTGCGCGACAATATGAAGTATGAGCTGGCGCAGATGGTGCAGCGCGGCCATGCCTTCGCTATCGTCGACGAAGTGGATTCGATCCTGATCGACGAAGCGCGCACGCCGCTCATCATTTCCGGCGCTTCGGATGACAAATCCGATCTCTACAATACGATCGATCGCATCATCCCGAGCCTGCGGCCCGAGGATTACGAAGTCGACGAGAAGCAGCGCACCGTCAATCTGACCGAAGACGGCAATGAGCACATCGAAGAATTGCTCACCGCCGCGGGCGTTCTTCAAGAAGACGGTTCGCTCTACGATGCCGTGAACGTCACCATCGTTCACCACGTCAATCAGGCCCTGCGCGCCCACAAGCTCTTCCAGCGCGACAAGGACTATATCGTCCGCAACAATGAAGTGGTGATCATCGACGAGTTCACCGGCCGCATGATGCCGGGCCGGCGCTATTCGGAAGGTCAGCACCAGGCGCTCGAAGCGAAAGAACATGTGACCGTGCAGCCGGAGAACGTGACGCTCGCCTCGATCACCTTCCAGAATTATTTCCGCCTTTACAAAAAGCTCTCCGGCATGACCGGCACGGCCGCGACCGAAGCCGATGAATTCGCCGAGATCTACAATCTCGATGTCGTCGAGATCCCGACGAATGTGCCGGTGCAGCGTCTCGACGAAGACGATGAAGTCTATCGCACCTATGAAGAGAAGCTGGCGGCCATCGTTGCTGATATGGAAGCGGCGAATGCCAAATTGCAACCGCTCCTCGTTGGCACGACCTCGATCGAGAAATCCGAACAGCTCGCTGAATTTCTGATCTCGAAGGGCTATCGGCAGATCGACTTCACCGAGCCGGCGGCGCTGCAAAAGCTCTATGCGGCGGCGCGCTCCGGCAAGCCGTCAAAACTCTTCGCGGTCCTCAACGCGCGCTTCCACGAGCAGGAAGCCTATATCGTCGCGGAAGCCGGCGTCCCTGGCGCGATCACCGTCGCCACCAATATGGCTGGCCGCGGCACCGACATTCAGCTCGGCGGCAATCTCGACATGCGCATCGCGCAGGAATGCGGCGAGCTGCCGGAAGGCCCCCTTGCGAACCCAGCTCATGTCGGCGACGTGCAAGAGGCCGTCGATGCCTTCTTCGATCTCGATGAAGGCGCCGTAGTTGGTCAGGTTGCGGG
>CAZXXA010000050.1:852-19133 GCA_964644615.1 uncultured Methylovirgula sp. | reverse complement strand
TCAGCCGGTGCGGAATGACGCTGTCGATGCCGAGACGGCGCTTCTTGTCTTCTTCGTAGTCGGCGAAATTGCCCTCGAACCATTCGACGTGGCTGTCGCCTTCGAAGGCGAGCATATGGGTCGCGATGCGGTCGAGGAAGAAGCGATCATGCGAGATCACGACGGCGCAGCCGGCGAAATCGACCAGCGCCTCTTCGAGCGCGCGCAGCGTATCGACATCGAGATCGTTCGTCGGCTCGTCGAGCAGCAACAGATTGGCGCCTGACTTCAGCATTTTGGCGAGATGCACGCGGTTGCGCTCACCGCCTGAGAGCTGGCCGACCTTTTTCTGCTGATCGCCGCCCTTGAAGTTGAAGGCGGAAGCATAGGCGCGCGAATTCACTTCGCGCTTGCCGAGCGTAATGACGTCGTTGCCGCCGGAAATCTCTTCCCAGACAGTCTTCTTGCCGTCGAGCGCGTCGCGCGACTGGTCGACATAACCGAGCTTCACCGACTCGCCGATCTCGATGGCGCCAGAGTCGGGTTTTTCCTGGCCGGTGATCATGCGGAACAGAGTGGTCTTGCCGGCGCCATTCGGACCGATGACGCCGACGATACCACCCGGCGGCAATTTGAACGACAGATTGTCGATCAGCAGCTTGTCGCCGAAGGCTTTGCTCAGACGGTCGAAATTGATGACATTGTTGCCGAGCCGTTCGGCGACCGGAATGACGATCTGCGCGGTCGTTGGCGCCTTGTCGTTCTGCTTGGCGACGAGATCGTCATAGCGCTGAATACGCGCCTTGTTCTTGGCCTGCCGCGCCTTGGGGCTGGCGGCGATCCACTCGGCTTCCTCCGCGAGCTGGCGCTGGCGCGCCTCTTCTTCGCGGCCTTCTTGGGCGAGGCGCTTCTGCTTCTGCGCCAGCCATTTGGTGTAATTGCCTTCATAGGGAATGCCGCGGCCGCGATCGAGTTCGAGGATCCAGCCGGTCACATTGTCGAGGAAGTAGCGGTCGTGGGTGACGATCAAGATCGCGCCCGGATAGTTCCGCAAATGGCCTTCGAGCCAATTGACCGTCTCGGCATCGAGATGGTTGGTCGGCTCGTCGAGCAGCAGCAGTTCCGGCTGTTCGAGCAGCAGGCGGCAGAGCGCGACACGGCGCTTTTCACCGCCGGACAGTTTCGTCACCACCCAATCGTCCGGCGGGCAGCCGAGCGCATCCATCGCCTGGTCGACCTGCGCATCGAGATCCCAAAGCCCTTGCGCCTCGATCTCGTCCTGCAGGCGAGTCATCTCATCCGCCGTCTCGTCGGAATAGTTCATCGCGAGTTCGTTGTAGCGGTCGAGAATGGCTTTCTTCGCTGAGACGCCGAGCATCACATTGCCGCGAACGTCGAGCGTCTCGTCGAGCGGCGGCTCCTGTGGCAGATAACCGACACGCGCGCCCTCGGCGATGAAGCCATCGCCGGTGAATTCCTTGTCGATCCCGGCCATGATCTTGAGCAGCGTCGACTTACCGGCGCCATTCACGCCGAGAACGCCGATCTTGGCATCCGGGTAGAAGGAGAGGTTGATGTTTTCCAAGACCTTCTTGCCGCCCGGATAGGTCTTGGTGAGGCCTTGCATATGATAGATGAATTGGCGCGCCATAGAGGGCTTCGTCTCGCTCGAATCTGGGTGGATTTGACAGGCTTTTTAATCGCCCGATCAGCCTTGGTCTAGGCTGAATGAGCGGCGCAAGGAACCTGCCGGTCTTGTCACAGTCACAATCAGGTGGCTAGGTCCTGCCGCACGCTGTAAAAATGTGGGATAAGGTTGCTTTCATATGGATCGTTCTGAAACGAACGGCAATGTCGTTGATGCCGAAACACCTGATTTGGCCGAGCGCGTAAAGCGCGAACCGATACCGCCAACTTTACCCATAACCCAGTCGCAAACTCCGGTGAACACGCCCACACCAAATCCGCCTTCGTCTGATGCCCCCTCTGCGCAGCCGACACGGCGTGCCGAGCCCGCGCCCGTGAAGATTTTTGCGGCTGACGTACCGCGAGGCCAGGATGTGCTGGGCCGTGATGCGCTGCTCCGGCCTTTGGCGGAACTGGTCGCCCATCGCGATTGCGAGGCGCCGCTGACGATCGGCCTGATGGGCGGTGCCGGTGCCGGCAAGAGCTTCGCCCTGCATCGGCTGATGGCGACGGTCGAAGCCTTGAGCGCGGCTGCGCAGACCGATGAAAAATCCCGCTTCCTGGCGCCTGTCCTGACCGTCGGAATCGATGCCTTGCGGCTTGCCGATGCCTCGGGGTTGGCGCTTGCTGCGGCCCTCTATGAGCGGGTCGCGGACAAATTCCCGCAGTTGGCGCGCGAAGCGGCGCATGCCGTCCGCGATCCGCATGTCGTGGCGCGCGAAGCCGCGGAAGAACTCGATGTTGTCCGCCGCCGCCTCGACACCGAGCGGCAGAAACTCGCCGAGATCGAGGCGCGCCGCGCCCGACTGCCGGAGACCATTCTCTTCGAACAGGCAGGATCGCAGGTCGATGCTTTTGCCAGGGCCAACCGGGCCAAGATCGAAAGCCGGCTCGACAGCTTCGGCTTGACCGGTGACCCGATCCAGAATTTCAAATCCCTGCTGCGCGATATTGCCGAGTCGGGCGGTCCTTCGGCTCGGCTCGGCGTCGCCGCGCGCGCTTTCTGGGCCTTCAAAGGCCAAGGCCGGCTTATCGCTATTGCAATCATCTGCGTGATCATTGCCATCGCCTGCGGCGTCGCGACCGCGCATCAGGCGCAATGGCTCAGCGAAATGAGCGGCAACAATGGGCTCGCGCCGACGGCCAACTGGCTCGGCAGCCATGCGAGCTGGCTGAATGTCATCAAGAATTTCGCCTGGCTCGGTGCGATTGCGGCGATTGCCGTCAATCTCTGGCGCGGCATGCGTTTCCTGCGACCGCTCTATCGCGGCGTCAATCTGCTCGAGGCGGAAGTCGCCGATCGGCGCCGCGAAGTCGAGGCGCTTTATGCGCATCAAATGCGCCGCGTCGATGCGCTGGCAGCCGATGTCGACTTGTTCTCCCGCCGTGCCGATGAGGCCGACCGCCGTGCGGCTTCGGCGGGCTCAGGCGAGCACAAGGAGCCGTCGCCCTTCGCGTCGGCTGCGCCGCAAGCCCAGGCGGAACGATTCTTCTCGGCGCTCGCCGATGCGGTCGAACGCGGTCGCGGTCTCAGCGATACGATGCCCTCGACGCTGCCGCGCCGGATCGTCGTCGGTTTGGATAATGTCGACCGGTTGGCGCAGCCCGCAGCTCTCGCGCTTCTTGAAGCCGCGGCGCGAGATTTCGCCCGGCCGGCTTTCGTCACGGTCATTGCCGGCGATTTGCAGAAGCTTGCGGCCGCGGCGCCGCAGGCCAATGCGCTCTTCGCCAAATGGATTCAGGTGCCCCTGCAAGTCGATGCGCAATGGGACGATCGCCATTCCGCGCTTCTTGTGATGCAGGCGCTCAACAAGACGGCGGCCGCATCCGCCACGTCGCCGCAGCCGCAACTCGACTGGACGGTGTCGGAAGATGAGACGAAGCTTCTGACGGCACTCGCGCCGCTCGCCGGGACTTCGCCGCGCGCGGTGAAGCGTTTCGTCAATCTTTATCGGATTGCACGCGCCTATGCGCCGGGCGACAAGGCTGTCGTGGCCCTCATGCTGGCCGTCTCGGAAGGCGGCAATGTGTCGGATATAGCCGCAATCGAAAAAACGCTGGCTGCCGGCTCGCCAGAGGCTGGTGTAACCCTCTATGAGGCAACGCCGCGGCTGCGGGAAGCGCTCGCTGCCGTCGAAGCCCAGCACGGGCCGGTAATGATCGAGACGGCGCGGCGTGCCATGGCGATTGCGCAGGCGCTGTCGCTGCGGACCTGACGCGGCGCGCAAAAATCGGCAAAAGAAAACGGCCGCATGCGGACAAACATGCGGCCGTTATTTTTTTAAGCTTTAGTGCGCGCGTCAGTGCTGGAACAGCTTCAGCGCGTTCAGCAGGGTCATGATGACGCCCCAGGTCAGGGGAATGCCGACGAATCCCCAAGCGAGGATCAGTTTCAGCTTCATCGAGGCGTCGGTATTGTGTTCGTCAGCCATATGATGGTCCCTCTCATGCCGTGCCGATGGCGTCGGCTTTGTCCTCAACCATGTGATGGCGCTTATCGACTTCCTTGATCGCGAGATTGCAGAAGAAGCCGATCACCAGCAGCACGGCCATGACGTACATAGTGGCATTATACGCTTGTGCTTTCGGCACGGCGTGTTCGACTTGATACTGGCGAATGTAATTCACCAGCACCGGACCGAAGATGCCCGCCGCCGACCAGGCGGTCAGCAGCATGCCGTGGATGGCGCCGACATACCGCGTGCCGAACATATCCTTCAGATACGCCGGCACGGTGGAGAAGCCGCCGCCATACATGCTGATGATGATCAGGAAGCAGATAACAAAGAGAGGCACGCTGCCGATCGTTCCCGTATGCGGCACCGACGCATAGAGCACGGTACCGAGTATGAAGAAGATCATATAGGTCGCCTTGCGCCCGATGAAGTCCGAGGTGGAGGCCCAGAAGAAGCGTCCGCCCATATTGAAGAGACTCATCAGGCCGACGAAGCCGGCGGCCGCGACGGGTGTCACCTTGCCGGGGAATATCTCTTGGCTCATTGCCGAAGCCTGGCCGAGCACGCCGATACCGGCGGTCACGTTCAGGCAGAGCACCCACCAGATCAGCCAGAATTGCGGCGTCTTCAATGCTTCATAGACGTACACATTCGCCGTCGTGATGAGCTTCTTCGTCTGTGCCGGCGCCACGTAGCCGGCAGGCTGCCAGCCGGGCGGGGGCAGGCGAACGATCGTCGCACCGACGAACATGAAGAACATGTAGACGACGCCGAGGACGACGAAAGTCTCCGCCACGCCGATGTGGGTGGGCGTGGAGAAGCGCTGCATCAGCCAAACCGAAAGCGGCGAGGCGATGAAGGCGCCGCCGCCGAAACCCATGATGGCCATGCCGGTCGCCATGCCGGGGCGATCCGGGAACCATTTGATGAGCGTCGAAACCGGCGAAATGTAGCCGAGGCCGAGACCGCAGCCGCCGATGACGCCATAGCCCAGATAGATGAGCCAGATATTATGGATCGTCACGCCGAACGCGGAGACAAGAAAGCCGCCGCCCCAGCAGAGTGCGGCGGTGAACATGCTGCGCCGCGGGCCGCCTTCTTCGACCCAGCGGCCGAACACGGCGGCGGAAACCCCGAGGAAGAAAATGGCGAGACTGAAGATCCAGCCGAGTTCGGTGAGTTTCCAATCGCCCGGGGCCGATTTCGTGATGCCGATGAGTTTCGTCATCGGCAGATTGAAGACGCTGAACGCATAGGCTTGGCCGATGCAAAGATGCACGCAAAGCGCCGCGGGTGGCACCAGCCAGCGGCTATAACCGGGTGGTGCAATCGTTCGATCGCGATCGAGAAAAGACAGTAGGCTCATTTCCCTCCCCTGTGGGTTTTGTTGTGTTCGTGTTTGCGCGCGAACGGCACGTTTGGGCCAAACATATCGGTCCAAGCACTTGATGTCGCCCATTTAATGCTCGCGGCAATGCGAAGCTGGGTCTCGTTGTTATGGCGTGAGCTGAGAAGGTCAGACCGGCGTTGGCCATGCACGACAGCCCATAAATCACCGCAGCACCTTGAGCGTTGGGCGGCTGATTGGGAAAGGCTGAGTGATTGCAGGACATGTCATTGGAAGTCGAGGGCGCAAACGGCGCGCCAAAGCAGTGCTGCCCTTTCGACTTCGGCGCGTTGCGTATTCGATCGTCGCCGAGCCGACCATCGATGATTGCTGCCGGCTTTGCCGGTCGCTTTCATCGCTCCTCCCTTGGAGTATTAGCGTTATGTAAGCTGCAAGCTATTCGGTGGCCACGTCAAGGGCCAAAGCCTTACTATTCAGATTTCCATCCATTTACGGGGCAGCTCCAATTTATGCATAGCAACGCAAGCTCGGGGGAGAGGAGCTTTCTATCTCTATATTGAAGTTCCATAAGGCGATCGGCGCTTATTTGCGCGGTTCTCCCGGCCGTCTGGAGAAAACTTGAAGATGACTTCCACGTCAGAAATCTGCACTTGCGCCGTCGCCGCGCTGCACATTCGACTTTAGCCTAACCGCCTGCAATTCGCGTTCGCTGCGATATTGCGAATCGCGCGCGCAGTTTAGCGGATCAGGGCGTAGTCGATGAAGCAGACAGGATCGCCCGGCGCGATCTTGGTGACGTCTTCCGGCAGCTCGACGAGTCCCTGTGTGCGGGTGAGCGACGTGATCGCGCCGGAACCTTGGACGCCATATTTCTCGGCGATCGTTTGTCCCGCCGCGTCGGCGTGCAGCGTCGCGCGGACATATTCGCGCCGGCCTTCCTTCTTCTTGGCAGAGAAGCCCGCCAGCACCCGCTGCCGCTGCAGCGGCTCGACAACGGCGCCGTTAAGCGCCGCAATGAGCGGCCGCACCAGAGCAGCGAAGCAGATGAAGACGGCGACGGGGTTGCCGGGCAGGCCAATGAAGGGCGTGCCCTGCAAAATGCCCATGGCGACGGGACGTCCCGGCTTGATCGCGAGCTTCCAGAAGGAGAGCGATCCGAGGTCCTCGATCGCCGCCTTGACGTGGTCTTCCTCGCCCATCGACACGCCGCCGGAGGTGAGGACGAGATCATGAGCTTCCGCCGCGGCCGCGAGGGCCTTCCGCGTCGCAGCGCGATTGTCCGGCAGAATGCCGAGATCGCTGACGTCGAGGCCCTGGCGCTGCAGCATCGCAAAGAGCATGAAGCGATTGGCGTCATAGACGGCGGCCGGCGCCAGCGGCTTGCCGGGGGAGGTGATCTCGTCGCCGGTCGAGAAGATCGCCGCTTTGAGTCGGCGTCGCACCGCGAGCTCCGGCACGCCGAGCGCGGCCGCGAGCGCAATATCCTCCGGCATCAGGCAGCGGCCCGACGGCAAGGCGACATCGCCGCTCGCAAGATCCTCGCCGCGCGGCCGGAAATTGGCGCCTTTGGTCAAGCCGGCGGGCAACAGCACATGGCCATCGCTCAGCAGCCTGCAATCCTCCTGCATGAAGATCGTATCGAAACCTTCGGGCACGGAAGCGCCGGTGAAGATGCGCAGGGCGCTGCCGGCTGGGATCGGTTCATCGAGCTCATGGCCGGCCGTGACGCGCGCCGCGATGGGCATGCGCGTCTCATGACCGTGGCTCAGATCCTCCCAGCGCACCGCATAGCCATCGACGGCGGCATTGTCGAAGACCGGCAGATCGATCGGCGCGACGAGCGGTTCGGCAAGATAGCGGCCTTGCGCGGCAAAGAGCGTGGCCGTTTCGCTCGCAACGACAGACGGCACGCGCGACATGATGAGCGCCACCGCCTCGTCTAGGTGCATTGGCTTGTCGCTTGTCGAAAAGACATCTTTGCTGAGCTGGACCATCGAAACTCTCCGCGGACGCCGCGCCAGCCGCGAATGGGCAAATTAGTCCATTTGCTTAGTCTATTTTCGGGCTGCCTGTAATCAGGCGCAGCACATCTTCGACCGGCATGGCAAATTTGACGACGAGATCGGCGATCGCTTCGACGTCGTCGAGGTGCGCATAGGGCAGGCGGCTGCCAAAGAGCGCGCCGGTCTCGGGCGTGTCGCTGGCGATTGCCTTGATGTGGGAATCGCCGGGAAACAGGAAAGGCTTGTTGTTCTCGGCGCGATGCACTTCGATCTTCGCATGCGCTTCCTGTTTGAACCCTTCGATCACGAGAAAGTCGACGGGTTCCATCCGGCCGATCAAGGCGGCAAGCGACGGCTCGGGCGCGCCACGAAATTCATGCATCAAGGCGAAGCGGTTCGGCGAGACGATCAGCACTTCCTGGGCGCCGGCCTCGCGATGGCGGAAACTATCCTTGCCGGGCTGATCGACATCGAAGGTGTGATGCGCATGTTTCAGCGTCGAAACAGTGAAGCCGCGTCGCTTCAGCGCGGGAAGCAGTTTGACGATCAGGGTCGTCTTTCCGGCGCCGCTCCATCCGGCTAGGCCGATCACGCGCATCTTCGTATTCCGTCTCAGACCGTGGCTTCGAAGCTCGCGGTGTCGATGGTGAAACTGCCGTCCGGCTCGATATCGAAATAAGCTCGGACCTCGTCGCCCATCGTGGATTGCAGCGAGCGAATCGCCGCGACATGCGGCGCGGCCGTGTTCATGCGCGCGATCCAGCTCGCGAAGTCGAGGCGCAGCCGTCGTGCGATGATGTCGCCGGCCGTAAATCCGGCGGCGTTGAGCGCTGCGACCCACTGCGTCGCCGAATAATTGCGGACATGCGACGGATCGCGCAGCAATTCCAGCGTCTGCAGAACCGTGTCGAAGAGCGGACGTTCCGGCGCGATCACATCCATGAAGACCGCGCGACCGCCCGGCGCCAGAACGCGGCGTGTTTCGCGAAGAGCCTTTTCGAAATCGGTCCAATGATGCGCGCTGTAGCGGCTGACGACGAGGTCGAAACTTCCGGCTTCGAAGGGCTGCGCTTCGACCGCGCCTTGCTGCGTCGAAATATTGGTGATCTGCCGCTGGCGTGCCTGCCGCGTCACGGCCTCCAGCATGGGCTCCGCGAGATCATAAGCCGTGACATGTTCGACGAGCGGTGCGATCCGCAGGGTGACATGGCCGCCGCCGCAGCCGAGGTCGAGCGCACGCTTTGCCGGCTGCGCCGTCAGAAGTTCTGCGAGGTGATCGAGGTCGGCGCCTTGCGCATGCACCACACTTTCGACATAGGCCGAGGCCTGCGGGCCGAATTGAGCGACGACGAGACGTTGTTGCGCATTTTCCATCTGAATCGCTCCCAATGCAGATCGCCTTGGCGGGGAGATATGCCAGAGCTGGCCTTCGCCGCAGCGATTGGATAGTCTCCTGTTCCCAGCGCGGCAAGAGGCGAGCCATCTCTATCGAAAATCATCTCGATCTGCGCGGGCTCAAATGCCCGCTGCCCGTCCTGCGGACGCAAAAGCGGCTCAATATGCTTGCGCCGGGCGAACGTATTGTTGTCGAATGCACCGATCCGCTTTCGGTGATCGATATTCCGCAGGTGCGGCAACGCGGCGATGCGCTCGAAAGCAAGCGCGAGCACGACGGTATTTTCCTGTTCGAGATTCGCCGGAACAGCATGGCTGAAGAAACGCTTCCAGAGGCTAGGGCGCTTGCCGCGCTCGTCTTCGAGACAAGCGCCGACGTCAATGGCGCGATGGCCGATTTTGCCGCGGCTCTGACGGCGCGTGGCAAAAAGCTCGCCGGCGTCATCCAGGTCAGTCCGCGGACGGTGAGTGACTGCCAGGATCTGCATGTGCTCGATCTCTCGACTGGCACACGCAAGCCGATCCTGCAGAATCTCGGCACCATGTCGCAGGCCTGCCGTGCCGACAGTGCGGCGTTGGGCGAGGTTGCTCTGATCGTGCGGCAGGCGCTGCGGGCGGCGCCCGATCTCATCTTCATCAACCGCTTCGGCCGCCTCGAAAGCGAGGGTAGAGGCATGCGCGATGATATCGGCGCGGCGCTCGCCTCCGGCATCCCGGTGCTGATTGGCGTCTCTGTGCATTATGTCGAGGCGTGGCGCGCCTTTGCGCAGGACATCGGCGAAGAGATCGCCTGCTCGCTGCCGGCGCTGGAAGATTGGTGGCAGCGATTGGAAGCGTGTCGCGGCGAGCCGCAGACCGGGCGGGGCGATGCAGTATCTGCGGCCGACTGAATTCGAGACGGCGCCGCTCGCAGCCGAGCCGTTTCCGCATATGGTCGTCCGGCAGTTTATTTCGCCCGAAAACATCATGCAGATCGCAGCGGATTTTCCGGCGCTGCCGGGTCCGGGCGCCTTTCCGCCGGCCGCCCTCAAACTGCGGGGCCATTTCGCCGGCCTGATCGACGAACTCACCGGCCCCTGGCTGCGCGAAGCGGTTGCGCAGAAATTCGCGATCGATCTCGAAGGCCGGCCGTTGATCTGGACGTTGCGCGGCTATCTGCGCGAGCGCGATGGCGCCGTTCACACGGATTCCGAGTCGAAGCTCGTGACGTTGCTGCTCTATCTGAATGAGGATTGGCCGGATGCCGGCGGCCGCCTGCGGCTTCTGCGCTCGCCCGACACGCTGATGCAGCCGGTTGTGGAAGTGCCGCCGCTGGGCGGCACGCTGCTCTGCTTCCTGCGCAGCGACCGGTCATGGCACGGCCATCTGCCCTTTGTCGGAGAGCGGCGCACGATCCAGCTCAGTTTCATGCGCGATGACAGCGTCGCCGCCCGCGAACAGATGCGGCATCTCCTATCGGCGCGGGTGAAGCAGGCGAAAGCGCTGTTCCGCGGCGCCTGAAATTTCGCGGCCATAAAAACGCCGCGCCGGAGGTCCGGACACGGCGTCTTTATTGGCATCTCTTGGCAGCGGCAGCATGGCGCTGCCGCTGGTTATTGTATCAGGCGACCTTGGTCAGTTCCGCCGTCGCCTTCAGCTCCGGGCTGGTCCGCGTCATCATCCTGTGGCGGACCGGTTTGATCACGAAGAGCGCCAGCAGCGCGCCCATGATATTGAGGCTGACTGCCACAACGAAGACCGCCGACCAGCCGAACTTCAGCGCAATCACGCTCGTGAAGGGGACGATCAGCGAAGCCGTGCCTTTCGCAGTGTACAGCATGCCGTTGTTCGTGGTCGCATACTTCGACCCGAAGGTGTCACCGCTGGTGGCGGGGAACAGGCTGTAGATCTCGCCAAAGACGCCGAAGTAGGTCGCGCTGGCGAAAACGAAGACGATCGGGTTATGGCCGTAGGTGCTGATCGCGAGAAGCGAACCGGCGCCGATCAGGAAGGCGATCGCCATTGTGTGTTCGCGGCCGATGTTGTCGGAGATGAAGCCGAACATAGGCCGACCGAAGCCATCGAAGATACGATCGAGCGAGATCGCGAAGGTCAGGGCCGCCAGGGTGACGCCGCCGAGTTCGACAGGCACATTGGCGATCTTGTAGTCATGCGCGATCGGGCCGAGC
This sequence comes from uncultured Methylovirgula sp., assembly GCA_964644615.1. GTDB lineage: Bacteria > Pseudomonadota > Alphaproteobacteria > Rhizobiales > Beijerinckiaceae > Methylovirgula. The sequence goes on along the minus strand of CAZXXA010000050.1, from coordinate 8,098 downwards.
TGCGCTGTTGCCATCAGGCCGCCAGCGGCGATCATGACGAAAACGAGATAGAGCAACCAGAAGATCGGCTGCCGCAGCGTCTGCGACGGCGTGTAGCTGATCTTGGATTGCACGACCTTGAGCACTTTCTTGACCGGTGCAAAGGTGTGGTCCGGCTTGCGCAGGAACTGCGCGACGATGAACACGATGACACCCTGGCCGATACCGAAGGTGAAGAATGCGTGCTCATAGCCGCTCGCCTTGATCATCTGGGCGATCGGAATGACGGTGAGTGCCGCGCCCGCGCCGAAGCCGGCTGCTGTCGCACCTGCCGCGAAGCCGCGACGGTCAGGAAACCACTTGAGCGCATTGCCGACGCAGGTGCCGTAGACGGAGCCGGCGCCAATGCCGGCGCAAACGGCTGCCACGTAAAGGATGACCACCGAACTCGCCATCGAATTCAGAATCCAGGCGAGAGCGATCATGACAGAGCCGAATGTCACGACGATACGCGGACCGTATTTGTCCACGAACCAAGCTTCGACCGGAACAAGCCAGGTCTCAGTCACAACAAAGAATGTAAAGGCAGCTTGAATTGCAGGGCGACCCCAATGGTACTTCGCATTGATCGGGTCGACGAAAAGGGTCCAGCCATATTGCAGATTGGCGATCATCGCCATGCATACGAGGCCCATCACAAGCTGAAGCCAGCGGTACCCACCGTTCTGGGCTGCGGGTGACGCGGCCCCAATATTCTCGGCCATCATTTCCTCCACTCCATGTCTTCGTGATTACGTGATCGCGAAGATCCAGATGCATTTTGGTATGCTGCATACCAATGAGCAAGCGACATCTTTATGGTATACAAGATGCCAGTATATTCTCATTTTGGGAAGATGCAAATTGGAAGGCCACCGCCTTCGACTGAGCTGCTGCCAGGTGCGGCTTCTGCCTGAAAGCTCAGGATTTGGATCGATCACATCGCGGGAAAGGCCCTCTGCCGAAGGAAAGGGCGAGTCTGAACTCGCCCCCTCCGTCAGCCGGCTGTCACGTGTTCAGATCAGCCGGCCGCAGCGACAACGCGTTTGCGCCAGGGCTTGAGGGCCAAGACCGCCAGCAGGGCTGCCAGAATATTGGCGCCTGCGGCGACCAGGAACACCAGATCCCAGTTGCCGGTCGACTGCTGCAGATAATTGCCGATGGGCACCAGAATGGCCGCAGTGCCTTTAGCGGTATAGAGCAGGCCGGCGTTGACCGTGGCGTATTTGGCGCCGAAGGTGTCCGTGCAAATCGCCGGAAACAGCGAGTAGATCTCGCCCCATGCGAAGAACACGCAGCCGGAAAGCAGCACAAAGAGCAGCGGATCCTTGCCCCACATGTAGAGGGCAAGAATGCCGATGCCCTCGAGGCCAAAGGCGATGAACATCGTGTTTTCGCGGCCGATTCGATCCGACACCCAGCCGAAAAACGGGCGGGTAAGGCCGTTAAGAACGCGATCGATCGTCGCCGCGAAGGTCACGGCGCCCAAGGTCAGGCCCATGATCGCGACAGGTGACGAGGCGAGTTTCCAGTCGGCGCCGATCGGCTTGAGGTTGGCCGTGACGATCAGGCCACCCGCCGCGACGAGGATGAACATCAGATACATCAGCCAGAAAATCGGCTTGGCGAGCATGCGCGACGGGCCGATATCGGCCCGGGTCTGGATCGTCGTGCCCTTCTGTTTGGGCGGCGGCGTCTGACCGGGTTTGGGTGCGACCAGGAACACTGACAAAATGATGATGATGATCGCCTGGCCGACGCCGAAGTTGAAGAACGTCGCCTGATAGCCGGAGCTGTGAATCATCGCCTGAATAGGCGCCACCGTCAGCGCCGAGCCGGCGCCGAATCCCGCCGCCGTAAGACCGGCCGCGAGTCCGCGATGGTCCGGGAACCATTTCAGCGCGTTACCGACGCAAGTGCCATATACGCCGCCGGCGCCGATCCCGGCGAAGATCTGGCCGATATAAAGCTCAGTCAGGCTTGTTGCATGCGAGTTGATGACCCAGCCTATGCCGCAGAGGATGCCGCTGATCAGGACGACAATGCGGGGACCGAATTTGTCGACGATCCAGCCTTCGATCGGCACCAGCCAGGTTTCGAAGAGAACGAAGAGTGTGAAGGCCCATTGAATCGAGGCGCGATCCCAGCCGAATTCTTTATGAATATCCGGAACGAAGAACGTCCAGCCGTACTGCAGGTTGGCGATCATCACCATGCAGGCGACACCGAGGGCGAGCTGCCCCCATCGATGTGCATCACTTGCCCGTTCTTGTGCGGGCACAGCTTCTAGAGCGGTACTCATCCTGTCCTTCCCCTTTTGCGTTTCTGTCACAGGGCAAGGCGCGTTAAAGTATATTTCGACTTAAACGTATAGCTTATATTGTATTTCCAACCAAAATACTACAGCTATGCAATGACCTTGTATGCTTATATCACATATACCAGATACAAGAGGTGCCGTTGCCTTGATCAAGCCGCCGAAACTGCTGCGCTGCCTGAACCTCGCATGTAATGCTTGGGTTCCAAGTCAGTTGAAGCGCGACTTCAAAAGCAATGGATGAGGACCGTTAATGACAAAAAACCCCGGCGAACCGGGGCTTTTACTTGACGGGAATTGTTGTCGCGGCCGCTGCCGAGCTGGGAGGAGGAGACAGCTCCGCGGACGGACGGTTCGCCTTAAAGGCCAAAATAGGTGACGTCGCCGTTTTTCGCTGCAAGCTCAGCGGTCTGGTCAAGGAAGCTCAACACGCGATCGAGGAAGCTGCGGGAGGGGCGGGCGAGGGCGGCGGTCTTGGTGGTCATGGGAGTTACCTCAAATCTGAAAGGGCTTTGGGAGGAGCCATCTGTCTTTCGACGTAGTGGAATATGGCATACCAGATGCAAAGAAGAAGCGATTTTTGCGCATATGTCATCTGCGAATTTTGCAATGCAGCAGAAAGTGATTGGATACGGTTGCAGTGCAACCTGGCCAGCTGAGAAGAGCCAATAAAAAACGGCCGCCTTTCGGCGACCGCTTGATTGTCTCGTGATCTCTGAGCTGGCTTATTCGGCGGCTTGTTTGACGACCGGCTGCAGAGCGCCGGACGCGAGAATGTCGGCGCGCTCGGCATCGCTGTAGCCGAGAACCTGCGCCAAGATCTCATCGGTATGCTCGCCGAGCAGGGGAGAGCGCACGACCTCGGTCTGGCTGTCGGACAGCTTGATCGGATTGCCGACTGTCAGATAGGCGCCGCGCACCGGATGATCGACTTCGACGACCGTTCCGGTCGCCCGCAGCGATTGGTCTTCCGCGATCTCCTTCATCGACAGGATCGGGCCGCACGGAATATCGAGCGGATTGCAGATCTCCATGACCTCGAACTTGGTCTTGGTCTTGGTCCAGCCCTCGATCGTCTCGAAAATGAAGCTCAGCTTGTTGAGGCGCGCTTCCGGCTTGGCATAGTCCGGATCGGTGATCCATTCCGGCTTGCCGATGATGGTGCAGATCTTGTCCCACACCGGTGCCTGGGTGATGAAATAGATGTAGGCGTTGGGATCGGTCTCCCAGCCTTTACACTTCAAAATCCAGCCCGGCTGGCCGCCGCCCGAGGCATTGCCGGCGCGGGGCACGGCCTCGCCGAAGGGCAGGCCTTCGCCATATTGCGGATATTCCTTCAGCGGGCCACGGGCGATGCGCTGCTGATCGCGCAGCTTGACGCGGCAGAGATTGAGCACTGCATCCTGCATGGCGACGTCGACCTTCTGGCCGCGGCCGGTCATCGTGCGCTGGAAAAGCGCCGTGACGATGCCAAGCGCAAGATGCAGGCCGGTGCCGGAATCGCCGATCTGCGCGCCGGTGACGACCGGCGGACCATCGCGGAAACCAGTGGTCGAGGCCGAGCCGCCCGCGCATTGCGCGACGTTCTCATAGACCTTGCAGTCTTCGTATGGGCCGGGGCCGAAGCCTTTGATCGACGCGACGATCATGCGCGGGTTGAGCGCCTGAATCCGTTCCCAGGTGAAACCCATGCGGTCCAAAACGCCCGGGGCGAAATTCTCGACGAGCACGTCGCTCGCCTTGATCAGGGCTTCGAGTACCTGCTTGCCCTTCGCATTCTTCGTGTCAAGGGTGATCGACCGCTTATTGTGATTGAGCATGGTGAAGTACAGGCTGTCGGCGTTGGCTACGTCGCACAGCTGGGCGCGCGTAATGTCACCGGTGCCCGGCCGCTCGACCTTGATCACATCGGCGCCAAACCATGCCAGCAATTGTGTGCACGTGGGACCCGATTGCACATGCGTGAAATCCAGGATGCGCACTCCATCCAAAGCCTTGCCCATTCGCCAGCTCCGCTCCTCGTTCTCGACCTTATGGTTATCTTTCCCCGACCGGGGCTGTATGAATATGGCATACGGCGCCCCAAGGATCATTTATACATGCTTTGCTCCACTGAACTAGTGGCATAGCCGCCCGCCCTGCACGGTGCGGCTGAGAATTATTTTTCGTTCTGAATCAATATTCTTTCGACCAGGTCCGCTGCCGATGCCACAGCCATGGGCGGCTGGGAACAACGGGCACCGCCCGCAGGCCATTGTGACGCCAAGGTAAACGCGCGTAATTGCCGCATCCTTTATCCGGGCCTTGTTGGCCCGATTGGCTTCCGAACAGTCCCGGAACGCCGGCTCAAATATCTCAGTTCAAGAATCTAAACCCAAGCCGTTTGGCTCGGAAAAAAGAACGGCGCGGATGCGCGCCGTTCGGGAATGACCGAAGTGGTACGTCTCGACAGGCCCACTTCGAGCCGGTTTGGAAACGACCGGGGGAAGCTCTGCCGAACGGTCCTAGACCGCCCGGGCCGCATGCATGGCGGCAATCTGTTCGGGCGTATAGCCGAGCTGCTCCAGCACCTCGTCAGTGTGCTCGCCGAGTAGCGGCGAGGACTTAACCTCGACCTGCATATCGGAGAACTTAATCGGGCTGCCGACAGTGAGGTATTTGCCGCGCGTCTTGTGCTCCACCTCGACGATGGTGCCGCTGGCGCGCAGGGACGGATCGTTGGCGATCTCCTTCATCGACATCACCGGCGAGCAGGGGATGTCGTACTTGCGAAGAATATCGACGGCTTCGAACTTGGTTTTATCCTTCAGCCATTCCTCGATCGTCGCAAAGATATCGAAGATCTTATCCTGCCGGGCGCGCGGCGTGTTGTAGGCCGGATCATTGGCCCACTCATCCTTCCCGATCGCTTTGCAGATCGGCGGCCATGCATGGTCCTGGACAGTGAAATAGATGTAGGCGTTCGGATCGGTCTCCCAGCCTTTGCACTTCAAGACCCAACCAGGCTGGCCGCCGCCACCGGCATTGCCGCCGCGCGGCACAACGTCGGTGAACTTGCCATGCGGATACTGCGGATATTCCTCAAGGTAGCCGACCCGATCGAGGCGCTGCTGGTCGCGCAGCTTGACGCGGCACAGATTGACCACGGCATCCTGCATGGAAACCGCAACCTTCTGGCCCTTGCCGGTCTTGTTGCGCTGATGCAGCGCCGTGAGAATGCCGATCGCGAGATGCATGCCGGTGTTGGAGTCGCCGAGAGCCGCAGCGCTGATCGTCGGCGGGCCGTCCCAGAAACCCGTCGTCGAGGCGGCGCCACCGGCGCATTGCGCGACGTTCTCATAGGTCTTCAGGTCTTGATAGTGGTGGCCTTCGCTGAAACCCTTCACCGAGGCGACGATCATGCCGGGGTTGAGCTCCTTGATGCGCTCCCAGCCGAAGCCCATGCGATCGAGGGCGCCGGGGCCGAAATTTTCGACCATCACGTCCGATTGCTTGATCAGCTTCTCGAGCACTTCCTTGCCTTGCGGCGTCTTGGTGTCGAGTGTGAGCGAGCGCTTGTTGGAATTCAGCATGGTGAAGTAGAGCGCATCCGTGTCCGGGATGTCACGCAGCTGATTACGGGTGACATCGCCGGCACCTGGACGCTCGACCTTGATCACGTCGGCGCCGAACCAGGCGAGAAGCTGCGTGCAAGCGGGGCCCGCCTGCACATGGGTGAAGTCGATAATCTTTATGCCCTCAAGCGGCTTACTCATGGTGTTTGTCCTTTCCCTACCATTCATGTGTGCCGGAAGTGCCATCAAGGTGGTCACCCCAGACGTGATTGCTCCGCCCGCGAAGGCGGAAACGCGAACATCCCGATCGAATGCGTCTCTACGCGACCCCTTGCACCGCTCTGAGCTTGGCCTGCAGCTCGCCAATCTCCTTGCGCAATTTGCGCTCTTCGGCGAAGCGGGCCGTCTCTTCGCGAATGACGGCAATGATCGTCCGCGAACCATCTGCGGACGGGGGCAAAAGCGCGACGGTGAAAGCGATCGAAATCGTATGACCGTCCTTATGCAGCGCGGGCACGCGCAACGTATCCGTCGCGTAGCGAGTGACGCCCGTCTGCATCGTGGTGTGATAGCCATCCCAATGGCGCTGCCGCTGTCGCTCGGGAATGATGACGTCGAGCGACCGGCCGAGCGCTTCGGCTTCGGTGAAGCCGAAGATGCGTTCCGCCGCGGGATTCCAGAGGGTGATGAGGCCCTGCGCATCGCAGGCGATGATCGCATCGCCAGCCGCAGAAATGAGTGCGTTTAAATCAATCGCCGCCGAGCGCATTGACACCTACTCTCGACTTTTGGATTCGAAGAGGGGCGGCCTCATGCCGCCCGTCCGTTTGTCGAAATTGTCATCCGCGTCCGCCGGTTACTTCTTGCGGACGATGCTCTGCGGATTGAGATTGCCGATGTTGCCGCTCTCGGAGCCGGCCGCCGGATCGATGACGGCGTTGATGAGCGTCGGGCGACCCGAGTCCATCGCCTCATTCACGGCACGCAGCAGTTCGTCGGGCGTCATCACATTGGCGCCGACACCGCCGAAGGCTTCCATCATCTTGTCGTAGCGGGCGTCGTGCACGAACACCGTCGGCGCGACATCGCTGTGGCCGGTCGGATTGACGTCCGTGCCGCGATAGATGCCGTTGTTGTTGAAGACGACGACGCAGACAGGCAAGTTGTACCGGCAGATGGTCTCGACCTCCATGCCGGAGAAGCCGAAGGCGCTGTCGCCTTCGACCGCGAGAACCGGCTTGCCGGTTTCGATCGCGGCGGCGATGGCGAAACCCATGCCGATGCCCATCACGCCCCAGGTGCCGACGTCGAGACGCTTGCGCGGCTTGTACATGTCGATGACACCGCGAGCGAGGTC
>CAZXXA010000050.1:0-842 GCA_964644615.1 uncultured Methylovirgula sp. | reverse complement strand
GGATCGCGTCGGGACGCTCCTTGATGACGGTCTTCAGCGCGCCGAGCGCGGCGTGGAAGTCCATCGGCGCGGAGTTCTTGCCGAGCTTCGTCGCCATCTTGGCGAGATTGGCTTCCTTGCGCGCATTGATCGTGCCCGTCCAAGCCGCCGGCGCCTGCACCCATTTGCCGTCCATCGCCTTCAGCAGCGCCGAAACGGCGGAGCCAATATCGGCAACGATTGGCGCGGCGATCTCGATGTTCGAGTCCATCTCGCGCGGCTCGATGTCGATCTGGATGAATTTTTGCGTGCCGGGCGCGCCCCAGGTCTTGCCCTTGCCATGCGAGAGCAGCCAGTTGAGGCGGGCGCCGATCAGCATCACCACGTCAGCGTCCTTGAGAACCAAGGAGCGCGCGGCGCTCGCCGACTGCGGATGAGTGTCGGGTAGAAGGCCCTTGGCCATGCTCATCGGCAGATAAGGAATGCCGCTCTTCTCAATGAGCGCGCGGATCTCTTCGTCAGCCTGCGCGTAAGCCGCGCCCTTGCCGAGAATGATGAGCGGACGCTTGGCGCCCTTCAGAAGATCGATGGCCCGCTCGATGGCAGACGGGGCAGGGATGACGGCCGGCGCCGCATCGATGACTTTGACGAGCGACTTGGCGCCTTCCGCGGCGTCCACCACCTGCGCGAAGAGCTTGGCCGGCAGATCGAGATAAACGCCGCCCGGACGGCCGGAGACGGCAGCGCGGATCGCGCGTGCCACGCCGATGCCAATGTCCTGCGCATGCAGCACGCGAAAGGCGGCCTTGCAGAGCGGCTTGGCGATCGCCAGCTGATCCATCTCTTCATAGTCGCCCTGCTGC
>CAZXXA010000049.1:0-19903 GCA_964644615.1 uncultured Methylovirgula sp. | reverse complement strand
TACCAGAAGGGCAAGGAGACCTCGACCAATTCGATCGCGTCGATTTTCGCTTGGACCCGCGGCCTGTCGCACCGCGCCAAACTTGACGACAATGAGGCGCTCGCTCGATTCGCCAAGACGCTCGAGAAGGTCTGTGTCGACACGGTTGAAGCCGGCTATATGACCAAGGACCTCGCGCTGCTCGTCGGCGCCGACCAAAGATGGCTCTCGACGACCGGTTTCCTTGACAAGGTTTCCGAAAATCTGCGTAAGGCGCTCGGCTGAAACGCGCCGATTCTTGGCCGCTTCTTGCACTTTTCTGGCATCGCATCGCTGCGAATGCCGCCATGCCGTCCAAAAGTCTGGACGAAATCGCTGGAATATAGCGCGATTTCGGCCTGCGACCGATTGTCTGAGGCTTTGTATCTCGTTATAAGGCCAGCGGTTTAGGTTGGGTTTGGGGAGACTCGAAAGTGCCGGCCGAAACGATTGATGCGGATTATGTGCCTACCGACGACGAGCCGTTCATGAATGAACGGCAGCGCGAATATTTTCGTCGCAAGCTGCTCGCTTGGAAGGAAGATATTTTGCGTGAAAGCCGTGAGACTCTCGCGATTCTGCAGAGCGACAACGAAAACCTGCCCGATCTTGCCGATCGCGCATCCTCCGAAACCGACCGGTCCATCGAACTTCGCGCCAGGGATCGGCAGCGCAAGCTGATCTCCAAGATCGAAGCTGCGCTCGGCCGGCTCGATGACGGTACTTATGGCTATTGCGAGGAGACCGGCGAGCCGATCTCGCTCAAGCGACTCGATGCGCGGCCGATCGCGACCTTGTCGATCGAGGCGCAGGAACGCCATGAGCGGCGCGAGAAGGTTTATCGCGATCAGTGATCGTTTGATTGAAAAAGCCAGGCGCAGCTGAAAAAACGCAGCGCCTGGCCATTTAAATATTGGGGTCTTCTGCTGGCGATGCCTTCATGATTGTGCCGGCGGCTTCGCGGCCGCTGGTGTACCAGAGAATGGATTGCGCCTGAACCAACCATCATGCGCGCATCCTCGCCGTGATCAGCATGGCTCACCGATCTTGCGCGCAAATCTCGCCAAGCGCGCCTATTCCTTTCCCAAATTGCTTCCTACATGTGGGTGCGATACGTTCTTCAGAATATGTCCAGCCGCCGCTCGCGCATATTCCGAAAAAGCTGCACGGCTTTTTCGACAGGAATATGCGCGAGCGTGTTGAACTGGAGCATCTTCTTGTCGCTCTAGCCGAGCGGAAGATGCTCTGGGAGCGGGTAGCGATCCGAAAGCGATAGCCGATGTCCTTAGCCAAACCCGCCGCCCAAACTGCCGCGTCTCAGCTCGCCACCTCGCCTGCCAAAGGCCCGGGCGTTTTTCAGTCCAAGCTCGACAATGGCATGGACATTGTGGTGATCCCCGATCACCGCGCGCCGGTCGTGACCCATATGGTCTGGTACCGCAACGGTTCGGCTGACGATCCGCCGGGCAAATCGGGCATTGCGCATTTCCTCGAACATTTGATGTTCAAGGGCACCGAGAAGGCCCCGCAAGGCAAATATTCCGAGCTGATCGCCGATCTCGGCGGCCAGGAGAATGCCTTCACCTCGAACGATTACACCGCCTATTTCCAGCGCGTCGCCAAGGATCATCTCTCGGTCTGCATGGACTATGAGGCCGACCGTATGACCGGCCTCGTGCTGACCGATGAAGTCGTGGCGCCGGAGCGCGATGTCGTCCTCGAAGAGCGGCGGATGCGGACGGATTCCGATCCCTCCGATCAGCTCAATGAGGCGGTGCAGGCGGCGCTCTTCTCGCATCATCCCTATGGGACGCCGATCATCGGCTGGAGCCATGAGATCGAGAGCCTCGGCCGCGAGGATGCGCTCAATTATTACAATCGCTTCTACACGCCGGAAAATGCCATCCTCGTCGTTGCCGGCGATGTCGAGCCCGACGAAGTCACGGCACTCGCCAAAAAGATCTATGGCGTCATCCCAGCGCGTGGCGAGGCGCCGAAGCGCTTCCGCCGCAAGGAGCCGGAGCCGCACGCGCATCGCCTCGTGACGCTGGCGGATGAGAAGGTCGAGCAACCGGCGCATCAGGCGGTCTATCTCGTGCCATCCTATTGCACGGCGAAGCCGGGCGAGGCCGAAGCGCTCGAAGTCCTTGCGCATGTCCTCGGCGGCGGCCAGACCAGCCTGCTCTTCAAGGAGCTGGTGATCGACAATCATATCGCGGTGTCGGTCGGCGCGCATTATGCCGGCACGGCCGTCGATGACACGCGCTTCTACATTTACGGCATGCCGGCGGAAGGCGTGACGCTCGAAGAGCTCGACGGGGAATTGGAACGCATCGTCGAACATGTGGCGCGACACGGCATCAGCGAGGACGATCTCGCGCGTGCCAAGACGCGTCTGGTCGCCGACGCCATCTATGCGCTGGACAATCAGTCGACACTCGGCCGCTGGTATGGTTCGTCGCTCGCGACTGGCATGAGCCTCGAGGATGTGCAGCAATGGCCCGACCGCATCGAGGCGGTCACCGCGCAGGACGTCGTCAACGCGACGCGCTGGCTCGATAAGAAGCGCAGCGTCACCGGCTTCCTGCTGCCGGAAGAGTGATCCAGGCCGCGCACCCTCTCCCTGGAAGAGGGTGGCTTGCGGAGCAAGCCGGGTGAAGGGTTACGGCCCCGCCATTGGTTGAGACTGTAACCCCTCATCCGGTCGGCTTTGCCGACCACCTTCTCCCACAGGGAGAAGGTCACGAGCTCTTCGCTCAATGCTTTTTGGACACGCACCCATGACCGCATCGACTACGCCTCGCCTCAATCCCGATGGCCGCACCGAGCCTTCGCGCGCCGCCACTGTGCAGAAGGTCATAACCAAGGCCGGCATCGAGGTCTGGCTCGTCGAAGATTATGCGGTGCCGCTTGTCGCGCTCGAATTCGCCTTCAAGGGCGGCGCCTCGCAAGACCCGGCCGGCAAGTCCGGCGTCGCGTCGCTGCTCGCCGGCCTGCTCGATGAAGGTGCAGGACCTTACGATTCAAACGCCTTCCATCAGGTGCTCGACGATTACGCGCTGGAAATCTCCTTCTCGGCCGATCGCGATATTCTGACCGGTCGCATGCAGACGCTGGCCAAGCACACAGCGAAGGCATTCGAATTGCTGCGGCTTGCGGTGAATGAGGCGCGCCTCGATGACGAGCCCTTCGCCCGCGTCAAAAGCCAGATCGCGGCGGGGTTGAAGCGCGAAATCAACGATCCGGATTACGCGGCCTTTCGCGCCTTCCGCCACTATTCCTATCCGGACCATCCCTATGGCGCGCCGGTGCGTGGCGATCTCGATACGCTCGATGTGCTGACGCAAGCCGATCTGCACGCCATGCGCAGCAAAATCTTCGCACGCGAGGGGCTGAAGATTGCTGCCGTCGGCGCCATCGATGCGGCGGCGCTTTCGGGCTACATCGATCAGGTCTTCGGCGAGCTGCCGGCGAAAGGCTCGCTGGCCGCGATCCCCGAGGTTGCCGTCTCGAATGTCGGCGCGCGCCATGTCGTCGATCTCGACGTGCCGCAATCGACGATCCGTTTCGGCCGCCAGGGCGTGCCACGCAAGGACCCGGATTTCATCCCGGCAACTGTCGTCAATCATGTGCTCGGCGGCGGGGTTTTTTCGGCACGACTCTTTAAGGAGGTGCGCGAGAAACGCGGGCTCGCCTATTCCGTCTATTCGCAGCTCATCACCTTCGATCATGGCGCCATGCTGATCGGCTCGACCTCGACGAAGAACGAGCGCGCGGCGGAATCGATGGAGGTCATTCAGGACGAGATCAAGCAGCTCGCCGAGAATGGACCGACCGAGGAAGAACTCGACAAGGCGAAGAAATATCTCATCGGCTCTTACGCGTTGCGTTTCGACACATCGACCAAGATCGCCGGCCAGCTCGTGCATCTGCAGACGGACGGCTATGGCGTCGAATATCTCGATGAGCGCAACAAGCTTATCGATGCCGTGACGATGGACGATGCGCAGCGTGCGGCAAGGCGCCTCTTCGACAAGGGCGAGCTGCTTGTCGTCGTCGCCGGCCGGCCGGAGGGGATGGCGTAAAGGCTCTAGCCGGTCATCTCGCGGCGGACCCCAAGAAGTCAAATCCGGCAAAACCAGCATCGGGCAAAGCCGAAGAGCCGGATCCTTGGCGGCTGGACAAGCCTCCGTCGTGATCGACGAGCCTCACTAGCTGCGCCTTGTCGCTAATATCGAGCTTTGCATAAATGGCGCGAAGGTGATGGCGCACTGTTGAAGGCGCTAAAGAGGTTCTCGCCGCAATCTCCTTATAAGACTGCGCTTGCGCAAAATATTCGGCGATTTCGCGCTCGCGCGGAGTCAGCCTGTCGAGCGCAGAGGCGCATCTGACTTCGAAACGGAAAAGGCCTCCCGTCTGTAGCCACTCCACGTTGAGATCGAGACATTTTCGCTTTGACGAGGCGTCGGGCGAAACAAAAGCGTCCATCAGCATTTTGGGCAGACGGCGCCCGCGCCACGCAGGCCATCTTTCCGACAACAGGGCGGCAAACGAAGCATCGGTGCAGACGATCGTGCCCTGGCGGTCGACGAAGGCGACGCCTCTCTTGTTCCAATTGTTTCCAAGTTGGCGCCTTTGCAATTCGGCGAGAAGATTGGCGCGCCAGCAGGCATAGAGATGCGGAGTCAGCAATTGCTTCAGCGCAATCTCGCGTGCCTTGAACGTCCTGGTTCGAACGCCGGAACGGAACAGCGACACAAACAGAAATGATTTCCTGTCGGGCAAAAAGGCGGAGGTACAAAGCGCCTGCCTCAGATCATGCCCATCGTTCAGCTCGGCTAGACCTCGAGTCGATCGCAAGCCTTTTTCATCGAAGTGAATGGTTGTCCTCGGTTTGCTATGTGCATCTCTCGCGAGGGAATCATCATTTTTGATGGCCTCCCACTGCGTCTCAAATGCATGCGGCAGCTCGTATCGGTGCGAACTGTGGAGATCGAAACCACTGCCTTTCTGAGCCATGATGCCCCACCAGGCGCGGTCGAAGCCGATCGCTTGATCGACAAGCCGCAAGGCTATCGTTTGAAACGACTCGGGAGAGAGCGTTATCGCTGCCTGATAAAGCTCAAGCAGAAGGTCATTGCAGGACTCAATATCATTCATCGCTGCGCCGTCGTTTCATTCGAAAGCAAGGAATGAGGCGGGCGCGCCCTCAATTTCGGTCTCTGTTTCTCGCCCGGCACGTTCTGATCGATCAATGCAGCTCATGCGCCTGCATCCTACATATGCAGGATAGCCTCAAGAACGGGTCCTGCATACTTTCTTCCCCTACAAAGGCGGCGCGCCTCGACCGTCTGCAGAAAAATACGGGGGAAACCAATGGAGTTAGCGCCGCCGCGCCGCGGACTGTCCCGCGCGATCAGCCTCTGGTTTGTTCTTGACGCTGTGGTTGCGCTTGCGCCGCCGCTTTATTGGGCCGCCGACGGCCGTACCGGCACCTTCTTCGGCCTTCCCATAGCCTTGTGTTACTTCCTTGCGGTCGGCCTCTGCATCGCTGCCAGCATCGTCGCCGCGTATCTGAGTGACCGCGCGCGCGGCGAGGTGGCGTGATGGTCGTCACATTCGGCCTGCTGTGCCTGTTTTTCGGCATCGTCATCTGGCTGCTGCAGAGAACCGCCGCCGGCGATGGCTCCTTTACCGATTATGCTGTGGCTGATCGGTCGTTCGGCGCGCGCTTCCAAGCGATGTCGTTTCTCAACACTTGGTATCCCGGATCGATGTTCACCGCCTTCGGTGCGCTCGCGGCTACCACGGGGGTCATGTCTTTTTATGTCGTTTCCTACAGCCTTTTGACCGTCGTGCTGATGTACGTGATGGCACGGACGGTCTGGGTCTGGGGCAAGCAGTTCGACCTGCGCACACAGCCTGATCTCTTCGCATTGCGCTACAATTCGCGGCATATCCGCACGATTGCAGCCGTCATCGGCATTATCTCAGGCGTCCCCTGGCTCGTCCTCGGCATGCAGGCGCTTGGCGATCTGTTTCATTTCATGTCCCTGGGGCGGCTTCCGTTCTCGGCTTCCGTCATTATTGGCGTGATCGTCATCGCGATCCGCCAGATATGGACGGTCCGCATGGGCATGCGCGGCGTGGTCGTGTCGGACTACGTCCAAGGCATCGTCGCATATATTGGCGGAAGCCTGATCCTGTGCGGCCTCATAGCTTGGCTCGTCTTCGCGAAAGGTTCGACGCTTACGCAGCTCGATCCGCAGATGTACGCAATCCCCGGTCTTCACTCCAAACAGGGGCCGCTCTACGTTTTCAGTCTCGTTTTGTCAGGCACGATCGGCGGTTGGTGCTGGCCCTATATCTTCGTTCGGCTGTTTACGGCCGACGGGGTCCGCAGTCTGAAGAAATCCGCAGCTCTCGCCGTGCCGCTGTCCCTGGCGTTTGGCACTTTATTGCTGGTGTTCGGGATGCTGGCCTCGCGGCTGTCGTTGGTCGCGGCTCAGCCGAACGACGTCTGGTTCATCGTTGCGCAGCAGGCTGGCGGACATGTTCTGCTCGGGCTTGCAGGCGTCGTCCTGCTCGCCGCATCGATGGGGCATACGGATGGAAATATCCAGGCCTATGGCGCGCAGATCGCCAACGACATCATCGGCAATTACGTGAGGCTGGACCAAACACGGCTGATCGTCATTGCCAAAGTGGGCATGCTGCTCATCACGATTCTTGCGTCATGGTTGGCATGTCTGACGCTGCCAGCCTTATTTTCGCTGGCGGTGCTCGCTTACCAGGGCATCATTCAGCTCGCCGTGCCGCAGTTCTTCGGCCTCTTTTGGCAACGCGGCAACGAGGAAGGCGCCATTGCTGGAATGGTCTGCGGCTTCGTGACCGCGGTGGCTCTCGAATCGAGCTTTCCCGGCTTCCTGCCATGGGCCGGCGGACTGACGTCCGGAGTCGTCGCGCTTGGTGTCAATGCCGTGGTGTATGTAGGGCTTGCGTATCTCTTGCCGCAAACCGAAGCAGAACGGCAGCGCGTCAAGGGCCTCTTCAAGCTGGTCCAAAATCCGAAGATGGTCCAAGATCGGGTTGTTTGAGATTGAGAAACGCCGCGAGATGGGGCCGGTCTATGCCGGCCAGAAATTGCGCGCACCAACGCACCCGCGTTCATACGCCCGACAAATCCACTTCCTAAATATGATCACTTCGACCGGGGAGTGAGACCATGGGCATTGGAAAATTGATTGAAGAAGTCGGCGGCGCCATCGCTGCCGAGCAGGCGGCTGAAGCCGCCGATCCGAACGCCAACATTCTCGTGAAGGGCGCTGCCGCCATCGCCGGCTTCGTGGCCGCCGACAAACTTTCGGGTGCACTTGAGGCCCACGCCGACGCCAAGCGCGAAGAGAGCCAAGAGGCAGCCCAGGACGCAGATCACGACGCGAGCCAAGACAAAGATCAAGACGCCGACCAGGACGCTCCCGACGACAATTCGGACGATGCGGGCTCGGAGCCGAAGTAATATCCCGGCCAGAGCTTGCGAGACTCGGTATTGCCAGGCCCGGCGGAGCAATCCGCCGGGTTTTTTGTGTCGCGCGGCGGTTGACTTTCCTCGCCTTTTGCTGCACATGCTCACTCAGATCTCCCAAGGATCGCGCGACACGCATTCGATTTGGCGTGTCATCCGGGACATCTTTCAGACTTTCCGTCAGCTCCAATTGCGCGTGGAGGCGGCTCAACCCGCTCTCTGGTCATGCGCGACTTTTCGCGCCTGAGCGTTAGCGCATAGGAACATTCATAAACGTGACTCAACCGACCTTTGCTGAGCTTGGCCTTGCCGAGCCGATCTGCCGCGCGCTTGCGGCTGAAAATTATACCCATCCAACCCCCATTCAAACCCGCGCCATTCCGCTGCTTCTCGAAGGTCGCGATCTCCTCGCCATCGCCCAGACGGGCACCGGCAAGACGGCGGGCTTCGCGCTGCCGCTTCTGCAAACGCTCGGCAAGCAGCGTCACCCCGCCGTGCCGCATACGGCGCGTGCGCTCATTCTCGCGCCGACGCGCGAGCTTGCGGTGCAGATCGGCGAGAGCCTCACCGTCTATGGCCGCAATCTGCGTCTGCGCCACACCGTCATCTTCGGCGGTGTCAGCCAATTTCATCAGGTGAAGGCGCTGGCGCGCGGCGTCGACATCGTCGTTGCGACGCCGGGCCGGCTTCTCGATCTTGTCGAGCAGCGCCATCTGCGTCTCGATGAGGTGCAGCATTTCGTTCTCGATGAAGCCGATCGTATGCTCGATATGGGCTTCGCCCCCGACATGCGGAAAATCGTTGCCAAGCTGCCGAAAATTCGGCAGTCGCTGCTGTTCTCCGCGACCATGCCGAACAGCATCGCCAAGCTTGCCGCCGATTTGCTGCATCAGCCGGCGCGCGTCGAAGTCACGCCGCAAGTCGTGACTGTCGACCGCATCGAGCAGCGCCTGTTCTTCGTCGAGGCGGCACAGAAGCGCGCGCTGCTGCTCACGCTCCTCAAGGACCCGGCGCTCAGCCGCGTCATCGTCTTCACGCGGACGAAGCATCACGCCAACCGCGTCAGCGAATATCTCGAGATCGCCGGCATTCCGTCCGATGCGATCCATGGCAATAAATCGCAGAATGCGCGGCAGCGTGCGCTGGAAAGCCTGCGTTCGGGCGAGGCGCGCGTGCTCGTTGCGACCGACATTGCCGCGCGCGGCATCGACGTCGACAATGTCAGCCATGTCATCAATTACGAATTGCCGAATGAGCCGGAAAGCTATGTGCACCGGATCGGCCGCACCGCGCGCGCCGGGACGAGCGGCATCGCTCTGTCATTTTGCGATCGTTCCGAACGCGGCTTTCTGCGCGACATCGAGCGGCTGACAAAGCGTCCGTTGCTCGTCGAAGCTTTGCCTGCAGGGCTTGAATTGCAACAGACGAAGGACCGTCCGCCGCAAGCGAAAGTCGAAGCCCTAGCCAGCGGTCACGCGCACAAGGGTCACGCGACCAAGGATCACGCGCACAACGGCGACGCTCCGGCCAAAGGCCACCGGACGCATGCCAAAAGCGCGCACGGCAAGTCCGCGCATGGCAAGCCCGCGCACGCCCCGTCCTCGCACGCCAAGCCTTCGCATGCAAAGCCGGGGTTCGCCACACAGGAGCCGAAGCCCGCGTCCGACAAGCGCAAGCGGTCTTGGTCGCGCGGTAAATCGTCTGGCCGCGCTGCCTGAAAAGGCAGCATGACCGTCTAAGTTAGAGGCGCAAGGGAATCCACAGATCGACGCCGCCTTCGCCGGTGCGCGGATCGAAAGTTTCCTTGTGCCGCTCCAAAAGAGGCGCGTCGGCGACTGAGTAGCCGAGCGCCGGCAGCGTCTCGTTCAACGCGGCCGCATAGGTCTTCGGCAAAGCCGAGACATGTGCATCGTGTGAGAAGACCGCATAGGTCTGCGTCGGAATTTCTTCCGCCAGCAATTCCTTCGGCTGCTCGCTGAGGCGCGTGACCTCCTGGGCGCAGAGGTAGCGAAAGCGTCCTTCATCATCGGGCGCTTCGCTCACGCCGAGAGGAATACCGCGCTTGGCCTCGATTGCCGGATAATAGGCCATGAACCGCTGCCACTGCGCGGGAATGGTGATCGTTGCCGCAAAAGAGCAGGTCTCGGCAAGCCCGACGATACGCAATGCCGGTTCTTCCGCGAGGCGTGGCGGGGCTAGGCGATCGTCAATCGCTACTGAAGGCTGAATTGGCTCGACAAGTGCCAGCCCGTCGAGATTGCCGCGGTCGCGGACCGTCTCCGGCGTCACGCCGAAAAGATCGCGAAAGGCGCGGGTGAATGCTTCATGCGAGGCATAGCGGGCGTCGAGCGCCACAGCTAAAATGTCAGGCGCGCCTTTGGCGAGCGCCTTCGCCGCTTCGCTCAGCCGCCGTGCGCGATGATAGGTCATGACCGGCATCCGCATCGCCGCGCCGAAGGCATAGGCCAGATGCGAGCGCGACACGCCGCAGGCCTCGGCGAGCCCATTGAGCGTCAGCTCGCGTTCCGAATGACGTTCGATGATCCAGACGGCCTTTTCCGCGATCTGCATGTCTGCCTCCATGGGTGCGACTGAGGCAATCTAGCAATGCGGCGCGAAGCGCGCTTGATCGATCGTCCAACCGAAGCTGACGAATTGAAACCTCTGCGCTTATCGCAATGCCTGTTCGATCCAGGCCGCCGCCGATAGCATCTGCGCGTCGCCGCCGACGCGGCCGACGATCTGCACGCCGAGCGGCAGGCCACGTGGACCGGCGCCGCAGGGCAGGGTCAGGCAGGGCGTGCCGAGCAGCGTCCAGACGCGATTGAAGATCGGATCGCCCGTAGCGGAGAGGCCTGCCGGTGCTTCACCTTGCGCGCCAAGCGTCAGGACCACATCGAAATCGGCGATCGCGTCGTTGAAGACTGCGAGGCCTTCCTGTTTCAGCGCCTTGGCAGCATCATAAGCGTGGAAGGTGATCGCGCGTCCATCCTCGACATAGGCGCGCATGATGGCGGAGACATTTTCAGGCGTAGTGCGCATTTCCGGATGCACGGCACGCGCCGCCTCAAAGGCCATGATGGTCCACTGCGCCTTCGCGAGTTTGTCGAAGGGCGTCGGCAGCGCCAGATCCTTGACGACGCAGCCAGCTTTCTTCAGCCGCTCGGCAGTTTCGATGAATTTGGCCTGCATCGCCGGTTCGGCAGCATCCCATTCGAAGGTCCGCCAAAGTCCGATGCGCGGGCTCGATAGCGTCTTGCCATCCACGCGTAGCGCGGGACGGTTCGAGAGAACCGAAACGAAGAAAGCCGCATCTGCGACGTCGGCCGCCATCACGCCGAGCGTATCGAGCGAGACGGCGAGCGGGCGCACGCCGGTCAAATCGAGCGTGCCGAAGCTCGGCTTATAGCCGACACAGCCGCAGAAACTGGCGGGCCGGATGATGGAACCTGCCGTTTGCGTGCCGAAGGCGAGCGGCACCATGCCGTCGCCGACGGCTGCCGCTGAACCCGATGACGATCCGCCCGGCGTATGATTGGCGTTATGCGGATTGGCGGTCGGGCCCGGATCGTAATAGGCGAATTCCGTCGTCACCGTCTTGCCGAGCACGATCGCGCCGCCGCTGCGCGCGAGCGCCACGCATGAAGCATCGCGGATCGGCCGATGGCCGGTGTAAAGCGCCGAGCCATAGGCGGTGGGCATATCGTCCGTATCGATAATGTCCTTGACGCCGATGGGTATGCCTTTGAGCAGGCCGCCGCCTGGCTGCTTGTCCAGCGCGCAGGCCTCAGCCAGCGCCGCTTCGCCCGCGAGATGTATCCAGGCATGGACGAAGGCCTCGCGCGCTTCGATCCGTTCAAGGCAGGCGCGGACAAGCGCCTCCGCGGTCAAGCTGCCGTCCTCGATGGCGCGGGCCGCGGCCAGGGCTGTCGGAATCGGTCGCGTCATCATGTCCCCGGAAAGTTTTGGAAAATTACACTGGGAGAAGGCCTTAGCTCTGTCCACAGGGCCGCGGGGCAGCCGCGAGTCCCAAGCCTGCCGCGACTCGTGCTATCCGAAGCGTTCGAAAAATTCGCACGCCAGGGTCTCATGCCAGTTCGCCGTCTCGATCCCATCCTCATCGACCGCATTGCGGCGGGCGAGGTTGTCGAACGCCCGGCGTCCGCCGTCAAGGAGTTGATCGAGAATGCGCTCGATGCCGGCGCCAGCCGTATCGATGTGGTGATCGAGGCGGGCGGGCGGCGGCTCATTCGTGTCAGCGACAATGGCAGCGGCATGAGCGCCGAGGATCTCGATCTCGCGGTCGAACGCCATGCGACGTCGAAACTGCCGGATGGCGATCTGCTCGCCATCGCGACGCTAGGCTTTCGCGGCGAGGCGCTGCCGTCGATCGGCTCCGTCGCGCTGCTGGACATTGCGACGCGCGCCGAAGGCGCCGCGCATGGCATTGCAATCAAGCTCGATCAAGGCTTGAAACATCCGATCATGCCGTCGCCGCAGCCGCGTGGCACCAAGGTCGAGGTGCGCGACCTCTTTGCCGCGACGCCGGCGCGGCTCAAATTTTTGAAAAGCGACCGTGCTGAGGCACGCGCCGTTGCCGATACGATTGAACGGCTCGCCATGGCGCATCCCGACGTGCGCTTTTCGCTGGCGGGCGAGGATGTGTCGGACTTCGACTATCACGCCTGCGCAGGCGACGATGCCGAACTGCAGCGGCTGACACAAATTCTGGGCGACGATTTCCGCGCCAATGCGCTAGCGATCGCTGCCGAGCGCGAGGGCGTTGCGGTTGCCGGCTATATCGGCCTGCCGACGTGGCATCGCGCCAATACGACGGCGCAATATGTCTTCGTCAATGGACGGCCGGTGCGCGACAAGCTCTTTGCCGGCGCCGTGCGCGCCGCCTATCTCGATTACGTGCCGCAAGGCCGATATCCGGCGCTCGCGCTCTTCATCAGCTGCGATCCGCATGAGGTCGATGTTAATGTGCATCCGGCCAAGGCGGAGGTGCGCTTCCGCGATTCCGGCCTCGTGCGCGGCCTCATCATCGGTGCGATCAAGCAGAGGCTCGAAGAGGCGCGCCGCGCGACGCCGAGCAATGCGGCGGCGGCGCTCGACATTCTGGCGCGGCGCCAGGCAAGCGCGGGCGATTTCAGATCGCACGGCAGTTCTGGCTACAGCCAATCCTGGTCGGCGCCGTCGCGCGGCTGGACCGCCGCAACGTCCCTCGCCAATCCCGGCCTCGCGGAAGAGGAAACGCGCTTCGACGGTTTTGGGCCTTCTGCCGATGTGCGGAGCTCTGAGCATACCGCACCTATCGCGCAGGATGCGCCGCTTGGCGTCGCCCGCGCGCAGCTGCATGAGACTTATATCATCGCGCAGACAGCCGATGGGCTTGTCATCGTCGATCAGCATGCCGCGCATGAGCGCATTGTTTACGAACGATTGAAGGCAGCGCGCGTCAATCGCAAGGTCGAGCGGCAGATGCTGCTCGTCCCAGCAGTCATCGAACTCGATGAAGCTTCCGTCGCGCGGCTGCTCGATGCGGCGGATTTGCTGGCCGAATTCGGCCTCGTGATTGATAGCTTCGGGCCGGGCGCCATAGCCGTGCGCGAACAGCCGAGCTTGATCAAAGTTGCCGATATGCGGCGCCTCGTCCGCGATCTGGCCGATGCGCTCGCCGATGGCGATAGCGCCAGCCTGCCGATCGAACGCAAGCTTGAGACGATGCTCGCAACCTTCGCCTGCCATCATTCGGTGCGTGCAGGGCGGCGGCTGACACCCGAAGAAATGAACGCACTGCTGCGCGATATGGAGCAGACGCCGGGCTCCGGCCAATGCAACCATGGCCGCCCGACTTATGTCGAATTAAAGCTCGCCGATGTCGAGCGCCTGTTCGGCCGCCGGTAGGTCAGGGCAGAGCGAAGCTCACCTTCACCAGCGGTTTTAAGAACGCGCGCGAAAAATTGCAGCTATAGGCGCCTTCGGCGTAAGCGCCGAGCTCATAAGCGTTGTAATCGACGGTCGCGCCTTTCGGTTCAAAGCTCCAACTGTCGAGGCGCGCGATGCCTTCGCCGATCGATTTCTTCAGCACTTTGAGATCATCGCCTTCGATCGTGCCGCCCGACATGCGCGCGGCTTTTTCCTTGAGGATCTGTTGCGTGCATTCGGCTTCGAGTTTCTCTGTCGCGCCGGCCGCAAAGACATCGGAGAAGGTAAGAAGCTTGCCGCTCGCCGCATCGATATTGATGTCGCTGGTGCCGCCATTGCCATGCGCGCCGCCTTCGAACTGATAGCTTTCGACGCGAGCCGAGATCAGTTTCGGTGAGGCATAGACCATGCGCGCGTGGACCATGAAGGAATAGATCATGTCGCGGCCGAATTCGTCCTCGATTTTGCCGGACGGCATATCCTTCAGATATTTGTCCATCTCGGTATTGAAGAGCTTTTCGGCCGGTGTCGTCGCAGGCGTGAATTTGAGCGCGGTGACGTCGACCTCATAGTAGCCCTTGCGGCCCGGCTGCTGGATGAAGACCGGCGTCAGCTTGCCGCCGGTGCCGGGACCGGCCTCCGGCTGTCCGGCGAGATAATGTTCGCGCGCGACGCTCTGATCAATCAGACATTTCGCCTGCGTGTCAGCTTTGGCATCCGAACAGAGATTGGCGCGATCTTTCAGCCAAGCGCGCTGCGAGATGATCAGCGCCTTTTTGTCGGCTTCCGGAAGGCGCGCGGCGAGATCCGTATAGGCCTTGGACATGGCGGCATCCGCTGCCGCCGCACGCGGATCGGCGCAGAGCGCCTTGTCCTGCGGGGTCTTGGCTTTGCTGCAATCGAGCGCCCAAGCGGAGGAGCCAATGGGAACCGGCGCGGCGGAGGCAAGGAGAATCAATGCAGCGATAGGGGTGAGCTTCGGCATGGGGAGTCCGGCGAATGTCAAAGAATGCAACATTACAGCCCGGCGCATGATGGGGGAGAGCGGATGCGGCGCTTTGCCCTGATGCGTTTTGTCCACGCCCTCGGCCAAAAGTTACCTTACCCGAGCATCCCTCCATAAAGCGCTGGCCGACCTCGCTGGAAATGAGCTAACTGTTTGAAAAACAGACAGGGTTTGAAATGAACGTTCTCCTTCTCGGTTCCGGCGGACGCGAACATGCGCTTGCGCAGGCGCTTCGCAAAAGTCCGGTGCTCGATCGTCTCTTTGCGGCGCCCGGCAATCCCGGCATTGGGACACTCGCCGAGACTATCGTGCTCGCGACCGAGGATCATGCGGCGGTGATCGCCTTTTGCTTGCAGCAGGCCATCGATCTCGTCGTCATCGGGCCGGAGGCGCCGCTTGTGAGCGGTCTCGTCGATCGGCTGACGCGAGCGGGCATCAAGGCGTTCGGGCCGTCGGAAGATGCGGCGATGCTCGAAGGCTCGAAAGGCTTCGCCAAAAAGATCTGCGAAATCTTCTCGATCCCGACGGCCGCCTATGCGCGCTTCACCGATGCGAAAGCCGCGAAGGCCCATCTCAAAGAGAAAGGCGCGCCGATCGTCGTCAAGGCGGACGGTCTGGCCTCGGGCAAGGGCGTTGTCGTCGCCGAGACGATCCCGGATGCGGAGGCAGCAATCGATTCCATGTTCGGCGGCCAGTTCGGCGACGCCGGCCGGACGGTCCTGCTGGAAGAGAAGCTCGTCGGCGAAGAAGTCTCCTTCTTCGCGCTCTGCGACGGCCATCACGCTTTGGCGCTCGGTTGCGCGCAGGACTACAAGCGGATCGGCGACGGCGGTACCGGCCCCAATACCGGCGGCATGGGGGCGATCTCGCCTGTGCCATTCATGGATGCGGCGCTCGACGAGCGCGTGATGGCGGAGATTGTGCGGCCCCTCGTTGCCGGCATGGCCGAATTGGAGAGGCCCTTTATCGGCGTGCTGTTTGTCGGGTTGATAATGACGGCGCAAGGGCCGAAAGTGATCGAGTTCAATGTCCGCTTCGGCGATCCGGAGACGCAGGCGGTGCTGCCGCGTCTCGATCAGGATCTTCTGACCCTGCTCAAGGCCTGCGCGGATCGGACTCTCCCGGCTGCGCCGATCTATCTCTCGGATCAATGCGCGGTAACCGTCGTGCTGGCGGCGAGAGGCTATCCGGAACATCCGGTGAAGGGCGGCGAAATCCGCGGGCTCGAAAGGCTTGAAGGTCTGGAAGGCGTCATCCTCACCCACGCCGGCACAAAGCGCGATGGCGAGACAATCGTTGCCGACGGAGGCCGCGTGCTGAATGTCACCGGCCTCGGTGCGACGCATGCCGAAGCACGCGCACGCGCCTATGCGGCGATCGAGCTGATCGATTGGCCGGATGCCTACTGCCGTAAGGACATCGGCGCGAACATGTAAGCGCCGCAGTCACACCGCCCGCATGATCACCACTTGCGTATCGCCATAGACGCGCTGTTCGAGCTGCATCAGCCCATCCGGCACGGCAAGCGTCACGTCGGCGGCTTCTTCGGCGATCACCAGCGCATCGGGCAGAAGCCAGCCGCCATCTCTCAATGCGATGAGCGCCGGTTCCACCAGGCTCTTGCCATAGGGCGGATCGAGAAAGGCAAGCGCGAACCGTTCGCCGATCGGCGCCTGGCCGAGCTTCGTCGCATCGCGTCGGAAAATCTTCGTCGCGCCGCCGACTCCGCAGGCCTCGATATTGGCGCGGATCAGCGCGCGCGCCTGCGTACCGTCATCGACGAAGAGCACACGCTTGGCGCCGCGCGATAAGGCTTCGAGCCCCATCGCACCTGTACCGGCGAAGAGATCGATGACGGCGGCACCCTCGACCGGATCGTCATAAGCATGCGCAAGGATGTTGAAGATTGTCTCGCGTAGCCGATCGGAGGTTGGGCGGATGTCTTGGCTCGTCGGACTTTGCAGCGCCCGGCCCTTCAGCCGGCCGGCGATGATGCGCATGAAGGAAAAGGTCCTGATCTTTTTGTCATGGCGGGGACAAGCCCGGCGATGACGGTTTGCGTGAGATTTAGTTTTTGCCGCGGGGCTTTTTGTTCGGGGCCCTGCGTGCGCCGGCAGATGGCTTTTTCGGATGACGGTTGGCTTGATCCGATGTGAATCGATCGGACTTTGGGCGATTCGACTCCGAACGATTCGATTTGAACCGTTCGGTGTGCGGTCTATCCGTCTTCGGACGGTCGCTCTTCGACCGCTCCGACTTGTGCCGCTCCGACTTGTGCCGCTCCGACTTGGGCCGATCACTCTTGAGCCGATCGCTCTTGGGCCGCTCACTCTTGGGCCGCTCCGATTTGTAGCGGTCGGCGCTAGGCCGCCCCGCCTTGGCCCAATCCGACTTTGGCTTATCGGAACGGGGCCGATCCGTCCTAGTCCGATCCGATGTCGCCCGATCCGACGTTGTCCGATCTTGCCTGGATTGATCTGACGTTGTCCGATCTTGTCTGGTCCGCTCCGCCCTGGGTCTATCCGGCTTGCTCCAATCGGTTTTGGGTCTGTCAGATTTGGGCTGGTCCGATTTCGGTCGATAAGCATCGGACCGCTGCGTCTTGAACGAAGTGGCCTTGGATGACGCGGCAGTGCGCGCAGGCCGCACCTTTTCCGAACCCGCCCAGTCTGAACGCGCGCGCTGTAGACGCTCCTGCGACGATGCGCGGGCCGGGCCGGAAGAGCTGCCGCGATGCGGCCTGGCTTGCGCGCGCGCCGGCTTCACGTCGCTGTGCCGTTCGATCGTCACGGCCCGGCCTTTGCGATCCTTCGTCTCGGTCGTCTCGATGCGTCGTCGGCCAGTGCTCGCCGTGCGCTCCGTTTCTTGCGCGCGCAAAGCCGAAATATGTTTGCGCGGGCCGGGCTGCGGCCGATGTTTGATTCTTTCTTCCGGTTCCGGTTGCGCGCGTTTGGCGCGGGGTGCATGGCGTCCGCCTTTCGCAGCGGTACCTTCTGGGCGGCCGCGGCGCGGCGCGGGTGCTTCATCCGCCTCGATCTCGATGGGGGAATCGAAATCGACGCCGGCTTCCGCCGCCAGAGCGGGTCCAAGCTGATCGCGCAGGATGCGGGTGCGGACCTCTTCGATCTTGCCTTCTTCGAGCTCGCCAAGCTGGAACGGCCCATAGGAGACGCGGATGAGCCGATTGACCGTGAGGCCCAGATATTCGAGCACGCGCTTGATTTCGCGGTTCTTGCCTTCGCGCAGGCCCATCGTCAGCCAGCAATTGGCGCCCTGCTGGCGCTCGAATGTGGCCTCGATCCCGGCGTAGCGGATGCCTTCGATGGTGATCCCTTTGGCAAGCTCGTCGAGCACGCTCTGATGCGTCTCGCCATTGGCGCGGACGCGATAACGGCGCAGCCAGCCGGTCGTCGGCAATTCGAGAATGCGCGCGAGGCCGCCGTCATTGGTCAGCAGCAGCAGGCCTTCGGTGTTGATGTCGAGCCGGCCGATGCTCATCAGCCGCGGCGTATCGGGCGCATGTTCGTGCAGATAGTCGAAGATCGTCGGCCGGCCTTCCGGGTCCTTGTGGGTGGTGACGAGACCACGCGGCTTATGAAACAGGAAGAGGCGTGTGCGCTGGCGCTGCACCAGCGGCTTGCCGTCGACGCTGATCCGGTCGTTGGGACCGACGTTGAGGGCAGGGCTCTCCAGCACCTTACCATTGACGGCGACGCGGCCTTCAGCGATCCAGGCCTCCGCGTCGCGGCGCGAGCAGAGACCGGCGCGAGCGATGACCTTGGCAATGCGATCGCCGGAATAGGCTTGTTGCGTGCTCTTGTGCGTGCTCTTGGGAGCGGATTTGGGGCGCGATATGTTTTTGAGCATGGGGCGTCATAGCAGGTCTGAATGAGACTTTGGACGAAAAGGCGCGCGATCATGGATGAAGCTTGGGATGACGCTTCGCGCGATCGGCAGAAGGTTGGGGCCGAACGGCCGGACGATCCGATGACGCTGGCCTTCGCGGCGGCACGTGCGGCCGGCGAAATGGGCGAAGTGCCGGTTGGCGCCGTTATCGTCCGCGACGGCGTGATTCTCGCGGCAGCCGGCAACCGGACGCTGATCGACAAGGACCCCACCGCGCATGCCGAAATTCTGGCGATTCGGGCCGCCTGCCAGGCGGTCGGCTCCGAGCGGCTCAACGGCTGCGATCTTTATGTCACCTTGGAGCCCTGCGCCATGTGCGCGGGAGCAATCTCCTTCGCCCGGCTGCGCCGGCTCTATTGGGCGGCGGCCGACCCGAAGGGCGGCGCTGTCGAGCATGGGCCGCGGTTTTTCGCCCAGCCGACCTGCCACCACCGACCGGACCTCTATGGCGGGCTGCGCGAAAGCGAGGCTGCAGAGATGTTAAAGACCTTTTTCGGGGCCCGGCGCTAAGGGCGCTTCTGGCCGTCATGGCCGGGCAAAGCCCGCCGAAGACGGGCGATCCCTTACAGACGCCCTATGACCCGGCCATCCAGACTCAATGCGCCGCGTTAGCGCTTGGATGCGCGGATCAAGTCCGCGCACGACGGCAATGGGGGCCGCTAATCCTCGGCCTGGACGCTCAAGCGTTCCGGCCCGGCCGGCCGTCTGCCGCGGCTCCGGCTGGGCTTGACACCCGCGGGGCCGAAGCCCAAAACCCGCCCTGTGCCGCGCCTCCCGGTGCATTATATACCGATATATCGTTGGAAGCCCGACGGGCTTCGATGCAGGCCTCCGATCCAAGGATCGTCGCATGACCGCTCAGCCCGAATCCGCCAAGCCGCAAGCAACCGCAGCCGACATGACCTCCGAAACCACCGCTAAGCCCAAGCTCAAGATATTCCTCTGCGCGCCGCGCGGCTTCTGCGCCGGTGTGGTGCGGGCGATCGACGCGGTCGAGCAGGCGCTGCGGATCTATGGCGCGCCGGTCTATGTGCGTCACGAGATCGTGCACAACAAATATGTCGTCGAAGGGCTGAAGGCGAAGGGCGCGATTTTCGTCGAGGAGCTCGACGAGATTCCCGACATGACGCGTCCAGTCATCTTCTCGGCGCATGGCGTGCCAAAGTCGATCCATGCGCATGCGCAGGAGCTGAACGTTTTCGCCATCGACGCGACCTGTCCGCTCGTGACCAAGGTCCACCGCGAGGCTGAGGCGCATTACAAGCGCGGCCGCACGATCCTGCTTGTCGGCCATGCCGGTCATCCGGAAGTCGTCGGCACGCTCGGCCAGCTGCCGAAGGATTCGATCTTCCTCGTGCAGACGCCGGAAGACGTCGAAAAGCTCACCGGCATGGACGACCTCAAGCTCGCCTATGTCACCCAGACGACGCTGTCGCTGGACGACACGCGCAGCATCGTCGAACCGCTCACCCGGCGCTACCCGCATATCGTCGGTCCGCATAACGAAGACAACTGCT
>CAZXXA010000048.1:0-21850 GCA_964644615.1 uncultured Methylovirgula sp. | reverse complement strand
ATCAGCGCCTCGCCGTCGATGTTCTCCTTCAGGAGGCCCTCGCGCATCATCAGGCCGAGGTTCTTGCGGGCGCGCCGCCAGGGTGCGTCGGCGGCCTTGTAGATGATGTGGCGCAGATCATTGAGCCGGCCGGGCGACGGCGGCTTGCCGGCCATCAGCCAGGCTTCTCGCGCCTGCCCGCCCTTCCAGGCCTTGGTCGTGAAACCAAGGATCTCGACCTTGACGCCGCAGCGCTCCAACGTGCGGGCAAGAATATCGGCGCAGGTCGCGGCCACGGTGATCGGACGGCCGCGCATCGAGCCGGAATTGTCGAGCAGCAGGGTCACGACCGTATCGCGGAAGTCGGTGTCCTTCTCGCGCTTGAAGGAGAGCGGCTGCTGCGGATCGACGATGACGCGCGACAGGCGCGCCGGATCGAGGATGCCCTCTTCGAGATCGAACTCCCAGGAGCGGCTCTGC
This sequence comes from uncultured Methylovirgula sp., assembly GCA_964644615.1. Classification (GTDB taxonomy): domain Bacteria; phylum Pseudomonadota; class Alphaproteobacteria; order Rhizobiales; family Beijerinckiaceae; genus Methylovirgula. Next base: position 21,391 of record CAZXXA010000048.1, on the reverse strand, counting down.
TGCGCCATCAGGCGGCGCTGCAGCCGGTTGGCGAGCCGGGCGACGATCGAGGACAGATTGCTGAGCTGCTTGTCGAGATAGGCGCGCAGCCGTTCCAGCTCCTCCGGCTCGCAGAGGTCTTCGGCAGCGATGATCTCGTCGAATTTGCGCGTATAGGGCTTGTAGTCCGGTCCGCGGGTTTCGGTGCGGCCCGAAGCCGAAGGCCGGCGCGCTTCGGCCGGCTGATCGCCTTCCGAGAAATCGCCGTCTTCCTCGTCGAAGTCGCCGGTCGGCGCCTCACCGCCATCCATTTGCTCTTCATCGGCCATCTCGGCCGCGGCTTCGGCACGCTCGGCCTGTATCGCCTCGCCCGCTTCGTCCGTCTCGCTCTCGGTATCCTGGCCTTCTTCACCGACATTGGAGCTGTCTTCGCCCTCTTCCGGCTCTTCGGTCGCCTGCTCGGCGTCGAAATCTTCGGCCATATCGAGCGAGGCCAGCAGTCGATGCACGGCGAACGCAAAGCTCTTCTGATCCTCGACATCGGCGGCGAGCCGGTCGAGATCGCGGCCGGCCTTCTCTTCGACCCAGGGGCGCCAGAGTTCGGCGAGCTTCTGCGCATGTTTCGGCGGCTTGAGCCCCGTCAGGCGCTCGCGCACGATGAAAGATAAAGCCTCTTCGAGCGGCGCGTCGGACCGCTGCTTCACATCGCCGAGATGCGCGCGCTGGCAGCGGTCATCAAGCATGGCATCGATGTTCTGGGCGACACCCAGCATGCGCTTGGCGCCGATCGCCTCGACGCGCGCCTGTTCGACCGCCTCGAAGATCGCGCGCGCATGCGGCGACTGCGGCATCATCTTGCGATGCAGATCGACATCATGGCAGGCGAGCCGCAGGGCCAGTGCATCGGCATGGCCGCGCAAGATCGCGGTTTCGCGCGGATCGAGCTTGCGCGGCGGCTCCGGCAGACGCGCCTTGGCGGCCGTTGCACTGGTGCGGCTGAGATTGGGTTTCTCCGCCGCATAGACAACTTCGAGCTCCGGCATATGCGCAAGCGCGCGCATGCAGCCGGCAACGGCGCGCTTGAACGGCTCCTGCGGGGCTTCCTGCTTTCCGGACGGTTTTTGGTTCGAAGCCACTTTCGCCCTACCTGAAGACACTAGCGTCGTCCTTCCCCTTCCAAGGGGAAGGTGCCGAGCGAAGCGAGGCGGATGGGGTCCCCGCCCGGCGGACCGAAAGCCCGGCGCTTACAACCGGCGTCGCAAGCGACGCCTATGGCCCGCCACCTCCCCTATGCGGGGAGGGATTTCAGCTCAACACCACATTCACGGCGCTTTCCGGCAGATCCTGGCCGAAGCAGCGCTGATAGAATTCGGCAACGAGATTGCGTTCAAGCTCATCGCATTTGTTCAAGAAGGTCAGGCGGAAGGCGAAGCCGATATCGCCGAAGATCTCGGCATTCTCCGCCCAGGTGATCACGGTGCGCGGGCTCATCACGGTCGACAGATCGCCGGCCATAAAGGCCGAACGGGTGAGATCGGCGACACGCACCATTTTGTTGATCGTATCCTTGCCTTCCTTCGTCCGCTGATAGCTCTTCGCCTTGGCGAGGACGATGCCGACTTCCTTGTCGTGCGGCAGATAGTTCAAGGTCCCGACGATCGACCAGCGGTCCATCTGGCCTTGGTTGATTTGCTGCGTGCCGTGATAGAGGCCTGACGTATCGCCGAGACCGACGGTGTTCGCCGTCGCAAAGAGGCGGAAGGCCGGATGCGGCTTCAGCACGCGGCTCTGATCGAGCAGCGTCAGACGGCCCGACTGTTCGAGCACGCGCTGAATGACGAACATCACATCGGGACGGCCGGCATCATACTCGTCGAAGCAGAGAGCGACATTGCTCTGAAGCGCCCAAGGCAGAATGCCGTCGCGGAATTCCGTCACCTGCTTGCCGTCGCGCAGCACGATCGCATCCTTACCGACGAGATCGACGCGCGACACATGGCTGTCGAGATTGATGCGGATGCAGGGCCAGTTGAGCCGCGCCGCAACTTGCTCGATGTGAGTCGATTTGCCGGTGCCGTGAAAGCCGGTGATCATTACGCGGCGATTTTTGGCAAAGCCCGCAAGCACCGCGAGAGTCGTGTCGCGGTCGAAGATGTAATCGGGATCCGTTTCCGGCACATGTTCATCGACGCGCGAGAAGGCCGGTGCCTCCATATCGCAATCGATACCGAAAACCTGGCGCACCGAGACTTTCATATCCGGCAGCATTTTATTGGGTTGGCCTTCCCCGGCCAAAGGGGCATTTGACATTCATCCTCCGTTCCGGCAGACGCCGGCTCGCGCGCAAAGCTTGCGGGGGGATCGGCGAATGCCTGGGCTCAGGCGAGTTTGACTGATTTCAAGTAATTATAGGCGCGGATGATTTCCCGCAATTTGTCTTCGAGCGAGCGGTCGCCGCCGTTCGCGTCGGGGTGCAAGCGCTTGACCAAATTCTTGTAACGGCTGCGGATCGCCTCGGCATCGGCCGTGTCGTCGAGACCCAATTGGTCCAAGGCCTTACGGGCGGCAATCCCATAGCGGGGCCGCTGGGGCTCCGGCTGTGGTGCGGCAGACCCGGCACGATGACCGAACATATCGAAGGGATCGCTGAAGCGCGACGGATCGTCGCTTCCCCGCCGCGGGCTGCGCGCCGACTCGACTTGGCTCACGGTCCAGGTCGGCCGGTGCCCGACCACCGCATCGCGCTGATAGCGGGCGAGCGCCTCCTGGCTCATGCCATTAAAGTAATTGTAGGACGCGTTGTACGCGCGCACATGCTCGAGGCAGAAACAAAAATATTCGCCTTCCCGGTCGCGCCCCATCGGCGCGGGAAATTCACCGGCCGCCGCGCAGCCGGGAGCATCGCAGCGCACGATCGTCGGGCGCACTTCTTCCTTGGGCTTCGACTTGACCCTGACGCGATCGAACAAGGGCGAATTGAGATTCATGACACCACATTATGAATGTCTTTGCGATGGCCGCAAGCGTCGAAGGCCGCTAAGGTCGCAAAAGAGTTTCAAACGTCGCAGCCAACGTTGCTGAGACACAGGAGGCCCTATGAGCGCGCAAAGTCACTCGACGATGACGCTTCGCATCACCGAAAAATTACAGGCCGCGTTAGCGCCAATTTCGCTCGAAGTGATTGACGAATCGCATAAGCATGCCGGACACGCTCATGCAATGACTCGGCCGGGTATCGCGCAGGGCACGGGCGGGACGCATTTTCATATCAAAGTGGTGTCCGACGCCTTCAAAGGCAAGAGCCGCGTCGATCGTCATCGGACGATCAACACGCTGCTTGCGGCCGAACTCGCCGACTCAGTTCATGCGCTGGCGATCGACGCAAAGGCGCCGGGCGAATAGCTTCGGCGTCAAGCCAATAGTTTCGGTGATTGATCCGTCACGAAACCGCAGCACAACGTCCGAATGTCCGCGGTTGTTTAAAAATCGACGTTCTTTTGACGGCTGAAAGCGTAATTTTTTAACACGCCGCCGCGAAACCGCCGCCTTGACGCCGCAAGCCGTTACTGTTGGCCGCTTCGGCGCGGGGCTCGGTCACGAGCGGACCGCAGCGGCATCTATCCTTCGGGCACCGTCCAGACGAAAACCGTGAAATGCTGCGCTTTGCAGATCGACTTCCCGGGACTAGGCTTGGCGTTAGCGGCAGAAGCCGTCTGTGCCCGACTATGAGGCGAGACTTGATGCGCGGTAGAGCTTTGCCCGTTTGGTTCAATCTTTTCGGAACGGCCCTGCGTCCGGCATTGGCCCTGGCCACAAGCTTGGCCGCCTATGGCTCTGTGACCGTCCCCGCGGCGGCGGCGCCGGCCATCGTCGTCGATGCCCAAAGCGGCGATGTGCTTTATGCCGAAGATGCGACGGAAAATTGGTATCCCGCCTCGCTCACCAAGCTGATGACCTTCTATGTCGCGCTCGCTGCCGTGCGCGATAAGAAGATCAGCCTCGACACGCCGATCGTGGTTTCGTCGCGCGCTGCTGCGCAGGCGCCGTCCAAAATGGGCTTTAAGCCCGGTACGGAACTGACGCTCGGCAATGCCCTGAAAATGATGATGGTGAAATCGGCCAACGATCTCGCCGTCGCGGTTGCCGAAGCTGTCTCGGGTTCGGTCGATGCCTTTGCCGAAGACATGAATGCGACGGCGACGCAGCTCGGCATGCGGCAGTCGCATTTCGCCAATCCGAATGGGCTGCCCGATCCACAACATGTGTCGTCGGCCCGCGATCTCGCCATTCTGTCCCGCGCGATCTATCAATCCTTCCCGCAGGAGGCGGAGATTTTGAGCATCGGCGCGCTGCGCCTCGGTGATGAGATCGTGCCTGGCCACAATTCGCTGCTCGGCCGCTATCCGGGCGCAGACGGGATGAAAACAGGCTTCACCTGCGCCGCCGGCTTCAATCTCATCACCAGCTCGCAGCGCAACGGCCATCATTACATCGCGGTCGTTCTCGGCGCGCCCAATGTGAAGGTCCGGATGATGAAGAGCGCCATTTTGCTCGACCGCGCCTTCGACGGCATCGACCATCCGATCGAGAAGCTCGATTCACTCGATCCGAGCGCCGGTCTTAACGCCGCCCCGGACATGCATAATCAGGTCTGCCGCGGCCGCGCCAAGACGATTGCCGCCTGGCAGGCCGAGAACACGAAGCTCGAAGCGCCGCTCTTGGCCGCAAGCGCGTCGGGGACGCCGGCCGCCACTCCCAACCCGCCAGGAATTGGCCTTTTCGCGCCCGTCACCTCGCCACCGATGGCGCCGGTGGCGCCGACAATCGCCATGATGCCCAAACCGGTCTTCGATCCGGTGCCGGTTTTCCTCGGCGCGGCGCCCGGCTATCAAGGCCCCGTCGCGCAGGCCCGGCCGCCGCATTCGGCAGTCGGCACGCCGCCGCTGCCGGGAGCTGAGCCCGTCGTTGCCGAGAAGCCTGCGGCCAATACCGAAGCCACCGACAGCGAAGAGGAAAAGCCGAAGGTCGCCGTCACGCATCATCGCGGACATAAGGCGGTGAAGGTCGCCGCGCATGGCAAGGCGCATCGCCATCACCTCGCCAAGGCCGAGACGAAGGAAGCCGCGGGCGACGCCGACTCGGCGCCGAAGCATCACGCGAGCAAGAAAGCGCATGGCGGCAAGGCGGCGAAAGTGGCAAAGGCCACTCAGGCCAAGAAACATGTCGCGGCCAAACATCTCGCCGCAAAACATATCGCGTCCAAGCCCGCGCAGTGAGCGACGATAGCTAAACCGGCGGACCGCAAGCGATGCAGGAGCCTTCGCCCGAACCGCGCCGCCCTCCGGCACCCTTTCCCTTGACGGTGCTGACCGGCTTCCTCGGCGCCGGCAAGACGACGCTGCTCAACCGCCTGCTGCAGGACCCGGCACTGGCCGACACGCTGGTCCTCATCAATGAATTCGGTGAGATTGGCCTCGACCATCTGCTCGTGGAAAAAGTCGACGGCGATATGGTCGTTATGACCTCAGGCTGTCTCTGCTGCACGGTCAGCGGCGATCTGACGAATACGCTCGAAGATCTGCTGCGCCGGCGCGACAATGATCGCATCAAGCCATTCAACCGCCTCATTATCGAGACGACCGGCCTCGCCGATCCGGCTCCGGTGCTGCATACGCTGATGTATCATCCCTATCTCATGCTGCGCTTCCGGCTCGACGGCGTCGTGACGCTCGTCGATGCCGTGAACGGCATGGGCATTCTCGACCGGCATCCAGAAGCGGTGAAACAAGTCGCCGTCGCCGACCGGCTTGTCATCACCAAGACGGACCTTGTGGCGGAGGACGCGGAAGGCAAAGCGAACATCGCGGCTCTGCGCGCGCGGCTCGCGGCGCTCAACCCGACCGCGCTGCAGTTCGATGCGGCGCGCGGCCAAGCGGATGCCGCACATCTCCTCAATATCGGGCTTTATGATCCGGATCGCAAAATCCCGGATGTGCGGCGCTGGTTGAATGCCGAAGCGCTGACCGCGCAACAGGCCGATCACGATCATGGACATGATCACACGCATGAGCATGGCGGTCATGATCAGGGCCATGCACATCAGCATGCGCATGATCCGAACCGGCATGACGCCAAGATCCGCGCCTTTGCGTTACGTCACGCCGAGCCCATTCCGCTCGCCGCTTTCGACATGTTCCTCGAATTGCTGCGCACGGCGCACGGACGACATCTGTTGCGCGTAAAAGGCATTGTCGCACTGGCGGATGATCCGTCGCGTCCGCTCGTCATCCATGGCGTGCAGCACATGTTTCACCCCCCGGCGCGGCTCGATGCCTGGCCGGATGACGATCACACGACACGTATCGTCTTCATCCTCTACGATCTCGAACCGGCTTTCGTCGAAGCGCTGTGGCGCGGCTTTGCCAATCTTGCCTCGCCCGACACGCCGGACCGCACGGCGCTCACCCAGAATCCGCTGAAGCCGGTCCAGGGCGGCCTCCTCAGCTAGCGCAAGCGCTGCTTGTCACGTCTGCGGCTGACGGCTATCGTCCCGCCGAAGCCGGAGGCTTGCGGGTGAAGGGCGGCGTTTTCATCAGCTATCGGCGGGAGGATTCAGCGGGTTTTGCCGGCCGAATCTATGACCGTCTCGTCTCCCGCCTGGAGAGCGGCCGCGTCTTTTTCGATGTCGACAATATCGAGCCTGGCCTCGACTTTGTGAACGTTCTGGCTGATCGGGTGGGCGATTGCGACGCGCTCGTCGCGATCATCGGCGAGAAATGGCTGACCTCCGCCAATGACGAGCGTGAACGCAGAATCGACGATCCGCATGATTTCGTCCGGATCGAAATCGAAGCGGCCCTGCAGCGTGACATCCGCGTCATTCCAGTTCTCATCAATGGCGCGCGCATGCCGCGTTCCGCCGATCTGCCGGACTCGCTGAAACCCTTGGTGCGCCGTCAAACCATCGAGATTTCGCATACGCGTTTCGACAGCGATTCCGAACGGCTGACGCGCGCCGTGCAGCGCGCGCTTGAGCATCAGGCGCCTTTCGCCACGTCATCCGAACCGGCGACGGCCGCCGCACCTGTCGCTGAGCAGCAAAAACAGGCGGACGAATCACCCGCGACACGTCTTCGTTCGGAACCGAAAGCCGGGCTCGTTTCTGGCAAAATGAAATATGCCGCCATCGCCGCTGTGGCTTTGATTGCGATGCTCGGCATGAGCGCGATTTTCATTGGCCATCGGCCGGCGCGGCCGGCGATCGGCACGGACTATCTGACTTGGGTTCATCCGGCGTTGCCGGTGGGTTTCAGCGACACGTTCGAAAAAATCCAAAACGCGTACAACACGACGCAGGTCCTCGCTCCCGAGATCAATGCAGCGACACACAAACAAGATGGCACGACGCTGGACCTCAAAGAAACCGGCGTATTTTTCGCTTTCACAGACACAGGGAAAATCCGCGTGATCGGACTTCGCAAGCCGTTTGCCGGCACCATTGCGGGTGTGAAAGTCGGCGACACGCGCGATGCCGTCGAGCAAATCCTCGGCAAGCCGACAGATACCACAAGCGATGGGACGACGGTCGACTACGGATCGACGCTCGAGATCTGGTACAATCCCGGCACAAACGAAGTCGAGCGCTTCTGGCTCTATCCGCCCCGCTAGAGCATCTTGCACTCGGATCGAATGATCCGAGTGAGACGAAGATTCTCCGCTCAATCGATTGGAGCATGTTCTTATCGAAAAAGTCATGCAAGTTTCGGAACATGCTCTAATTGCTCATGTCGAGCGCCCAGAAGACGAGATAGCGCGTGCCCGGCGCATAGGCGGTTGCAATCCCGAGCTTGCGCATTTTCGGGTCGAGCAGATTGGCATTGTGGCCCGGCGATTTCCGCCAGCCGTTCATGACATCATCAAGCGAGAAATAACCCGCCGAGACATTCTCGACCGCCGTCGCTCTCGCAAGATGCGCTGCATCGAAACGCTGCGTCAGCGATCCGGCCTGCTCATGGCTCAACAGATTCTGCTTTGCCATCGCATCGGCCTGCGCTTGCGCGATCTTCTGTAATGCCGGATCGGGGGTCACGGCGCTGAGCCCATGCGCCTCACGATAGCGCGAGACGGCGACAGCCGTCGCAATCGGATCGGCATGAACGGCGGGCGCCGCACGGTCGCGTGCATCGCCCGTGAGAGGCGGCGCAGGCGCCGTTTCAGGGACTTCGGCCGGCTTTGGCGCGCAGGCCGCAAGCGCGACACAGGCCGCAATGAAAGCCGCGCGGACAACGATGCGTTTCATCGAGGATCTTGAGAACAGGCGGAGGCTGTGTCTTTAGCCGCTCTCGGCCGTGCTGCCTAGCCCGTTCGGACCCCTATTGAGGATCGGTCCCAGCCCTTCGAAGCCGGTGAGCCGCACGACGCTTTCCGGCGGCGGCGCGGCAAAGAGGCTGGCCGCCTTGAACTTGCGGTAGATCTCGAAATTCAATTCGCTCTTTACGGCGCTCAGCGAGGCGACGTCTTCGATGAAGCAGTAGAGATCGAAATTGAAAGCCGAGCTCGTAATGCTCGAGAAGACCACTTGCGGTGCCGGCTCGCGGAGCACGCGCTTGTTGGCGCTGGCGATTTCGAGCAGCACATCGCGTGCCGTCTCGGGATTCGCCGCGGCATTGACTGGGATATTGATGATGATGCGCCCGATGCGATCGGTGCGGACGAAGTTCTTGACGACGCCGGCCACGAGATTGGCATTCGGAATGATCACCGCCGCGCGATCGAAGGTCGCGATTTCCGTGGCGCGCACATTGATGCGGCTCACAACGCCCTCGTCGCCGCCGACGACAATCCAATCGCCGACCCGGATCGTACGCTCCCAAAGAATGATGAGGCCGGACACGAAATTATTGACGATCGATTGCAGACCGAAACCGATACCGACCGACAACGCGCCAGCGACGATCGCGAGCTTTTCGAAATTGAGGCCCATATAGGCCAGCGCGAAACCGAGCGCGAGAATGAAGCCGATATAGCCGATGCTGGTTTTGATCGCATTGGCCAGGCCGCGATCGAGATGCGTATGCGGCAGAAATTTCACGTCGAGCCAGCGCTCGACCGCGTGAGTCGCCATGACTCCAGCACCGAAAATCGCGAGCGCGATGACGATCGCCGACACGGAAATGGTGATGTCGCCGATGCGGAAGCCGAATAGCGCCGCATGCAGATAACTCGGCAGATCGCTCGACTGCACGCCCCAGGGCGCCAGTATGGCAAGTACCGCGGCCATAAAAAACGTCACCGACGTGATGCCGATCAGCAGAATAGCGATCTGATCGATCGATGCCGCCTGCAGGCCGAGGCTGGCAGAGAGCGCCAGGCCGAAAGGTGCCGCCGGCTTGCAGCCGGCCGCGATCAATTCCTCGGCGAGAATGTTCGCCATCATTGCGACGAAGAAAACGCCGCCGATCCAATAGATTTGCTCAGCCATAAAGGCGGCGAAGCGCAAATAGCCGGCGGCGAGCGAAACGAAGATTGCGACGGCGGCGATCCAAAGAATGAAGCGCAATATGCCGAACAGATCCCGTTTGCCGGCCGTTATACGCGGTCCGAACATATCCTCCGAATCGCAATTGTCCGGCGCACCGGCGCGCCATAGCGCGAGGATGATGACCAAAGCGACCAGCAGCGCCGCAAGGCCGCGCAGCGCGGCTTGGAAGCCGGCTTCTGCACCGATCGCTTGGCCAAGACATGTGATGAGGTGACTGGCCGCGAGGAGGGTGCCGACCGCCACCATGCCGCGCAGAGTCAGCGTGCAGCTGCGATCACTCAAGGTCACGAGACGCCAATTGGGATGCGTCGGCGCCAAAAATCCCGCGCCGAGACCCGCCGCTATGCTGACAAAGGAAATAGCCCTGGCGAGTTCGAATAGAACCGCCTGCCGCGCGGGGTCGTAAAGCTGAAACACATAGAGCAGGGCCGTGATGGTCAGGAGGCCCAGCAGCGGAAAGCCGGCGATAATCAGCGTAACCCACCAGGCGACGATGATCTTGCGCAGCCGTCCAGGCTGCGCTTCGTCCGACTGGTGCAGCAGAAAGCGCCGCGTCAGCAGCGCAAGCGGCCGGTAACAGATGAGGAGCGCGGCGATGGCGATCCAGAAGAGGATCGCCCATCCGGTCGTCAGCTTAGTGTCGACGTCAGCGATCCCACCGCCGATCTTCTGACGCGCCAATTCGAAATTATGCGGCGCCTCACCGAAGAAGTTAATCCAGAGATCGGGCGAGAGAATGCTTCCATTGCGCTCGAACAGCGAATGGGTGAATTTCGCATGCTGGCGCGCGGCGATATGCGTCGTCGTCTGCTGCACTTGCACGAGCAGCAGCTTGGCGCGCTTCAAAAGCGCATCGACCGTTTCATATTCCGCCTGCTGCTGCTGGCGCTCTTGGCTGATCTGCGGCGACTCATGCGGCGCCTTCGCGTCAGGCGCCGGACCGAGCTGATCGAGCCGGGCCTTCACCGCACCGAGCCGCATCGTCAGACGATCAACATCGGTCTGCACGCGAAGCGTCAGCGGAGCGGCCCTGTCGTGTAGGTCTTCCAGCGTGGCGTCGGAGACGTCACGCTCCATCAGCGCCGCATCGATACTCTTCAGCGCCGCATCGATCGCGTCGAGATCGCGGCCGGTGGCCGCATCGAGTTCGATAAGTTTGGCCGGCAGTGCCGCCTGGCCACTTACAGGCGCCGGCGTCTGCGCGAATGCGCCGGATGAGAGGGTGGCGAGGATAAAAGCCAGGCCAAGGATTCGAGCGAAAGCGGCGAAGCCCCACGCACGCGTCGTTCGTCTCATTGCTCCCCGCTCTGTTCAGGCTTGATCGGTTTCGGCGCCTGCACTCCCGCCCGAGCTGGGCGGATAGGCATGCGTCCCACCGCAGAAATCCTCAATGCGGTACGCCTCGCCTGTCTTGGTGACGAAACTTTGGCCAAGCGGCACTTTGCCGAAGCCACCGGGAATATCGAGGACATAGTGTGGCTGGCAGAGGCCCGAAATTCGGCCGCGCAATTGCCGTACCAAAGACTGGCCTTCCTCGATCGACAAACGGAAATGGCTGGTGCCGCGTGCGAGGTCGGGATGATGCAGGTAATAAGGCTTGACCCGAGCGGCCACGAAGGCGCGCATCAACTGTGCGAGCGTTTCGACGTCATCATTGACGCCCCGCAAGAGCACGCTTTGGCTCAGCATTGGAATGCCAGAATCAATCAGCCGGGCGCAGGCCGCGCGTGCCTCATCCGTCAGCTCGCGCGGATGATTGGCATGAAGCGCGACATAGACGCTCTGCCGCGCCTTTTTGAGGCAGGCGACAAGCGCGTCCGCAACGAGGCCCGGCTCAGCGACCGGAACGCGCGTATGAATGCGCAGAATGGCGACATGATCGATCGCCGCAAGTCTGTCGATGAGATCGCTCAGGCGCCGCGGCGACAACAGCAGCGGATCGCCGCCGGTCAATATGACTTCGAAGATCTCCTTGTGCTCGGCAATATAAGCGAGCGCCGCATCGAGCGCTTCAGGCGCGAGATGTGTTGCGCGGCCGGGCCCGACCATTTCGCGGCGGAAGCAGAAACGGCAATAGACCGGGCAGACATTGATGATCTTCAACAGCACACGGTCGGGATAGCGGTGCACGAGACCATCGAGCGGGCTTCGCACGTGATCGCCGATCGGATCGGCACGTTCTTCGGGCGTGGTGACGAGCTCTGCGGCGTCGGGCAGAAATTGTTTCGCGATCGGGTCCCGCGGATCGTCGCGGTCGATCAGCGTCGCCAGCGGCCGGCTGAGCGAAATGGCGAATTGCGCTTCGACGCGCGTCAGATCCGCATCCGCCGCTATGAAGCCCGCATCCGCAAGCTCGGCAGCGCTCCGATAGGGCGAGCTAAGACGGGTCTGCGGCCGCCGCGTGATCTTCGTCATAGCGGCGATCCTTTCTCGGCGACCGGCGTCCAGATGACCTGCTCGATGTGATCGGCACCCGTCGCCAGCATAACCAGCCGGTCGAAGCCGAGCGCAATGCCGCATGCCGGCGGCATCTCCGCCAAAGCCGCAATGAAATCCGGATCGATCGGGTAGGAATCGCCATAGATGCGCTGGCGCTCCGCCATTTCTGCCTCGAAACGACGGCGCTGCTCGGCAGGATCGGTCAATTCGCCGAAGCCGTTCGCCAGTTCGACGCCGCAGACATAAAGCTCGAAGCGTTCGGCAAAGCGGCGGTCGTCCTTCAGCCGCGCCAAAGCGGCTTCCGGCGCCGGATAGTCGGTGAGCAGCGTCGCCCGGCCATGGCCGAGGTGCGGCTCGACATGCGCCGAGAGAATCTTGCTGAAGAGATCCGACCAGCTGTCGTCGGCGACGACGCGCAGGCCACGTGTTTGGGCTGCCGCCGCGAGCGCATCGCGATCGGTACCGTTTTCGTCGAATGTCGCCGTAAGGTCCACCCGGGCGTAGCGCGCAAAGGCGTCGGCGACGCTTACTATCTCCAGCGGGGCGAAGGGATCAGCGGTCGAACCGCGGAAAGACAACTGAACAATGCCGAGAGTCTTTGCCGCAAGATGCAGAAGCTCGGCACAATCGTCGAACAGGCGTTCATAGGGTTCGCCGGCACGATACCATTCGAGGAGCGTGAATTCCGGATGATGCAGCGCGCCGCGCTCGCGGTTGCGGAAGACATGGCCGAGGCTGAAAAGCCGCTCCTCGCCGGCGGCCAGCAGTTTCTTGGCGGCAAATTCCGGCGAGCTGTGCAGATAGAGCTGCGAAGCGCTGGCATCCGGGGCGATCAGCTCGGTCGCAAAAGCCGAGATATGGGCCTCGTTACCGGGCGAAAACTGCAGGATAGCGGTATCGGCCTCAAGGAAGGATTGGGCGGCAAAATAGTCGCGAACCGCCTGCATCAACGCCGCTCTTTGGCGCAGATAGGGCCGCCTTTCGGCATGAACGGAGGGGCGCCACCAGAGGGAGGGCTTGCTCATTGTCGCATTTCACTTGAAATCCACCCGGAAAGCCTTGTAGCGAAAGGGCGCTTGCGGGCCCAAAGGTCCCGGCCCAGACGTCGCCTCAAAAGCCGCCTGGATTTCAATTCGCATTCCAACCAAATATCAAGAGCTTAGAGGAAGGCCCGGCAGGGCCGTTCGGCGCCCTCAGGCAGCCTAAGCTTTGCCGCCACCATAGGATTCGTCGTGAAAGTCATCGCCAGTTCGATTCGTAAAGGCAATATCATCGAGAAGGACGACGGACAGCTTTATGTCGTCCTCAGCGCCGAAAGCTTCCATCCCGGCAAGGGCACGCCGACGACGCAGATCGACATGCGCCGCCTGTCCGACGGCGTGAAAGTCTCCGATCGCTACAAGACGACCGAGCAGGTCGAGCGCGCCTATGTCGAGGACATGAACTATAATTTCCTCTACCAGGACGGCGACCACTACACATTCATGAATGCCGAAACCTACGACCAAATCCCGGTGACGCAGGACGTCCTCGGCAATCAGGCGGTCTGGCTGCAGGAAGGGATGAGCTGCATTGTGTCGATCTTCAACGGCGCCGCGGTCGCGATCCAGCTGCCGCCGCGCGTCACGCTCGAAATCACTGAGACCGAGCCGGCGATGAAAGGCCAGACCGCCTCTTCATCCTATAAGCCGGCCAAGCTGTCGAACGGCCAGCGCGTGATGGTGCCACCGCACATCTCGGCCGGCACGAAGATCATCGTGCAGACCGAAGACGGCTCTTATGTCGAGCGCGCGAAAGACTGATTTGAGACGGACGACGAGCTAGCCGCGGCAAAGCCGCGAAACATCAGGCGGCGACCAAGCTTTGCAAGAGGAACAAAGCGAAATGCGCGCAGTTCCGAAGGCACCCAAAAGGGCGACTTTGCAGAGGAGAAATCGCTATGTTGAAATCTATTGGTGTCGCCGCGCCGCTCATCTTTGCTGCTGGTCTCGCATTTGCGGCGACGACCTCGCTTTCGACCTCCAATCGTTGGCTGATGTCGGATGTCTATCATGCCGATGTCTATGATACGTCGAACAATAAGATCGGTCAGATCGACGATCTCGTCTTGAGCTCCGACGGCCAAATCAAGACCGCCGTCATCGGCGTCGGCGGCTTCCTTGGCGCCGGCAAGAAAGATGTCGCGATTCCCTTCACCGATTTAAAGGTGACGAAAAACAACGACAAGGAACAGCTGACGCTCGATCGCAGCAAGGATCAGCTGAAAGCCATGCCGGCCTATGACAAGACGGCTCAGCCGGGCTAAGTCGTCCGAATCGATACGCGCTCAGGAGCCGGCGGGACCCGCCGGCTCTTTTTTCATCGAGGTGTGAACGGGAATTTAGACGCCCTTTGCGGCAAGCTTTGCCAGCAAAGAGTCGATGGCATCGGGTGCCTCGGCAGACGCGACCGGGTAAAGCATCTGAAGCCGCGCGCCGATCATTTCGGCAAAGGTCGTCCCCTGCGCGCTCGGCGAAACTCCGCCTCGCTCAGCAAAATACCAATTCCATTCGGCGCGGTTCCTACCCCGCCGATCGTTGTCATCCGATCCTACCATCGTCGTTATCTTTCGGTTCGCCGCGCGAAGCTTTGCGAACTCTTGCCGGCGCTCTCTCAGGGCGTTGTCCCGGCGATTTCGTCACCCGCCACAACAACGTCGAAAGGGGGGCTTCGTTCCACTCAAGCTTCCAAGGATTTGTGGGTAGTCTCGAAACTTGACGCTTCTAATTGTCGCGCTAGTTAGCGGCCGGCGCGGGGACATAGCGGTTCCAGAGCGCCTGGCCGCTGAGCGTCTTGATGAAGCGGGCATGCGCGTCGGCCTCGGCAACCGAAAGCAGCGGTTCGAGCAGACGCTCCATCTCGCGCCGCGCGACGGCTTGTGTCAGCGACCGCTCAGCCGCGATCGGATCGAGCAGCAAGCTTGCCTGCCGGCCGCCAAGCAGTTCGGCATAGACTTCGGCGAGAATTTCGGAGTCGAGCAGCGCGCCGTGCTTGGTACGGCGGGAGAGATCGATGCCATAGCGCTGGCAGAGCGCATCGAGACTGGCCGGTGCGCCGGGATGACGGCGGCGCGCCAAGGCCAGCGTATCGACGACGCGCTCGGAGCCGATCGCCGGCAGACCGAAGGCGGCGAGTTCGGCATTGATGAAGCGCATGTCGAATTCGGCATTATGCGCAACGAGCGGCGCTTCGCCGATAAAGGTCAGGAAAGCTTCGGCGATCTCGGCGAACTTCGGCTTGCCTGTCAGAAACTCGGTCGAGAGCCCATGGACCCGGAAAGCCTCTTCCGGCATGTCGCGCTCGGGATCGAGATAGACATGATAAAATTGGCCGGTCGGAATCGCATTGAAGAGCTCGACACAGCCGATCTCGACGATGCGATGGCCGCTCGCCGGATCGAGCCCTGTCGTTTCCGTATCGAGGACGATCTCGCGCAAGGTTCTTAACCTTTGGCCGCTGGCGCCGCGGCGGGATTGTTCAAGAGACGATCGAGCAAGACCTTCACCTGCCGCTCGGCATCGTCGTGCCCCTGGCTCGTATCGATGATGAAATCGGCGCGCCGCCGTTTTTCAGCATCAGGAATCTGCTTGGCGAGTATCGCGGCTAGCTTTTCTTCCGTCATCCCCGGACGCGCGACAAGCCGGGCCTTTTGCACCGGTTCCGGCGCCGTCACCAGAAGAACCGCGTCGGTGTCGGCCTCGGCGCCTGTTTCATAGAGAAGCGGGATATCGACGACAACGAGCCTTTCGCCGCGCGCCTTCGCCTCTGTGATAAAAGCCTGGCGCGAGGCTTTCACCAGCGGATGCACGATCGCTTCGAGCTTTTTGATTGCCGGAAGATTGTCGAGCACTTGCTCTGCAAGGGCTGCGCGGTCCACGACGCCGTCTACCACCGTACCGGGGAAGGCCGCTTCGATCAGCGGCGCCGCTTCACCGCGATAGAGCGCATGCACAGTCGCATCCGAATCATGCACCGGAATACCGTTTGCGCGGAAGATCGCTGCCGTCGCCGATTTGCCCATGCCGATCGACCCGGTGAGGCCCAAAACGAACATCAGCTCCCACCTCGAATATCGGCCTCGACCAGGGCGCGAAGCGCGGGCGTCACCTCAGGTTTTTTGCCGAACCAGCGCTCGAACCCCGGCACTGCTTGATGCAGAAGCATGCCGAGGCCGCCGGAGATTTTCAATCCACGCGCTTTGGCAGACGCGATGAGTGCCGTCTCGAGCGGAACATAGATAATGTCCGCGACGGCCGCACGATCCGGCAAAGCTGTGAGGTCTACGTCCAAGGGCGGTTGGTTCTGCATGCCGAGCGAGGTCGTGTTGACAAGAAGATCGGCATCGGCGAGTTCGCGCGGCAACGCTGCATAATCCGCCACAGTGACGGTCTGGTCCGGGCGGATATGGTGGGCGAGCGCGACGAGCTCGTTTGCCCGATCCGTGCTGCGGTTGACGATGGTGATGTGCCGGACCTTGCGGCCGATCAGGGCGGCAATGATGGCCCGCGCCGCGCCGCCGGCACCGAGAACCACGGCTTTTTCGCAGATCTTATCCCAGCCACCGACGTCCGCATCGAGAGAGGCAAGGAAACCAACGACATCTGTGTTGTCTCCACAGAGTTCTCCTTCCTCCATCCACACTGTATTCACAGCCTGAAGGGCCTGCGCACTGGGACTTGTCTTGGCGCAAAGGGCGAAGGCGCCTTCCTTGTGCGGCAGGGTGACATTGCCGCCGGCAAAGCCTTGCTCATTCAGCGAGCTGAGAAATCCGCCCAGCGCCTCTGGCGGCACGGCGATCTTTTCATAAGAGCCGGCAAGGCCAAGGCTCTGCAGCCAATAATTATGAATGAGCGGCGAGCGCGAATGGGATATCGGCCAACCGATGACAAAGGCGCGCGGGCTCTGTGGTGTATTCATATAAGCCACCCGTCGCGGCGCAGGGCATTGAGCAAAGGCAAAAGCGGCAGGCCGAGGATCGTCGTGTGATCGCCATCGATCTTCTCGAAGAGATGAATGCCGAGGCCTTCGAGCTGATAAGCGCCGACACTGGACAGGACCTTATTGCCCCCCATCTCCAAATAGCGGTCGACAAAGTCTTCCGTAAACGGTCGGCAGGTGAGGCGGGCCGTTACCACCGTCTCGAAAGCGACCGTCTCGTTTTGTGCGAGGCAGAGTGCGGAGTGCAGCGCATGGGTTCGGCCGGAAAAGCCAATGAGCTGCTGGCGTGCCTCGGCCAGTGACGCCGGCTTCGAAAAGATCTTGCCGGCGAATTCCAGCGTCTGATCGGCGCCCAGAACCAGGCGATCCGCGTGCTGGCGCGCCACCGTCTGCGCCTTGGCGCGAGCCAGATGCGTGGCGATCGTTGCGGCTGACTCGCCTTGTTGCAGCAACGGCGTCTCGACCGCACGCTCATCGATGGCGCTATCGATAAAATGAAATGGGATCTGCGCGGCCGCCAGCAGCGCCCGGCGCGACACGCTTTTCGAAGCGAGCAGAAGCGGCGTCTTGCCCAGCCAGAGAGCGTGCATATCGAGAATTCCGTCGCGGCTCACGGAGGCGGCGCCGTGTGGTCCGGCTTCTTCGGCCCGAACAGCTTCGCCCGATGCACGCGGTACAGGTCGATAATGGCCGCGGCCGTCTCTTCGATCGAACGGCGCGTAACATCGATCACCGGCCAGCCGTGCTGGCTGAACAGCCGGCGCGCCTGGGCGATCTCCTCGCAAACGGCGCTGCGATCGACATAGGGCGAACTGAGATCGCCGTGCAGTGCCTCAAGGCGGTTTTGCCGGACCTGAATGATCCGTTCGGGTGTCGCCATCAGTCCGACGACGAGCGGATGTTTGAGGAGCGGCACCGATTTCGGCAAAGGCACATTCGGGACAAGCGGAATGTTCGCAGTCTTAATGCCGCGGTTGGCGAGATAGATCGAAGTCGGCGTCTTCGAGCTGCGGCTGACGCCGATCAACAAGACGTCGGCCTCTTCATAATCATTCTGCAGCTGCCCGTCGTCATGCGCCATCGTGTAATTCAAGGCATCAATGCGCTTGAAATATTCAGAATTGAGATTGTGCTGCGCGCCGGGGCGCGGATTAACCGCTGCACCGAGGTAGGACTGAAAGTGATTGAGGACAGGCTGCAGCACTGAAAGGCAGGGTGCGCCCACCGCCTTGCAGGCCGCTTCCAGCCGTTCCGCCAGCGTCTGATCGACGAGGGTAAAGAGCACCATGCCCGGCGACGCCTCGATCTCGGCAATGGCTGTGTCGAGCTGCTGTGGCGAGCGGATCAGCGGATAGAGATGTTCGATCGAGACGACATCCTCGAATTGGGCGACCACGGCGCGGCTCACCGCGATCAGGGTCTCGCCGGTCGCGTCGGACACGAGGTGGAGATGGAACTGATTGACAGGCAAAGCAAATATCCTTGTCCCCAGGCGCCGCACCGAGCTGTGGATTGATGTGAATAAATCATATCGGCCAGGCCGCGCGCGAAAAATCTCGCGACTTTTCACCAAATGCCGTCAACAGAGCCGGCCTGTCGGATAGCGTCGCAGAGGGAGTGGGAATTATGGGTGCTGTCACATTGGGCCTGTGAACCGGCATCGGACATGTGCCGGCAAGGCCCTCAAATAGTTAACGAAAGGTTAAGCCAAAAAACTTCCCCACAGCTGGGGGTAGGTCGGATAAAGCCGGCGCCACGAACCCATATTGTGCAGAGGCTGGAATGATGCCCATCCCGCCTCTAAAAGAAGAAATAAGATTAAAAAATAGGATTCTTTAGATTTGGTCGACGTTAACGCCCCAGCTGGCAAGAAGTTGCTCCGTGTCCTGTCGGGCGAAGCCGAACGCATCCCGCCGATCTGGCTGATGCGTCAGGCAGGGCGCTATCTTCCCGAATATCGCGAGCTGCGCGCCAAGGCGGCGAGCTTTCTCGACTTCTGCTACGCGCCGGCGATGGCCGCCGAGGCGACTTTGCAGCCGATCCGACGCTTCAGTTTCGATGCGGCGATCCTCTTCAGCGACATCCTCGTCGTGCCGGATGCGTTCGGACAGAACGTGTCTTTTGAGACGGGCCACGGCCCACGGCTGGAGCCGATCAAGGATGCCGCTGATCTTGTCCGTTTGCGCGAAGAGATCGACCTTAAGCATCTGGCGCCTGTCTTCGAAACGATCGAGCGCGTGAAAGTAGCTTTGCCGGCCGACACGGCGCTGATCGGCTTTTGCGGCGCGCCTTGGACGGTCGCGAGCTATATGATCGCCGGACACGGCACGCCGGATCAGGCACCTGCCCGGGTCTTCGCCTATCGTTGTCCGGATCTGTTTCAGGCGCTGATAGATCGGCTTGTCGCGGGCTCGATCGACTATCTCGCCGAACAGGTGAAGGCTGGAGTCGAAATTGTGCAGATTTTTGACAGCTGGGCAGGGGTTTTGCCGGCGCCGGAATTCGATCGCTGGTGCCGAAAGCCCGTCCAGGCGATCATTTCCGGGCTGCGGGCACGCTGCGGCGCGGCCAAAGTGATCGCCTTCCCGCGTGGCGCCGCGACCCATCTTGCGCATTTTGCCGCCGAGACGGGCGCCGATGTGCTCGGTCTCGACAGTTCAGCCGATCTCGACTGGGTCCGGCAGACGATCAAACCGAATGTGGTTCTTCAGGGAAATCTCGATCCTTTGGCTTTGCTGGCCGGAGGCGAGGCGCTGCGGGATGGAATTACGCGGATAGCGGGGACGCTGAAAAATCGGCCCTATATCTTCAACCTCGGACATGGAATCTTGCCTGAGACGCCGATCGCCCATGTCGAGGCGCTTTTGGCACAACTCCGTGAACAATAAGGGACATTTGCGCCTTGGCTGCAGCCTATCTCTGGCTCAAGGCCCTGCATGTTGTGGCGATCATCGCCTTCATGGCGGGGATGCTCTATCTGCCGCGGCTTTTCGTCTATCACGCCGGTCTCGCCAAAGGTTCGGCCGAGTCCGAGCTCCTGAAAATCATGGAGCGGCGGCTCGAAGCCGCGATCATGCGTCCAGCCCTCGTCATCTTGTTGCTGACGGGCGGAACGCTCGCCGTGATGGGGCAGTGGACGCACGCCGGATGGCTTAGCGCCAAGCTCGTGTTCGTCGCCTTTCTGATCGGCGAGTATATCTTTCTGATCCGAGCCAAATTCGCCTTCGCGGCAGATGCCAACCGGCACTCGGCATTGTTCTACCGAGTGATCAATGAGCTCGCCACGGTCGCGCTGATCGCCATCGTCATCTTCGTGGTGGTCAAACCGTTCTAACGCGCTTTTGCATGAGTGATTCGGGTGGGCGACCGTCAATCGCCAACTGGTCTCGTCGGTTGGGACCAAATTCCACCACAAGGAAGTCTAATTGCTGTGGTTGCGTCAGTGTTACGGACTGGGCGGGTTGTGAGTAGCGGTGATTGGGTTGTCAAAAACGGCAAAACACCTTATCTTGCAGCTTCCTTCCTCGCACTGACGAGGCCGGCGCGATATTTTGCGTATTCGGCCGAGTGGGCATCAGTCGACCTCCAGGACAAAGGCGCGAAATCGTAAGATCGAGCGCATTGAACCTTTAGCGACCGATATCCATTTCGACTGAGGCTGCCGTGTCGAGCGCCGCATCTGAGCTATCGCCATCAATCCTCCAAGAGTTTGTTCTCTAAGGATTTGGCGCTCTAGCGGACCTTCCCTCCCGCGCGAATTTCCGCGCAGTCTTCTCCAAGGACCTGAATCCCCATGCGGGATATTAAACTTCAAGATTTGAAAGCCAAATCACCGACCGAACTGCTCGCCTTCGCTGAGGAGCATGAGGTCGAAAACGCCTCGATCATGCGCAAACAGGAATTGATGTTTGCGATTCTGAAACAGCTCGCGAGCCGCGATATCGAAATCGTTGGCGAGGGCGTGATCGAGGTCTTGCAGGACGGCTTCGGCTTCCTGCGTTCACCCGACGCCAATTACCTCGCGGGTCCCGACGACATTTACGTCTCCCCGTCGCAGATCCGCCGTTTCGGATTGCGGACCGGCGACACGGTCGAAGGATTGATTCGCAGCCCCAAGGAGGGCGAGCGCTATTTTGCGCTCCTCAAAGTTAATACGATCAATTTCGAAGATCCCGAAAAAATCCGCCACAAAGTCCATTTCGACAATCTCACCCCGCTTTACCCCGACGAACGTCTGAAACTCGAAATCGAGGACCCGACCCGCAAGGATCTCTCCTCGCGGGTGATCGACATCGTCGCGCCGATCGGCAAGGGCCAGCGTGCGCTCATCGTTGCGCCGCCGCGAACCGGTAAGACGGTTCTGTTGCAGAATATCGCCCAGTCGATCACCACCAACCATCCCGAATGCTATCTGATCGTTCTGCTGATCGACGAGCGTCCGGAAGAAGTCACCGA
>CAZXXA010000047.1:0-22062 GCA_964644615.1 uncultured Methylovirgula sp. | reverse complement strand
CCGCCTGTTCCGCGAGCACCCCGACGTGCTCCGCCAATATCAGGGCCGCTTCAAATACATCCTGGTCGACGAATATCAGGATACGAATGTGGCGCAGTATCTGTGGCTGAGATTGCTGGCGCAGCGGGCAAGTAGCCCTCCCCTGCAGGGGGAGGGCACGACTGCCGAAGGCAGTCCAGGGTGGGGAAGTGGCGAAGCCTCATTGGCTGCAACAACGACTTCCCCTTCCGGCTCGCTGACGCGAGCCAACCTCACCCCTGCAGGGGGAGGTGAAGGCGCCCATGCCAAAAACATCTGCTGCGTCGGCGACGACGATCAGTCGATCTATGGCTGGCGCGGCGCCGAGGTCGACAACATCCTGCGCTTCGAGCAGGATTTTCCTGGCGCGAAGATCATCAGGCTCGAGCGCAATTACCGCTCGACCGGACATATTCTCGCGACCGCGGCAGGCCTCATCGCGCATAATCAAGGCCGGCTCGGCAAGACGCTCTTCACCGACGGCGAAGCGGGCATCAAGCCGACCGTCACCGGCGTTTGGGACAGCCAGGAGGAAGCACGGCTTATCGGCGACGAGATCGAGGCGCTGCAGCACAAGGGACACGATCTCGACGAAGTCGCCATTCTCGTGCGCGCCTCGTTCCAGATGCGCGAATTCGAAGAGCGCTTCATCACGCTCGGCCTGCCCTATCGCGTCATCGGCGGCCCGCGCTTTTATGAGCGCGCCGAAATCCGCGATGCGCTGGCCTATCTGCGCTGCGTCGCGCAGCCCGCTGACGATCTCGCCTTCGAGCGCATCTTCAACGTGCCGAAGCGCGGCCTCGGCGATGCAACCTTGCAGCTTCTGCACGAACATGCGCGGCGCGAGCGCATCAGCCTGATGCAGTCGGCGCAGATGCTGATCGAGACCGAGGAGCTGAAGCCGAAGCCGCGCCAGACATTGCGTGATCTTCTCTCATCCTTCGCCCGCTGGGCTTCACTCATCGACCAGAAGCCGCAAGGCGAACTGGCCGAGATGATTTTGGAAGAATCCGGCTACACCGATATGTGGCAGAAGGACCGCACAGCGGAAGCGGCGGGCCGGCTCGAAAACCTGAAAGAACTCGTCCGCTCGATGGAGGAGTTTCCGAACCTCTATGCCTTCCTGGAGCATGTCTCGCTTGTGATGGATGCGGAGGCGAAGGACGCCGAAGAACGCGTCTCGATCATGACGCTGCATGCCGCGAAGGGCCTCGAATTCGAGACCGTCTTCCTGCCCGGCTGGGAGGAAGGCCTGTTCCCGCATCAGCGCTCGCTCGATGAGCAGGGGCGCGCCGGTTTGGAAGAAGAACGCCGGCTCGCCTATGTCGGCATCACCCGCGCCAAGCGGCGGCTGAAAATCTACTTCGCCACCAATCGCCGCATTCGCGGCCTGTGGCAGACGACGATCCCGTCGCGCTTTCTCGACGAATTGCCGGCGAAGCACGTCGATGTTGTCGAGGCGCCATCCGGCACGGCCTATGGCAATTATGCGCAATCGCGCTTCGCCAATATGGACGCCTATCAATCTTCCTATCAGACGCCGGGCTGGCAGCGGGCGCAGCGGCGTGCCGAGGAAGACAAGGGACGCGGCTCACGCGGCGGCTTTGGCGAGAGCGCGGCACGGCGTGGGCCCGATCGCGGTCCATTGACGATCGAAGGCGAGCTTGTCGCGAAATCCTCCGCCAAATCGGGCTTCACCAAAGGCGCGCGGGTGTTTCACATCAAATTCGGCAATGGCACGGTCGCAGCCGTCGACGGGAATAAGCTCACCGTCGATTTCGATAAGGCCGGCCGCAAGATGGTGCTGGAGAGCTTTGTGCAGGCGGCGTGACACAACTGGGATCATGGCCGGGCTTGACCCGGCCATCTAAGCCGCACGTTCCGATCATCAATCTCAAAATTATCCGGCGCATGTTGGCGGCCCGGCGCCTGGATGGCCGGGTCAAGCCCGGCCATGACGCGGAACAATCATAGTTCCTCTTCCGGTTTGGGTTCTATGCGCGACGGAATGATTAGCTGCGACCGCACCTTCTTCTCCGTGCCCGCCGGTTGTGGCTCGTTGATCCAAGCGACCATCGCATAAGAGATGATCATCAAGAGCAGCCAGGACCAGATCTTGCTGATCGGCACGCTCTTCCAGCCGTGCAACTGGCTCGGATAAAGCCATGCATGCGCCGCGGTTCCTGCGTTCTCGGCAAACCAGATGAACAGCGCGACGAGCACGAAACCGAGCAGCAGCGGCATCGAGCGATAGACGCGCCAGACCTTGAAATAGATTCTTGTCCGCGCGAACAGTATCGCGGTCACGATCAGGATCGCATAACGGAAGTCGAAGCCGTAGTGATCTGCGAAGAAATTCGCATAGATCGCGGCCGATAGCGCGCCGAGTGCGATCAGCGATGGATGCTGGCTGAAGCGGAAATCGAAAAGACGCCAGCAGCGCGCGATATAGCTGCCGACCGCGCCATACATGAAGCCGGTGAAGAGCGGCACGCCGCCCAGCCGCAAGAGGCTGTGCTCGGGATAGATCCAGGAGCCTGTCGCTGTCTTGAACAGTTCCATGCAGGTGCCGACAAGATGGAACAGTAGGATGACTTTGGCTTCTTCCCAAGTCTCGAGCCGCGTGGCGAGCATGACGATCTGAATGATGATCGCGGCGATCACCAGAAAGTCATAGCGGGCGAGCGGCGCCGTCTTCGGATAAAGCGTGCTGCCGACGAGCAACGCCACCATCATGCCGCCGAAGAGGCAGGCCCAGGCCTGTTTCACGCCGAAGCGCAGAAATTCATAGAGCCCCGCCGCGAGCGGCCCCTGCGCCGCCACGCGATGGCCAAGCGCGCGTTCGGCAACGATGAAGCGGCCGATGGGCGGCCAAAGCCGCGCCGAACTCTGCTGCGAATTTTGTTGCGAGCGTTTTTGGTCGTCGGATGTTGCACCCAAAGGCTTCACCATTTGGGCCAAAACACAGCACAGCTGCGCGATGAACGACGCAACGTCACCCAGCCGGGCCCTGAGAGCGACGTCACTGGCGACAGTCTCCTGACATGCCAGAAAAAAACCTCCTGACGACAAGAGCGCCGGGCGTATCACGCCGCAGCGTCGCCCGCGTCCCTCAATTTGAGGAGAAGCGCAGCCGCCGCATCCGTCACCTCGGCGAGCTTGGCCTCGCAGGCCTCATAGGCGGCATTGGCACGCAACCAGTCCTTCTGCGCAACCGCGGCCAAGACGTCATCAGCGTCGCACCGCGCTTGCATGGCCTTTGTCTCGATCCGATCGATCGTCGCCTCATCCGTCGCGCGCAGATTGTCGCAATGGTCGAGCGCAGTCGGCAAGCGGCCCGACTCGAAGAGCGCCGCGCGCTGCACATCATTGGCGCCGCCGATGAGCACGGCGGCAAGCTCGCGCTTGAAGACCGCTACCTCTGCCGGAATGCGCACGAGTTCCAGGCCCGCATCCGTCACGCCGGGGCCCGGCCATGACGTTTGCGCGAGCGCTTCGCAGCCGACGAGCCGCGCATTGATGAGACCGATTTCCGTTTCGGCCTTGGCGATCTTGGTCGCAATCTCGCCGGTGCTCGTCGTGATCTTCGCCGTCTCGGCACGTTGATAAGAGAGAAAACGCGCCAGCTCATGCGCATTTTCCGCGACTTCTGTGACAGCCGCGCTGGCGTCATCGAGCCGCGTCGCGAGCCTGCGCACCACATCATTGCCGAGGCTGACCGATTCCCGGCTTTCGTCGACGGCGGCCTTGATCGCCACCATCTCGGCAGCGAAGGTGCCGAGCTGCTTGCGGATGGCCTCGGTCAGTTTTTCCGTTTGCGCCGACAACGCCTTCACTTCGCTGGCAACAATCGCAAAGCCGCGGCCGGCAACGCCAGCGCGCGCCGCTTCAATCGTCGCATTGAGCGCCAAGAGATTGGTCTGCCGGGCAATCGAATCGACCGCCTTGGCCATGCCGTGGATTTCCTTTGCCGTGCCTTCAAGGACGTTCAGGCGGACGTCGATGTCGGAGACGCGGGCATTGATGCCAGCCATGGCGGCCATCGCCGCTTCACTGTCGATCAGGCAATAGGAAGCCGCATCACGCGTTTCGTCGGCACCCTTGGCGCTTTCCGCCGAAGTCTCGGCCAGCGCATCGATCGAGGTCTGCAATCCCTCAATCGCGCCGTAAATTGCCCGCGACGAGGCCGACATTTCGCGCATGTCATGCGAGAGCCAGCCGATATTGATCGCGATTTCCGATGCCTCGACGGAAATGGCCGCGGCAATGCTGACCCGGTCGAGACGGCGCGATTTGATCCAGCGCGCCAGGGACTGCATAGCGCGGCCAAAGGGTCCGACCGGCAATGCCGTCACGGATTCGCCTGCGACAAAGCGGTCGAGAAGATCGGCGCACTGCGCCTCCGGAACGCCGCTCGGCACCGGCACCGCCAGTTGGCGTCTCTCTTTACGACCGAGATGCTGGGCGAAGATCACCTGAAACTCCGCGACGGATCGCAATGGATTTCTTGACTAGAGCCGATCCCGCTCAAATCGGATCGCTTTGCGGTCCATTTGATCGGGACAATCGCCTCGATTCAAAACCTTGGAGCATGTCCTTTGCCGGAAAGCCGATCAACTGTTCCCGGACATGCTCGAACGCCGCTCATACGCAGAGGTTGCCGGCTCGGCCGCGCTGAGCGAGCCGGCAACCGGCGCCTAAATAGACGCTTGTCCTACACCGACTTGCTTTAAATTTTGCAAACGCAACAGAGCCTTGGCTGTATTCTGGTGTACCAGATTGCCAGCGCGAATTCGGCGTGATAGCCGAGCTTCGCAATGCTCGAAGGCCTTCCCCCCAACCATGCGACCCATGTCATGCGCCTCGCCTGCGACGAGGCCACGGCACGGCAGGTCGCGGATATCATCGTCGAAAGCTTTGATCCCGCCGAGGCCGCCGCTGCGGCCTTCGAAGACGAGACCACGACCACGGATTGGCGGCCGGGCCGCTGGATCGTTGAAGCCTATTTCGGCGCGCCACCCGACGAAGAGGCGCTGCGCGAGCTCATCGCCTGCGCTGCGGGCGAGAATGCTGCACAATCTGCCAGCTTCGACGAGATCGCGATGCAAGATTGGGTCGCGAGCTCGCTCGCCGGTCTGCATGCGGTCCGAGCCGGCCGCTTTCTGCTGCATGGATCGCATGACCGCGCGGCCGCCGGCATCAACGACATCGGCATCGAGATCGAAGCGGCGCTCGCCTTCGGCACCGGGCATCACGGCTCGACGCGCGGCTGCCTCCTGATGCTCGATGCGCTTGCAAAACGGCGGACGCCGAAAGCGATCCTCGATGTCGGGACTGGCAGCGGTGTCCTCGCGATTGCCGCCGCGAAACGCTTTCGGCGCTCCATCCGAGCCGGCGACATCGATCCGATCGCGATTGCCGCGGCGCGCGCCAATGCGCGGCAGAACGGCGTTGCCGATTACATCCATTATGTCGTTGCGCCGGGCCTGCAGCACACGGAGCTGCAAGCGCATGGTCCGTACGACCTCGTCTTCGCCAATATTCTCGCAAAGCCGCTGCGGCGCTTGGCGCCCGCCATCAAATCCGTGCTTGCGCCGGGTGGCGAAATCATTCTCTCCGGGCTTTTGGCCTGCGATGTCGCCGGCGTTCTCTCCGCCTATCGCAGTCAGGGGCTCGCGTTGACCGCGCGCATCGATCTCGACGGCTGGGCGACGCTTTTGGTGTCGCGCGGACTGCCGCAGAAACCGCAGCAATCAAATGCAATGCAAGTGCCACTTGTATGGCCTGCATCGCTTTAAGTGACGGCTGCGACGGAAAAATCTTTCGCCTTCCAAGCAACATGCTCTAGATCACGATGACCTTGGATCATGCAAGCCCCGGCCTGAAATGATCCAAGGTCATAAACGTGATCGATTCTAAATACTTAGAGCGGAATTTACGCGAAAATCCGCTTACACTTTTTCGCATCCCGCTCTAGTGATGTCTCGCCCGATCGATCGCAGACGGATCGTTGCTGGAAGGGTTTCAAAGGGAAGGTAAAATGGCTGAAGGCAAAGGCGTCGTTATTATCGGCGCAGGGCATGGCGGCGTGCAGCTTGCCGCTTCGCTCCGGGAAGAAGGCTATCAGGACAAGATCACCCTCGTCGGCGATGAGAAGGATCTGCCCTACCAACGCCCGCCCCTGTCGAAAGCCTTCATGAAACATGAGACGCACGACGACGGTGTCATCCTGCGCGGACATGATTTCTACCCGCAGCAGAAGATCGACCTCGTGCTTGGCGAACGCGTCACATCGATCGACCGCGCCGCGCGTAAACTGCAACTCACTTCAGGCAAGACGCTCGAATATGGCAAACTGGCGCTTGCAACCGGCGGCGTGATGCGGCGGCTGCGGCTCGAAGGCGCCGATCTCGACAATGTCTTCTCGCTGCGCACGATGGCGGAAGCACGGATGATCCGCGACCGCTTCGATCACTCGAAGAACATTGTCATCATCGGCGCCGGCTTCATCGGTCTCGAATTCGCCGCGACCGCCGCTGCCAAGGGTTGCACGGTCAATGTGATCGAACTCGCGACGCGGCCGATGGCGCGCGCCGTCACCGAGCAAACCTCGGCCTTCTTTGCTGCCGAACATAAGAAGCTTGGCGTCATCATCAATTTCGAAACGAGCGCCACGGTCTTCAAGGGCGAAGGCGGCGTGGTGAAAGAAGTCGTGCTGACGGATGGCCGCGTGCTACCGGCCGATCTCGTCCTCGTCGGCATCGGCCAGGTGCCGAGCGATGAACTTGCCAAGGCTGCCGGCCTGGAATGTCCGAACGGCATCAAGGTCGACGACAAGCAGCAAACAAGCGACGAAAACATTTTCGCGATCGGCGACAATGCCTATCACCACAACCCGTTCGGCGATCGCTGGATGCGGCTTGAATCGGTGCAGAATGCCACCGATCAGGCCCGTGTGCTGGCGAAACATCTCACCGGCAAGCCGGCGCATTACGCATATGTGCCATGGTTCTGGAGCGATCAGGCCGATCTCAAATTGCAGATGGTCGGCTTTCTCGATGTTTGCGACAAGCTCGTCATGCGCGGCTCGTTCGAAGAGCGCGCCTATTCGATCTTCGGTTTCAAGGATGGCAAGCTCACCGGCGTCGAGTCGGTGAACAAGGCCGGCGATCATATGCTGGCGCGCCGGCTCATCGGCGAGAAGATCGCGATTGCGCCGGAACTTGTCGCCGATCCGAATGCCGATTTGAAATCGCTGCTGAGAAGCGCGCGGCGGTAAGGTGCATCTATGCCACCGTCATGGCCGGGGATAGCCCCTCGAAAGACGGGCATCCTTCCGGACACCCTATGACCCGGCCATCCAGGCACCTTGCTTTGGCTTTTGGCGACTGGATGCGCGGATCAAGTCCGCGCATGACGCAAAATCCCTTCTCCGGTCTAAGCAAAGCTTCGAGCCGGGCCCAGACATTTTCTATCAAGATCAATTGCGCTGGACCCCGGATCTTCGCCCGCGAGTCGGGGCTCATCCGGGCAGCCATCAACCGTGCCGCGCCAAAACCTCTTTCACGGCTTTGACGAGATCGCCTTCCGGCACGGTGAACTGCGCCTTGGCGCGCAATTCGAGATAGTCGGCACGATCCTTCGTCGACGCCGCAAGCTCGGCACCGAGGATGAGATCGCGGATGGCGATCTGGCCAGCATCGCGCTCGTTTGAACCCTGAATGACGGCACAGACCGATGACCTTTTGTCGGCATATTTGAGCTGCGCATTCATACCGGAGGAGCCGAGATAGAGTTCGGCGGCAATTCCTGCGCGGCGCAAAGCCGAGACGAACGACTGATAGCGCGCCATGTCGTCCGGCGTCTTATCGAGAACGAGCACGACGACGGGGCCGCGCTGCGGGCTGCCGGAGACGATCGGCGATTTGATCGCCTTGAGGGCCGCGAAGAGCCGCGATACGCCGATGGAGAAGCCGGTCGATGGCACCGGCTCACCGCGGAAGCGCGCGACAAGCCCATCGTAGCGCCCGCCGCCGCCGACCGAGCCGAAGCGGATCGGCTTGCCATCTTCGCCTTCGATCTCGAAGGTCAATTCGGCTTCGAAGACCGGGCCGGTGTAATATTCAAGGCCGCGGACAACGGATGGATCGATCATAATTCGACCTTCGCCAAAGCCACTTGCTCTCGTTAGTTTAATGATCGTTTCGAGTTCATCTATGCCCTGTTGGCAAGTTTCGTTCGATCCAAAATTCTTTCGAAGAATTTCCAACGTGAATTTATAATCTGGTTTAGCGTAGCTCACAGAGCCATTCTTGCCTCGCGCGAAGACAACATAGTCTCCTATTTCTGCCTCCGGCACTTGGTTTAGGCCGACACTAGCGGCACCACGAGACCTTGTTGTTAGCTCCACGAGCAATGAGTAGAGTCTTTCTACCTGGTCGCCATTTAATCCGGCCCCCTTAGTAAAATCGCCGCTTTCATCTTTCCGACCTGCGCCAAGAAGCTGGCGCACCCCGTCGAGGCCGAGACGATCCAACTTGTCGATTGCACGCAGAACCATCAAACGACGGCCGGAATTGGGATCACCTCCGAGGCCAATGGCCTCCAAAATTCCATCCAGCAATTTCCGATTGCTGACCTTGATCACATAGTCGCCGCGCTTGATGCCGAGCGCTTCGAGCGTATCGGCCGCCATCATGCAGAGTTCGGCATCGGCGGCAGGTGAAGACGCGCCGATCGTATCAGCATCGAATTGCATGAATTGCCGGAAGCGGCCCGGACCCGGCTTCTCATTGCGAAACACATAGCCCGCGCGATAGCTGCGATAAGGCTTCGGCAGCCTATCGAAATTCTCCGCGACATAGCGGGCGAGCGGCGCCGTCAGGTCATAGCGCAGCGACAGCCATTGCTCGTCGTCGTCTTGAAAGGAGAAGACGCCTTCGTTCGGCCGATCGAGGTCGGGCAGAAACTTGCCGAGCGCGTCGGTATATTCGATGAACGGCGTTTCGACGGCCTCGAAGCCGTAGAGCTCATAAGACCTCTTGATTGCCGCCAGCATTTTTTCGGTCGCGGCGAGATCGTCGGGTCCGCGATCGATCAGACCGCGCGGCAGGCGGGCCAGAGTCTTATTTGCGACGGAGCTGCCCGCCGGTTTTTTTGTGTCGTTCATATCCAATGCCTTGCCGCGCCGTCGAAACGGCCTGCGGCAGTGAAATGTTTGGGTCCGGCAGCTTCTACGGGGCGCGCCCGCCGAGGGCAAGCCGGAGCCTGGCCTGCGCATATTCGCGCGCGGCCCTCCCTTGGAGGTGTCACAATCGCCTCCCATATGGTTGGCGCGGACCAATCTCCGCAGAACCCACGGGAGAGGATTATGTCACCCGAAGAACGCCAGATGCTCACCGGTCTCTTCGACCGTATCCGCGGCGCGGCAGGAACGCCCCGCGATCCGGAAGCCGAGGCGTTAATCTCCGACAATGTCCGAAGCATGCCCTATGCGCCCTATCTGCTGGCGCAAGCGGTCATCGTTCAGGACCAGGCCCTGCAGGCGGCCAATGGCAAGATTCAGGAACTCGAATCTCGTCTCCGAGCAGAACAACAACCGCAGCAGGCACCCGGCGCGGGCGGCTTCTTGGGCGGCATCAGCTCGATTTTCGGCGGTGGCAATCCGCCGCCGCGTCCGGCCCCGCCTCCACCGCAGGGCAGCCCCTGGGGGCAGCAGCAATATGCACCGCCGCCGCCTCAGGGCGGTCCGATGGGTGGCGCGCCCGGTGGCTTCATGGGCGGCGGCGCCCCCGGCGGTGGCGGCTTCTTGAAGGGCGCGTTGGGTGCCGCGGCCGGTGTGGCCGGCGGCGTGCTGCTCGCCGACTCAATCCGCGGCCTCTTCGGGCAACATAATAATCCGCTCGGCATGGCCACGGGCTTCAGCCCCGGCGCCGACTCCGGCAACGAAACCGTGATCAACAACTACTATGAGGGCGATCAGGGACAGTCACCGGATTCGATCGATTACGGCTCAACCCCCGACTCGTCGAACGATAGCTACGATGCGTCTTATGACGATTCGTCGAACGGCTCCGACAACGATAGCTACGACGTCTGATCCGCGCGTCGTCACTTGACGCGAAGACGAAGCCCGCTGCCGCAACCGTGGCCGCGGGTTTTTCATAGTTGAATTTTCCCACCCTAGAGTTTTTCATGGACATTTCCTGAAAGCTCTACCGGAACCAGGAAAGCCCAAGCTCGTTGTGTGAGTACCGCTCGCCAGGGCGGTGCCCTTGCCGTAGGCTATCGTGTAGTACGGCGGCCCCGGTCTTTTCGAGCCACTCTCCGAGCCCATCATGTGGTCCGTATCGCAACACGGAGAGACAGGCGCCGGAATTTCGCTCCGACGTAAGCGGCGGCGTGGCGCAACCTCAGACACGCGGCCGCAGGGCGGCGAAACAAGGAAAAATCCATCGCATGGTCCAAATCCAGCGCGTGGCCCAAATTCGATGCATGTTCTTGAACTCGACACGATTGCTTCCGATAAGCCGCGGCAAAAGCGGCGCGACACAAGCCATGACACAAGAGGAAACCGACCCGTCAACGAGGGCCGCCCGCCGTCGGAGACTTCGAAGATTATGACCGATTTGGTGTCCGTTTCCCCCTTGAACAGTTTTTCTGTCGCCCCCGATCCGATGGCGGATTGGGCGCTCTTCCTTGACCTCGACGGGACGCTGCTCGACATCGCGCCGACGCCAGATTCGGTCGTCGTGCCGCAAGATCTCGTCGCCGATCTGACCTTCGCCTCGCGGGCCTTGGGCGGCGCGTTGGCGATTGTCAGCGGCCGTGCGCTCGAGACGATCGACCGGCTGATGGCCCCGCTGCAGCTGCCGGTCGGCAGCGAGCATGGCGCGGTCATCCGGCTGCCGAACGGTTTCTATGATGAAGTCGAATTGACGGTTCCAAAAGAATGGGCCGCCGCAATCCAGGATTTCGCCGCGCGCAGTCCCGGCGTCCTTATCGAAGCGAAACATCACAACATCGTCGCGCACTACCGTAATGCGCCGGCGCAAGAGCCCAAGCTGCACGACCTGATCCGGAATTTGGTCGCGCGCGATCCCGATAATTTCGAAATGCTGGAAGCGAAGATGGCGTTTGAAATTCGCGCCCGCAAAGTGAGCAAGGCGCGCCCTGTCCATGCGTTGATGAATGTCGCGCCATTTGCGGGCCGAACACCGGTTTTTGTCGGCGATGACAAGACCGATGAAGACGGCTTCCGCGCCGCAATCGAATCCGGTGGCATCGCGCTCGATGTCGCTGCCGCCTTTGCTGGACAACCCGCGCGCGTGCGCAATTGGCTCAAGCGCTTCGCTGATCTGTGAGCCGGGATTTTTCATGACGACGCTCGACCTCGCCGCTATCGGCAACTGTGCCATCGCAAGCCTCATCGACCGCAACGCCCGTCATCTTTGGTTTTGCTTTCCGCGTCTCGACGCCGATCCCGTCTTCTCGGCGCTGCTCGGCGGCGAAGACCCGGAGCACGGCTTTATGGACGTGCTCGTCCGCGATGCGGTTTCAACGACGCAGCGCTATCTGACCAACACGGCCGTATTGGAGACGATCATCACTGATCGGCAAGGTGCGAAAGTGCGCGTTATCGATTTCGCGCCGCGCTTTGAACGCTTCGGCCGGCGCTTTCGGCCGCCGATGATCGTGCGCCGCATCGAGCCTTTGGAGCGGCGAACACGCATCACCGTCCGCATCCGGCCGCATTTCAATTATGGCATCGACAAGCCGACGGTGAATGTCGGCAGCAATCACGTCCGCTTCAGCGGTCCGCACGCGACCTTGCGCGTCACGACCGATATGGCAACGTCCTATCTACTCGAAGAAGCCGAGTTCGCGCTCGATCGGCCGATCAGCTTCTTCATCGGCACGGATGAATCAATCCCCGAGACGCCGGATTCGTTGGCGCAGAGCTTCCTCACCAATACGATCAATGATTGGCGCGCTTGGGTCCGCGGCTTATCGATCCCCTTCGAATTTCAGGAAGCGGTGATCCGCTCGGCGATCACCTTGAAGCTTTGTAGCTGCGAAGATACGGGCGCAATCGTCGCGGCGTTGACGACCTCGGTTCCCGAGGCCCCGCATTCAGCGCGGAATTGGGACTATCGCTTCTGCTGGCTGCGCGATGCCTTCTTTACCGTCGGAGCACTCAACCGTCTCGGTGCGACGAAGACGATGGAGCTCTTCATCCGCTTCGTCATCGACGCCGTGCTGCGCGACGACGATATCGCAATCGCACCGCTCTATCCCGTCTCGCCGGCCGTCAGCTCGATCGAGCGCATTGCTCCGGCGCTTTCCGGCTACCTCGGCATGGGCCCAGTCCGCATCGGCAATGCCGCCGTGTCGCAGGTCCAGAACGACGTCTACGGCTCGATCATTTTGACGGCCGCGCAGATGTTCTGGGACGAGCGCTTGGCACTGCCTGACAATCTCAGCCTCTATCGTCAATTGCGCAATATGGGCCGGCTCGCCTGGCGCTATGCACTCACGCCCGACGCGGGCCCCTGGGAATATCGCGGCCGCGTCATCGTCAACACCTATTCGGCGGCGATGTGCTGGGCGGCACTGCACCGCCTTGCCTTGATCGCTGAACGCGTCGGCGAGACGAAGGAGGCGGCCGAATGGGAGGCCGGCTCGCGCAAGATCCGGGCGGAGATCCTGCATCGTGCCACAACGCCGGAGGGCTGGATTTCCGGCGTGCTCGATCAATCCGTCGCGGATGCGAGCTGTCTGCTTCTCTCCGAAATCGGCTTCTTACCGTCGGATGACCCACGTTTCCTCAAGACGTTGGAAGTGACCTCCAAGCGGCTGATGCGTGACGGCTTTATCATGCGCTACGACGAAGCCGACGATTTCGGCCATCCCGAGACGGCCTTTCTCGTCTGCACTTTCTGGTACGTCGATGCGTTGGCGCTTGCCGGCCGGCGCGATGAGGCGCGCGAGATTTTTACCAATGTGCTATCAATCCGCAACGCCGCGGGTCTCCTCTCGGAAGACGTGGCGCCTGAGACGCGCATGTTGTGGGGTAATTTCCCGCAAGCCTATTCGCACGTCGGCCTCATTCATTCGGCTGCGCGTCTGTCGCGCGGCTGGGAGGAGAGTCTATGGCGCGCATCGTAATCGTCTCGAACCGCGTGCCATCCTCACCGTCGGCTGGACCGCAGGCGGGCGGCCTTGCTGTTGCGCTCAAGGATTGTCTGAAAGACGGCGGGCTCTGGCTCGGCTGGAGCGGCGAGATCTCTTCCACAGCGAGTACCGACGTCAAGGTCGGCCGCTTCGGCAAGATCGACTATGCGACAATCGATCTGTCGCGCGACGATTACCGCGACTTCTATGTCGGCTATGCCAATTCGACGCTTTGGCCTCTGCTGCATTTCCAGCCCGGTCTCATGGAATTCGACCGCGGGCATTTCGATTCCTATCTGGCCGTCAATCGCACTTATGCGCGCGCGCTCGCGGCACTCGTCGAGCCAAACGACATTATCTGGGTGCATGATTATCACCTGATCCCGCTCGCGATGAATCTGCGGCAGTTCGGGATCAATAATCGCGTCGGTTTCTTTCTGCATGTGCCTTTCGTGCCGGCAAGCGTGCTGAGCGTTCTGCCGCGCGCCGAGAAGCTTTTGCAGATGCTCTGCGCCTATGACGTCGTCGGCTTTCAGACAGAGGAGCATTTGCGCGATTTCGAAGACTGCCTGCGCAACTTCCTGCATCTGCAATTCGAACCCAGCACGCCCATCAAGATCGATGGCCACACTGTGCGTCCCGTTGCGACACCGATCGGCATCGATGCACGCGCCTTCGCCCGCCAGGCGAAGCGTTCGGCGCAAAGTCAGGCTTCGAAACGGCTTGAAGAGAGCATGGAAGGCCGCGGTCTCATCATCGGCGTCGACCGGCTCGATTATTCGAAAGGTCTGCCCAATCGCTTCGAAGCCTTCGGCCGCATGCTCGACCGCTATCCCGAACATCGGCTCAAGGTCAGCTATCTGCAGGTTGCGGCGCGCTCGCGCGAAGATGTCGCCGAATATCAGCGCCTGAAGCGCGACCTCGACCGGCGCGCCGGCGACGTCAACGGACGTCATGCCGAATTCGATTGGGTGCCTTTGCGCTACATCACCCGCGCTGTGGCACGCACCAGCCTCGCGGGCTTCTATCGCAAGGCGCGCGTCGGGCTCGTCACGCCCTTGCGCGACGGCATGAATCTCGTTGCCAAGGAATATGTGGCGGCGCAGGACCCGGACGATCCGGGCGTCCTCGTCCTCTCACGCTTTGCCGGCGCTGCCGAAGAGCTGACCGAAGCGCTCGTCGTCAATCCCTTCGATCCGGACGAGATCGCCGACGCGATGCATCAGGCGCTCACTATGCCGAAGTCGGAACGGCGGGCGCGGAACGACAAGCTCTTCGAGAAGATCTGTCAGACGACCGCGCACACCTATTGCCGGGACTTTCTCAAGGCTCTCAGTTGCGAAAGCTGCGGCGGCAAGGCGGAGGCTACATAACGATGACTTTGGTGCCGACGCTGACGCGATTGTAGAGATCCTCAACATCCTGGTTCATCAAGCGAATGCAGCCCGACGATACATTGGTGCCGATCGTATAGGGCTCATTGGTGCCGTGGATGCGGTAGAGCGAGCTGCCAAGATACATCGCGCGCGCGCCGAGCGGATTTTCCGGGCCGCCTGCCATATGGGTCGGCAAATCAGGCCGGCGCTTCAGCATGTCGGCCGGCGGCGTCCAATCCGGCCATTCCGCCTTGCGGGTGATCGTCTTGACGCCCGACCACATGAAGCCGGGGCGGCCGACGCCGATGCCATAGCGCATGGCCTTACCGCCCTTCTCGACGAGGTAGAGAAACTTATGCGGCGTATCGATCACGATCGTGCCGGGCTTCTGGCCGCCGCTGTAATCGACTTCCTGGCGCATATACATCGGATCGATCGTCCGCTGAGCGCGCGGATCGGGCGCAGCGGATGCCGCCGCGGCCGGTCCATAGGCCATCGCCGTCATGTCGCGCGCATGGTCCGGTGCCGGCTGCAAAGCGGATTGCCGCTGGCCGCCGGTGAGGAGCATTTCGAGAAGGCCGCCGCCGAGCGGATCGCCGGACGAGGCGACGGGCTGTGCGGCCGGTGCGGACGCAGCAGGCGAGGTCGCATAAGCGGCCTCGGCCGGCTGCTGTGCGTCCGGCGTATTATAGGCCTGGCCGCCGGCAGACGCGCCGCCATGCGGATAAAGACCGCGAATCACCATTGGATCGGCGAAGGACGGAAAGGAAAAGCTGGAGACGAAAGCGCCGACGATGCAGGCGCCGACAAGGCGGGAGTTTACCATACGCGCGACTCGACTCGGGACGAATAATACGTGGAATCATACGCGAAAGCGCAGGCGCGTTCTTCGCCGTCGTCGAGTTATCGTTAGCAGAATGATAAAAATGCAGGCCTGTAAAGGAAGCACTAAGCATGTCGCTTAAGAAGAGCGAAACCCTTCCCGCACAGGCCGCAAAAAGCGCGCGGCCTTAGATGCGGTTGTAGACATCCTCGATGCGAACGATGTCGTCTTCGCCGAGATAAGAACCGGTCTGCACTTCGATCAGCTCGAGATTGATCTTGCCAGGATTGGCCATCCGATGGACGGCGCCGATCGGCAGATAGATCGACTCATTCTCATGCACGAGAATGAGCTCATTGTTGCGGGTTACTTCCGCCGTGCCGCGAACGACGATCCAATGTTCGGCGCGGTGGAAATGCTTCTGCAGCGAGAGGCGGCCGCCCGGTTTCACGACGATGCGCTTGACCTGATAGCGCTCGCCCCGATCGACGGATTGATAATAGCCCCAGGGACGATAGGAGCGCTTGTGCTCCAGCGCTTCGGGACGCTTCTGCGCTTTCAGGAGATCGACGAGCTCTTTGACCTTGTCGCCATGCGCGCGATCGAGGACCAGAACCGCGTCCTGTGTCGTGACGACGACGACATTGTCGACGCCGACAACGGTCGTCAGATGATCGTCGGAGCGGATATGGACATTCGAGGCGTTCATAATGACGCCTTGGCCGCGGATCGAATTGCCGCTGACGTCGCGCTGCGACAGCTCGTAGACCGCCGCCCAGGTGCCGACGTCCGACCAGCCGATATCGGCCGGCACCACCGCCGCCTTGTCGGTCAGTTCCATGACGGCATAGTCGATCGATTTCTTCGGAGCCTGCGCCATTGATTCCGCGTCAAGCACGCAAAATTCGAATTCCGTCTTCGCCCGCAGCACAGCATTGGTGGCGGCTTCGAGGATTGCGGGAGCATGCTGGGCGAGTTCGCCTTGCATGACATCGGCACGGAAGAAGAAATTGCCGGCGTTCCAGAGATAGCCATCGCTGACATAACGCGCGGCTGTCGCCGCATCGGGCTTCTCGACAAAGGCTTCCGCTTTCAAAACGGTGCCGTCATGAACCACGGTCTTGCCGGTTTTGATATAGCCATAGCCCGTTGCCGGCTCGGTCGGCTTGATGCCGAGGGTGACGATATAGCCGCGCGCCGCGGCCGTCGCCGCTTCCCGGCAGGACTCGATGAAGCCCTTGACGTCACGAATGATGTGGTCGGCGGCGAGAATGGCGACGATCGTGTCGGGCGAGGTCTGCGTGGCGATTTCTGTACCGATCGCGACAGCGGCAGCCGAGTCGCGGCGCACCGGTTCGAGAACGATCCGTGCCGGACGTCCAATCTCCTTCAACTGTTCGGAGATCAGGAAGCGATAATCGCTGTTCGAGATGACGATCGGCGTCTCGAAGAGATCATTGAAAAGATTCTCGACCGTCATCTGGAAGGTCGAGTGCTCGCCGAGCAAAGGGATGAATTGCTTGGGCAGGCTCTCGCGCGAAGCCGGCCATACGCGTGTGCCAGAGCCGCCGCACATAATGATCGGAAGGATTTTCATGTCTCTATCTCCCAGGGCGCCGGCCTATCGCCTGCACATGCCCTGCCATTCATGCCAGTTTCCCGGCCCGTGGCCTTTGGAAACTCAGGAGCATCATTCGGTTCGCCGCCTTGCCGAAGGCCGACGACCGTGGAGCCCAATGGCTCGGTCCGCCGTACAAGCTGTAAGGGGCTTCTCGAGTGCACAAAACATGAAAACCTTCACATTTTGTTTCCCAACATGTCGGATCGAAACAAAATACGCAAAATCCGGTTCGCAGCCGCTCACAGCCTAGCCTGCTGGCCGCGATCAACCACAGCTCAGAAAGGTGCATAACTCCGTTTCGATTTCATCCAAGTTTGCTCCAAAACGGCCTGCTGTCCACCAGAGCTTGACAGCAGTGGGCGCTTTTCTGGCGAAACTCGTCATCCTCGACCAGATGGATATGATCGGCGAGCCGCATTGCGGCGGCAGCCAACGCGTTTTCGTCCGCGGACCTCTCCGGTCCTGAATCGAACGACAGCAGGAAGGTGCGGGCGACCAAGAGATCGTTCCAATCGCCGAGCACCGTCTGCAATCCTTTGAGGGCTTTGAGAAAGGCCCGCAGCCGTTTCTCGGCCGTTTTGCCGCGCACCAGGCTTTCCATGAATTCCGCATCGTAGCGCAGGTTCTTCGCGCGGATGCGGGTTCTGTGCCGTTCTGCGGGCGCGACGTCGCCGAGTTCGGCGCAGGCAACACTGAATTTGCCGCTCATCGCCGCGAATTTCCGCTCCGCATATTTGACGATCGGCATCGCGCGATGCTTACGGCTCTTTTCATCCTCAGAGCGGCACCAATCGCCGTCCAGCAGCCACAGCGCGAAGCGCAGGAAGAGCCCCGCCGAATGCGGACGGTTGAGCAAAGCGGCAAGTTCGGCATGCGCGAGATCGCGGCGCCGCTCGATCTCTTGCAATAAAGCCTTTGCGTCAGGGTCGGGCTCTTTACCGATCGCCGGCGCGATGATATCGGCGGCGAAGACATCGAGATCGCGCGCCGCGCGCAGATGTCCGCGGATGTCGGCAAACTCATCGAGCAGCATGTCGCAGTCGACGCCTTCGACGAAATTGCGGAAGAACTTCAGGCAGGCGGAGAGGCGCCGCAGAGCGACGCGGCATTGATGCACCGCTTCACGATCGCCCGTTGTACGAAACGCCGCCTCATTCATCAGGAACTGATCAAGACAGGCAGACGCTGTCGCGCGGAATGCGGCCGCCGCATTCATTCTCGAATGCAGCGCGGGCGCGAAAGCATACACATAGGATGTCGCAAGCACGCCCACGAGACGATAGATGCGCAGAAGGTTGGATTCGGCCGACAGGCGCAGCCGGCTTGGATCGACCGCCGCCGTGACGAAATCGAAGAAATCGGCGTTCGCTGCGGGGCTGGCAAAGGTGACGGAGGCGACGACAACCTCCGTCTCGCCTATGAGCGCGGTCAGATGATCGAGCGTGATGTCGGCACGGCATTCGCCGAAACGCAAAAGCCAGAACCGCCGCTTGGTCGCGATCTGCGCCGCGACGTCAACGACTTCGGCTTGACGCAAAATCTTTTTGAGAAGCCCGCGCGCCGAACGCGGCGTCGCAACCGACAGGTCTTCAGCGAAGCGTTTCCAGCCGCCGCGATTGCCGATGAGTCGGCGCCTTATGCCGAATTGGAGGCCGGCGTTGGCAATCGCATGCTCCGGCGTATCGAGCACGATGGCCTGAAATTGCGCCGTCATGGCGCGCAAGCCGCTCAAGCGGTCGAGCCGCTTCACCAGGGCGTCGATATCTTCTGCGGCCAGCGCGAACCGCAATGCAGCCGGCTGATGCGGTTCCGCCTCCATCTCCTCGGCAGACTCCGCGGCGCATGCCTCGGTCGGCGCCGCCGTCGCAACCGCTGGATCTGCCACGAGTTTCGTCACAAAAACCCCAGAATTCCAATCCCTTCGCCGCGATGGCGGGCAATGGTCTCGCCCATTCTCGAACGAACGGCGCAGAAGGGAACCGGTGCAGTCTGCGCGGCGCAAGCGCAAACCGCAAGCTGCGGCCGCCGAGCCATAAGGAAGCGCTGGCGCCTGCGTCTACCCGGAAAATCAGCGCGATCAGGCGCCGGCGGCTTGCGCCGTGGCCGGCGTGCTCTTTTGCTGATTCTGCGCCTCAGCCACCGCCAAGGCGGTCATATTGACGATGCCGCGTGGCGTGACGGACGGCGTCAATATATGCGCCGGCTTGGCGCCGCCCATGAGGATCGGCCCGACGAGCAATGCATCGGCGACGATCTTCGCCATCTGATAGGCGACATTTGCCGCGTCGAGGCTGGGGAAGACGAGCACATTGGCATCGCCCTTCAACTTCGACGCTGGCAGGACGAGATCGCGCATCGCCTGCGAGAGAGCGGAATCGGCCTGCATCTCGCCGTCCATTTCGAGATCGGGCGCCATCTCGCGCAGCAGGCCGACGGCCTCGCGCATCTTCACCGAAGATGGCGTATCGTCCGAGCCAAAATCGGAGTGCGACACGAGCGCCACCTTCGGCTCGATGCCGAAGTGGCGCACCTGCGTCGCGCACATCAGGGCGATTTCCGCAACCTCCGCCGCCGTCGGCTCGGCACGCACATAAGTATCGGCCAGGAAGAAGAACGGGCCTTTGCTGGTGATCATCAGCGACATGGCGGCAAAGTCACGGACGCCCGGTGCAAGTCCGATGATGTCGCGGATGTGGTGCAGCCGCGAGGCGAAGCGGCCTTCGAGTCCGCAGAGCATGGCATCAGCATCGCCGCGCCGCACCG
Organism: uncultured Methylovirgula sp.; assembly: GCA_964644615.1. Classification (GTDB taxonomy): domain Bacteria; phylum Pseudomonadota; class Alphaproteobacteria; order Rhizobiales; family Beijerinckiaceae; genus Methylovirgula. The sequence continues at coordinate 2,288 of CAZXXA010000047.1, read as the reverse complement.
CGAGGGCCGCGATCACCGTCGAACTCGTCCGCACGATGCTCTTGGCCGCATCCGGCGTCACGCCGCGCCGCCCGGCCACTTCGAGATAGTCAGCGACATAATCCCGGTAGCGCGGATCGTCCTGCGGATTGACCAGCTCGAAATCCCGGCCCGGTTGGATCGAAAGGCCATAGCGTTTCAGCCGTGTCTCGACGACCTGCGGGCGGCCGACAAGAATCGGACGCGCGATGCCTTCTTCGACGACGGTCTGAACCGCGCGCAGCACACGCTCATCTTCGCCTTCGGCATAGATCACCCGCTTCGGATCGGCCTTCGCCGCCAACAGCAGCGGCGTCATGATAAGACGCGAACGGAAGACGAAGCGCGACAGGCTCTCTTCATAGGCGATGAAATCGCTGATCGGCTTTCGCGCGACGCCCGTCTCCATCGCGGCGCGCGCGACGGCAGGAGCGATGCGCAGGATCAGCCGCGGATCGAAAGGCGACGGGATGAGATTGTCCTTGCCATAGAGCCGCGCTTCGCCGCCATAGGCCCTGGCGACGACATCAGACGGGCTCTCATGCGCGAGCTGCGCGATGGCGCGCACGGCAGCAAGCTTCATCGCCTCATTGATGGTGGACGCGGCGACATCGAGCGCACCGCGGAAGATGTAGGGGAAGCAGAGAACGTTGTTCACTTGGTTCGGATAATCCGAGCGACCGGTGCACAGCATCGCATCGGGACGCACGCGGAAGGCCACCTCCGGCTCGATTTCCGGGATCGGATTGGCCAGTGCCATGATGAGGGGCTTATCCGCCATCGCCTTCGCCATCTCAGGCGTCAGTATGTGGCCCACCGACAATCCCAAGAAGACATCAGCGCCGCCGATCACATCACCGAGCGTCCGCGCATTTGTCTGGCGCGCATAGGGCTCCTTCCACTGATCCATCAGCTCAGTGCGGCCCTTGTAGACGACGCCTTTGATGTCGGTGATGAAGATGTTTTCGCGCTTGGCACCGAGCGCAACGAGCTGGTTGAGGCAGGCGAGCGCCGCCGCGCCCGCGCCCGACGTGACGATCTTCGCATTGGCGATCGATTTGCCCGCGAATTCCAGCCCGTTCAGCACGGCGGCGGCGACGATGATGGCTGTCCCATGCTGATCGTCGTGAAAGACCGGGATGGCCATGCGCTCTTTGAGCTTGCGCTCGATCTCGAAACACTCCGGCGCTTTGATGTCTTCGAGATTGATGCCGCCGAACGTCGGCTCGAGCGCGGCGACGACATCGACCAGACGGTCGATATCGGTCTCAGCCACTTCGATGTCGAAGACATCGATGCCGGCGAATTTCTTGAAGAGAACCGCCTTGCCTTCCATCACCGGCTTGGCGGCAAGCGGCCCGATCGTGCCGAGGCCGAGGACCGCTGTGCCATTGCTGACGACGGCAACGAGATTCTGCTTGATGGTGAGTTCGCCGGCTTGCGCCGGATCTGCCGCGATCGCGAGACAGGCGGCAGCGACCCCAGGCGAATAGGCAAGCGCCAGATCGCGCTGATTAGCGAGCGGCTTCGTCGCCTGGATCTCCAGCTTTCCGGGCCGCGGCGATTGATGGTAGGCGAGCGCCCCTCGTTCCAGATCTGGCGACAGTGGATCGGTCATGCGCGCGCTCGGCTCAAAAAGGCGAGGGAAAAGGGGATGAACCTCTCCCGTGGGAAAAGGTCAGCGTCTCATATGATGCGTCCGCCCACCGCCGAGGTCTATCCGGCGAAAAGGCGGACGCTTCAACTCTTGCACAACAGAGCTAAGGCGTGTGGTCCGCGCCTCAGTTCTTGGCCTTATCGACGAGCTTGTTGGCGCCGATCCATGGCATCATACCGCGCAGCTTTTCGCCGATCGCCTCGATCGGATGCGCCGCAGACTTCGCCCGCATCGCCTTGAAGGATGTCTGATTGACCTTGTTTTCGAGCATCCAATCGCGGGTGAAACGGCCGGATTGAATGTCGTCGAGCACGCGCTTCATCTCGGCCTTGGTCTGCGGCGTGACGATGCGCGGGCCGGAGACATATTCGCCATATTCGGCGGTGTTGGAGATCGAATAGTTCATATTGGCGATGCCGCCCTCATAGATGAGGTCGACGATCAGCTTCACTTCGTGGAGGCACTCGAAATAGGCCATTTCCGGCGCATAGCCGGCTTCGACCAGCGTCTCGAAGCCATTGCGGATCAGCTCGACGAGGCCGCCGCAAAGCACGACCTGCTCGCCGAAGAGGTCGGTCTCGCATTCCTCACGGAAGGTCGTCTCGATGATGCC
>CAZXXA010000046.1:0-23374 GCA_964644615.1 uncultured Methylovirgula sp. | reverse complement strand
GGCACATCCATTTGGGCTCGCCGCCAGAGCCGGAAGTGCTGCGCCATGAAGGCTCGGGCACAACGATCTCCTTCGGCATGCTGCTCAACCTCGCCGCCGTCGCCAACAGCGAAGACCCGCAAGTCCTCTGGGGTTTTTTGCGCCGCTATGCGCCGGGCGTCTCGCCCGAGAGCCATCCGCGGCTCGACAAACTCACCACCTATGCGGTGCGCTATTTCCGCGACTTTGTTCGGCCGAACAAGACATATCGCGCCCCAGACGATGTCGAGCGCGCCGCTCTCGCGCAGTTGTCCAATGTGCTCGCAGCGCTGCCGGCGGAGGCGAGCGCCGAGGAGATTCAGACCGCGCTTTACGACATCGCGCGGCCGATCCCGCGTTATCAGGATTTGAAGGCAAAGGGCGCAACGCCCGAACGGCCCGGCGTGTCGAACGAATGGTTCAACATGCTCTATCAAGTGCTGCTCGGCGAGGATCGCGGGCCGCGCTTCGGCTCATTCGTCGCGCTTTATGGGATCGCCGAGACGCGGCAGCTCATCGCCGAAGCGCTCGACGGCGCGCTGTTGCGCAAGCACGCCGAATTTTTGGACGAAAGAGCGCGGCCGAAGGTGTAAGGACCAAGGGTCATTAAGCTCGATGTGTCAGCCGCGTCATGGCCGGGCTTGACCCGGCCATCCATAAACGTAGCGGGTAATTGCTATCTTGCCTTTGTCGGTGAAATGGTTTGAGGGCTTGGCCTGGATGCGCGGATCAGGTCCGCGCATGACGCCTTGCTACGATGGTTGCATCAATGATGCGTCGCAAGCCACGCCTGGATCAGCTGATAAGCATTCCAAATGCCGATCGCGAGCAGCGCGAAGAGCGCCGCCGAGCCCAGCATCTCGATCAGAAAGCTGAAGCTGCGGGCAAAGAAGCCCGGACGCTTGACCGGCGCCGCAGGCACCGGCACGGCAGCGGCCTCAGCCGGCTTCACCTCTTCCGCTTTCGTCTTGGCCGTTTGGGCATAGGCACGTGCCGCCTGTTCCAGCGTCGCATCGCCAGCCAGCGCCTTTTCCCGCTCGATCAGGCGCCGCGCGACATAATCGACGATCGCGCTAACGATCGGCTCCATCCGCTCGCTTTCGGCGATGACGACACGGCCATAGCGGGTCGCCTGGATGAAGCGATAGGTCCGCCGGTCATGCGCCATTTCGACGAAACCGATCATGTCGATGAACAGGCGCGGCCGGTCGCCCGGCGTGATGCCGACATCGAACAGGTCGGCATCGGCCGGAACGTCGGCGAGCGCCGGACGCAGCTCTTCTTCGAGCATTTCGAGCCGGGCGGTCTCGGCGCCGCGCAGTTCGGCGACGACTTCCGAGCGCTCGGCTTCCTCGACACGGGCCTTGCGCAGCGCGAGCCGCAGCGGTGAGGCATTGGGGTTCGCGGCGCGCGGATCGGCGCCGTTCGAGTGGATCGGCGCGGCGCCATTTGGCGGCGGCGCGTCGTGAGGCGAAGGCTCCACGCGGCGGCTCCTATAGTTAAGATTGTCTTAACTTACGGGAGAAATGCGACGGCGCAAAGGAAGGCCGCCCCTGCTGTCGGGGATAAGCTTGATAATGTTACATGATTTGAACGCTGGCTTTTTAGGCCGGGACGAAGATTTCGCCTTTTCCAAGTGCTGCCATGTCGCCCGAAAAGCGCCGCATGCGGCTGCGGAACAGCTTGCCGGCGCCCTTGCTGTCGGGCTCCAAAAGCTTGGCGAACAATCCCGGAAAAGCTGAAGCGAACACGCCCGAATCGAGGAAGGTCGCGCCGAGCTCCGGGGGGCTGGCGAGCGCGATCGTGCCGCGCTTCATCAGATAGCCGGGATAGGCGCCGCAGTGGCCCAGAATCACCAGCGTGCCGGCGATCATGCGGCTGCCGGGGCAATCGCCCGTGTCGCCTTCGATGATGATCGTGCCACGGCGCATACGGTCGGCCGGCCGGGATCCGGCGCTGCCGCGCACCACGATGATGCCGCCCGACATGCCCTGCATTTCGCCTTCGCGCGGCCCGGCGAGGAAGTCGGCCGCATCGCCGATGATCTCGATACGGCCGCCGGTCATGCCGGAACCCGCATAGGGGCCGACATTGCCGGAAACGAGCAACTCGCCACCCGCCATCAGCCGGCCGGCGTTCATGCCGGCATCGCCTTCGACGACGATGCGGCCGTTTTGCAGACCATGGCCGATGCCGTCGAAGCGCTCTAAGCCGCCTTCAAAGCGGATCTCTTCGGCGTCGCCGGCGCGCACGGTGAAGACGTCACCGACGGTGACCGCTTCGCGCGTCGTGGCGATATCGATCGCGCTGATCTCGGCAACGCTCTTGCCAGCCAGACGATGCGGCAGCAGCGACGATAGATCGAGCCGCTGCGTCGGATTGAGTTTGAGCGTGAGGGTCAACGGTTTCACGGCAGGAGATCTTTCAGATGGAAATGGAAAGGACCGAGCTTGCCGCCGTAGTTACCGGCGCCGATCCGGCGCGCGCCATTGCGCGGGCCGAGTTTCACAATGGCGGCGATACCAGCCCGCATCGCATTGGCGACAGAGGCTTCGGTCAGGCCGTCGATGACGATTTCGAGGCAGCAGCCGATATCGTCGTCGAGCGCGCTGTCGGCCGAGCCGCGCAGGCTCGGGCAGTAGAAGTGGTTGGTCGAGGCGAAGAGCGCCTTATATTTCGAGCCGACCTTCGAGCCTGAGCGCACAACACCGCCGGGGAACGGCAGAACGACATCGCGCACGCCGTTCATCGCTTCGACGGCAGCTTCAGCCGCCCGCAAGGTCTTCTCGTAATTTTCGCCCATGATAAGCAGATTGCCGCCGCCGACCGCGCCCGTGGTGACCCCGGTCGTGCCCTCGCAGAGGAATTCGCCGTCCATCACCGGCACGCGCCAGAAATGCCGGTCGCCGAATTTCTTCGAAATCTGCCAGCCGTCGCCGAAGTAGCGCAGCGAATCGCCGATCTTCGCCGTCTCACTTGCCTGAAAATCGGAGAAACAGGCGGAGCCCGGCGAAGTCAGCACGCATTGGCCGACGCGGTTGACGAGCTGCTTGGCAAGCTCATCGCCCGACATGGCAAAAAGCAACACCCGGACGCCGGGACGCCCGTCAGGCGTCTCGCGCGCATCGACGTCGCAATCAATACCAGCCTCGACGCCGCAACCAATGACCGAGGTGGCAAAGCCCGTCATGGTGACGGCGGCCTGCTTCGCCCACTTCCGGTTCGGTCCGGTGATGAGCAGGGCCGTGCCTTGCATCGGGAAAGCTTCGGCGAAGCTATCATCGATGCGCACGCCGTTTTTGATCATCGGCTGCATGCGACCTCTCCGAATGGATTTTCACGCCCGAGCGCTGCCGCCGGCACTTTGAACATGTCCGCCGAGATCCCGTAGAGATCGTCGTAATAGGTTTTGATGCGATTATCGATCGCCCGATCGAAACTCGGTGCGACTTTCAGCGCCTTGCCATACCGATAATGCGTCACGCGGCCGTCGCGGACGACGAGGTCGCCGTCCTTGAAGACGAGGTGGGCGAAGCGGAACATCGCCGCGCGATCCGGATCGTCGTGATAGACCGCAACATCGGCCAGCGCACCGGCGCCGAGATGGCCGCGGTCCGGGAGGCCCAAGATCTTCGCCGGCGCGACACGCGTCATGGTGGCGATATCGGAGAAGGAATATTCGCGGCTGATCGACGGCAGCGTCGTCATCTCGACCGCCTCTTTCGGCAGATCGTCGAGCCATTTCTTGCGCAGATCATGGCTCATGATCAGCGCGAAGAGATCCGGATAGGTCGTATAGGGCGCGCCGTTCGGATGATCGGTCGAGAAGAAGACGCGCATCGGGTCATTGATAAGCAGGAACAACTCGAGACCCGCCGCCCATTGCACCGCATTGTAGTAATTGTTCGAGCGGTAGTTGAACGGCACGATGCCGCCGCCGTTCGAATCGCCGTCGAAAATGACGGACTTTTTCGGGCTTGCGGTGCCGATCGCATTGAACTGCCGCAGCACGTCCATCGAGATCGTGACGGTCTGGCGAAACATCACCTGACCGACGTCGACCGTCACATTCGGATTGGCGTTGACCACCTCGGCGAGCTCGGCCGCCGCCGAAGAGAAGCCGTGCTTGCCTTCCTTGCCATAGGCATAGAACTGCAGATGCGCGAGATGCAGCGGCCGGCCGCGCGCCGCGGCAATCGTCGCGATCGCCGTCTCGACATTGCCGCCGATGCCGAGATTGTTGGTGTGAAGATGCAGCGGATGCGGCACGCCGAGATCCATCACAGCCTGTTGCAGCGTCTCGACGATCTTGCGCGATGAAAGATTGTAGTCCGGCACGATGTCATCGAGCCCGAAGGCGCGGACATTGTGTTTGAAGGCCATGGCGGCGCCGGCATTGATGCATTTGAGGCCGATCGCCTTCGTCGCATCGAGCGTCGCGCCGACATAATCGGCGATGGCGGTGGCCCCGGCGCCGTCGCGGATCAGCGACAGCAGAAAATCATCGTTGCCGAGGATCGACAGGCAGCCTTTGTCGATGATCGGGATGTCGGCGAGTTCGAGATGCGAATGCAAAGCCAGGTGCGGCAGCACAGCCGGCTCGATCACCATCGTATAGCCCATCGCGGCATAGCGGCAGCCGGTCTCGAAGGTAGACCAGCCGGCCGTCGACAGCGGCGTCGCCGCCGGACGTGCAACATGGGCGCGATGATTTTCCGGCAGCAGCAGGCGCGCCGTGTCCACGTTGCCGCCTGCGATATGCGAGTGGATGTCGATTGCGCCGGCCATGATGATCTTGCCGGACACGTCATGTACGACATCCGGAGTTTCGTTCGGCGGATCGATGATCCGGTCGTCCTTGATCCAAAGGTCGCCGATGCCGTCTCGCCCGTTCGCTGGATCGATGACGCGACCGCCGGTGAGGCGAATCAGCATGCCTCAGCTCCTTTCGTCAGATTTTGATCGATGAGGCGGATGACGGCAGCCGTCTGCGGCGCATCACTCGCGTTTTTGGCCTCATGCACCGCGAGCGTGCCGAGCATTTGCGTGAATTCGACGGCGTCGTGATCGACGCCGGGTGTGCCGACCTCGATTTGCACCTTCGGCGCATAGGGGAAGCGTGTATCCGGCGTGGTGATCGCGACAAGAGGAATCTGCCGCGTCCAGCGCGGCGCTTCATGCGCGTAAGATGAAATCCATAAGGCCGCATCCGCTTCGCCCGAATCGACGAGACGATTGGCTTCGAAGCGCCACGTATCGTGCTCGGGATAGCCGCGGCCGAAGCCGGTGCGGGTTGGAAAGCCCGTCATCCAGCCGGACGTCTGCGTGACGCCGGTCGCATTGCTCGAAGCGCCGAGCGGCAGGCCGGTGAAACGCGTCGTCTTGTTGAGTTCGAGCAGCATGCCGTGCAGCATCTCGATTGTCAGGCGGCCGATCGAATCGCTCGACCAGACGATGACGCCGAAACGCGCCGCCTTGAGTGCATCGGCGACCCCTGCGAGCTTGCGCTCGAGTGCCGCGTCCTTGCGCAGCTTGTGGCCGAGAACCTGGGCACGCAGCGCCGCGAGAAGGCTTGGCAATTCGGCCGCGGCTGCCGCAACTTCGCTGGCGCCCGAAACGGCAGCGGCTTCACCGCGTCCCGGTCCGATCCAGATCACTTTGCGCGGCTGATGCGAGTCATCGAAATGCGCCGGCGACGATAGTTGCAGGCGCTCGAGCATATCGGGCCACGCCGTCTGCAGTTTCGCGCCAATTAGGAGAACGCAATCGGCCCGCACCCGCGCTTCATTTGCCGTCGTGACGAATTGGCCGGCTTGGCGCAGCACGTCGAGATCACGCAGGACATATTCGCTCTGCATGTGGTCGTAGGCGCCGCGCAGCCGCTCGGCGAGAGCGATCGCGGCACGCGTGCCGTCGACATCCGCGCCGAGGCCCGCGACGAGAGGAAACTTGGCCTCCTCAAGCAGGCGTGCAGCCGCTGCGGCAGCCTCGTCGAGCGTGGCAGCCGCTCCATTCACAAGAACCTTCATCTGGACCCTCTTCGAATGGCCGCGCTTATACACACGCTTGTACGACAGGGCATCGCACGCGCAGCTTTATTTGTCATATTTGATGTAGGCGAAGCGCTGATCGTCGTGCGGCGTGCCTTCGAGCGCACCGCCCGCGGTGCCGGGCTGCCACATGATGACATCTTCGATCTTTTTGGCGAGCTCGAAGTCCTTGTCGGTGATGCCTTTGGCGGCGTGCGTTTGCAGGCGGACTTCAACCCAGGCATAGGAGGCTGTCAAATCTGGGTGATGCCAAGCCGCTTCGGCGAGATGGCCGACGGTATTGATGACCATAAGCGTGCTCTTCCATCCCGCCGTCCGATACGTGCGCCGTATCCAACCGCCTTCCAGGCGCCAATGCGGCAATTCGTCCGCAAGCCGCTTCTGAATGTCGGCATCGGTATAAGCGTGCTCTTCAGTCCTACTCATTCACTGAGACCTTTCTGCGAAACGCATGGACTCATCATTCATCGCTGCGGCGATTTCGAAATTGTGTCGCGAATCTTTTGTCGGCGGTGGTGTGAAAGATGGGGCAGTCTAGACAGCTGGCAATGTGATGCAAGGCCATAGCGCATGGCGACGGATCATCTGCTAGAAGCGCATCATGCCGCATCGGCGCTTATTGTGCCGGTTCGGCTGCACAATCGCTGAAGCTATCGTATTGTGTATGCAACCGCGAAGGCGAGAGGAGTAAGTTCATCACCGCCAATGCACTGGTTGTTTCGCAGTGCACGCATCCGCGCAATTCCACTCAATACGAGGGCTCATGCCGATAAGCGTCAAGGTCGAGACAACGGCACGTCTCCACCTCGGTTTTCTGGATCTCAACGGGGCTTCTGGACGCAAGTTCGGCAGCCTGGGGCTCGCTCTTGATGCCCCTGTGACGGCGCTGTCGATCCGTCGTGCCGACACGCTGACCGTCGAAGGCCCCGAGCATGCGCGCGTCGACGCGCATCTGCGGCAGCTCTGCGGCGAACTCGGCCTCAAGCCCGCCTATCGGGCCGTGGTCCATTCGGCCATTCCGGCACATGTCGGCCTCGGCTCCGGCACGCAGCTCGCGCTGGCGACGGCCAGCGCATTGCGCCGCCTCGAATCTTTACCGATGACTCCGACGGATATGGAGAGGGACGCGCTGCTGCTGCGGCGCGGCGCCCGCTCCGGTATCGGCGCGGCATTGTTTTCGGAAGGCGGTGTCATCGTCGATGGCGGCCACGGCGCGAGCAAATCGCTGCCACCGATCCTGAGCCGCCTGCCCTTCCCCGAGGATTGGCGGATCATTCTTGTCATGGACAATGAAGTGACTGGCGTGCATGGGGAGGCGGAGCGTGAAGCTTTTGCGAAACTTCCGATCTTCCCGGAGAATGAAGCGGCGCGCATCTGCCGGGCCGTGCTGATGCAGGCCCTGCCCGCCTTGATCGAACACGATCTCGGCGCCTTCGGCGCGGCGATCACCGACATTCAAATGCGGCTCGGCGATTATTTCGCCCCCGCTCAAGGTGGCGCCCGTTATACCAGCGCCAAAGTGGCGGCGGCGATGGCGATATTGGCGCAAAACGGCGCCAAGGGTATTGGTCAGAGCTCCTGGGGACCGACCGGTTTCGCTTTCGTCGAAAGCCAAGATGCGGCGCAAAGTCTCGTGAAGCTTGTGGCGGAAAACAGCCCACAAGCAAATCCGGCTATGCTAATCTGCAAGGGCATTAATCACGGCGCTCGGATCGAACTGGTTGAAAGCCCATAAATCTAACTCCTAGGCCCCAAAGATAGGACGGGATGTCTCTGATGGCGAAACTCATATTGCATATGCTGAGCCCGCTGAAACACATGAGCCCATTCGACGTGAATATGGCGCTGGATGCCGGCTTCGATTCCGTCACGCCTTACGTCAATGTGACCCTCGATGAAATCATGCCGCTCGTCCAGGACGCGATGTTCTCACGCTCGCCGCGCGATGCGGTCAAGACCGGCATCTTCATCGCCGGCAAGGATGCCATCCTCGCGCTCGACATGGTCGATAAGGCGAAGGGCGCGTTGCTGAAGCCGTTCGAGATCTCGGTCTTCGCCGATCCTGCCGGTTCCTTCACCACCGCCGCCGCCATGGTCGCCTGCGTCGAGAAGGTTCTGAAGGAAAAGAAGAAGAAGGCGCTCAAGGACACCAAAGTCGTCATCTTCGGTGCGACGGGTGTCGTCGGCTTCTCCTCCGGTGTCATCGCCGCGCTCGAAGGTGCCAAGGTCACCCTCGCCGGCCATGATGGCATTGCCCGCGTCGAGAAGGGCGCCGGCGAGATCAAGAAGCGCTTCGGCGTCGATGTCGACTACGTCGATGCCAGCACCGACGACAAGAAGCTCGCGGCCTTGATCGAATCGGAAGTCGTGCTTTGCGCCGGCAGGGCCGGCGTGCAGATCTTCTCCGCCGAGCAGGTCAAGAAGGCGACGAACCTTCTCATCGCGGCCGACGTCAATGCGGTGCCGCCCTATGGCATCGAAGGCCTCGATCTGCAGGACTATGGCAAGGAATTGCCGGGCGGCGTCCTCGGCATTGGTGCACTCGCTATCGGCGACATCAAATACAAGGCCGAATCCGGGCTCTTCAAAAAGATGGCGACCTCCGACGAAGCGCTCTGTCTCGACTTCCGTGACGCGTTCAAGCTGGCGCGTGAACTCGTCTGATCAACCGACCGTTCTGATCATCGCCCCCTCGGGTCGAGGGCTCGCCGCGGCAGCGCGGCGAGCCGGTTTTCGTCCGCTCGTCGCCGACTTCTTCGGCGATCTCGACACGCAAGATCTCGCCGCCGCGACCTACCGCGTCGAGATGCACAATGACGGCTTTCACGCCGACGTCATTGCGCAAGCACAGCGGCTCGCGGCGGATCATGCGCCGATCGGCTTTGTTTACGGCGGCGGATTCGAAGACCGCCCGCAGCTTCTCGGCGAGCTTGCCGATTCATTCAAAATCCTCGGCAATCCGCCGGATATCGTGAGGCGCGTGAAAGATCCGCAAGCGCTCGCCGAACTCTGCCGCGCCTGTTCCATTCCGCATCCTGCGATTCGTTTCGATCTGCCGCCCGACCCTCAACATTGGCTACTGAAACATGCGGGTGGCGGCGGCGGTTCGCATGTCGCGCCAGTTGGCGCACGCCCTGCCGGACCCGGGGATTATTATCAACGCCGCATCGACGGCCGTTCGATTTCGGCCTTGCTGCTCGCCAATGGCAGCGACGCGCAGATCCTCGGACTCAGCGCGCAATGGACATCGCCCGCAACCGACAGGCCCTTTCGCTATGGCGGCGCTATCCACCCTGCTGAACTTGATTTCTCATGCGCTGAACAGATCCGCTTTGCGGCGCACAAGATCGCCGTGGCTGCTGGTCTTGTCGGTTTGAACAGCATCGATTTTCTGGTCGGCCAGACGGACTTCTATCTTATCGAAATCAATCCACGTGCCGGTGCGACGCTCGATATCTTTGCCGACAGGCGGCTCTTCGCCGCACATATCGCGGCCTGCGCGGGTGAGCTGCCGGATCCGCCGCTCGACGCGCCGCCGCCGCGTGCTGCGGCAATTTTTTATACACCTCTCGATGTTACGCCCATGCCGCATCTCGACTGGCCTGCTTGGTGCCTCGACCGGCAACAGCCAGGAACATGCTTGCACAAAGGCGATCCCGTCTGCACAGTCGCGGCTGAAGCTGCAACCCCAACAGCGGCACGGGCGCTTATCGAAGAGCGCCTAGCCGAATTCCTCACCCTTTTGACCGAAAGCGCCAGCAAGGAAGCCGCGGCATGAGCCAATCTGAAAAAGTCAGTGTCAATAAAGGTGCGTTCTCGATCGTCCAACAGCTCGTCACCGAGGCCGACCGCTATCGTGTCATCGTCAGTAAAGGTTCGCGCGGCGAAACGCTGATCGATGCCGGCGCCACAGCCAAGGGCGGCCTCGAAGCGGGATTGAAGATCGCTGAAATCTGTCTCGGTGGTTTGGGCCATGTGAACCTGACGCCGTTTCATGCCGCCTCCAAATGGCCTTACCATCTGACGGTGCGCGCCAGCGATCCGATCGTCGCCTGCCTCGCCAGCCAATATGCCGGCTGGTCGCTCTCGCATGGCGATTTCTTTGCACTGGGTTCCGGCCCCGGCCGTGCGCTGGCCCGCGTCGAGAAGCTTTTCGAGGACCTCGGTTATAAGGACGAGGCCGATTGCGCAACGCTGGTGCTCGAAGGCGACAAGCCGCCGCCGGCCGAGATCGTCGACAAAGTCGCGAAAGATTGTGGCGTGAAGCCCGAGCGCCTCACCTTCATCTATGCGCCGACGCGCAGCCTGGCTGGCAGTGTACAGATCGTCGCCCGGGTGCTGGAAGTCGCAATGCATAAGGCGCATGAGCTGCACTTCCCGCTCGAAAATATTCTGGACGGCGTCGCCACCGCGCCGCTCGCGCCGCCGCATCCCGATTTCGTCACTGCGATGGGACGCACCAATGACGCGATCATCTATGGTGGCATTACGCACCTCTATGTAACCGGCCCCGCTGAGGCGGCGGCCGAACTCGCCAAGGCGTTGCCGAGCACCAATTCGCGCGATCATGGCCGGCCCTTCGCGCAAATCTTCAAGTCCTTCGACTACGACTTCTATAAGGTCGATCCAATGCTGTTCAGCCCCGCGGTCGCCATCGTGACGGCGGTTGATAGCGGCGAGACCTTCCGCGCCGGCCAGATCTCGCAGAAGCTGCTCGATGAATGCTTTGAATGAAGGCAGGCTCGCGCCGGCCGCGAAGGAAAGCGGCCCGCAGGTCGTCCTTTTCATCGACAAACTGGAATTTCATGCGCGCGAAATGACGCGCGCATTTGCTAAGCTCGGCGCGCGCTGCGTGCCGATGCGCTTGTCGGCTTGCAGCATCGATACGCGGCGACCGAGCGGTCTGGCCATTCCAGGCTTCGGCGCGCAACTGCCCGATCTCGTGCTGGTGCGTGCCGTCGGTCTCGGCACGTTCGAATCGATCACCCTGCGTCTTAGCATGCTGCATGCGATGATCGCGCAAGGCGTTCCGGTCACCAATACGGCGCGCGCTATCGAATGCTGCGTCGATAAGGCGGCGACGAGTTTCTATCTACACCAGAACAAAGTCGCCACACCGGAGACCTTCGCGCTGCAAAGCCCGCGCGCGACGCGGGCGCTCGTGCGGCGCGAATGCGCGCGCGGGCCCCTGGTCTTAAAGCCGCTCTTCGGCGCGCAGGGCCGCGGCCTGAAATTGATCCGGCACGAATCCGATCTTCCGGAGGTCGAAACGATCGCCGGTGTCTATTATTTGCAGCGCTTCGTCGGACATGACGAGAATGGCTATAGCGACATCCGCGTGCTCGTCTCACAGAACCGTGTCATCGCCGCGATGACGCGCCGCGCCGACCACTGGATCACCAACATCAAATTGGGCGCCGTGCCCGAGCCGGTCACGCTCGATGCTGAAGCAACGGATCTTGCTTTGCGAGCCGCTGCGGCAGTCGGCGCCGATTTTGCCGGCGTCGATCTTCTGCGCGCCGCCGACGGCAAGCTCGTCGTCATCGAGGTCAACAGCATGCCCGGCTGGCAAGGCCTGCAGAGTGTGACCGATTTTTCGATTGCCGACCGACTGGCGCAGGATCTCCTCGCCCGGCACGGCTTTGCCATCCAACGGACCGAGCAAGCCTCTTGATCCCCGCAGCTTCCATCGAAGCTTTTTTTATCGCCGCATGCCGCGCCGAAATCGAAGCGCTGAAGCCGGGAAACGTTCATGTCTTCAGCCCTGGTCATGGCATGACCGCAGAGCATTTTTTTGCGAGCGCCGAGGCCTCCGCAGGACCGCTTTGCACGCCGGGCAAAACGGTGGGTCAAAGAATTTATGACGCCGTCGCAGCGAGCTTCGCCGCCGTGGGCATGAACACCAATCTGGGCATTGTGTTGCTTTGCGCGCCGCTCGCCGCGGCGGCAGAACGGAACGCGACAGGATCGCTGCAAGCGCGTTTAGCCAATGTGTTGCAGGGGCTTGACGAAACCGACACGGAGCGCGTTTTCGCGGCACTGCGCCTCGCCAATCCGGCTGGCCTGGGGACAGCTGCGCGGCATGACGCGCATGGGCCTGCTGACGTCACGCTTATGGTCGCTATGGCCGAAGCGGCCGATCGCGATTTGATTGCAGCGCAATATGTGCGCAATTTCGATGATGTTTTCGTGACGGGATGGGACGCACTTTCACGCGCGAAAGCCTGTGGCCTTACGCCGCCGTGGTCGACAACGGCAGTCTATTTGTCCTTCCTTGCAGCTTTTCCGGATTCGCATATAACGCGCAAGCATGGCGCTGCAGCCGCCTTGGAAGTGCAACACGAAGCTGCGGAGATAATCTCGATATTCCAAGCCGAAGGCGCGGCGTCTCAAAACACGCTTCTTGCCTTCGATGCCCGACTTAAAGCGCAGCAGCGCAACCCCGGCACGAGCGCAGACCTGACGGTTGCGACACTTTTTGCCGATCTGCTGCGCAACAGCTTGCTCAAGCGTCACATTGATGGTTGAGTTAGGCCCCGTGCGGAGCCATCCGCCGCTATCTGGCCAACCGGCCCGTCCGATCGGTACGAATTTTTCGTAGGCGATGGGCGCTGACAACAAGGATAGGTCTTACTCTGCCGATAACATCGGCAGGCGTGTCTTAGTTTTCCTACCGGAGGGAGATGTTCATGGCCAAGATAACGAAGCTTCTCATTGGCGAATCGCTTGTCGGCGAAGGCAATGAAGTTGCACATATCGATCTCATCATGGGTCCGCGCGGCAGCGCTGCGGAAACCGCTTTCGCCAACGCGCTCGTGAACAACAAGGATGGCTTCACCACGCTGCTCGCCGTGGTTGCGCCGAACCTGCTCGCCAAGCCGAACACGATCCTGTTCAACAAGGTCACCATCAAGGGCGCCAAGCAGGCCGTCCAGATGTTTGGCCCGGCGCAGCATGCGGTCGCCAAGGCCGTTGCCGACAGCGTCGCGGAAGGCGTGATCCCGGTTGAAGAAGCCGACGATCTCTTCATCTGCGTTGGCGTCTTCATTCACTGGGAAGCCGACGACGACAAGAAGATCCACGACTACAACTATCAGGCGGTCAAGGAATCGATCGCGCGCGCCGTCTCCGGCGAGCCGAAGGCTGCCACCGTTGTCGCCAAGCGCAACGAAGCCAAGCACCCGTTCTCGCCGGAATAATCGGCAGAAGACGCTGCATCTCATTCCTTCGGTATGGCCGGGTCATAGGGCGTCCGAAAGGACGCCCGTCCTTCGACGGGCTATGCCCGGCCATTTCGTCGAAATGGGAGAAGGTCGAGGGAGCTCTCACGAGCTCCCTTTTTTATTGCGCATTCGTGTGAGGTAGTGCGGCCAATTTCGGATAGGTTCAGAAGCCTTCCTGCCGCGTCATGGCCGGGCTCGACCCGGCCATCCAGGCACGAAAATCGGGCTCACTGTGAGTTGTTGATGCCTGGATGCGCGGATCAAGTCCGCGCATGACGATCCTTGATTAGCTGCGGCTAATATCGGCCAAAGTCTTCGCATCGAGCCGGCCGCCATGCAGTGCGGATGCAACGAGAACGCCGCCGACGGAGAGCGCCTTCAAAGCCGCGATATCTTCCGCATCGCGTAAACCGCCGGCCGCATAGATCTGCCGGTGGCCGGCTTTCGCGATGATCTCGCGCAATCGCCCAAGATCGGGACCGGCGCCGCTGCCGACACGAGCCAAAGTCATGACGATCAACCGTTGCGGCCAGAGCGTGCTGTCTTCGACAATTTCGGATGCACCTTGAAATTCATCGCCGCGATAATCGAGCGAGAGAATCGTGCGTGGCTCTTGCGCGAGCGCTCTGAGCGCATCCGCGTCCTGCAGGCTCTCGCTGCCGAGGACGATCATGCCGCGCCGGCTTTCGAGATGGGCCTGCGCGTCGCTCGCATCTTTGATACCCGCGTCGACCCAAAAGCCGACCGACGGAAACGCCGATTCGAGCCTTGCGATCACATCCGCGTGGCTGCCGCGTCCTTCGATCGCATCGAGATCAGCGATATAAAGCGTGCGGAAGGGATGCAGCTTCAGGAAGCCGGCAACGACATCATTTGGCGCGCTCGTCGGCGACAGAGGCGTGACGATCGGCGCATAAAGATGCCGCGCGCCATGCGCCGCGCGCACGACCTGCCCGTCCTTGAGATCGATGACCGGAATGATTTCCATCGCCTGTCACTAGCAAAACTGCGCCGGTCGTGCGATGCGACGCAGCGTGCGAAAACGGGCAAAAGCCAGCAACACGCGGGTTACGGGACATCAAATGACGAGCATCATCGGCTGGGACATCGGCGGCGCGCATCTCAAGGCGGCGCGGCTTGAGAACGGCCGCATCATCAATGTCATCCAGATCGCCTCCCCCTTGTGGCAGGGAATCGCGGAACTGCATCGCGCCTTTGCCGAGGCGAAGGCATTGCTCGGGCCGGCCGACCGCAATGCCGCGACCATGACGGCGGAGCTCGCCGATGCCTTTGCCGACCGCACCGAAGGCGTCGCCAAGATTGCCGCGATTGCAGAGGCCGAGCTCGGCTCAAACAATCTTCTCTTCTATGCCGGCCATGCCGGACTGCGCGCGCCGCGTGCCATCGCCGGCCAAGCCGAAGCCATCGCCTCGGCCAATTGGCATGCGAGCGCGGCACTCGTCGCGCGTCATTTTCCCGATGCGATTTTTGCCGACATGGGCTCGACGACGACCGATCTCATCCCTGTGCGCGGCGGCAAGGTCGCGGCCTTCGGCTACAGCGACGTGACCCGCATGGCGCATGGCGAATTGGTCTATGCCGGGAGTGTCCGCAGCTTCCTCATGGCTGGCCTCACGCTCGTGCCCTTTGCCGGACGCTGGGTGCCTTTGATGAACGAATGGTTCGCCAATATGAGCGACGTCTATCGCGTTCTCGGCGAATTGCCCGAAGATGCCGATCTGATGCTGACCGCCGATGGCCGCGAGAAGACGGTCGACGCCTCCTACGCGCGGCTCGCACGACAGATCGGCCTCGATGCGAAGGACGCCGAACCTTGGGCGCTCAATGAGCTCGCCCACTATTTCGCCGAGGCGCAATTGCGCACGGTCACCGATGGTGCCCATCTCGTCCTGTCGCATGCGCATTTTCATGCCGAAACGCCGATCGTTGGCGCAGGCGTCGGCCGTTTCGTGATGAAGAAGCTCGCGGCGCGGCTTGGCAATCCCTATGTCGATTTCAGCGATCTGATCGACGCTGATCCCGCGGTCCGTCACAAAGCCGGCGATTGCGCGCCCGCCGTCGCCGTGGCGCTTTTGGCGGCGTAGAAATCTGCCACCCTTTGCATGAGCCAGCCCCAGGCTTCTTGTTCCTCAGGTCCGGCCGTCTTATCGATCGCGATCTTCAGATAATCGATCTCGCGCTCGATTTTTTCGCGTGGCAAAAAGTCGAGGCGGCTGACTAGAATGCATAATTCGAGCACCGCTGCCTTGGCGCGGTTGAGACCCTGGAACGGCGCATGCTGCACGATCCGCTCGACACGGCAGATGAAACGCGGCCGCTCGGGGTGATCTTCGACGCGATCGACGGCAAGCTCGGCATGGCTCAACGCCGCCGCAAGCCGCGGCACCGGAAAATCCGCAACCGGCACAGTCGGCCATTGCTTTCGTCCTGTCAGGCAGCCGGCGAAGATACGCATATCGTCGGTGTAGCTGACGACGGCCTTCGGCACTGCAAGTAGATTGTCGAGCGTCTTCGACGGACGGAACGGCGCGATGATCCATTCGCTGCCGGATTCGATCAGGCCAAAAGGCGCGATATGCACGGCGCCCGCGCTATCGATCGTCGTCACCACGGCTTCCCGGATCATCGGCATGGCATTCAGTCCTGCGCCTTGCGCGTACGCAGCGTATGGCCGGCCTCGCGCAGCTTCGTCTCATCCTCTTCGCGCTTGTCGATCGCGCAGCCGAAGTCGAGAAGCTCATCCTGCACATAGCGCTTGCCGAGCGCGAAAGCCAACTCGGCCTTGGCGAGCTCGGTGCCGAGATAAAAGGCATGCGCGCCGTCCGCGGCGACATCGAGAACCGGAAAGAAATCCAGCGCGGCCTGTGCGACATGATGGATGTCGCGGTTATAGACATGAATGCCGTCTTGCGCCGTCTCGATGCGGAAATTCTTGTCGCGGACTTCTGCCGCGCGTTCGGCGATCTCGTCCGTTGAAGCCGGGAATGGCTTCAGATCGTGAACTTGCAGAAGACCAGCACCATAGCCTTTCGGCAAAGCCTCGTCAGCGCGCGACGCATACATGAGCCGCCGTGCGGCATCATGCTCTTCGACGGTGCGCCGTGTGTGCGGACTGACCTGCACAACGAGGACATTGCGGATCGCAAGCTCCGAACAAAGCCCGAGAAGAGCCGCAGTGATGCCGCTCGTATCGGCTTCGGTCAGCTCGGTGAGATTGCCCGTGCCCATCATGATCTCGGCATCCGGCAGACGCTTGCGCGTTTCGATATAGCGCGCGACGGAAGCGGCGAAGCCGAAATGGATCGGATCGAGAATGGGATCGACGATGAAGGGAATCTCGGCCGCCGCAGCCGCTTTTGCCACACGGATCAGCGACTCCAGATCATGCTGCGGCTTGGGAATGAGGATCGGCGTCACCGGATATTTACGCGCGATGTCGAGCGTCTCTTCGGTGAGGCTCAACAGATAGTCGGCGCCGGCCGCTGCGCCGCGTTCGAGTTCGCTGCGATCGGCCGAATCGACACTGACGCGATGACCTGCCGCTTTGAGCGCGCGCACACAATCTTCGAGATGCGGAAAAGGCGTATCGGGCAGGCAGCCGAGATCGATGACATCGGCACCCGCCGCGCGCATGCCCTCGGCGCGAGCGAGGATCGCTTCGACGCTCAGCGAGGACGCATCGACGATCTCGCTGAAGATCCTGATGTCCTGGCGTGAGAGATCGGGCACCCGCGCCCCGCGGCCGAGAAAGGCTGGCAGATCGATAAGCTCGTCCGGACCACGCATGAATGGAACGCCGACCTCCTGCGCCAAGCGGTCAAGATCGGCACGGCAGCGGCCGGGCAGAATGATCCGATCGGCTTCGACCGGACGCGGCAAGCGCCGCAGGATGATCGCCTCCGTCATCAGCGCCGCGACCTGGACGCCGATATCGTGCACCTGCCATGTGAATGGCACATCGCCAAGCCCTTGCATGAGCTTGACGAGCCGCGCATGGGCGAGATGTCCGGTCAGGAGCAGCAGTCGTTCAGCCATGGCCTCTCGTTTCTAGATCACGATGATTTTGGATCAACCCAACTCGGGCTTGCCCGAGTTGGGCGTTTGAAGTTCAGTCGGACAAGCCCGCGACTTGAATGATCCAAAATGATGAACGTGATCGATTCTAAAAATTTAGAGCGGGATTTGCGCGAAAAACCGCGCACATTTTTTCGCATCCCGCTCTAGGCGCGGCGGCATGAACTCACTTGCGGCTGATCTTCAGCTCCTTGGAAACGGTCAAATCCGCCTCCGCCTTGGGAACATCGCCTTTGGCGCGCCATGCGTCGCTGCGCCGGGCATAAGCCTCCCAGTTCGTGGGATCAAGTCGTAGGGCAGCCGAGTAGTCAGCAATGGCGCGGTCCAGATCGCCCTTGCCGGCATAGGCCATCCCGCGATCCACGAAAAGCTTTGGATTGGTCTGATCGATTTTGATCGCCGCATCGTAATTCGCGAGGGCGCGATCGAAATTGCCCTTCTGGGCCCAAGCGGTGCCGCAATTGGCCAACGCGAAAAACTGATTCTGCTCCATACGCAGCGCTCCCGTGCAGTCGACGAGCGCATCGTCGATCCTGCCTTTGGCGAGATAGGCGCCGGCACGATCGGCAAAGACGGCGGCATCATGCGGATCGAGGTGGATCAGCGCGGTGTAGTCAGCAATCGCCAGATCGGTGTCATGCGTTTCGACATAGGCATGGGCGCGGGCGCGCAAGGCGCGTTGGTCTTTCGGATCGAGCCGCAGCGCTTCGTCGTAGTCGGCGATTGCGCCTTTGAGATCGCCCTTCGCATGTTTGCAGATGCCGCGCATGCGGAAGGCATCGCCGGCATTGGCGTCAATCTCGATGGCGGCTGAGAAATCGCCGATGGCGCGGTCATTGTCGCCCTGGTCGTGCCAGACGAGGCCGCGATTGTAGAGCGCATCGACATTTTTCGGATCAATGTGCAGCGCCTCGCCAAAATCGGAGAAGGCCTGCAGGAAATCGCTCTTCTCATGCCATTCGACGCCGCGGCTGACGAAGGCGGCGGCATAGGTCGGATCGAGCCGCAGGGCCTCGGTGAAATCCGAAATGGCGAGCATATGTTCGCCCTTGGCATGCTGAGCAAGGCCGCGATTGAAGAAGATGAAGGGATTCGTCTTGTCGAGTGCCAGCGCCTCCCCATAGTCGGAGATGGCGCCATCGTGATCGCCGCCGTCGTCACGGATATTGCCGAGCATCATCAGCGCCCAGGCGCGGGTCTTCGGCGTTTCGGCCTTGTCGCCGATGATTTTGGTGCAGGCGGGGATCGCCGCCTGCGTCTCCTGCCGGCACAGCGACTGATCGGCTTCCGACGCCAGCGCGGCACCCAACATCGACAGCAGAAGGATTGCGGCTCCGGCAATCGCGCGCATTTGACACTTTGCCTTGTCGGTCGGCGGACAGCCCGGCCGTCCGCGCGCCGCGACTTTAGCTGAGTCGCGTGCCCGGCGCAGGCGCCTTAAGCGGCGCGGAACTTTTGCCCAGGCACTGTGCCTTCGGCGAACACGGCGCCAGCCTGCGGCAAGGTACCGGGTCCCGCGACAAAAACCGTCGCGCCGCTCGCGGCGGCATAATGAGGAAACAGCGGATCGACCAAATCCACGGCGGCGAGATCGGCGGCCGTCTCGAAGCTGGGCTGAGGATCGCAGCTCTTGATCAATAAAAGTTGCGCGGCCTTGAGCGCGCCGGCGAGCCAGGCAGCGAGCGTGTCAGAGGTAATGTCCCAACTCTTCGGTAAAGGCGCGGCCAGCGCCATAGGCACCGGGTTCCAGCAGGCCACCTGGCGCAGCCGCAGGGCACGGCGGATAGCCGCCGGCGTCGCTACCGAGACGAGCCGCGGCCAAAGGGCGGCGAGCGCAATTCCATATTGCTGCATAGCGACAAGCGCCATGTGATGCGCCGCGGTGTCGTCGAAAGCCAAGCTCTTCTGCATCGCCCGCACCGTATCGGCGAAGGCGCCGCCCCCCGGCACGATGAGCAGCGGGGCCGGATAGCAGTCGAGCGCCGCGATCCAGGCCGAAAGTTCGGCCGAGCCGGCTAGGCTTCCACCCAATTTCACAATGAGCGGCGGATTCCGCGGCACCGATCAGCCGTTGGACTTGCTGACGGTGCCATCCGCGGCGCCCGAGAACAGCTGATGCAGGCGGCCCGCTTCGGCCGCGCGTTCGCGGGAGATTTCGATGCCGACCCGGCCGTCGATCACATCGAGTTTTTCGACTCGCGCGATGACGCGGGTGACGCGCGGATAGGCGAGCAGCGCATCCGCGATACGCTCGGCCAGCGTCTCGACGAGATCGACATGGCCGCGGCTCAGGAGCAGGCGGATCGTGTCGATGATCACGTCGTAGGAGAAGACATCGCGCATGTCTTCGGCGTGATGACTGCTGCGCCGAATATCGACGTCGATCCCAAAGCGGACGCGCTGCGTCTTGCCGCGCTCGAAATCATAGGCGCCGATATAGACCGGTAGCACGAGATCATGGACGAAGACACGGTCCGTCTCGACCCGGCTGGCAGAATCGACCGAATAGCCGCGCGCCGCGAGAAGCCGCAGATCGACCTTCATTTCCTCGCGCGCATCCTTCGCTTGGCGCGCGCGCGGAATAAGATCGCGAATCAGCTTGACCTGATCGGCATCGAGCCGTGCCTTGCGTTCGCGGCCGGAACAGAGCGCGCCGCGAAAGCCAAGGAAATCCGGATCGAGCGGCAGCAGCCGCGCAATGTCCGGGGCTTCGAGCGAACCCGCGAGACCAACGCTAAGACCGGCCTCGCGGCAGGCATCGACGAAGCTTTTGAGCGCCGCGACATCGCGATAATCGATCAGCCGGCCTTTGCCCTTGGTCGCGGTATCGAGCATCACGCCAGCAAAGCCGGCGGCGACGAAGCGTGGCAGCAAGGCGAAATCGACCGCCTGATCGGCAAACAGCACGGCAATCAGACGCGTGCGTTCGGCCAGCGGCTGCAGCGCCGAGATGCAGGCGGCAACATCATCGCCCGGATAAAAACCGATCTTGACGTAGTCGACACCAGTCGCCGCAAGTGCCGCGACGGCCTCCGTCAACACCGCCGGTTTCATCTCGAGATTGCCGGCGACCGCACTCACAAGGCGCCGTCCGGCTGTCGCCGCGACAACCGCCTGCACGGTCGCGACCGGCAAAGCACCGAGCGGTCCGTGCTGCGGGTCCTTCAGATCGATGATATCGGCGCCTTCGACGATCGCGATTTCGGCTTCCGCGGCGTCGGCGACGCTTGCCAACATTAAGGTCATTACACACCAGATTGGACTTGGAGCGCCTTCGGCGCGGGCCTGCGCCCGCGTGCTCTGTGAATACCTAGAGCAACCGAAGGAAATGCGTTCCTTGGGATTATAGAAATGGCCCCGAAAGGGCAATGGCGCGAGCGCGGCGGCCGTGCCGCGGACAATTTCCAGGCTTCGCCTGGCAGATGTCCGCTCCTTGTAAGGAAAGCGGAAAGCGCGGCAGCCGCTACCGAATGGGTGTCGCCTTCGGCCGCCTGCGCCATTATAAGAACGCGGATCGAGGAGACGGACATGAAACATCGCGCTTTTGTTGCCGGCGTTGCTCTGCTTACGACGGCTGCGTCCTGCGCATCGGCTCTGGCATACACGCCCGCGAATAAGGCCAATCCGAACTGGCCCTGCCAACAGATTCTCGTCAGCCATCTCTCACCGGGCACGATGTGGAGCGGCCCATCGATTCAGGGTCTCGATAAATCGAATGTCGACCCCGATCTCGACGCGCTTGCGACGAAACTCGCGCAGCGGCGCCTGCCGATCGAACAGGCCAAAGCCGACATCGATGCTTTTGCCAAATCGGCCGGAGCCGATAGCAAGCAGAAGCTGACTCTGCTTTTCGCCCTGCTTTTCGCCAAGCTCGACGGCGAACGCGGCCAGGTCCTCGCGGGGCTGGAACGCTTCGGCGCGCGGCAGAAGGAAATGGCCGACAAGATTCGGGCGGAGAGCGACAAGCTGCATCAAGAGCAGGACAAGTCGATGTCGCCCGAAGAAGCGAACGATCCCAACAATCCTGTTTCTACCGCTGCGAAGCAGCTGCAATGGGATCTGCGGATTTTCGACGAGCGCCGCAAGACGCTGACCTATGTCTGCGAGTCACCCGTACTCATCGAGCAGCGGCTGTACGCGCTGGCGCGCGAAATCCAGGCGCAGCTGCCGACGCAATAGTCGTTAGCGGCAAAATCGCTAGCGCGGAGACTCGGCCAGGTCCCCGCGCGGCTGCGGCTGGCGCCGCTCAAGCTGGTAGCCGGCTTCTGACCAGCCATTGGTGCCGTCCGGATACCAAAGCACGTGACTGTAGCCGAGGCTCTTGGCGCGCTTGGCGGCGTTCCAGGACATCCAGCATTGCCGCTGGCAGTAGAATACCAGCGCTGCGTCTTTCCGGCCTTGGCTGGCCGTCCTAAGCCCGTTGGCGAAGTAGGCCTGGACGGGCGGCGCCAAAGCGCCATAGCCGGTGTCGGGCAACCAGACGCTGCCCGGAATGCCGTCGCGCGGCTTATCGCGCCACACCGTGCCAGGGAGCAGATTGGCGGGCTTCGGCGGGTGCGGCAGAACGTCGACGAAGACTGCCTTGTGCTCTGCCCAAAGCGCATGCGCTTCGGCGGTCGTCAGGCCTTGTTGTCCGTCGAGCGTGGCGGGCGTCGGCGCACGATAGTCGGAAAGCCGATAGGACGACGGCTCCGCCGCGGTCGCGGCATGTGCCGGCGCAGAGAAGCGGGACGGCGCAAAGCCGAATACGGCGAGGCCCAGCGCGAGCAAGGCCGAGCGGCCAAAGCCGATTGCAAACCCACGAGCAGCGGAACGCTGGTCGTGGCGAAAGTTTAAGCGATTGAGCAAAGGCATAGAGGCGCCATCATCAACGGGTGATCGGCACGTCTTTCTCATCGAACAGCGGCACGCCGTAGCTGCGTAGAATGTCGTTAATCTCCGGCGTATTATCGGCGATCAGCTTGTTCAGCGTGCGCTTCCAATTCTGATCGGTGTGGCGGACGCCCATGGAGATGCGGACGATCATCTGCGGGCCGCCGGTCTCTTTGAGCAGCGGCGTCACATTCAGCGGCACCGGCGAGTTCTTCGCAAGATAGCCGCCGATCGGCCCCCACAGAATCGCGGCGTCGATCTTCCCGTCCGTTAGATCCTTCAGCATGTCCTTTTCCGGCGAAGAGAATCGCGTGTCGACGAACAGCGGATAGGATTTCGCTTTGTCGATCAGCCCGTCCATGACGAGATATGTGGCCGGCGCAGAGCCGGCGGTTACGCCAATCCGCTTGTCCTTGAGCTTGGGGTCGGACAGCGACGTAACGCCGGCAATGTCCGAATCCTTCTTCGTCACCAGCACATAGGTCGTGCGATAGTAGGGATTGGTTGTCTGCACCATCTCGAAGCCCTGGGCGATGCCCATCACGACGTCGCAGCGCATGGCATTCAGCGTGTTTTTGATGAAGCCGGTGCTGTCGGGATAATAGGTGTAGGCCAGTCCTTTGCCGAGCTTCTTGGCAAACAGCGCGGCAATCTTATTTTCGAAACCTTCGCCCTTGTCGTTGGAGAAGGGCAAATGATGCGGATCGGCGCAGACGCGCAGCACTTTCGGATCGATGAGTTCGATCGCGCCATTCGTATCCTGGGCACGGGCAACGGGGATCTGCCACATCGCGACAGCCGCGAGAAGCGCGGTTGCGAACTGGGCAAGTGCTAAATGTCGGGTTGTTCCGGTGTGGCGCATGATGCCTCCGATCAGCATATCTGCAAGCCGCTCGCGGCGGCGAGATTTGCTTAGAAAATGGCTCTCTTCGTGCCGCTCTTCCAGCGAGAGCGCAGCAAAAAAACCCGGCGTATCAATAGCTGATACGCCGGGCGTTTTACGTCAGATCTTCGTCAGATCATTCCGCGCTGCTGCCGGGCAGAGCGAACACCGTCAACTGACCGCCGAGAGCGGTGTAGTTCGACAGAGCCGCATAGCCGCCGACCGCGCCGAGA
>CAZXXA010000045.1:0-24178 GCA_964644615.1 uncultured Methylovirgula sp. | reverse complement strand
TCTCGAGGCTGATCGGCTCCTTGGCGATCTTCAGCACCTTGCGCACCTTCTCGAGCGGCATGGCGAGCTTCTCGGCGAGCTCCTCGGGCGTCGGCTCGCGGCCGATCTCATGCAGCATCTGGCGCGAGGTGCGGACGATCTTGTTGATCGTCTCGATCATATGCACCGGGATGCGGATGGTGCGCGCCTGATCGGCGATCGAACGGGTGATCGCCTGGCGGATCCACCAGGTCGCATAGGTCGAGAATTTATAGCCGCGGCGGTATTCGAATTTATCGACCGCTTTCATCAGGCCGATATTGCCTTCCTGAATGAGGTCGAGGAACTGCAGGCCGCGGTTCGTATATTTCTTGGCGATCGAGATCACGAGGCGCAGATTGGCCTCGACCATCTCCTTCTTCGCCTGGCGCGCTTCGCGCTCGCCCTTCTGCACGACCTGGACGATCTTGCGGAATTCCTGGATTTCGAGACCGGTCTCGGTCGCCAACGCCTGAATGTCGGCGCGGATTTCCTTGATCGGGTCCTTGGCGCGATTGACGAATTCCTTCCAGCCGCGGCTGCCGAGCTTGGAGACGCGCTGCAGCCACTTCGGATCGAGCTCCGAATTCTGGTAGTTCTTCAGGAAGTCTTCGCGCCCGACGCCGCATTCCTCGGCGCTGCGCAGAAGCTTGGTCTCGAAGCCGATGAGCCGCTTGTTGATGTCATAGAGCTGCTCGACCAGCGCATCGATGCGGTTCTGGTTGAGGCAGAGCGATTTGACGTCGGTGACGATCTCTTTCTTGAGCGTCTTGTACTTGCGCTCCTGATGCGGCGTCAGCGTCTCATTCTTCAGCTTGTTTTCGACGTTCTGATCCTGCAGCCGGCGCAGCTTCTTATAGGCATCGGCGACGCGGTCGAAGGTCTCGAGAACCTTCGGCTTCAGCTCGGCTTCCATGGCCGAGAGCGACACGGAATTCTCCAT
The DNA here is from genome assembly GCA_964644615.1 of uncultured Methylovirgula sp. Lineage (GTDB taxonomy): Bacteria > Pseudomonadota > Alphaproteobacteria > Rhizobiales > Beijerinckiaceae > Methylovirgula. The sequence continues at coordinate 23,217 of CAZXXA010000045.1, read as the reverse complement.
GTCCTCTTCCTCCTCGAAGGTCTCTTCGAGGACCGGCATTTCAGCGTCTTCGTCGGCGTTGCGCAACGCGCCTGGTGGATTGAGCGGCGCGGTCGCAGGCGCCGGACGCCCGGCGAGCGGGTCTTGCGGCGGCTGTGCCGTCATGTCGATCTTCGGCGTGTTCTTGCCGTCGGGACCCGCATAGGTCGCTTCGAGATCGATGATGTCGCGCAGCAGGATCTTGGCATCGTTCAGTTCGTCGCGCCAGATGATGATCGCCTGGAAGGTCAGCGGGCTTTCGCAGAGGCCTGCGATCATCGCTTCGCGGCCGGCCTCGATGCGCTTGGCGATCGCGATTTCGCCTTCGCGCGACAAAAGCTCGACCGAACCCATTTCGCGCAGATACATGCGGACGGGATCGTCGGTGCGATCGGCCGGCTCCGAGGAGCGCGTCGTCAGCGCCTTCGGCTGGCTGACCTCGACGAGGTCGCCGCCTTCGATCTCCTCTTCCTCGGCCTCTTCGGCTTCTTCAGTGTCCTGCTCTTCGCTCTCGATGACATTGATGCCCATCTCATTGAGCATCGCCAGAATGTCCTCGATCTGCTCGGAGTTGACTTCCTCCGAAGGCAGGACGGCATTCAATTCGCTGTAGGTGACAAAGCCGCGCTTCTTCGCGAGCTTGATCATCCTCTTGACGGCGGCATCGGATAAATCGAGAAGAGGGCTGTCGGTGGTTTCGGCGACTGTGGTTTCGCCTTCAGCCTTCTCATTATCTTTCTTCGCCATCCATTCTCTCCAAAACGGCCGCTCCGGGATCGCGTCTCCGGATGCCGTTATTCGTCGTCGGTCCAGAACCCCCAAGGGTTCGTGAGTTGCCGCGGACAATGCGGCGAAGCGTTACAACAAAACGACATTTCCATCACGTGGAACGAGATGGAAATGCCCGCGTTGCTTACGCAAAGCTCGGTAAAACCATTGCGGTTCGACCGGCGTCAATTCCGTTCAGCGAACCGGTTCACAGCGCGCCAAGAGTCCGTAGCGCACCAAGACTTCATAGGGCGCCACTTGGGCGGCCAGAGGCCACGCCAAAACCTTCGACCGCAGCCTCCGTCCCGGCCAGCGCCGACAGTTGCTCCTGAATGTCCCTCAATCGGGCGAGGTTCGTGTCGCTCCCATCCTGCGCGAGGGCAGCCTCCGCCGATTTCAATTCCTTATTTAGAGCCCACATTTTCCTATGCAAGGCCATGGCTTGCTTCAATGCTGCTTCGGCGTCCATGTCCGCCGCTTCCGGCGAAATGACCCATAATGAGGCATGCGCCTTGAGCGCTTCAAGCCGCCGCCGCGCCGGGCCAAGCCCAGAGTTTTCGACCTCCCGTCTAAGCGCTGCGTGATCGCCATGGGTGCCGTGGCCCCAGACGTCGAGCAGCTTTTCCCGCAGCGCGCGGGTGTCGGCATGGGTGAACTCAAGCTCGGCCAGAGCCTCGCCGCAATTCTCCAATAGCGCAGGATGGTTTAACAAAATCAAAAGGATGATGGCTTCGCGCCCGGACGGTTCAGGCGATTTCGGCTGGAACAGTGGCGAGCGCGCGAGGCCGAAGCCGATGGCCGGCGCCGCTGTTCTGTAGCTCGGTTGCGGAAAACCGCCGTTTCCCGGCGAAAAACGCTGATTGAAGCGGCGGCCGCCGTTGGGGTCGCGGAAGCGGCTGGACGGGCCGGAGCGGGGCGCACCAGCGAAAGCTTGGCCGAAGAGGGTTTTGAGCCGGCTCTGGAACTCAGCGGCATAATACCGCCGTAAGGTCTCGTCGGTGATCGTCCCGCAGAGTTCGGCCAGACGCCGTTCCAGGCCCGCGCGGCGCTCGGGAGTGGCGAGCGCCAAATTTGAATTTAATTGGCTTTCCGTCTCGCGCAGCCAGATCAGATCGACGAGCGGCAGCGCCTGCTCCAGCACCGCCTCGATCGCCGCGCCACCGCCCGCCCGGGCAAGATCGTCCGGGTCTTGGCCCTCGGGGAGAAGCGCAAAGCGCAGCGTGCGGCCGGGACCAATGAGCGGCAGGGCCGTATCGACAGCGCGATAGGCAGCCTTGCGGCCGGCGCGGTCGCCGTCGAAACAGAGGATCGGCTCCTCCGCCATCTTCCAGAGAAGCGCGCACTGGTTTTCGCTCAGCGCGGTGCCGAGCGGTGCGACCGTATGCGGAAAGCCGGCGACGCTCATCGCGATCACATCGACATAGCCTTCGACGGCGATCACCGTGCCTTTGTCATGCGCCGCCTGGCGCGCATTGTGATGATTGTAGAGCAGTGCGCCTTTATGGAAGAGCGGCGTTTCCGGCGAATTGAGATATTTGGCCTGCACGTCCTTTTCGAGCGCGCGGCCACCGAAAGCAATCACTTTTCCCGAACGGTCGCAGATCGGAAACATCACCCGGTCGCGGAAGCGGTCGTAAGGCACGGCGATATCGTCGCCGCTGATGAGGAGGCCCGCTTCGGCCATCACTTCCGCCGAGGCGCCTTTGCTGGCGAGGTGATCGCGCAAAGCGAATTTTTCGGCGGGCGCATAGCCGAGACGAAAGCGCCTCTGCGTCTCCGGCCCGAGGCCGCGCCCCGCGAGATAGGCGCGCGCCTTGGCGCCCATCTCGCGCGTCAGTTCCGCCTCGAAAAAACGGGCGGCCCATTCGAGGACTTCCTGCAGGCCGGCGCGGCGCTTTTCCTGCGCTTCGGCCTCCGGAGTGATTTTCGGCAGCGGCATGCCGGCTTCGGCGGCGAGGCGCTCCACGGCTTCCGGAAAGCTGAGGCCTTCGGTCGCAATCAGGAAATCGAAGATGTTGCCGTTGCGGCCCGAGGAGAAATCGAACCACGCCATTTTCTGGTCATTGACGTAGAAGGACGGGGTCTTTTCCGAGGTGAACGGCGATAGGCCGCGCCATTCGCGGCCGGCCTTCATAAGCTTCACCTTCCGCCGCACGACGTCCGAAACGGGCAGCCTGGATTTCAGTTCTTCGAGAAATGAGGGCGCGAATCGCATCGGCATCTTCAGCTTCGACCGGCCGCATTATAAATAACCGGAAGCGACGGCCGGAGAATATTCACGGGATTCACAGGGTCATCGGTCATTCGACGTTCACAAATATCGCGCGGCTGGCAAGCGGCCGGCGAATTTCACCGGAGTTCGCTGCGCTTAAGCCGGGGCGACCCCATATAACGTCATAGGCAGGTCGCCAGGATCGATGACGATCAAGCCAATTCAGACATGCCAAATGGGCCAGAAATGAGCAAAACCGCGCGATTTTTCGATATGAAGCGCCGGAGCGAGAAGATTTCGATGCTCACCGCCTATGACTATCCGACCGCGAAGGCGGAAGTCGAGGCGGGCGTCGACATCATTCTCGTCGGCGACAGCGTCGGCACGAATATCCTGGGCTATCAGAGCGAGCAGGAAGTGACGCTCGCCGATATCGCCCATCACGTGCGGGCGGTCCGCCGCGGCGCGCCGGATGCAGTTATCCTCGCCGATCTGCCCTATCGCACCTATGACACGCCGGAGACGGCGGTCGCCAATGCCCGCCTGCTGCGCGAGGCCGGCACCGATATGGTGAAATTCGAAGGCCCGCATCCGGAGATCGCCGCGGCGCTCGCCACGGCCGGGATCGATGTCTGCGGTCATCTCGGGCTCGAGCCGCAGCATCACCTTGACAAGCGGCTGAAAGGCCGTTCGGCGGAAGAGGCGAAGACGCTGCTCGCCCAGGCCGCGGCGCTCGATGCAGCGGGCATCTCCATGCTCGTCCTCGAACTCATTCCCGAAGAAGTCGCGGCGACCGTGTCGAAGGCGATCAAGGCGCCGACGATCGGCATCGGCGCCGGGCGCTATACCGACGGGCAGGTTCTAGTCATCTGCGACATGCTTGGCTATCTGCCGGTCAATTTCCGGCACAATCGGCGCTATCATGAGGTCGGACCGCTGATCGGCGACGCGATGGCGCATTATGTGCGCGACGTGCGCGAAGGCCGCTTTCCGGCCGAGGCGAATGTCTTCCATATGCCGCAGGAGGAATTGTCGATTTTCACCGCTGATGCGGCATGACGGAACGGTTTTCTGGTAGCAGTCATGGCCGGGCTTGACCCGGCCATCCAGGCGCGATTGTTCATGATCGTGTATTGGTTTCCCGCATGCCTAGATGCGCGGATCAAGTCCGCGCATGACGGCGGCGATCAGCGAGCGAGTGCCCCTGTCCCATGGACCTCATCTACAAAATCGTGCCCGAACAACTTTGGCGTGAGGCGGAGACGAGCGGCTCCTTTGCCGGCGCGCCGGTCGATCTCGCAGACGGCTTCATTCATTTCTCGACGGCCGAACAATTGCGCGAAACCGCGCGAAAACATTTCGCCAATCGAAACGATCTTCTCTTGGTCGCGGTCGATCCGGCGAAGCTCGGCGATGCGCTTGACGATTTGCGCTATGAATGTTCGCGCGGCGGCGCCCTGTTTCCGCATCTTTATGTGCCTCTGCCGGTCGAGGCGGTCGCCTGGGCGCGGCGTCTGCCGATCGGCACCGATGGGCAGCATGTCTTTCCGGAAGAGCTTCCGTGATCGCTTTCCTGGATGCGCTTGCCAGGCCGTTTTTGCTCAAGCTCGATCCCGAGACGGCGCATCGGGCAACCATCAAAGCGCTGTCGCTGCTGCCGCCGCGCCAGCCGCTGCGCGATGATCCGCGGCTTGCGGTTGCGCTTTTCGGTCTGAATTTTCCCAATCCGCTCGGCCTTGCCGCCGGCTTCGACAAAAACGCCGAAGCCGCCGATACCATGCTCGGCATGGGAATGGGCTTTGTCGAAGTCGGCACGGTGACGCCGCGCCCGCAGCCCGGCAATCCGCGCCCGCGCCTCTTCCGGCTCCCCGACGATGAGGCGGTCATCAACCGCTTCGGCTTCAACAGCGAGGGTCATGCGGCGGTCGCCGCGCGGCTTGCACGTCGGCAGGGCCGACGCGGTATCATCGCCGTCAATCTCGGCGCCAATAAAGATTCAGGCGATCGCGCTGCCGACTATGTCGAGGGCATCAGGGCGTTCGTTGGGCTTGCCAGTCTCTTCGTCGTCAATGTCTCTTCGCCCAATACGCCGGGCCTGCGCGATCTGCAGCAGGAAGCTTCACTCGACGATCTCATTGCGCGCGTGCTCGACGCGCGGGACGCGGCAGCGGAGACGCATGGCCGCAAGCCGGTGATTCTCAAGATCGCGCCCGACCTCACGCTCGACGGGCTCGATGCGATTGTCCGCATCTGTCGGGCCCGTAAGATCGACGGGCTGGCGATCTCCAATACGACGATCTCGCGCCCCGCCGATCTGCAAAGCCAGGCGCTCGCAGCCGAAACCGGCGGCCTCTCCGGCAGGCCGCTTTTCGATCTGTCGACACGCATGCTGGCCGAAGCCTATCTACGCGTCGAACAGCAGTTTCCGCTGATCGGTATCGGCGGCATCGACAGCGCGGCGCGCGCTTTCGCCAAGATCGAGGCGGGCGCCGGCCTTATCGAACTCTATTCAGCGCTGGTCTTTAAAGGCTCGCCACTTATCACCGAGATCAAGCAAGGGATTGTTGCGCGGCTTGCCGCGCGCGGCCGTCAGCTCGCCGAGGTCACAGGTAGCGCGGCAGCGGATTGGGCGGCGGGAAAAGTCTTCGCCAAGGATCTGCCGTAGAGCGCGCGGCTGACACCACCGAGAATCTCCGCCATCGGCGGACGATCGTTCAGCGCCCCCGGCCCACGCTGAGGAGCCGCGAGATCAGCCAGACCGGCACGACGATCACGGCGCCTGCGAGCAGATAGTCACCGAACTCGCGCAGGGCGCTGAAACCCATCGCCCAGACCCGATGGACGAAGGTTGCGACCATATCGATAACGTCGGCCGGCCTTACGTCGAGCCACATCATCAGCACGCCGATGATGAGCGACAAGAAGAACAGGCGCAAAACGACATTGAGCGGCGAGCCGCCGAGAAAACGAGTCAGCGGCGAGTCGGCGCGCGGACGGCGCCAGGCTTCGGAGGCAGGGGTAAACGAAACTTTGGCCGAGGGTCCGGCGCTCCAATGGCGCGATTCCGCGGCGGTCCTTTCGTCGGTCATCGAGGGAGCCTCATCATCAAACAGGCGGCGCGTCGCAGGCCCGTTTCGGCTTCAATACAGCAAACCACAGCCTAGCGCGATTCGTCCGCAAAATCCTTCGATCAAATCTTCGAACGAAGGCGGCGGGCGGACTCATCGAGTCAACTCTTCGCGACATTCAAAGCCTTGCAGAACCTTGCGTGCAAAACCGCGCGCAATCAGTCGGCGTTGACAGAAACCAGCTGATCGGGGCCGAGTTTGCCGGCGGCAATCACCGCCTGCGTTCGGCTATCGACCTTCAGTTTCTGCAAAATCGCCGAGACATGCGCTTTGATCGTCGCTTCCGAGACCGAAAGCTCATAGGCGATTTGCTTGTTAAGTAAGCCTTCCGAAAGCATCATCAAGACCCGCATCTGCTGCGGTGTCAGGGATGCCAGGCGACGCAACATGTCCGTGGTCGTCGGATCGGATTCGACATCAGGATCGAGATCTGGCGGCAGCCAAATGCCGCCGGCCAGCACGGTCGCAATAGCGCTTGTCATCGTGTCGAGGCTGGTCGTCTTGGGAATAAAGCCCGCGGCGCCGAGCTGCATGCAGCGCCGCATCACGCCGCGATTGTCATTGGCCGATACAATGACGACCGGCACGCTCGGATATTGGCCGCGCAGATAGATCAAACCGGAAAAGCCCTGCATCCCCGGCATGGAGAGGTCGAGCAAGACGAGGTCGGTTTCCGCCTGCGCGCCGAGCGCGGCGATCAGCGCGTCGAAATCGCTGGTCTCCGTCACATTCGTCTGTTGAAAGGCGCCCTCTACCGCCTGGCGCAATGCGCCACGCACCAGCGGGTGATCATCGGCAATGATGATCTCGCTTCTTGTCCGCGCCACGGCCTCTCCCTATGCTCGCCCAAGATCTTTAATTTGAATCTTCCGTCGCGAGCCCGGCTATTTTCCTTCGGGACCTCGTGCCTGGCAAGCGTTAGGATCAATCCGAACTTTGCAGCCCGGGTGTTCCGCGTGACCCAATATGAGCTTTCGGATGCCCAGAACGATCGGGCGCGAATCGACGGCGGATTTTCCTTTTCCGTATCGGCCTTTGTGCTGGGGCTTGGCCTTTTGGCCGTGCTCGACCGCATCGGCCTGCCGGACGAACTGCTGCGGATCGGCCTCCTCGCCCTGATTTTTTGCGGTCTCACAGTTATCGCCGTGCTGCGGCGGACGATGCGTCCGACCGAATTTTACGTCGCCGGGCGCGTTTTGCCGGCCTCCTATGCTGGGCTCGTCTTTGGCGGTGCCGCTTTCGGCCTGTTCCTGCCCTTCCTGCCACCCCTCGGAGATGTCAGCTTCATCGCCGTTGCGCTCGGCTTTTGCGCCGGCTGTCTTTGGCTGTTGTTCGTCGCCGGGCCGGTGCTACGCCAGAACGGCGCCTATTCTTTTGCCGATCTCGTCGCGCGCCGCTTCCGGCTGTTCTCTGTGCGCATTCCGGTGGTTCTGGTCGTCGCCTTTTGTGCCGCCGCGATCACGCTCGCCGGCTATGACATGGGGGTAAACAGCCTCATTGCGGCGACCGGCATGGACCGCGGCGCCGCTGTCCTTCTCTTGGGCCTGTGGCTCATCCTCTTCGTCGTGCCGGGCGGACTCTCCGGTGTCATCTGGGTCTTGGCCGCGGCCGCCATCATTGCGGTGACGGCTCTGGCGCTGCCTTTGGTGCTCGGCGTCATTTCAGGCCAGCCGCTCGCTTCACCGATCTTTGGCGATCAGATGCAATGGGTGCAGGGCCTCCACAATTTTGCGCAGGTAACCGGCAGCCAGACGCAGGCGAGGGTCGAGCTCCCGGTCGTCATTGCCTTTGCGGTCGGCGTTTCGCTGCTGTCGCCGCTCGCCAGTGCCGCCATCGCCAGCCGCGATCAGGCAACTGCCTGGCGCTGCGGCGTGACGGGAACCTTGTGGCTCATCGTGGGAACGCTTCTCGTTGCGGCGACGATTTCCAGCGCGGCACTCGCGCTCAAAGCCGACGTCAGCGGCCGCGCCATCACCGATCTGTCCCAGGACTTGCTCGCGGCGAGCGGCCGCGGCGCCATCTCCATCTGTGGCGCCTATTCGGCCATTCCTGCCGCCTTGGCGAGCGTTTGCGGCGCGCATGCGCATTCGCTGCAGCTGCAGGATGTCCGCAGCACCGGCCTCGATCTGCTCGCGAGCCTGCCCCTGCTGCGCGGTTCCGAGCCAACCCTGGCGCGGCTGGCCGCGGTTTTCCTGATTGTCGTCGGAGCCAGTCTCGCCGCCTCCGGCGTACAGAGTTTCCTGACGAGCCTCGCGCATGATGTCCGGACGCCGCGGCGGCGGCATCTCGGTCCCGCGAGCCAACGTCTGGCGGTGGCGCGGGCACTGGCCATCGGCCTCATCTTCTGTGCCGGCATCTGGCTCATCGATCACAGCGCCGACGCGCGCTTTCTGACGACACTCGCCGTTATGCTGTCGGTCGCGATCCTGGCACCCCTCGTGGCCTTATCGCTCATCCCGCAGGCGAGCCCCCTCGCCGCCTTCGCGGCCCTCTGTGTTGCGGGCTTCATGACGATTCATTTCTTCGTCTATGCGGGAACGCCGATCTCCATTCTCGGTCTGGCGACGGAATCGGTGTTCGCGGCGGCCGACAGTCTCGCCGTCGGGCTTTTCATCGCTTTTCTTCCGCTCGGCAAACACAAGGGCGAACCGCCGGCAGCGGCGCGCGTCGAGCCAGCCGTCGAACCGGAAGCGGCCCCGCCGGACGCCAAGGCCCCGTCCGAAGCCGGAGCCGAATAAGTTATTTCTCGCTTTGCGCCAGCAGAGCCGCCTGGTGATCGGTGATCAGCGCGTCGACGACCTCGTCCAGTGCTTCGCCGCTGATGACCTTGTCGAGCTTATAGAGCGTCAGATTGATCCGGTGATCGGTGACGCGCCCCTGCGGGAAGTTATAGGTCCTGATCCGCTCGGAGCGATCGCCTGAGCCGACTTGCGAGCGGCGATCCGCGGCGCGTTCGGCATCGAGCTTCTGCCGCTCCGTGTCATAGAGTTTCGCCCGCAGCAGCGCCATGGCGCGGGCGCGGTTCTTGTGCTGCGAGCGCTCGTCCTGGACGAAGACGATCGTATTCGTCGGCAGATGAGTGATGCGGATTGCCGATTCCGTCTTATTGAAGTGCTGGCCGCCGGCGCCTTGCGCCCGCATCGTATCGATCTTCAAATCGGCTTCATTGAGATCGACATCGACATCTTCAGCCTCGGGCAGGACGGCGACGGTCGCCGCGGAGGTATGGATGCGCCCCTGCGTTTCGGTGTCCGGCACGCGTTGGACGCGATGCACGCCGGATTCGAACTTGAGCCGGGCGAAGACGCCGCGGCCCTGGATTTCGGCGATGATTTCCTTGAAGCCGCCCATCGTACCTTCGTTTGCCGACATGATTTCGACGCGCCAGCCATGCAGTTCGGCATAGCGCTGATACATGCGGAAGAGATCGCCGGCGAAAAGCGAAGCCTCATCGCCGCCGGTGCCGGCGCGGATTTCGAGAATGGCACTCTTTTCGTCGGCAGCGTCCTTTGGCAGAAGCGCCAGCCGCAGCCGTTCTTCGAGCGTGGCGAGCCGCTCCTGTGCCTCATCGCGCTCCGTCTCGGCGAGAGCGCGCATCTCGGCATCGAGCGCCGGATCGGCGAGCATGGCCTTGATGCCCTCGACCTCTTTCATCTCGTCGCGGTAGTCGCGGATCGCCTGCGCTGCGTCCTCGATCTCGGCGAGTTCGCGCGACAGCGCAATGAAGGTCGCCGAATCCGGGCCGGACGACAGCCTGTCCGATATTTCGGAGTGGCGGCGCAGGATCAGGTCGAGCTTTTCTTCCGGGAGCATGGCGATCGATAAAAGGGAAACAAGGGACGCGCAGATAGACCAAGATAGCCTAGCTAAACCGGAATCTGATGCGCGTCTGCAAAAGCCTGGAGTTTGGCGCGCAGCGACAAGCCGCCGTCCACGCTCTCCATGAGCGGGTCCATGAACGCTTCCAGGGCACTGAGATCGGTCGCGAGGATCATCGCCTTCACCGGGCCGATGCTGGCGGGCGACATGGAAAGATCGCGAAAGCCGAGCGCGATGAGGGCCAGGGCTTCGACCGGCTGGCCGCCCATCTCGCCGCAGAGGTTCAAAGGCGTCTTATGCGCCGCCGCGATGTCGACGATGCGCTTCAAGGCACGCAGCATCGGCACGGCGAGCGAGTCATAGCGGGCCGCGACACGCGCATTATCACGATCGGCGGCAAAAAGATATTGCAGCAGATCATTGGTGCCGACAGAGAGGAAATCGGCGTGCTCGCAGAGTTCGTCGAGCTGCCAGAGCATCGCCGGTACTTCGATCATCACGCCGAGCTTGAGGTCGCGCGGCAGCGGGTGGCCGTATTTCTGCAAATAGGCAACCTCGCGCTCGACCATGCCTTTGGCCAGATCGAATTCCTCGACCGTCGCGATCATCGGAAACATGATGCGCAGCTCGCGGCCTTCGGCAGCGCGCAGCATGGCGCGGACCTGCATCCGCAGAAGCGCCGGCCGGTCAAGGCCGATGCGGATCGCGCGCCAGCCGAGCGCCGGATTTTCTTCCTCCACTTTGGTCATATAGGGGAGGACTTTGTCGGAGCCGATGTCGAGCGTCCGGAAGGTGATCGGATGATCGCCCGCCTCCGTGAAAGCGGCGCGGTAAAAGGCCTCCTGTTCGCTGAGCCGCGGGAATTTCGAGACGACCATAAATTGGATTTCGGTGCGGAAGAGGCCGATCGACGCCGCACCTGTCTCTGCCACATGCTGGAGATCGACCAGCAGCCCGGCATTCATATGCAGCCTGATCGTCACACCGTCCTTGGTGACGGCCGGCACCTTGCGAAGCTTGCGATATTGCTCCTGGCGCTTGGCGCGCAGCCGCGCCTTCTCCGCATAGGCATGTTCGACATCGGGCGTCGGCCGGACACTCACAATACCCGAGGCGCCATCGACAATGATCGGATCGCCCGGCTCGACGAAATCGATGATGTTGGCGACTTCGCCGATCGCCGCAATGCCGAGCGCGCGCGCAACGATTGCGACATGGCTTGCCGCGCCCGCATCTTCGAGGATGAGACCGCGCAATTTCGAGCGGTCGTAATCGAGCAACGCTGCGGCGCCCATGGAGCGGGCGACGATGATCGAATTGTCCGGCAGATCTTCATGCGCGGCGACGAAGCTGCGGCCGGTCAATTGATGCAGCAGGCGATTGGCAAGGTCATCGAGGTCATGCAGCCGCTCGCGCATGAAGCGGTCGGTCTGGCGCTGCAGCTTGGCGCGCGCATCGTTCTGGACGCGTTCGACCGCGGCCTCAGCCGTGAGCCCGGTCGCGACCGCCTCGCGCAGCCGCCGAATCCAGCCGCGGTCATGCGCGAACATGCGATAGGTTTCGAGCACTTCACGATGTTCGCCGGGTCCCGCCGCGTCGCCATGCTCAAGGAGATAATCGATCGACTGGCGCATCGCGCCGATCGCCGCATCGAGGCGTTCCTGCTCGGCCTTCACATCCTCGGCGACGATCTGCTTCACGATGATGCGCGGCTCGTGCAACACGACATGACCGAGGCCGACGCCATCGGCGAGAGGCGTGCCGTGCAAGGCAAGCGGCCGGCGCATTGCGATGACATCTTCCGGCTGGCCGATCGACTGCAATTCGCCCGAAGCGATCATCTCGGCGAGGAGCATCGCCGTCGTCTGCGCCGCCTCGACTTCTTCTTCCGAATAGAGCCGCCGGGCGCGGTTCTGCACGACGAGGACGCCGAGCGTATTGCCGCCGCGCAAGATCGGCACGCCGAGGAAAGAGGAATAGATTTCTTCGCCCGTTTCCGGCCGGTAGCTGAAGGACGGGTGGTGCTGTGCGTCGGCAAGTGCCAGGGGCTCCGCCGTCTCGGCGATCAGGCCGACAAGGCCTTCGCCGGCACGCATGGTGGTGAGATGCACTGCCTCGCGTTTCAAGCCTTCGGTGGCATAGAGTTCGAGCCGCCCGTCCGCCTTCAACACATAGACCGAGCAGACTTCCGCCACCATATTGGCGGCGATGTGGATGACGATCTTGTCCAGGCGTTCCTGTGGACTGATCGGCTCCGCCATGACCTCGCGGAGACGGCGCAGCAACAGTCGCGGTCCGCCGAGAGGGCCAAACATGGCTAGTTCCTTCTCAAGCCTTTCGGCCTCATCTGCGGGCCTCGTGTTCACGCGATCGGGTCAAGCCGCGAGTCCGGCTCCCGGCTCTTAAATGTGCCAGACGGCCTAAATGTGCCAGACTGTCCGGCTGATTATACAGCGGAGCTGATGTCGCAACGCGTCAACTGCAGGCACTTTATCGTGCACCGCGTCGTATTTGCCGCTGGCCTGATTGAGCGCTGATTCGTGCGCCGCCAGCCCCTGCCTCACACCGAATCCTATAGCCAATGCAAGCTGTAGACCGCAAGCGCGAACTCGGCTCGCAGGCTGATCGGCAGCCGGAAATCAGGCTTTATCGAGTCCGTAGATTGCATGCAGCGTGCGAACGGCAAGTTCCGTGTAGGCGGCATCGATCAATACAGAAAATTTTATCTCTGATGTCGTGATCGCGCGGATGTTGATGCCTTTTTCAGCAAGTGCCTTAAAGGCACGCGCTGCAACGCCGGCATGGCTGCGCATGCCGATACCGATTGCTGAAATTTTAACGACATCATTTGCGCCGTGCAATGCAGCATAACCGATCTGCGGCTGCGCCTTTTCGAGAATCAATTTGGTGCGGTCGAAATCGGCGGTCGGTACGGTAAACGTGATGTCGGTCGCGACCTGATCTTCGGAAGCGACCTGAACGATCATGTCGACATTGATATTGGCTTCGGCGAGCGGCATGAAAATCGTGGCGGCGACACCCGGACGATCTGCGACGCGGCGCAAGGTGATCTGGGCTTCATCGCGCGAAAAGGCGATGCCGGTCACAACCTGCTGCTCCACAATATCCTCCTCATCGCAAATCAATGTGCCGGGCTGCGGGTTATCCGGATCGTCAAAGGACGAACGCACGAAAGTCTTCACTCTGTGTACCATGGCAAGTTCGACGGAGCGCACCTGCAGCACTTTGGCGCCGAGCGACGCCATTTCAAGCATTTCCTCGAAGGCGACGCGGTCGAGCCGCCGCGCCTTCGGCACGATGCGCGGATCGGTCGTATAGACGCCATCGACATCGGTATAGATGTCGCAACGATCAGCCTTGATCGCAGCCGCAATTGCGACCGCACTGGTGTCGGAGCCGCCGCGGCCGAGCGTTGTGATACGGCCGCTTTCTCGGTGGATGCCTTGAAAGCCGGCAATGATCGCGATCTCGTTGCGCTTGGCGAAGCCTGCGAGAATGGCCGAACCGTCGATGTCGGCGATTCGTGCCGAGCCATGTCCGTCGCTGGTCAGGATCGGAATCTGCCAGCCGAGCCAGGAGCGCGCCGCCAGCCCCTTTTCTTGCAGCGCAATAGCGAGCAGCCCCGCCGTCACCTGTTCGCCGGAAGCGACGACGGCATCATATTCGGCCTGATCGAAATGTTTCGACGCGTCTCTGCACCAGGCGACCAGCTCATTGGTCTTGCCGGCCATCGCCGATACCACGACGGCAACCGAATGGCCGGCGGCGGCTTCGCGGGCGACATGACGGGCGACATTACGGATACGGTCGAGATCGGCGACGGAAGTGCCGCCAAATTTCATCACAAGGCGGGCCATAGGGTCCGGTAAATCTTTCTCGAAGGCTGGGTTCTAGGTCGCGAACGTGACCTGGGGAACCTAGGGGCGCAGATCATGCGCGACATCAGGCTGAGGGGCGTATACATGACCATTTTGGCGGCGCAAAGCGGATTCAGGCCGCCGCCCGTGGCGTATAGACGGCGTATAAGGAGCGTAGATGCAGCCGAAACAGGGAGCCAATGCGGCATCGAGCGTCGATCCAGAGGAGGTCGCACGCTTCGACCGGCACGGCGAAGACTGGTGGAACCCGCATGGCCCGATGCGGGCGCTGCACGAATTCAACCCGCTGCGGGTCGCCTATCTGCGCCGGCTCATCGTCAGCCACCGGATGCGGCACGAAGGGCATAGCCCTGTCTCTCATGGCCGGCGGCTGGATGGGCTTTCTATGCTCGATATCGGTTGCGGTGCCGGACTTTTGTCGGAGAGCCTCGCCCGGCTCGGCGCACATGTGACGGGCATCGACCCGGCGCCCGCCAACATTGACGCAGCGCGCAGGCATGCGCAGACATCAGGTCTGGCCATCGATTACCGCTGTACGAGCGCCGAGACGTTGGCCGCGGAAAATAGAAATTTCGATGTCGTGCTGGCGATGGAAGTCGTTGAGCATGTGCGGGACGTCAAATCCTTTCTCGCCACCGCCGCTTCGATGGTGAAGCCGGGCGGGCTGATGGTCGCCGCGACTCTGAACCGGACTTTGAAGAGCTATGCGCTCGCCATCGTCGGTGCCGAATATGTGCTGAACTGGGTGCCGAAAGGCACGCATCACTGGGCGCAATTCGTCACGCCACGCGAACTCGCGACGGCACTGCGCAGCGCCGGCCTGCATATCATCGATGAAAAAGGCGTCCGCTTCGATCCGCTCACCGGCCAATGGCAGGAGAGCGGCGATATGAGCGTGAATTACATTATGGCGGCGGAGAAGAAGGGCTAAGCCCTTTCCTTTACGGGGGAAGGCCGGGTGAGGGGCGGCATGTGCCCCTCTTTCTAAGCCGCCTTCGCGTTGCGCGCGGCTTCGACCGCCGCGACGACGCGGCGCATCACCTCATCCCAATTGCCGCGCTCCGCCTGGCGGAAGAGCCGCATCGTCGGATACCAGGGCGAATCTTCGCGGTCGAGCATCCAGCGCCAGTCGGGGATCTTCTTCAAGAGAACAAAGGTCGGGCGCGCCAGCGCACCGGCGAGATGCGCGACGGAGGTGTCGCAAGAGACGATGAGATCGAGGTTCTGCATCAGCGCGGCGCTGTCGATGAACGCGTCCGGGCCATTGTCGAAATCGTCATAGGTTTCGAGCTTGGCGTCTTGCGGCAGACCGGCGATCTCCTCGAGACCCTCATGCTTCTGCACGCTGATGACGCGCACGCCTGGCATCCGCATCAATGGTGTAAAGGCGGTGAGCGGAATCGAACGGCGCGGATCGGCGCGGACATTCGGATTGCCGGCCCAGCAGAGACCGATCTTCAGCTCCTGCATGGCGCCGCATTCGGCGAGCCGCACGGCCCATTGCGCCGCGAGTTCTGGCTCGGCGGCGAGATAGGGCACATCGGCCGGAATGGTCGAAAGCCGCGTGCCGCGCGCATGGGGGAGGCTCGAGAGCGCGATCTGCCTATCGAAATGCTCGTCGGGTCCGAACGTGTCGAGGCAGCGGATGTTGCCCGGCAGGCTCTTCATCAGGCGTTGGGCCGGCTTGCGGCAAAAGAAGGTGACGTCGAGCCCCTGGGCCGTCAGCATCGGCAGATAGCGCGAAAACTGGATCGTATCGCCGATACCCTGTTCGTCGAAGACGATGACTTTTTCCCCCGCACGGATCACGCCGTCCCATTCGGGCACCGGGAATTCCAGCTTGAATTTATGCGTCTGGCCGACGATCCAGCGATGTTCGTAGCCCGCGAGGCCGCGTTCGAAATCGCCGCGCAAAAGTTCAAGCGCGCCCTTGTTGTTCTTCGCATGGGCGGAGGCGGGGTCTTGCGCGATGGCCGTGTCGAAAGCGGCGAGCGCCTCGTCGAAGCGGCTCAGCTCTTTGAGCGCGACGCCGCGGCCGACATGTGCGTTCGGATAGATCGGGCGCAGCGCAATCGCCTGATCGAAAGAGGCGAGCGCCGCTTGCGGATCGGCGGCGCGCAACAGCACCGTACCGCCGTTGAAATAGGCTTCCGGCTGATCGGGCCGCGCCGCAATGGCCGCCGCGAAATCCGCCGCTGCAGCAGCGAATTCGCCGATGTCGATGAAGACGACGCCGCGATTGTTGAGAAGATCCGCATGGCCCGGAAAGAGCTTCAGCCCTTCGGTGAAGATGGCGAGCGCTTCGTCATAGCGTTCGAGCATGCGCAAGAGGTTGCCGTAATCGAGCCGAACCTCGAAGAAGCGCGGATTGCGGGCGAGGGCCGCCTGGAAAAAGGCCAGCGCCTGATCGTAACAGCCCGCCTCGCTCAGAATGAGCCCGCCGGCGCGCAGCGCTTCGGGATAACCGGGTTCGATACGCAGCGCTTGGTCGAGCGCAGCGATCGCCTCATCCTTGCGGCCGAGGCTGCGCAGGACGACGCCGCGATGATAATGGGTTTCCGCATTGACGAAGCCCTGCGCGACGGCTGCATCGAGGGCAATCAAGGCTTCCGTGTAGCGGCCCTGGCTCAAGAGAACGGCGCCGGCATGCGACTGCGCCTGCCAGTAATTCGGTTGCAGCAACCGGGCGCGATCGAACCAGGCGAGCGCTTCATCGCCCAGCCGCGCGCCGAGCAGGATGAGGCCGGCGAGATCGCAGCGTTCCGGAGTTGAGACGATCTCGGGGACAAGCTTGCGGATGGAGGCGACAGCGGCATCCGGCTGCCCGCCGCGAAGCGCATTGGCGGCATCGTTCAGTGTCGTATCGATGACGGCGGGGGAGACCGGCGCGAGACCGGCTGCGGAAGAGGTCGACCAGGCCATGCGGAAAATCCAAAGAGAGTAAAAGAAGCAGGGCGAGCGCGAGCGCCGCAGTTCGCGCAATGCGGGCACGCCATCATGCCGCCGAAACGCTTGCTCCGGGCTGACGTGGCCCAACCGGTCCACCGCCTGAGCGCTGTCCCATTGCACAGGGCGGTGGACGATGGCTTGCCAGCCCCCATATTCCCATTCGCATCCATCAGCCGGGCAGAGATATGAGCGCCGATTCGAATCCTCTTTTGCAGACGTGGAAAACGCCTTTCGGCATCCCGCCCTTCGCTGAGATCGCGCCGGAGCATTATGCGCCGGCTTTTGCCCACGCCTTCGCCGCGCATAAGGCGGAGATCGCCGCTATCGCCAATAATCCCGCGCCAGCGAGCTTCGACAATACGATCGCGGCGCTGGAGCGTTCGGGCCGCAGCCTTCGTCAAGTCGCCTCCGTTTTCTTCAATCTGACCAATGCCGACACAAATGAGGCCTTGCAGGCGATCGAGCGCGATGTCTCGCCGCTTTTCGCGCGGCACGATTCCGAGATCCGCCTCAACGATGCGCTCTTTGCCCGGATCCATACGCTCTATCAGGCGCGCGACACGCTCGGCCTGACTGCCGAACAGAAGCGGGTGCTGGAACGCCATCACACGGAATTTCGTCGGGCGGGCGCCGGTCTCGCGCCCGAGGTGAAAGCGCGGCTCGCAGCGATCAGCGAACAACTCGCCGTGCTCGGCACGCAGTTCTCGCAGAATGTGCTGGCCGACGAGAAGGATTTCACCCTCGTTCTCGAAGCCGGCGCCGATCTTGCCGGCCTGCCGGATTGGCTCGTCGCGGAAGCCGCGGCGACGGCGCAGGCGCGCGGCCTTCCCGGCAAATATGTGATCACGCTTGGGCGTTCCAGCGTCGAACCGTTCCTCGCCATGTCGGCGCGCCGCGACCTGCGCGAGAAGGCGTGGCGTGCTTGGGTTCAGCGTGGCGAGTCGGGCGGCCCGACGGACAATCGCGCGATCGCCGCCGAGATGCTGAAGCTGCGGGCCGAACGCGCGAAGCTTCTCGGTTATGAGAGCTTCGCGCATTTCCGCCTCGCCGATACGATGGCGAAGACGCCGGCCGCGGCGCAGGAGCTTCTCGAAAAGGTCTGGGTGCCGGCGCGGGCGCAAGCGCTTGCCGAAGAAGCCGCTTTGCAAGAGGCGATCGCGCGCGACGGTTTGAACGTCACCCTCGCGCCCTGGGACTGGCGCTATTATGCCGAGCGGCGGCGCAAGGCGGAATTCGATCTCGATGAATCCGAGATCAAGCCCTATCTGCAGCTCGACAAGATCATCGAAGCCGTCTTCTTCACGGCACAAAAGCTCTTCGGCCTCTCCTTCACCGAACGGTTCGATCTCACGCTCTATCATAAGGACGTGCGCGCCTTCGACGTCATTGGCCGGGACGGCGAGCCTGTCGCACTGTTCATCGGCGACTATTATGCACGCCCGTCGAAGCGTGGCGGCGCCTGGATGAACGACTATCGGACGCAGGAGAAGCTCGACGGCGAAGTTCTGCCGATCATCGTCAATGTCCTGAACTACGTGAAGCCGGCGGAAGGCGAGACATGCCTTCTGAGCTTCGATGATGCGCGCACGCTGTTTCACGAATTCGGCCATGCGCTGCATGGGCTGATGTCGAATGTGACCTACCCGCTGCTGGCCGGCACCAATGTCGCGCATGATTTCGTTGAGTTCCCCTCGCAGCTCTTTGAACATTGGCTGGAACAGAAACAGGTTTTGCAGCGCTTCGCCGTGCATTACCGCACCGGCGGGCCGATGCCGGATGCGCTGCTCGACCGGCTGCTATCGGCACGACGCTTCAACCAGGGATTTGCGACGGTCGAATATACGGCCTCGGCGCTTGTCGATCTGGCGCTTCATTGCGAAACGCCCAAAGACAATCTCGACATCGTTGATGTCGAAAAAGCGCTGCTCGAGAAGCTCGGCATGCCGAATGGAATCGTCATGCGTCACCGCACGCCGCATTTCAGTCACATCTTCTCAAGCGATTCCTATGCCGCGGGCTATTACGCCTATCTCTGGTCGGAAGTGCTCGATGCCGATGGTTTCGATGCGTTCACCGAGGCCGGCGATATTTTCGCGCCCGAGGTCGCGCGCAAGCTCAAGCACTATGTTTATGCGGCGGGCAATCTGACGGAAGCAGAGACGGCCTATCTCGGCTTCCGCGGCCGCATGCCGTTAGCCGAGCCGTTGTTGCAGAAGCGCGGGCTCGCTTGAGGCTCACATAAAATTCTGCGGGTCGACGTCGACGGCGACGCGGACGCTGCCGCGTTCCGGTGGTGCCGTCGCCA
Organism: uncultured Methylovirgula sp.; assembly: GCA_964644615.1. Lineage (GTDB taxonomy): Bacteria > Pseudomonadota > Alphaproteobacteria > Rhizobiales > Beijerinckiaceae > Methylovirgula. The sequence goes on along the minus strand of CAZXXA010000045.1, from coordinate 4,119 downwards.
ACACGGCGCGCAGAAAGCCTTGCAGATCGGCGGCACGCGGCGCCCGCACCAGAAGCCGATAGCGATGCCGGCCGCGAATGATGGCGATCGGCGCTTCGGCCGGGCCAAGCAATGCAATGTCGTCGTCCTGCGGCAGGCCGCCGATCGGCGCGAGCTTCCATTTGCTGTTCGGCGGCAGCGCAAATGCCGTCTTCACCAACGCGCGCGCGTGGTCTTCGGCGGCGGCACGGTCCTTGGCCGAGACGATGAACGCCGCGAGCCGTCCGAAGGGCGGCAAGCCGGCGCGGCGGCGCTGTTCCGTCTCCTCGCGATAGAATTTCTCCGCATCGCCGGAGAGGATGGCATGGATCACCGGATGCTCCGGCTGCCATGTCTGGACGAAAGCACGCCCCGATGAGCCGAAGCGGCCGGCGCGGCCCGTCACCTGCTGCAGGAGCTGAAAAGTCCGCTCCGCTGCGCGCGGATCGCCGCTCGAGAGCGACACATCGGCATCGATCACGCCAACCAGCGACAGCAGCGGGAAGTTATGGCCTTTGGCGACGAGCTGTGTGCCGATGATGATGTCGAAAGCGCCTTCGGCAATCGCATCGAGCTCGCGCCGCAGCCGTTCCGTCCCGCCTGGAAAGTCCGAGGAGAGCGTGAGGCAGCGCGCATCGGGCCAGAGCGTCGCGACTTCTTCCGCCAGCCGCTCGACGCCTGGGCCGCAGGCCGCCAGTTCCGAATGGCCGCATTCGGGGCATTGCTCCGGCTGCTTTTCGATATGGCCGCAGTGATGGCAGACGAGCGCGCGGCGAAAGCGATGCTCGACCAGCCAGGCGGTGCAATTCGGACATTGGAAGCGGTGGCCGCAGGTCCGGCAGAGCGTCAAAGGCGCATAGCCACGCCGATTGAGGAAGAAGAGCCCCTGTTCGCCTGCGGCGAGTGTCGCATCCATCGCCGCGGCGAGCTGCGGCGCGATCCAGCGTCCGCGCGGCGCCGCCGCGCCCTTCAGATCGATAGCGGAAATGACCGGCAGGCTGTGGCCGCCGTAGCGCGACGGCAGGCGCAGATGTTTGTAGCGGCCCTGTTCGGCATTGACACGGGATTCGATCGACGGAGTTGCCGATGCGAGCACGACGGCGGCTTTCTCAATGTGGCCGCGCACCACGGCCATGTCGCGCGCGTGATAGCTGACGCCGTCATCCTGCTTGTAGGCCGCCTCATGTTCTTCATCGACGACGATCAGCGCGAGATCGGCGAACGGAAGAAAGAGCGCCGAGCGCGCGCCGGCGACGACTTTGATCTCACCGGACGCGAGACCGGCCCAAATCTTGGCGCGTTTGCGCGTCGACACCGCCGAATGCCATTCAGCGGGTCGCGTGCCGAAGCGCGCGGCGAAACGGTTGAGGAATTGCGCGGTGAGCGCGATCTCCGGCATCAACATCAGCACCTGCCGGCCCTGCCGGAGCGCCGCTGCTACGGCTTCGAAATAGACCTCCGTTTTGCCGGAGCCGGTGACGCCTTCGAGGAGCGTGACTGAGAAGCCTTGCGCCGCAACGGTGTCGATCAGGCTCTCCGCCGCCTGCTGTTGCGAAGACTCCAGCATGGGCGGCGCGAAATCGGGATCACAAGGCAGGACGACGGGCTCGGGCGGCAGTGCCACTGTCTCAAGCGTGCCTTCATCGACCAGCGTATCGATGACGGCGGTGGAGCAGCCGGCCGCTTCCGCCAGCGCCGATTTCTGAAAGGCGAGACCGCCCTCAACCGCCGCGAGAACGCGTTCGCGTGCCGGCGTCAGGCGTGCCGGCGGCGGTCCGGCGCGCCTGATGCCGATGCGGATGGGTTCGGGGCTGCCGGTGAAGGGGGCGCGGATGGCCATGCGCAGCACCATGCCGCGTGGTGCGAGCGTCCAGCGCGCGACCCAATCGATGAAGGTCCGGAGATTGGCCGCGATCGGCGCGCAATCGATCCGCGCGCCGACAGGTTTCAGATTGCCGCCCTGGCCGGCCCGGAGGCCCCAGACCGTGCCGATCGTCTCGCGCGTGCCGAGCGGCACTTCGACCAGGTCGCCCGCGGCGAGCGCCATGTCTTTCGGGATGCGGTAGCTGTAAGCCTGATCGACGGCGACCGGCACAAGCACATCCGCGATCAGTGGCTCGTTGCTTCCTTGCGTCTTGGTGGCCATGCGCGAGGCATAGCGCCCGCTGCGGTCCCGGCTCAATGACAAAATCGAAAGGCCCCCAGGCTTTCGCTTTCGCGATAGCTAGGAGGGCCTTCGACGTGCCCAGTTTCGCGCCGATCTGGCGATTGGGTGGGCGCTGCCGGAGGGAGAGGCCCGGCGGCAACGTCGGACCTTTAAAGCGTCGGACCGAAAAGTGTGAAGCGGTTTCGGCAAATCCGGCGCTCAAATCCTATTGTCAGTCGCAAACGCGGACGCGCTGATAGCCAACCACATTGCCGTAGCCGTCATAGACCGGGCGGTGTGCGAGATAGCAGTCGCCATAGCCATAGGCGTTGGAGGCGGCGGCGATGGCGAGGCCAGTGCCGATTGCGGCGCCGATGCCCCAGCCCCAATGCGGGCCCTTGAAGAAGGGCTTGGCAGAGGCTTCGGTGGTCGAAGCTGCGGCGGCGCCGATCAGGGTGACGGCAGCCACTGTCGTAACGAGGGTCTTGCGCAGATTGAACATGGTCTTCTCTCCCGTGGTTTTCGCCGGTGTCGTGCGGCGATGAAGCCAAGGTAAGAGACGGACAGACAGAACGCTGTGCGGCGTCACACGCATGAAAAAGCCGCGCGGAGCGCGGCATGAAAGACAATTTCCAAGCGTTTCGAAGAAGAAGCGTGTGCGCTTCAAGCATCCGTGAATGAACGGGACATGAAAAAGCGCGCGACGTCTATCGCGCGCTATCCGATGCGATTAGCTGATTGCGCCGTGGCAGTGCTTGTATTTCTTGCCGGAACCGCAGGGGCAGGGCTCGTTGCGGCCGACCTTCCCCCAAGTCGCGGGATCGTTTGCCTGCCGATCACCTTTCGGCGTCACGACGGGTGCTGCGGCCGGCGCGCCGGCGTAGGTGGGCAGACTCGGCTCACGATCGAAACTCTGCGCGATGGTGGCGAGCGCGTCCGGTGCCGGATGCAGTGCCTCGAATTGCGCCGATTGCAGCGGCGGCGGTTCGGGCTGTTCGAAGGCGACTTCGATGTGATTGAGCTGGCTGGTGGTCTGTTCGCGCAGATGTTTGATCAACTCGCTGAAGAGGTCGAAGGCTTCGGACTTGTATTCGTTCAGCGGATCGCGCTGCGCCATGCCGCGCCAGCCGATGACCTGGCGCAGATGATCGAGGGTGACGAGATGTTCGCGCCACAGATGATCGAGCGATTGCAGCACGACCTGCTTCTCGATGTAGCGCATCAGCTCGGCGCCGTTCTTTTCGACGCGCGCGGCATAGGAGGCGTCCGCCGCCTCGGTCAGGCGTTCGCGCAAAATCTCGTCGGTGATGCCCTCTTCCTTCGCCCAATCAGCGAAGGGAAGCTCGACGTTGAACATCGTCCGCCCCGCCGTCTCCAGGCCTTCGATGTTCCAGGCTTCCGGATAGGTGTCCGGCGGCGCGAAGCGCGCGAGGATATCGTCGACGACATCGTGGCGCATATCGTTCACCATCTCTTCGAGCGAGTCTTCCGCCATCATCTCGCGGCGCTGCTCGAAGACGACCTTGCGCTGGTCGTTCATGACGTTGTCGTATTTGAGAATGTTCTTGCGGATGTCGAAGTTGCGGGCTTCGACCTTCTGCTGCGCTTTCTCCAGGGCCTTGTTGATCCAGGGATGGACGATCGCCTCGCCTTCTTGCAGGCCGAGCTTGACCAGCATGGAATCCATCCGGTCGGAGCCGAAGATCCGCATCAGATCGTCGCGCAGCGACAGGAAGAATTTCGAGCGGCCGGGATCGCCCTGTCGGCCGGAACGGCCGCGCAGCTGATTGTCGATGCGGCGGCTCTCGTGGCGTTCGGTGCCGATGATGTAAAGGCCGCCGGCATCACGCGCCTGCTGCTTGAAGCGGGCGATCTCCTCGCGGATTTCGGCTTCCTTTGCGGCGCGTTCGGGGCCTTCCGGCAGCTCGCCGCATTCCTGCGCGATGCGCATGTCG
>CAZXXA010000044.1:0-26355 GCA_964644615.1 uncultured Methylovirgula sp. | reverse complement strand
ATCTGATTGATGAAGATCACCATCGTATGCGATTTTGAGATCGAGGCGGTGAGCTTGCGCAGCGCCTGGCTCATCAGGCGCGCCTGCAGGCCCGGCTGACTGTCGCCCATTTCGCCATCGATCTCGGCGCGCGGCGTCAGCGCCGCAACGGAATCGATGACGAGCACATCGACGGCACCGGAGCGCACCAGCGTATCGGTGATTTCGAGCGCCTGTTCGCCGGTGTCGGGCTGGGAAATCAGCAGGTCGTCGAGATTGACGCCGAGCTTGCGGGCATAGACCGGATCGAGCGCATGTTCGGCGTCGATGAAGGCGCAGACGCCGCCCTTCTTCTGGGCCTCGGCGATGACATGCAGCGTCATCGTTGTCTTGCCCGAGGATTCCGGCCCATAGATTTCAATGACGCGGCCCCTCGGCAGGCCGCCGACGCCGAGCGCGATATCGAGGCTGAGCGACCCCGTCGAGATCGTCTCGATCTCGGCCGATTTCGGGCCCTTGCCGAGCCGCATGATTGAGCCTTTGCCGAAGGCCCGTTCGATCTGGGTCAAGGCGGCATCAAGCGCCTTGGTTTTGTCCACGGAAGTTCCTTCCACAAGGCGGAGATTGGCTTGACTCACTGAGGACGCTCCTTCTGGCATGGGCGCACAAAATTGGCGAATGAAAAGGCAAAGGGAGGAGCGTTTCCGGGGGCGCTACCCACAGGCTTTGCTGTGAACTTGAAGGAAGCGTACCTAATTTGTTCTCGCCTGCCAAGTTCTTTTTTTGTTCCTCGTCTAAAATTATTCGGCCCGGGTAATCGTGGCTCGCCAGGGTTCCCCGCCCAGGCGCCACAAGCCGCGAAGCGGCCTGCGGTCGTGAGCTTCAAAAGCTGCGCTGCGCGCCGAAGAGAGTTGGGAAGAGTTTTGATTTTGCAAGAGTTTGATATGGGAAGAGCTCTGAAGCTGCCGGGAGGCGGTTCTCTTAACGCGACGTGATGGCGTTGCGCAGCTCGATCGCATGCGAGATGAGCGGCAATTCTTCCATGCTCGCACCGGTGCCGCGAATGCTGATCGTGCCATAGCCGAAGATGCGGCCGAGGATCGACTGATCGACGATCACCGACTCGATCTTGTCGATGTTCATCTCATCCGTATGCCGGTTGATGAAGCCCTTCTTGTAGACGACGCGATGGTTCGTTACGGCGATCTCGGTCGTGAAGGCGCGCCACCAGGCGCGCACTAGCAGGATGAGGCCGAAAATCGCGAAGACGGCCGCGGCAATTAAAAGCGGCCATTGGTAATGCGTATATTTCAGATGCACCGAGCCGCCACCCGCCGCGACCGCGCAGAGAAGCCAGAAGATCGCCGGCACATAGATGATCCAATGCAGTCGCCCATCGACGAGCACCGTCTCGCCGGGCTGCAATATATGCTTGATATAGCTCATGCCATCGCCATCGAGATCGAGAGAACCGCGCGATTCTAGCCAATCGCGGCGGCCCTGGCCAGCGCGGCTGAGCCGAGCCGGCCAAATCACGTCGCTATCATGCTGCCAACGCCTGCGACTCTGAACGGCAGGCTTCAAATCTGCCCGCGCATGGCCGCGTCTACGAAAAGGACTGCCTCAGGAATCGAGCAGGCCGCGGACCTTGGCAGCGAGCTGATCGAGGGTGAAGGGCTTCGCCAGGAAATGCACGCCCGGGTCGAGCACGCCGCTATGAACGACGGCGTTCGGCGTATAGCCGGTCGTGAAGATCACCTTCAGACTGGGACGCCGGCGCTGCGCTTCGTCAGCGAGCTTTTTGCCGTTCATTTCCGGCATGACCACATCGGTCAGAAGCAGGGCGATGCCGTTGTTGTGGTCGAGAATGTTGAGAGCATCCGCCGCCTTTTCGCAGGCGATTACTTCGTAGCCGAGTTCGCGCAAGGCTTCGGTCGTGAGGCGGCGCATCAACGGATCATCTTCGACCACGAGGATCGTTTCCGTGCCGCGAGCGCGGGGCAGGGGCGAAGCCATAGCGGCAGGCGATTCCGGCGCGTCGCCCATCAGCCGCGGCAGATAGATTTTGACCGTCGTCCCGTCGCCGAGCTCCGAATAGATTTTGATATGGCCGCGCGATTGCTTGACGAAGCCATAGACTTGGCTGAGGCCGAGCCCCGTGCCGACGCCTTCCGGCTTGGTGGTGAAAAACGGCTCGAAGACGCGGGCTGCGACCTCCGGCTTCATGCCCATGCCGGTGTCGGTGATGGCGACCATGACATATTGGCCCGGCATCACCTCCCGGTGCTGGCGGCAATAGGCTTCATCGAGATAGGCGTTGGCGGTTTCGATCGTCAGTCGTCCACCGTCGCGCATCGCGTCGCGCGCATTGATCGCGATGTTGAGAATCGCGTTTTCGAGCTGCAACGCATCGACTTTGACGCGCCACAGGCCGGCGGCGGACACGGTTTCGATGCTGATATGTTCACCGAGCGTCGAACGCAGCAGGTCCGACATTGTGGCGATCATCTTATTAGCATCGAGCGGCTGCGGCGCGAGCGGCTGCTGGCGCGCGAAAGCGAGGAGACGATGCGTCAGCGCGGCGGCGCGATCGGCCGCTTTCAACGCCGCTTCCATATACCGCTCGACGGTGAAATCGCCCTTCTTGATACGCCGTAGCGAGAGATCAAGGCTGCCGGAAATCACGCCGAGCATATTGTTGAAGTCATGTGCGATGCCGCCGGTGAGCTGGCCGATCGCCTCCATCTTCTGGACCTGGCGCAAATGCTCTTCCGCCGTCTCGCGCAGATTGATCTGTTCGAGGAGCTCCAGGTTCACGGACATCAGCTGATCGCGCGCGGCAGAAAGTGCGAAGAAGGATTGCTTTGTCGCAAGGCCGACAAGAATGCCAACCGCGCAAATCAAAACGAATGATGTGCCGGCGCCGATCTGCAGAAGCGTTCCGAAGGTCGCGGACGTTTGCTGATGGGCTGCGAGCAGGCGATCTTCCTCCGCTGTCATCGTATTGATAAGGGTCCGGAACTTACTGATCGTCTGCAATTCGGCGGCAACTTGCTCAGGCGGCAGCGGGCCGGTATGGCCGGGCGCCTCCTCGGCCATGAATGTGCGCAGTTCTGCCAGCTTCTTCTGCAAGATCGGATGCAGGGCGTTGATCGCCTCGCGTTGCACGTGATTGTCGACGATGAGCTTCGAGAGCTTGTCGACAGCACCCGGCAGTTCGCTTACCGCGTCCTGATAGGTCTTGAAATAGGTCTGATTGTCAGTCAGCAGATAGCCGCGCGCATTGGAATCGGTCCGCTGCACCAGGATGAGAATCTGCTCGATCTGATTGCGCACCGCGAGCGTGTGGCGCACCCAATCATCTTCAGAGCGCGTGCGTTCGGCGAGCCAAATCGTGCCGGCCAGCAACAGCGCCGCCAGCACGGTGGTGGCGATGAGGCTCCAGTAAAGAATCGTTATGGGTCTGGGACGAGGCGGCACGGACGCAAAGCAGACGCGTTTATTTTACCTATTCTTTCACGCTTGCGTGGCTTTGACCATCGGGTCCAAGAGCAAGTTCTTGAGAGCAAGTTCTTGAGAGCCGAGGCATTTACCAGTCGAGAAACGACGGCCACATAGGAAAAGACCACCGTCTGCCACTCCCGCAAGTGGAATCGGGCCTAATTTAAAATGCTTGGCGTCTTTATTAAGGAACGGAGGCCAAATGCCCACATTATGTCCAAAAATTTAGATTGCTGGTATGCGGATCGAGACGAATTCATTGGCAATTGGAATAGATTTCTCGACAATGACGGTTTGCGAGTTTTCCGCCCTCCTTTTGCGCCATCTAGATCTGAGCGGCCCAGCCGCCGCTCACAGATGAGGTCTGTTGCTCATGCCTGAAGCCAATACGACGACATTAGAGGCCGCGATCCTGCGTTCGGCCGAGACGGCGCTCGCCCGCGTCGCCGCGGCGCGTGCCGCCATCGGCACGGTCATTTTCGGCCAGACGCAGGTGGTCGAAGAGGCGCTGGTGACGCTGCTCTCGGGCGGCCATGGCTTGCTTGTCGGCGTTCCCGGCCTTGCCAAGACCAAGCTCGTTGAAACACTCGGCACGGTGCTCGGTCTCAATGCGCGGCGCGTGCAATTCACGCCGGACCTGATGCCCGCCGACATTCTTGGTTCCGAAGTTCTGGAAGAGTCGATCGATCACAAGCGGGCCTTCCGCTTCGTCCACGGGCCGATCTTCGCCCAGCTGCTAATGGCCGACGAGATCAACCGCGCCAGCCCGCGTACGCAATCGGCGCTTCTGCAGGCGATGCAGGAGCAGCATGTGTCCGTTGCCGGCGAGCGTTATGATCTGCCGCTGCCATTCCATGTGCTGGCGACGCAGAATCCGCTGGAGCAGGAAGGCACCTATCCGCTGCCAGAAGCGCAGCTCGACCGCTTTTTGATGCAGATCGATGTCGACTATCCTGACCGTGAGGCGGAGAAGCGCATCCTCATCGAGACGACCGGCGATAAGGACGTCGTCCTGAAGGAAGCGATGACCGGCGACGATCTCATCTCTACCCAGCGGCTCGTGCGCCGGCTGCCGGTCGGCGACTCGGTTGTCGAGGCCATCCTCGATCTTGTCCGCGGCGCTCGTCCGGAGGAGGGCGGCGATCCGGCGATCACCAAACACATCGCCTGGGGGCCGGGGCCGCGCGCCGCGCAAGCGCTGATGCTGGCAACCCGCGCCCGCGCGCTGGTCGACGGCCGTCTGTCGCCGTCGCGTGACGACGTCGTGGCGCTGGCCGAGCCCGTGTTGAAGCATCGTATGGCGCTGACCTTTGCCGCGCGGGCCGAGGGCGAGACGCTGCCGGGTCTGATCGCCCGCATGACGGAACGGCTTCGCTGAGATGGCGGAAGCGCGGCTTCTCGAAGCGGCCGAACGGCAGATCGGCAAGACGACCCAGGGCGGCGCTGAAGATCTCGCGCGCCGTTTGCCGAGCCTGATCGTTGCGGCGAAGGAAATCGCATCGAGCGTCATGCATGGCATGCACGGCCGCCGCCGCGCCGGTATTGGTGAGACTTTTTGGCAATTTCGTCCGTTTGTAACGGGAGAACCTGCGGCCAATGTCGATTGGCGGCGCTCGGCGCGCGACGATCGGCTTTATGTCCGCGAACGCGAATGGGAAGCCGCCCATACGGTCTGGGTCTGGATCGATCGCTCGGCCTCGATGAGCTTTATCTCGAAGTTGGCGATGCAGTCGAAAGTCGACCGGGCGCTGGTGATCGGCTTGGCCGCTTCCGATCTTCTGGTACGCGGCGGCGAGCGGGTCGGACTTTTGAGCGTGACGCGGCCTCTGGCCATGCGCAACATCATCGAACGCTTCGCGGAAGCGATGGTCGCAGAAGAGAGATCGTCCAGCTATGTCGCGGCGGAACTGCCGCCGAGCACCGCCTTGAAGGCGCGCGCGCAGCTGATCTGGATTTCTGATTTTCTGAATGATGCCGCGGCGATTGCAGCGAAAATCCAGACCATGGCGAGCGCCGGAGCGCGCGGCCATCTCGTCATGGTCGCCGATCCGATCGAAGAGACCTTTCCTTTCACAGGCCACACGGAATTTGTCGACGTCGATTCTTCGGCGCGACTGCGGCTCGGCCGCGCCGAAACCTTCCGCGACGATTATGTGCAGCGGCTCGCGGCGCATCGCGAAGCGTTGCGCGCGGCTGCGGCAAAACATGGCTGGACGATGATGCTCCACCGTACCGACCGCCCGGCATCGGAGGCGCTGCTCGCCTTGCGTATGCGGCTTGAGCTCGGCGGTGATTTTCTAGCGAAAGCGGCAGGTTGATGTTCGGGTTGCCGCTTGCCTTTACGGTTCCGGCCGTGCTGGCCGCTTTGGCCGGCCTGCCAGTGCTTTACTATCTGCTGCGGGTGACGCCGCCGCGTCCGCGCCGCGTGCCGTTTCCGCCGCTGCGCCTGATCCTCGATCTGCGCCCGCATGAGGAAACGCCGGCCTTTACGCCCTGGTGGCTGCTTGCGTTGCGGCTGGCGATCGCCGCGGCGCTGATCTTCGCCGTCGCTGGCCCCATTCTCAATCCGCTGCCGGCCGGGCAGGGCGGCGCTGGGCCGCTGCTTCTCGTGCTCGATGACGGCTGGCCGGCCGCGCCGAATTGGGAACAGCGAATCAATGCCGCTGCGCAATGGATTGCGGCAGCCGGCCACAGCGGCCAGACCGTCGCCGTCGCCGCGACGTCGCAAGGCGGCCGCGAGATCATGGTTTCGGATGCGGCGCATACGCTCGAACATTTGCGCGCGATCAAGCCGCAGCCTTTCATCCCGGATCGCAACGCGCTGACGCCGGCGATCGCGACATTCATGCACAGCTGGCCGAAGGCTGATGTCGTGTGGATCGCCGACGGCGTCGCCTCCGGCCATGCACGCGAATTCGGCCAGAGCCTCGCGCATCTCGCGCCGAAGGTGACGCTGGTGACGGCCGATCAGGCGGCTTACGCACTCGCTGGACCGCAGAATGAAGGCGGCACTTTCGTCGTGCGCGTGCTGCGCAGCGGCACCAAGGGGCCGGTGCAGGGGCTTGTCCGCGCACTTGATCGCAAAGGCCTCGCACTTGGCGAGGCGCATTTCGATTTTCAGGGGAAGGCAGCCAAAAGCGCGACGGAAACGAAAGCGCAATTCGATCTGCCGGTCGAATTGCGCAATGAAATCGCGCGGCTCGAACTGCTCGGCGAACATTCGGCCGGCGCGGTTTCGCTGATTGACGAGCGGTGGAAGCGACGCCGTGTCGGTCTCATCAGCGGCGAGACCGCCGATCAATCGGTGCCGCTGCTCGCGCCGAATTATTATCTGAAAAAAGCGCTGTCGCCCTTCGCCGATGTGCGGGAAGAGCGGCCCGGCACGCCCGATCCGATTGCCGGTCTCATCGATGAGCATGTCGCCGTGCTGATCCTCGCCGATGTCGGCATGGTGACCGGGCCCGACTATGCCAAGCTGAAAGAGTTCGTGCAGAACGGCGGCCTGTTGCTGCGGTTTGCCGGCACGCGGCTCGCGGCATCTTCCGACGATCTCGTGCCGGTGCGGCTACGCCGCGGCGGCCGTGTGCTCGGCGGCGCGCTGTCCTGGGATACGCCGAAGAAGCTCGCGCCTTTCGAGCAGCGCAGCCCCTTCTTCGATCTCAAAGTGCCGGATGAAGTCACTGTCAGGCATCAGGTGCTCGCCGAGCCCGATGTCGGCCTCGATGCGAAGACCTGGGCGCAACTCGCCGACGGAACACCGCTCGTCACCGCAAGCCGGCTCGGTGACGGCATGATCGTCCTTTTCCATGTCACGGCCGATACGACATGGTCGAACCTGCCGATCTCTGGCCTCTTCGTCGATATGCTGCGTAAGATCGTTGCCATGTCGAATGCCGGTGCAAAGCCCAATCAAGCCAGTGGCGTTCCAGCCAAAGAAGGTCAGCCGCATCAGGCCGAGACTGTGCCACCGACCCGCATTCTCGATGGTTTCGGCACGCTCGGCGCGCCGCCGCCGACGGCCAAACCCGTGCCGGTCAATTTCGCCAATGTCGGTGACAGCGAACATCCGCCGGGCTTTTACGGTCCGCCGGAGCAGCTTTTGGCGATCAATGCGATGGCGCCGGACGGCCATTTGGCAGCGGCGAATTATGCCGGCCTCGGCTTCAACGGTCAGACATTGCGCCAGGGCGCGCCGACCGATCTGCGGCCGCCGCTACTGGCGCTCGCCTTCATCCTGTTCTGCCTCGACGCGCTCGCCTCGATTTGGCTTGGGGGCGGCTTACGCCGCCGTTTCGGGCCGGCAACGGCCGCGCTCTTTCTCGCTTTTTGTGGCGCGAGTTTCGCGGCTTTGACATTCATGCCCGCACGGTCGCATGCCGAGCCGCGTCAGGTGCAACCCTTGTCGCAGCGCGATCTCCAATCGGTGCTCAACACCAAGCTCGCCTATGTCGTCACCGGCGATCAGGAGGTTGACGATGAGAGCAAGAATGGCCTGACGACATTGTCGGTGACTTTGGCGCAGCGCACGTCGCTGTCGCCCGCAAGCCCGATCGGTGTCGATCCCGCGCGTGACGAGCTGGCCTTCTATCCGATGCTCTATTGGCCGATCGTCGCGAGCACGCCCCAGCCATCGCCGCAGACGGTCGCCAAGATTGCCGCCTATATGAAAAACGGCGGCACGATCATTTTCGATACACGCGACGCGCTGACGGCGCGGCCGGGGCAGCCGTCGCCCGAAGCTTTATGGTTGCGTCAGCTGCTCGACGGCGTCGACGTTCCGCAGCTCGAGCCGGTGCCGCCCGATCATGTGGTGACGAAGACATTCTATCTGCTCGACGGCTTCATGGGCCGCTATGCCGACGGGCAGACCTGGATCGAAGCCCTGCCGCCTGCCAATCCGGCCGAGGGCGTGCGTCCGGCGCGGTCCGGCGACGGCGTCTCGCCAATCATCATCACTTCGAACGATCTCGCGGCCGGCTGGGCCGCCGACCGCAATGGCGAGCCGCTTTATACGTTGACGCCGGGCGGCCAGCGCCAGCACGAACTGGCCTTGCGCGGCGGCATCAATCTCGTGATGTATACGCTGACCGGCAATTATAAAGCCGATCAGGTGCATGTGCGCGATCTGCTGGAGCGTTTGGCGCATTAGCCTGATCGGTTGCCGCGCGGAAGGCAGCCTTAATGAGCGACAGCGATCCAACCCGACGCAGTAGCGGCTTTCACCACGACGACTATCGGCTTGTCGCGGATTCGCGCGGGCCGCGGCGTGATTTCCGCATCACCGCCGGCCTGCGCGAAGGCTGGGATCCGGAAGGCCGAGTTTATGACATTTCCGAAGCTGTGCGCACGGCCCATGCGTGGATGCGCCGGCGTGTCGGCGCCGGGCTTCCGGCGCTTTCAGGCATGTTTACGCGCGGCGAGGTCACCTATGCGTGGCCCAAACCGGAAGGTGGCGTCGGCTCGGACCGCGAGCCCGTCGCGATTTTCACCGGCGAAGCGGTGCACGCTTACCTCGGTCATCTCGCCGATGCCGAGGTCGAAGCGATGCTCAATGAATTGGCGGTGGAACTCGGTGTGGCGCTCGGGCAGGAGCGCCTCTATGTCGCCTTCTGCGACAAGACCTGGATCTTGGATGCCAGCGAGGCAGGCTAAAGCTTAGCGGCGGGCCCTCTTGGCGCGAACGACGATGCGTTCCGGCCGCAAATTGACGCCCTGAAAAACGCCGAAGCCCAGTAGGGCGATGCCAAAAATTGCGAGACAAGCCAGCATCGCCGCTTTCCTTATCAGAGCAGCTTCTGCCTCCGCATCGCATCCCCGTGGTCGGACGGGAATAAGTCATCGGCGGCGTCAGCCAAAGCCAAGTTATCCGTATAACGTGCGACCCCCGGAATGGTTTCGATGGCGGCGCGCAGGGGTCCGCGTTCGTCCTCCAGCAGGAGAGTGCCGCGCAAGGTTACATTGCCGCCCTGCACAGTGACATCGATGAGCGGTGAGGGGGCCCATTTCAACTCTTCGAGTGTGGCATGGACGGCATCCTTGATTGCCGTGTCTGCGCCCGATTCCATCTCAAAATCCTCGCCGAGCACGGCGGCCAGTTCGCGGCGATGAATCATGCCGACGATCTTTTCGCCTTTGATCACGGGGAGGCGCTTGATGCCGCGTTCGCGCATCAGCGTCGCGATTTCGGTAACAGTCGCATTCTCCTGCACCGTACAGAGCCACGGCGTCATGATCGCTTCGACCAGCTGTTTGAAGGGTTTCGCCTTCTCCAGCAGAATGAGTTCTTCCGCCGGTGTCTCTTCATTGAGGCCCGCCCGCCGGACGATGTCGCGTGCCGTCAGCATGCCGACCACAATGCCCGAAACGTCGATGACCGGCAGGCTGCTGAGGTTTAAAGTCGCCATCAGATCCATGGCGAGATCCACCGAAGCCTTCGGATGAATGCCCGTCACGCGTTTTGTCATGATGTCGCGCGCCCGAATCATAGATTTTCGCCTTCCCACACCCGGCTGTCCTTAGGGGGAGGGATAGGGCGAAAATCAACGCTCTGTGTTGATCCGGATCAACGGAGCCTTAGGGGTGGCGTGCGCGCCTGATGCGGCAACTGGCGCCAGCGGCGGCGGTGCCGGCTGAACAGGCGTAACCAAAGCCGGAAAATCGGCGCTGGTGATGGATTCATGCTTCAGGAGAAGTTCGGCGCCCTTGTCGAGCTCGGCGCGCCGATGCATCAGGATCGCATGCGCCTCGTCGAGGGCGACCGATGTGATGTCATGCACCGCGACATCGATCTCCCGGAGCGTCGTCTCCGAGGCGACCGGCTTATCGACGGAATGCGACCCGAGGAACATCGGAGTGGCCGTCTTATAGACCCGCGCACCGATCATGTCGGCCATGCCGTAGCGTGTCACCATTTCGAGCGCGATTTCGGTGGCACGTTCGAGATCGTCTGCGGCGCCCGTCGAGACATCGCCCGCGAAAATGAGGGATTCTGCTGCACGGCCGCCCATGAGAACGGTGATGCGATGCCGCAATTCACTCATTGAGAGAACGAAACGGTCTTCGGTCGGGCGCTGGATCGTGTAGCCGAGCGCACCGACACCGCGCGGGATGATCGAGACCTTATGTACGGGATCGACATCCGGCAGGCTCGCGGCAACCAGCGCATGGCCCATCTCGTGATAAGCGACGCGTCGCCGTTCTGCATCGCTCAGCACGCGGCTCTTCTTCTCGATGCCGGCGACAATCCGTTCGATCGCGGAGGTCAGATCGTTGAAGGTCACCGCGGCGGCGCCGCGGCGCGTGGCGAGCACCGCAGCTTCATTGACGAGATTGGCAAGATCGGCGCCCGTAAAGCCCATGGTCAGACTGGCGATGCGATCGAGATCGGTCGTCGGATCGAGGTTGATCTTCGCGAGATGGATCTTGAGAATCGCGAGTCGGCCCTTGCGCGTGGGCCGATCGACGACGACCTGCCGGTCGAAGCGGCCGGCGCGCAGCAAAGCCGGATCGAGAACCTCCGGCCGGTTGGTTGCGCCGAGCAGGATCACGCCGGATGTCGGATCGAAGCCGTCGAGTTCGGAGAGAAGCTGATTGAGCGTCTGCTCCTTCTCGTCATAGCCGCCGATGCTGCCGCCCGTCGAACGCGAGCGGCCGAGCGCATCGAGCTCGTCGATGAAGATGATGGCCGGTGCTGTCTTGCGTGCCTGTTCGAAGAGATCGCGGACGCGCGCCGCGCCGACGCCGACGAACATTTCGACGAATTCGGAACCGGAAATCGAGAAGAAGGGAACATTGGCTTCGCCGGCAACCGCACGGGCCAGCAGCGTCTTGCCGGTGCCAGGCGGCCCGACAAGAAGCACGCCTTTCGGCGCTCGCGCGCCGAGGCGGCCGAAGGATTTCGGATCCTTCAGGAAAGAGACGATTTCCTGCAGCTCATATTTTGCCTCGTCGACACCGGCGACGTCCTTGAAGGTCACTTTCGTGTCGTTCTCCACATAGACTTTCGCGCGCGATTTGCCGATGGCGGCGAGACCGCCGAAACCTTGCCGGCCGGTGCCACGCATCATGAACATCCAGAGCAAGTAGAAGAAGCCGATCGGCACGATCCAGGAAAGGAACGTGGCAAGGCCACTGCTTGATGGCGTACCCGAAACCTTCGCGCCGCTTGCTGCGAGCTTATCGGCAATCGCCGGATCGACGCGCTTGGTGACAAAGTGCGTGGCGCCGTTCGGCAGCGGCTTGTTCAGGGTGCCCTGTATCGTATCGCTGCTGATCTGCACGTCGGCGATCTGCTTCTGTGCGACGAGTTGTTCGAATTGGCTGTAGGGGATTGTCGAATATTGCTGCCCGGCTCGCCAAAGCTGCTGCAGCATGAACAAGGTGATGCCAGCGGCGACGACGACCCAGATCAGCCAGATGTTTCTGCGGATGTTGTTGGGCATGGCTCACCTACATTTCGTGCGCCAGATCGCGCCGCCGATGCTCGTCTGTTGGACTAATGTCCAGCTAGCCTGCTTGGTTGCATGCGCACAGGCTTGCGCCTCGCAGCAGCAGTTCAAGCAGTCTGATCCGGAAGCCAACGCGGCTTCATTCTCAATATATGCGTGGCGCCGAATGGTTACCCTTGGCTTCCTCATCTGTCTCGCCTCACTTAATTTAACGCTGGTGACTCACGTCACCCTCTGCGCACCTTCGGCTTTAGCTCGAAGCTTCACAAAGCTGACGCATTCGCCGTCTTCTCTCCTTTGCAATTGCGGACATCTGCGTAACGACGCCATATAGGTCATAGGGAATGCCGTCATGACCTCTGCATGTTTCATCGTGCATGCTGATCGCGAGCCGGAGTCGGACGGCCGCATTGCCCTAGCCTGTAGCTTGGCAGAGCGTTTCGAGGCGCGCTTGATGGGCGTCGGCGGTGCCATGATGGATATGCCGGTCATCGATCCAATGGGCTATGCGGCCATCGATGCGCGTACACTTGCCAGCGAGCGCGAGCTTCTCGAGGGCGATCTCAAAGTGGCGGGGGAAAAGTTTCAGCGGTTTGCCGCCGCCAGGAAGCTCGAAAGCGAATGGCGCAGCGGTCTCGAATTTCCAGCCGATCTCATCTGCCGCGAGGCGCGCATCGCCGATCTGCTGATTATCGGCCGTGGCGAGGTGGAGAAGTCCATCGGCCCGCAGCGGGGCCTCGATCCGGGCGACGTGTTGATGCAATCGGGGCGTCCCGTGCTTGTCGTGCCGCCGGGGGTCGAATCGATCGCGTTTGAGCATGCGATCATCGCATGGAAGGACGCACGCGAAAGCCGCCGCGCGATTTCCGATGCCTTGCCCTTCTTGAAGGTCGCCAAGGCGGTGACGGTCCTGCAACTCTCCACCGAAGACGAAGAGGGCGACGCCAAGACGAGCGTCGCCGATGTCGTCGGCTATCTGAACCGGCATGGGATCGCGGCGAGCGGGGAGACGCGTGTCCTCGCGCGGATCGATCCGGCGAGCGAGATCATCGCCGCGGCCAAGGACAAAGATGCTGATTTGATCGTCGCCGGCGCTTATGGCCATACCCGGTTACGCGAATGGGTCTTCGGCGGCGTCACTTACGCCCTCATCAAGAAGAGCCCGATCTGCTGCCTCCTGAGCCACTAGAGCATGCCCCGGAAAGGTTGATCGACTTTTCCGATAAAGGACATCCTCCGAGGATTTGAACCGGCCGATTTGTCCCCATCAAATGGATCGCGAAGCGATTCCATTTAATCGGGATCGGCTCTGAGGGCGGATATTCGATGTCGCGGCTGTCTAAACCGGCAAGATTGGGCTTTCTCGCCGGGGCATCCGTCTGCTAGCTTAAGCTTCTTAATCGAAAATCATTCGGACACGTCGGCGCCGGCCGACGGCAAAGAAGCTTGCCAGAGGACATTGCGATGATCGAGGAACATAGCCCGCCGTCGTTGCCGGTTGGCTTGAACAAAGCATCGATGACCGAACTCGTTCCGGTCATGTCGCACAAGATTCATCTCTTCCGAAACAAGTTCTTCATTCCGGCATTTCTGATCGCCGTCACCGCCGTCGTCTTCCTGATGATGCCGACGGACAACACGCTCGGTCTCTGGCTGCTGGCCGATTATTTCATGTTCACGCTGTTCTGCGTGATCTACTTTTATGTCGAGATCGACCGGCCGCTGTCGCTCTACATCATTCCCGTCGTGATGATTTACATCATCATGCAAGTGCCGATGTGGATCTATCCAACATCCTGTCCGTCGGGCGGTTTGTGCGGACGTACCGTCACACTGTGGTACGGCATCTATTATGCCTTCGACGCGGTGTGGCATGACGTCTGGCTGAAAATGATCGGCCCCGGCAATAGCGTGCCGCAGAATATCGCGGCCATGATCGCGCAGCCGGGTCTGCGAGAGGAATTCGTCAAGGCGATCCCGGCGCTGATCTCCGCCGGGCTGGCAGTCGCCGAAGCGCCGGCGCTCTATGCGCTCGCCATCCTCGTGCCGCCGGTCGCGCTGCTCGTCTCCGGCCAGCGCAAGATGGCGGTCGTCAGCTTCATCCTCGTCGCGGTCTGCATCTTTCTGGTGGTGACGGCGCGCATCCCGGCGCTTCTGCTCCTCCTGCCGCTGCAGGCGGTGATCACTATCGCCACGTATCGGCGGCACCGCGATCCGAACGCCAAGCCATCCAAGCTGCATGAGCTTTTGCGCCTGCGCGGTCCGCTCGACGGTATGATGATCGGCATTGCGGCGGGCCTGACCTTCACGCTTCTGGAAAATATGAGCCAATATATTCCCGAAGCGGGGAATGCCGTGCAGCAGCATGGCGGCTCGCATGACAGCCGCATACTGTCCCAACTGCTGCTCCTCATTCCGCGCAGCCTCGACAGCATTATCGCGCATTTCGCCTGGGCCGGTATTTCAGGCTATTTCATCGGCCTCGTCGTGCTGCGGCCGAAGGGATGGCCGATCCTTCTGGCGATCGGCTGGCTGGTGCCAGCCTTCCTGCACGGCGCCTTCGACGGCCTGCTCACCTCCAATCTCGCGTGGTGGGTGCTGCCGCTCGATCTCGTGAGCTTCATCCTCTTCCTTGCTTGCCTCTTGAAGGCGCGGCAGCTCCATATGAGCCTGTTCATGGATGGCGCGACAGCCGCGCGGGAATAGTCCAGGAAGCCCAGACGCGCCTTTCAAATCAACTGTGTCATGGCCGGACATAGCCCGTCGAAAGACGGGCGTCCTTCTGGACACCCTATGATCCGGCCATCCAGGCGCTAAAGTCGGATCACTGTTGTCAGTTGATCCCGGCGTCGGAGTTGTCCGAACTTCGATGCTCTAGGCGCGGGAGCTATCGTCCGGCGGCGGCATTTCGGTTTGCTTTTCGGTGTCGGTGAGTTCGAGCCACATTGCGTTGAGAATCGAAAAGGCGGCGGCAAAACCGACACCCAAAATCCAGCTGAAGTACCACATGGATTGATCCTTATGGATTGATCCTTGGCGGCCCGCCGCGCCAAGCTCAATAGACCGTTTTGGAATTTTCCTCGATGAAGCTTTTCAACACGCGGCCGCGCATCACGCGATAGACGAAGGACGTGTAGATGATGATGAGCGGCAGGAAGACCGCCGTCACAAAGAGCATCAATGTCAGCGTCAGCCGACTCGACGACGCGTCCCACACCGTCAGGCTCGCATTGGGTTCGATGGACGATGGCAGCAGGAAGGGAAACATGCTGACCCCGATCGTGCCGACGATACCAGCAACACCGATACTGCTCGAGACAAAGCCGAGACCGTCGCGGCGGCCGAGCAGCACGGCGGCGAGCGCCGTGCCGAGGAAGCCGAGAGCAGGCACCGCAATGAAGGCGGGATAGACCGCGTAATCCTTGAGCCACGCGCCAGCCTGGATCGCGACGGTTTTGGCGAGCGGATCGGAGGGGCCAGAGGGAGTCGGCGTGCTGGTGATGACGTAGTCGTGAATGCCGAAAGCCACCCGGAGGCCGCCGATCGCGAAAAGCAGGAAGGTCAGAAGCGCGGCGCGGCGCCCGATTGAAGCCGCGCGTCCAGCGACGGGCTCGTCGGTCTTGGCAGCCAGAAAGGCCGCGCCTTGCATGACGAGCATCGCGACGCTCGTCACGCCGCAGAGCAGGGCAAAGGGATTCAGGAGCCCCATCAGATTGCCCTCATAGTTCATCCGCATCGTCTCATCGAAGCGGAACGGCACGCCTTGCAGTGCATTGCCGAGCGCGACACCGAAGATCAGGGCCGGTACGATGCCGCTGATGAAGAGCGCCCAGTCGGCGACCGCGTGCCAGAGCGCATAAGGGACTTTCGAGCGATAGGTGATCGCCACCGGCCGCAGAATAAGCGCGGCGAGCACCAGAAACATCGCCAGATAGAAGCCGGAAAAGGCCACCGCATAAAGATAGGGCCAAGCCGCAAAGATCGTGCCACCGCCGAGGATGAGCCAGACCTGATTGCCCTCCCAGACGGGCCCGACGGCGTTGACGATGATGCGTCTCTCACTATCCGTCTTACCGATGAAGGGCATGAGCACGGCGGCGCCGAGGTCGAAGCCATCCATCACGGCAAAGCCGATCAGCAGAATGCCAAGCAGCACCCACCAGATGATGCGCAATGTCTCATAGGTCAGCATGGTCGGTATTCCCGAGGCTTATTCGGCGGCTGTCGGCAGAGCAGCGACGGGCGTGCCCGGATGTGCGGGCAATTCGCTCGGTCCATATCGGACCGTCTTCACCATCAGATAGACGTCGATGATGAGCAGCGCCGAGTAGAAGACGACAAAGCCGATGAGCGTCGTCACGACATTGGCAGCCGAGATGCTCGATACGGCGAGGAATGTCGGCAGCACGCCTTCGATCACCCAGGGCTGGCGCCCGACCTCCGAGACGAACCAGCCGAGTTCGGCCGCCACCCAGGGCAAGGGCAGAGAAAAGAGGATGACATAGAAGCGGGCGCGTCCGTTCGATCTTGCGCGCCGAGACGAAATAGAAGGTCGTCGCGAACAGCGCGATGAAGAAGAAGCCGAGCCCGACCATGATGCGGAAACTGAAGAAGAGCGGCAGCACCGCAGGCACAGTCGTCCAGGCGGCTTTCTCGATCTGCTCCGGCGTCGCGTTCTCAATGTCTGGCCGCTGTCCCTTCAAGAGCAGCGCATAGCCGAGCGTCTCGCCGTTCGCGGCGAGATCGTCATGCGCGACAGGGTCGTCACGGTTCTTGCGGAGTTTCTGCAGCGCTTTATAGGCGTCGAGCCCGGTGACGATCCGCTTCTTCGCCTGTTCGACGAGCGGGACGATACCCGGCACGGGCGTATTCAACGAGCGGGTGACGATGAGGCCGAGCGCCCAGGGAATGCGCACGGCAAAATCCGTCTGATGGGTGACTTCATTGGGGATGCCGAAAAGGGTGAAGGAGGCGGGCGCCTTTTCCGTGTGCCACATCGCCTCGATCGCGGCGATCTTCATCCGCTGATTGGCGCCGGCCGTATAACCGCTCTCGTCGCCAAGCACGACGACCGAGAGGGCTGCAGCGAGGCCGAAACTCGCCGCAACCGCCATCGAGCGTTTGGCCATCTCGATATGGCGGCCGCGCAATAGATAAAAAGCGCTGATCGAAGCGACGAAGATGGCGCCAGTCACATAGCCGGCGCTGACGGTATGAACGAACTTGTCTTGCGCGACCGGATTGAACAGCACGGTTTTAAAATTGGTGACTTCCATCCGCATCGTGTCGGGATTGAAGTGCGAGCCGACGGGATGCTGCATCCAGCCGTTGGCGATCAGGATCCACAACGCCGAGAGATTGGAGCCAAGCGCGACAAGGCAGGTGACGGCGAAATGCGCCGGTCGCGACAGCCTGTCCCAGCCGAAGAAAAGAGGCCGATGAAGCTCGCTTCGAGGAAGAAGGCCATCAAGCCTTCGATCGCGAGCGGCGCGCCGAAAATGTCGCCGACATAGTGGCTGTAATAGGCCCAGTTCATGCCGAACTGGAATTCCATCGTGATGCCGGTCGCGACGCCGAGCGCGAAATTGATGCCGAAGAGCGTGCCCCAGAATTGCGTCATCTGGCGCCAGATCGCCCGGCCGGTCATCACATAGACGCTCTCCATCACGACGAGAAGGATGGCGAGGCCAAGCGTCAGCGGCACGAACAGAAAATGATACATTGCAGTCAAGCCGAACTGCAGCCGCGACAGCGTAACGACGTCGAGCGAAGGGGTCATGGAGTCTTCCTCTGCGGAGTGCCGAGTGTTAGATTTGCTGCGGCGGGCGGCGGGCTATTGATGAGATGCGCCGCGACCTTGGCTGCGTCGATTTGAGGGCGCTGGCCAGGGCCGAAAATAAAAACGGCCGCGAGCGAAATAATCGCGAGTTTGACAAAAAGAACGACGACGATTTCGCGACCCAGACGGCTTTTTGGCATGCCAATCGCGGAATGTGGTCTCGGAACCATTGCGCTTTTCCTGGCGCTTGTTGTCAGCGCGCCGTCGCGAGTCCGGCACAGATTTCATCGTCGGCGCGAGGGCAGTGCAAAGGACGGAAGGACAAGTAAAAACGTATAAATCGCGGATAATGACCTAAATCAAGTCGCGTTGATACGCGTTCCACTCAAATCGCGACACGATGGTATGGAGGAGACGACGATGAGTGAGCAACTTGGCTTCGGTAGCATGCCGTCACAAGATGATGCGTTTCAAATGGCGGCTCCCTTGCAGGCTGCCTGGCGGAAGGCCTGCATAGATCTGCCTTTAACGATGCTGTCCGAGACTTTGCACTTTTTCGGGCACCGGCTCGAAGCGCAAAGCCAATTCATCTCTAGCCTGACAAGCTGCAAAAGCATGCCGGAGGTCATCGAGGTGCAGTCGCAGTTTATGCGGACCGCCGTCAATGACTATGGCTCAGGGACGAGCAAGATCATGGATGATGTGCGCTCGACCATGAACAAGGCTGCTTAAGCCGCAGCGCGGGAACAGAGAGCGGCGCAAAACATTGGCCCGTAGGGCGCGACGCTGGTGTCGCGCTCTTGGGAGCTTTGTCCCTAGCTTGAACTTGATCGAACCGCGATCTCGAGAGGGCGGCGGGCAAGCACCGCCAGGCTGACAGTGCGCGCGCAACGTGGCAGATTTCTCGGCTCAACCTTATGTTCAGATCTGATGTCCAGGCTCGAATGTCGGACTTGGGTGTTTGGACTTAGATATTCGGGCTTGGATGTTCGGACTTGGCCTCGCAACGGAGACTTCAAAAACGGAAGAGCTAAGATTCAAAGGACCGAGAAGCGAAGAAAGGAGAGGATCATGCAGGTTCCCGCCCAAATCGATTTCCAGGGAATGGCAGCCTCACCTGATCTGCGGCAGCGGGCGGAGGAGTGGATCGGCAAGCTCGAAACCCGGTTCGGGCGCATCACATCCTGTCGCGTCGCGATCAAGGCGCCGGGTGATCATCACAAGACCGGCGGTCTTTACATTGTCACCATCGATCTCGCCTTGCCGGATGGCCGCAACGTCACGGCGGCACGCACGCCGCCGGCCGACGAACGTTTTCAGAATCCGCGCTTTGCGGTCGACGAGGCCTTTAAGCGAGCGCGGCGCCAATTGCAGGACCAGGTGCGGCGCATACGCCGTGAAGTGAAGGTGCATGACGGGCCGCCACTCGCGACGGTCGTCAATCTGCAACGCGAAGACGGTTTCGGCTTCGTCCGCACCGCCGACGATCGCGAGATCTATTTCCACCGCAACAGCGTGATCGACGGCGGCTTCGATAAATTGGAAGTCGGCGCCCGCGTCAGCTTCAGTGAAGAAGAGGGTATCAAAGGCCCGCAAGCGAGCACGGTGCGCCTCGTCGGCAAGCATATGCTACGGACGTAACCTAACGCGTGCCGAAATGCAGTACGATCTGCAGCACCGCGACAATGAACTCGGCGAGAATCAGGAGAACGATCACCGCTTCGAGCCGGGTCGATCTGTCGACATCGAAAATATCGGTCAGCGCCTGGCCCGTCTCGACGATGACGCCGAGCTTTTGCGACACCGCCTTGGCGCGCTCGCTCAGCTCATATTCGTCTTCGAGGCGGGTGTAGAGGCGCTCAAGTCCCGGATGGTCCCAGAGAATGTCCGGCTTTTCCTCGACCGCCACGCGGCCCGAAATGCGATGCTGCGCGAGAAGCGCCTGGCCGATCAGCTTCAGCATCGAGCGGCGGTTCCAGGGTGCTCGGCCTGTGCTGGCGAGCTGCGCGGCAAAAGGCTCGATAATGTCGAAGACGCCGCCGAGCTTGCCTTCGTCGCGGGCGAGCGAAACCGATTTCGCCAGCGCGTCGGCAATGACCAGGAAGCGGGCAGCCGAGAGATTGGGAATTTCGACCGGGCCGCCCGGCGGCACGCGGTCGTCGAAATCGGAACGGATCTCCAGAATGGCGGTTTCATCATGCTTGCCGTCCGGCTTGCCGATGACCCGGCCGGCGATCTTTTCGAGAAAGTTGGTTTCTTCCGCTGCGGTGAGGCCGGCGAAGACGACAACGCCGAAGCGATAGACGGCGATGAATTTGGTCGGCGCCAGCCGCATCGCGAGCGGCACGGCGGCAATCATGTCGCCGCGTTCGAGCCCAGCCGCATCGATGCGGTCGCCGACGAGCAGCGCCCGCGCGGTGACGCGCACGCTGGCAGCGGGCGTCGCGGGCTTCGGTACAGTATCTGCCGCGAGTTCGTGAACGCCATCTGACATGTCAGTCTCTTCTACTTTGGTAAGAGCGTTTGCCGACACCTTCCAAATGGATCGGGCGAGGCAGCAGGGTAGTGGATCCGAAAAGCATCTGTGACGTTACCAATACAACGCCTAAGCTGACGATGAGCAAAGGGGTCGCATAGCTTAAGTTAGCTCAAGCAGCGCGGCTGAGCCAGACTTCCGAGAAGACCTTGGCCGATCTTGAAAGAGGCTTGTCAAAGACGTGTAGCCGGCGTTCCCATCAATGCTTGTTATTCAGTGACATCGAGGAAGTGACATGGCCAGAAATGACACAGCGAAGGACAAGAGCAAAGCGGCCGATCCCGATCTTCCATTGCCGGATATCAATACCGATAAAGTGTGTTTCATTATCGCGAAGGCGCGCGAACTCGATGCCGAAGACGAAGGTTTGGAAGCCGACGATTCCAATCCAACCGATGACGAAAGCCGCAGCATATTGACCGATGAAGCCTATGGCCCGATCCACCAGGAGCTGACCGCTTTCATCGATGCGCTTGACGATGATGAGAAGGCGGATCTCACGGCTTTGGTCTGGACCGGCCGTGGCGATTACAGCGCCCGCGAATGGCGGGTTGCCGTGTCGGATGCGCGGACACGGCAGGAAATGGAAACCTCGGTCTATCTTCTTGGCATTCCGCTCCTGTCGGACTACCTGGAATCCGGCCTCGCCGAATTCGATCTATCCTGTCAGGATTTCGACGCGCAAAATTTCAGCTGAATGGAATTCAGCTGAATGACGACGCCAACCTCATGAGCGGCTCAAAACGCTGGAGGTCTCATGACCACTCGGATCAAACATGCGGACTGGCTCATCGTATGCGACGGGCGCAAAGCGCTCTTCTTCGAGAACGAGGGCGACGCCGAATTCCCCATCTTCGTCACCCGCGACGTGCTGGAGCATAAGAGCCCGCCCAACCGCGACATCGTCACGGACCGGCCGGGCCGTGTTCAGGAATCGGCGACAACCGCGCGCAGCAGCATCGAACCCGTCGATTATCACGATATGGAGGAGACCGCGTTTCTAGCGTCCGTCGCCAAACGCCTCGACGAATTGATCGCAGCCGGCACAATCCGGCATTTGACGATGGTCGCGCCGCCGCGCGCGCTCGGCGCGATTCGCAAAATCTATTCGGCGGCACTGCGTGCCGCGATTCGCGCCGAAGTGGATCAAGATCTGGTGAAAATGCCGGTGGCGGAAATCCAGGAAAAATTCGCGGTACGCGGCGGCGTTTGAATTCGCACAGTTCACACGCTGCCGCGGCGCGACGACGTAATGAGCAATGCCGATCGCGCAGGGGAGAGTTGCGAGCGTGCGCTCTCAAGGCTTTGTGCAGCCCCGGCAGAACGCCCGCAATCTATTCTCATTTCCAGAATTTCCGGTATAGAGAAGCCGATTGCTCTAAAATTATCGTAACTTGCGCTATTTTTATAATATCTCTAAATTTTCCGCCGTCAGGGCCTGGGAAGCGTGGCCTGTGGCGGCAGCGCCGCGCTTGTGCGCAATAGGGCGGCAGCGTAGCGTGCTG
Source organism: uncultured Methylovirgula sp. (assembly GCA_964644615.1). Taxonomy (GTDB): domain Bacteria; phylum Pseudomonadota; class Alphaproteobacteria; order Rhizobiales; family Beijerinckiaceae; genus Methylovirgula. The sequence goes on along the minus strand of CAZXXA010000044.1, from coordinate 4,608 downwards.
GTATTCCCGGCATCTTGCGCACGTCTTTGCACTGCGATAGGGACGTGCAGCCGGAAACCCGCCCTTGTGATCGCTTTCCGACCTTTAGCGGCCCGCTTCGGCCGAGCCAGGTTCGATCATGCCCAATTTGCTCAGCGATTATCTGCCGCTCGTGGTGTTCATGGCGGTCGCCGCTTTGATCTCAGGCGCGCTGCTCGTCGCGCCCTTCCTACTGGCCTTCAAAGCTCCCGATTCGGAAAAGCTCTCGGCCTATGAATGCGGCTTCAACGCCTTCGATGACGCGCGCATGAAATTCGACGTGCGGTTCTATCTCGTCTCGCTGCTGTTCATCGTCTTCGATCTCGAAGTGGCCTTCCTGTTCCCCTGGGCTGCCGCCTTTCGCACGGCTGGCTCGGCGGGTTTCTGGGCCATGCTCATCTTCCTGGGCGTGCTGACCATCGGCTTCATCTATGAGTGGAAGAAGGGAGCGCTCGAATGGGATTGAACCCCGCTCTCGAAACCGGCCCCGCGGGTCTGGTTCATCCGGCGACGGGCCGTCCGATCAACGCGAAGGACCCGGCTTTTCTGTCGATCAACGATCAGCTGGCCGATAAGGGCTTTCTCGTCACGACGACCGCCGAACTCATCAATTGGGCGCGTACCGGCTCGCTGATGTGGATGACCTTCGGTCTGGCCTGCTGTGCGGTCGAAATGATGCAAGCGTCGATGCCGCGTTATGACATCGAGCGCTTCGGTTTCGCGCCGCGCGCTTCGCCGCGCCAGTCGGACGTGATGATCGTCGCCGGCACGCTGACCAATAAAATGGCGCCCGCTCTGCGCAAGGTCTACGACCAGATGCCGGAGCCGCGTTACGTCATCTCTATGGGCTCCTGCGCCAATGGCGGCGGCTACTACCACTATTCCTATTCGGTCGTGCGCGGCTGCGATCGTATCGTGCCGGTGGACATCTATGTGCCGGGCTGCCCGCCGTCGGCGGAGGCGCTCGTCTACGGCATCCTTCTCTTGCAGAAGAAGATCCGCCGGACAGGGACGATTGAGCGCTAAAGCATGATCCCGAAAAGTTGCAGACTTTTGGGACAAAGATCATGCGGAGAGACAAAGGCATGATCCCGAAAAGTTGCAGACTTTTCGGACAAAGATCATGCGGTAAACCAAGTTGGATCTGAAAGAGACGACAATGCCGGATGGCGAGCTTAAAGGTCTGGGAGACGCAATCGCGAAGTCGCTGCCGGGCGCGATCACCGATGTCTCGACCGCCTTTGGCGAACTGACGTTAACCGTCGCGCCCGATCGTCTGATCGAGACGGTGCGCTATCTGCGTGACGATCCGTCCTGTCTCTTTGTCAACTTTACCGATCTGACCGCCGTCGATTATCCGGCCCGCGTGCCGCGCTTCGATGTGGTGACGCATCTTCTCTCGCCGAAGCACAATCGGCGCATCCGCGTGAAGGTCGGCGTCGACGAGGATCAGCCGGTCGCGTCGCTTATGGAACTTTATCCGGGCGCCAACTGGTTCGAGCGCGAAGCCTACGATCTCTTCGGCATCATCTTCTCCGGCCATTCGGATCTACGCCGCATTCTCACCGACTACGGTTTCTCGGGACATCCGATGCGTAAGGATTTCCCGATGACCGGCTATGTCGAACTCCGCTACAACGACGAGCAGAAGCGCGTCGTCTACGAGCCGGTGCATCTCAATCAGGCGTTCCGCAGCTTCGATTTCCTGTCGCCTTGGGAAGGCGCAGTCGATTACGTGCTGCCCGGCGACGAGAAGGCCTCGCGCGACGAGGAAAAGCCGCAATGAAGGCGAGCCTTCAACCCGGCCTGACGCATCGGCTGATCTTCAAGGTCACCGAGAACAAGACGGTGCCTTTTCTCTATCCGGAATCGCCCGACTTCAGCGCCATGCCGAACGTCTTTGCGACGGGCTTCATGGTCGGCCTATTCGAATGGGCCTGCATCGAACTGCTGAAGGACCATCTCGATCCAGGCGAGGGAAGTCTCGGTATCGCGGTCGCCTTCGATCATCTGGCGGCGACGCCGCCCGGCTTGACCGTCACCGTCGATGCGGAATGTGTGGCGGTCGAAGGCAAAAAGGTGAGTTTCGCCGTGCGTGGCCATGACGGGATCGATCTGATCGGCCAGGGCCGTCATGAAAGAATGATCGTAAATTGGGATATGTTCAACGATCGCGTGGCGCGCAAAACGCAGGCCGCCAGCGCGCTCGTCGGATAACCGCGCCGCAAGGACCGGGCAGGGAAGGCTGAAGACACATCATGGCAGAAGGCGCAGTTCGCAACTTCAGCATCAACTTCGGACCGCAGCATCCGGCGGCGCATGGCGTGCTGCGTCTCGTCCTCGAACTCGATGGCGAGATCGTTGAGCGCGTCGATCCGCATATCGGCCTGCTCCATCGCGGCACTGAAAAGCTGATGGAGGCGCGGACCTATCTGCAGAACGTGCCCTATTTCGACCGGCTCGATTATGTCGCGCCGATGAATCAAGAGCATGCCTTCTGCCTCGCCATCGAAAAACTGCTCGGCATGGACGTGCCGCGCCGCGGCCAGCTGCTGCGCGTGCTTTTCTGCGAAATCGGCCGCATTCTCTCGCATCTTTTGAACGTCACGACACAAGCGCTCGACGTCGGCGCTTTGACGCCGCCGCTCTGGGGCTTCGAAGAGCGCGAAAAGCTCATGGTTTTCTATGAGCGGGCGTCCGGCGCACGCATGCACGCGAATTATTTCCGCCCCGGCGGCGTGCATCTCGATTGCCCGCCGCAGCTGATCGAAGACATCGGCGCCTGGTGCGAGCCCTTCCTCAAGGTCTGCGACGATCTGCAAGAGCTCTTCATCGAGAACCGCATCTTCAAGCAGCGCAATGTCGATATCGGCATTGTGAGCCTCAAAGACTGCTGGGCCTGGGGCTTTTCCGGTGTGATGGTGCGCGGCTCGGGTGCGCCGTGGGATCTGCGCAAGTCGCAGCCCTATGAGTGCTACGAGGAAATGGATTTCGACATTCCGGTCGGTCGCCATGGCGACAATTACGATCGCCAGGTGATCCGCATGGAAGAGATGCGGCAGTCCGTCAGGATCATGCAGCAATGCGTCGAGAAGCTGATGCGTGCCGATGGCCAGGGGCCTGTCGCGACGCCGCAGCACAAGGTCGTGCCGCCGACGCGGCCGGAGATGAAGCGCTCGATGGAGGCGCTCATCCATCATTTCAAGCTTTATACCGAAGGTTTCCATGTGCCGGCGGGCGAAGTCTATGCCGCCGTCGAAGCGCCGAAGGGCGAGTTCGGCGTTTATCTCGTCGCCGATGGTACCAATAAGCCCTATCGCTGCAAGATCAGGGCGCCGGGCTTCGCGCATCTGCAGGCGATGGACTTCCTCTGCCGCAAATCCATGCTCGCCGACGTTAGCGCCATTCTGGGTTCAATCGATATCGTCTTCGGGGAGGTCGATCGATGAGTGTCCGTCGTCTCGCCGAACAACAGCCGGAAAGCTTCGCTTTCACGCCGGAAAATCTCGCCTGGTGCGAGAGGGAGATCGGCAAATATCCGCCGGGCCGGCAGGCTTCTGCGGTCGTGCCGCTGCTGTGGAAAGCGCAGAAGCAGAATAATTATTGGCTGCCGCAAAAGGCAATCGAGACGGTCGCCGAAATGCTCGGCATGCCGTACATCCGCGTGCTGGAGGTCGCGACCTTCTACACGATGTTCAACCTGTCCCCGGTCGGCAAGCATTACGTCCAATTCTGCGGTACGACGCCCTGCGTATTAGCGGGCGCCGATGCAATCAAGGATGTGCTGAAGCGCAAGGTCGGCGAGCAGGGCCGGGTCAGCGCCGATGGCAATTTCTCCTGGCTCGAAGTTGAGTGCCTCGGTGCCTGCTGCAATGCGCCGATGGTACAGATCAACGACGATTATTATGAGGATCTGACGGCCGAGAATTTCGAGAAGCTGCTCGACGATCTCGCGGCCGGCCGGCCGGTGAAGACTGGATCGCAGATGGGCCGTGTCTCCTCGGAGCCAACGGGCGGACTGACGTCGCTGACCTCTTTATATGGCGTCGATGGCCGCAGCGGCCCGCAGTCGTTCCATGGCGCACCGCGGGCCGGTGATCGGGCGGCGGCAGCAGCCGAACATGCGACGCAAAGCGAAAACCCCGCCGAGCCTGCCAATGAGCGGGCGAAGCAGGAGATGAAACATTCGACCGGCCAGCCGGGAGGGAAGGCGTAAGATGCTCGAGGACAAGGATCGCATCTTCACCAATCTCTACGGCTTCGGCGACCGCGGCCTGAAAGGCGCGCGTGCGCGTGGCGCGTGGGACAATACGAAGGGCCTGATCGAGAAGGGCAAGGATTGGATCATCAATGAAATGAAGGCCTCGGGCCTGCGCGGCCGCGGCGGCGCCGGTTTCCCGACCGGTCTCAAATGGTCCTTCATGCCGAAGCCCGACCCGGCGCGGCCGTCCTATCTCGTCGTCAACGCGGATGAGTCCGAGCCCGGCACCTGCAAAGACCGCGAGATCATGCGCAATGATCCGCATCTCCTGATCGAAGGCTGCCTCGTCGCGTCCTTCGCGATGAGCGCGCATGCCTGCTACATCTATA
>CAZXXA010000043.1:0-26915 GCA_964644615.1 uncultured Methylovirgula sp. | reverse complement strand
CCGAATACGAGTTCAGCATCGAGACGACGACGGGCATGTCCGCGCCGCCGATCGGGATGATGATGAGCACGCCGAGGGCAAACGACAGGAAGGCGATGATCCAGAACAGCACCGGGCTTTGGGTCATCACGAAGAAGATGATGAGGAGCACCAGCAGGAGCGCCAGGCCGCCATTGATGACATGGCGCTGCGGCAGCAGGATTGGCTTGCCCGACATGCGGCCGTCGAGCTTCAAGAAGGCGATGATCGAGCCGGTGAAGGTGATCGCGCCGATGGCCACGCCGATCGACATTTCGACGAGGCTTTGACCGTGGATATCGCCCGGCACGCCGATGCCAAAGGCGCTCGGCGCGTAGAGCGCGCCAGCCGCGACGAGCACGGCGGCGAGGCCGACGAGCGCGTGGAACGAGGCGACGAGTTGCGGCATCGCCGTCATCTGCACGGTGCGGGCACGCCAGGCGCCAATACCGCCGCCGATCGCAATGCCGAGAACCACGAGCGCCCAGGCGCCAAGGCCGGCCGGACGCTGATAGGCGAGCGTCGTCAAGATGGCGATCGCCATGCCGGCCATGCCGAAGCGATTGCCTTTTCGCGAGGACGCGGGCGAGGACAGGCCGCGCAGCGCCAGAATGAAGAGAATGCCGGCGACAAGATAGAGGAGCGCCGCAAGATTGGCGTTCATCGGCTCAGCCCTTCTTCTTGTACATTGCGAGCATGCGCTCGGTGACGAGGAAGCCGCCGAAGATATTCACCGAAGCGAGGATCAGGGCGATGAAGCCGAAGATGCGGGCGAGAATGCCGCCCGTATCGCCGGTGGTGAGATCGACGCCGACGGAGAGCAGCGCACCGACCACGATCACCGAGGAGATCGCGTTGGTCACCGACATTAGCGGCGTGTGCAGGGCCGGCGTAACCGACCAGACGACATAGTAGCCGACGAAAACCGCCAGAGCGAAGATCGCGAGACGGAAGACGAAAGGATCGATGGCGCCGCCCGAAAGAATATGGGCAGCGGCGCCGCCGCCATGTGCCAGTTGATCGACATAGGCTTGTGCCGCATCAGCGGCGTCTTTGGTTTTTTCGAGAAGCTGTTGCGGGGTAATGTCTGTCATTGTCTCCCCCCTTTATCTTGATGCGCCGTTAGGCAGCGGCTTGAAAATTCGGATGGGTGAGCGTGCCGTCCTTGGTCAGGAGCGTCGCTTTGACGAGTTCGTCGTCCCAGTTGACTGCAAGCGACTTCGCGCTCTTGTCGATCATCGTTTCGACGAATGCGAAGAGGTTGCGCGCGTAGAGCGACGAGGCTGTGGCCGCGAGACGACCTGCGACATTGAGATGGCCGACGATCTTCACGCCGTTCGGCGAGATGATGATCTCACCCGCTTTCGACAGAACGCAATTGCCGCCGCGTTCGACGGCAAGATCGACGATCACCGAGCCGGGCCGCATCGAGGCGACCATTTCTTCGGTGATGAGCACCGGCGCCTTGCGGCCCGGGATCAGCGCCGTGGTGATGACGATGTCCTGCTTCGCGATGTGCGAGGCGGTCAGCGCCTTCTGCTTTTCCTGATAGGCGGCCGACATTTCCTTGGCATAGCCGCCAGCTGTTTCCGCCTGCTTGAACTCATCGTCCTCGACGGCGATGAACTTCGCACCGAGCGAAACGACCTGTTCCTTCGTCGCTGGGCGCACGTCGGTCGCGGTGACGATGCCGCCGAGACGGCGCGCCGTGGCGATCGCCTGCAAGCCGGCGACGCCGACGCCCATGATGAACATCTTGGCTGCCGGCACCGTGCCCGCCGCCGTCATCATCATCGGAATGGCGCGGCCGAATTCTTCCGCCGCATCGACGACGGCGCGGTAGCCCGCGAGATTGGCCTGGCTCGACAGCACGTCCATGACCTGGGCGCGCGTGATACGCGGCATCAGTTCCATGGCGAAGAGGCTGGCGCCCGTTTGCGCCAGGCCCTTCAACTCCGCGACGTGGTCATAGGGGTCCATGATCGCGACGACGACGGCGTTGTTCTTGGCGCCGGTGAGTTCTGCCGGGGCCGGGCGGCGCACACGCAGAATGACATCGGCATCGGCAACAGGGCTGCCGGCGACGACGGTCGCGCCCGCAGCGGTATATTCCGAATCCAGAATACCGGATTTCGCGCCTGCCCCGCTTTGGACGGCGACATCAGCACCGAGGCCGATGTATTTTTTCACGGTCTCGGGCGTCGCGGCGACGCGCGCTTCACCGGGATCTGTTTCCGCCGGCACGGCGATACGCATGAAAAACCTCCGACAGCTAGCTAAAAGGCAGGGGATTTCGATGCGCCGGCAAACGGCGCATCGCAAAATGCCGGAGGCGGGGAGACCACCTCGTCGTCAATCGGAACTCTCCCGCAGCTATGCAGCTGCGCGACGGCCGAGCGGCTTAGAGAGTGAAAATAGCGAGAAGAACCATGACGGCGATGATGCCGACCGTGCCGTATTTCACGAAGGTCGTGAACATCTGATAGGTGCGTTCGTGCTCGGCGTAATCCATGTCCGGGTGCCCACCGGCAATTGCAATTTGCGGCTCGCTCATCATTCCTCCTGGTTCGGCGGCTGTTGCGGCGGTGATCTCCGCCGTGGCCGAACATTCGACAAACCGCGATCGCCGCCCTTCGTCAAGAGGGGCGCAAACCAGCGTTTGCCGTTGCTGACATACTGTATACCAAACCCTTTGTCGGCTTGGCTAGAGGCTATTTTCTATAGGCTTTATTCCGGTTGCGGGAGCCCGGCATTGGTTAGAGCCGCCGCTTGCCGGGCGGTCAGCGCCTCAAGCCCGAAGCCGTCGATGGCCGCATTGAAGAGCCGATAGAAATTGAGCTTCGCGTCGAGATGCAGGAAGGCAGCACCGAGACCGATCGCGGCGCGGTCCATGAAGACGAACTCGCGCGGAATGGTCACCGGGCCATGCGCCCGCAACGCCTCATGGACGGAGAAGGCCTCCCGCCGCCCGTAAAGTCCCGGCGAAATGCCATCGGCGACAGTCCGGATGCGATCGTCGAGGATCGGCCCATAAATAAAGCGTGCCCAAATATTGAGCGCCTCGATGGTCGCCTTGCTGAGGCCGCGGAAACCGAAGGTCTCATAGGCGTGGACGACCCGCGGCCCGTCGCCATGCAGCAGGCCTTTATAAAGATCGACGACGCTCGCGACGATGCGCGGCGGGAAGATGCGGATGCAGCCGTAGTCGAAGAGATTGACGCCCTCGGCCTGGCTGTCACCGAACACGGTGTAATTGCCGAGATGCGGATCGCCGTGGATGACGCCGTAATGGCTGAAGGGAATCCACCAGGCGTGAAACAGCGCCGCGCCGATTATATTGCGCTCGTCTTGCAAGGCGGTGAAGGCGGCGCGGATAGGCCGGCCCTCGAGCCATTGCATAGACAAAAGCCGCTGCGTCGACAATGTGGCATCGATCTTCGGCACGCGGATGTCCGCATAGGGCGCCAACATTTCGGCATAGAGCGCCGCGTGCTGCGCCTCGCGGCGATAGTCCAGTTCTTCGCGCAGCCGTGCCGCGATCTCCTTGGCGATCTCGCGCGTATCGATCACCGGCCGCATCCGCCGATGCAGCGCGAAGATCATGTCGAGCTGTTTCAGGTCGGCTTCGACGGCAGAGGCCATGTCGGGATATTGCAGCTTGCAGGCCAGCCATTGCCCCTCATGCGTCTGAGCCTGATGCACTTGGCCGAGCGAGGCGGCAGCAGCGGGATGCAAATCGAATTTCTCGAATTTCGCCTGCCAGTCTGGCCCGAGTTCAGCCTGCATGCGGCGCTTGACGAAAGCCGCGCCCATCGGTGGCGCATGCGCCTGCAATTGTGCGAGGCTCTGCGCATATTCCGGCGGCAACGCATCGGGAATGGTCGCGAGCATTTGCGCGACCTTCATCATCGGGCCCTTCAGACGCCCGAGCGCCTGCGCCAGCGCCGCGGCGCTGGCCGCATCATCTGCCTTGCCGGTGAGGAGCCGCGCGCCGGCGATCCGCGCTGCGGCGGAGCCCACATGCGCGCCGACGCGTAAATGCCGCGCGGCGCGGGCGGAGAAACGATCGGATTCATTCATCAAGGGTTCCTAACGCAGCGCGACCAGCGCTGCACCGAAATATTCGGTGAGCGGGGAAATCAGTCCTGTGTGCGCCAGGGCACGGCGGAGCCTTGGCAGGATCTATGCTTCCTCTGTTCAGATTCCAGGGAGATATGCACATATTGGCTTCATTGGCGGCGGGCGCCTGCCTTGCGGCAGGTTTCGGCTCCGTGGCGCATGCCGATGCCAATTCTCACCCGTCAGTTTCTTTCCCGATCGCAATGATCATGTGACCGTTCAGGTCGCGACCGACGCAAAGTCCTTTTGCGCGATGAAGTTCCGCGAAGGGCCCGGCTATCATTTCACCAGCGCCTCCTTCGCCAAAGCGCCGCCGCATGGCGTTCGACACTTATCGCGGCCGCGACAGCTATCCGATTACGCTGTGTGCGGACGTCGGCAGCAAGCACAGTTGCTCGATGCTGATCTATGATGTCGACCTGAAGTGACGGACTAGTCCTTGCCTTCCAGCTCCTCGAGTTCGGCGATCAGCCCCTCGATCATGCCGAGGCCGATCTGCCAGAAGGCGGGATCGCGCGCATCGAGGCCGAAGGGCGCGAGCAGTTCCGAATGATGTTTGGTGCCGCCCGCCGACAGCATGGCGAGATAGCGCTCTGCGAAACCGTCCTGCGCCTTCTGATAGACGCCATAGAGCGAATTCACCAGGCAGTCGCCGAAGGCATAAGCATAGACATAGAAGGGCGAGTGGACGAAATGCGGGATATAGGCCCAGAAGGTCTCGTAGCCCGGCCCGAGGCGGACCGACGGACCTAAGCTTTCGGCCTGAACGCTCATCCAAAGTTCGTCGATCTTGTCGGTCGTCAACTCGCCGTTGCGCCGTTCGATGTGGACCTTGCGTTCGAACGTATAGAAAGCGATCTGCCGCACGACCGTATTGATCATATCCTCGACCTTGGCGGCGAGCATAGCGCGGCGTTCGCTCACCGATTTCGTCTTGGCAAGCAAAGCACGGAAGGTCAGCATCTCGCCGAAGACGGAGGCGGTTTCGGCGAGCGTCAAAGGCGTAGGCGCCATCAGCGCGCCGTTCGGCGCAGCGAGGACTTGATGCACGCCATGCCCCAGTTCATGCGCAAGCGTCATCACATCGCGCGGCTTGCCGAGATAATTGAGCAATACATAAGGATGCGCTGACGGCACTGTCGGATGTGCGAAAGCGCCCGGCGCCTTGCCAGGGCGCACCGGCGCGTCGATCCAATTCTCGTCGAAGAAGCGCTGGGCGATCTGCGCCATCTTCGGCGAAAAGGCACCATAGGCGTCGAGCACGGTCTCGCGCGCATCGTTCCAGGCGAAATCCCGCGTTGCGACATTCGGCAGCGGCGCATTGCGATCCCAATAATCGAGCGCGTCCTTGCCGAACCATTTCGCCTTGAGCTTGTAATAGCGGTGCGACAAGCGCGGATAGGCCGCATGCACGGCGGCGACGAGCGCATCGACGACTTCGCGCTCGACGCGGTTGGCTAAATGCCGGCCATCGGCGACATCCTGAAAGCCGCGCCAGCGGTCCGAAATTTCCTTGTCCTTGGCGAGAACATTGGTGATCTGCCCGAAAATACGGGCATTGGCTTTGAGCGTGACGCCGATCGCTTCGGCCGCCTGCTTGCGGACCTCTTCGCGCGGGTCCTGCATGAGATTGAGGACGGGTTCGAGCGCCAGCTCCTCGTCGCCGACGCGGAAGCGCAAAGCTGAGATCGTCTCGTCGAACAGCCTGTTCCAGGCGCTGTAACCGGTCACCGATTTTTCGTGGAACAGCCTCTCGATGTCGTCCGGAAGCTCATAAGGCTTGTCCTTGCGGATGTCCTCAAGCCAGGGCCGGTAATGCGCGAGCGGACCCTCCCAAAGTCCTTCGATCAGCGCATCGTCGAGCCGGTTCAATTCGAGCTGGAAGAAGAGCAGTTCAGTCGAGGCAGCGTTGATCTTCTCCTGCGCGTCGCCATAAAATTTGGCGCGCACCGGATCGCTCGTGTCGCCATTATAAAGCAGGCCGGCGTAGGACATGATGCGGCCGAGCAGATCGTCAAGCGCTTCATAGCGCTTGATCGCTTCGAGAAGGCCGGCGCCATTGTTGTTGCTGGCGAGCTCGGCAAGCCTGCCGCGATAATCGGCAGCGAACGCCTTGCATTCGGCTTCCGCCTTGGCGAGATCGGTCGCGAAGTCGGGCGAGTCCATCGCCGGATAGAGATCGGCGAGATTCCATTCCGGCAAATCGCCAAGGGCGAGATCTGCACGCTTGGTCGCCGTGCTCTCAGTTGCGTATGTGCGGGCGTCATTGCGATTGGCGTGCTGGAGGGACATGGCGAATCCGGGCTGGGGGTCTTTACCCTTCATATCGGATCGCCCGGCCTTGGATCAATCGGCGTCGATCCTTCATTCCGCAAGCTATTGTATTATCTGGATATTTTTTCGTGTGGCGCGAGACGGATGCGCATCGCCTCATGGCAAGGGCGCAGATTTCGGATAGCGTCGGCGATTCATTGTCTTCGTTGCGGCGTGGCTGAATGTTACGCCACGCGCATCCGGTTTTTTGTCACTTTGTATTGAAGCGGCATTTGCAACAGCAAGCGCCCGGCGCGTGTAACGCTGCAAGAGAGCTGTCCGAAGAACGCCAACGTCGAGCGGAGTAATCCGCTCGGCCGCATCAGCCAATTGCGCTGCAATCGCGTGATGCGTTTTGTTGTTTGGAAAGGAACGTTCTCATGACAATCAATAGACGATTTGTGGTCGCGACGGCGGCTGCGGCGATGACTCTCTTTACGGTGTCGTTCGCGGAAGCGGCGCATCGCCACCACACGATGACCGTCAAGACCAACGATGGCAAGGAAGTCACGCTGCAAGTCATGCGCATGCATGGCCAGGAGATGGTCCTGGTGCCCATGGATATGGCACCGCACGTGTTCTTCTACCGCTAAAAGCCCCCCTCGGCTCGCGCTGCACGCCACGGTGCGGGCCGAGATGCGGCGCTTGCGGCTGTCTTCCGAACCATCGCCGAGATCGAGCTGGGAAGCGAATTCCGAGTCGGAAATGGCGGAATTGATGTGTTTCTTCAAGGAGCAATTAACAGAGCATTTACTCTGATCGGCCAGCATGCAGGGGTCGTGACCTGCCTGCGCATCGCTGCCGAATCGGCCAATCGCGCCAAGTCATGGCCTGGGGGCATTCTGCCCATCACGAAAGAGGCCCATGTCCTGTCTCATCCTGATCGTTGACGACGACCCGGTGCAACGCCGACTGCTTGAATCTCTTGTTCGCCGCTTCGGCTATGAAACGGAGACCGTCGAAAGTGGCGAAGCGGCCCTGGCGCGTCTCGATCCCGCGGCTGGCCAGCCGATTGATCTTCTGATTCTCGACCTCGTCATGCCCGACCTCGACGGCATGGCGGTGCTGACGCGGATGCATGAGCAGAAGCGCCAGATTCCAACCATTGTGCAGACGGCACATGGTTCGATCGAGACGGTGATCTCGGCGATGCGTGCCGGCGCGCATGATTTCGTCGTCAAGCCAGTCGGTGCCGAACGGCTGCAAATATCCATCAAGAATGCGCTGCGCGTCGACGCGCTCGAAGACGAAGTGCGTCGCCTCAACCGGCAGGCCTCCGGCACGCTGGCGTTCCGCGATCTCGCGAGCCGCAGCGCCGAAATGGATCGCGTCATCCGGCTCGGCGAACGCGCCGCCAAATCGACCATTCCCGTGCTGCTTGAAGGTGAATCTGGCGTCGGCAAGGAGGTGATCGCCCGCGCCATTCAGGGCGCCTCCGACCGCCGCGGCAAACCCTTCGTCACCGTCAATTGCGGCGCATTGCCCGAAAACCTCGTCGAATCGATTCTCTTCGGTCACGAGAAGGGCGCCTTCACCGGCGCCAATGAGAAACATCTCGGCAAATTCGTCGAGGCGCATGGCGGTACGCTCTTCCTCGACGAGGTTGGCGAACTGCCGCCGGAGGCGCAGGTAAAGTTGCTGCGCGCCTTACAGGAAAGCGAGGTCGATCCGGTCGGCGCGAAGCGCCCGGTGAAGGTCGATATCCGCCTTATTTCGGCGACCAATCAGGATTTGATCGATCTCGTCAAACGTGGCGTCTTCCGCGAAGACCTCTATTACCGCCTCAACGTCTTTCCGATCGCGATTCCGCCGCTGCGGACTCGGCGCGGCGACATCGCCGATCTGGCGCGTCGCTTCGCCGTCCGCTTCGCGGCGGAAGACGGCAAGCGGTTGCGCGGCATCACCGCCGAGGCGGTGGCGCTGCTCGAAAGCTATGATTGGCCCGGCAATGTGCGGCAGCTCGAAAATGTCATCTTCCGCGCAGTCGTGCTCGCCGATGGCGACGAGCTCACGATCGCCGAATTCCCGCAAATTGCAGCACAGGTGAACGGCTTCGACGTGCGCATTCCTGCCGCGCCGCAAGCGAGTCTGCGCGAGGCGAAGCCCGAACGCGAAATCATCCGCGTCGAAGTGCATGATCCCAATGTGCTGCGCCTGCTCGACGACGGCGGCAGTCTGCGCCGCTTCGATCAGCTCGAGGCCGAAACGCTGCGCTTCGCACTCAGCTATTATCGCGGCCAAATGTCGGCCGTGGCGCGCAAGCTCGGCATCGGTCGATCGACACTGTATCGCAAGCTGAAGGAATATGGGTTGCAGCACGGCGAAGCCGAGACCAACGGCAAGACGCCCGATGATGCGGAGAGCGATGCGGCATAAGTCTCTGTGGCGCATCTGCCACTTTGACGGGGGAATAGCGTCCTTTTGATCGCTGGCAATCGCTTGGCCATTGCTTTTGACCCGAACTCGCCGTTTTCATCGCAAAACTTTGTTCGCCAAAATGATTTGCTGGAGGCCAGCCCGTGCGGACGCAAAGAACATGTCGGAGCGGCTTGTTCGTCATTGTTTTGTTATGTGCTGGCCTCGGAACTGAGCAGGCGGCAGCTCAAGATCAGAACACCACCATTTCACAACGAATCCCGCGCCCCGACGTTCGCGCGATGGAAAATCGCCCGACGTCCGCGCCGGGTTTCGCCGCTTTGCCCGCGGCCGGTGCGCCAGGATTTCATACGCAAGCGATGCGGCCTTTGAAGCCGCATGTGAGGCGCACCGCGGTCGCACAGTCGGCGATGGAATCGCGCGGATCGTTCTCGTCGCGATTCATCGGTCATGATCTTGCGCAGAGCAGTGGAGCGCTGGTCGCGCAAAGCTTGAACGAGCCGGCACTCGACGTCACAGGCAGTGTCCCGAAAGACCCGATTCCGTCCGCCGCTGCCGAAATCGGCGCCGCGGCGGCTATGGGGCCGGACACAGAAGACGATGCCAGTACCGAAGCGGCTCCGACCGGGACCCCGACGATTCACGCAGAGCCAGCAGCTTTGACCCCGCCGGCTGCGACCGAAACCACACCTTCGGAAACGCCGTCCGTTGCCCCGGCCGCGCCGCCATCATCCGCCGGGGCGTCGGCTTCCGCTCCTAAACCGCTCCCTTTTGCCGACCGTCTTCATATGGCGGTCGAGGCCTGGGCTGCGACGGAGGTCAAAGGGCGCGGCGCGGCTGAAATCCGCAAAGTGCGCGCGGCGATCGCCGCCTATTACGAACTGAACGACTATGCGCCGCTATGGCTCACCGACGGCAAGCCCAATGATGCGGCGCGCGCCGTGCTCGTGCGGCTGACGCATGCGCAGGAGGACGGGCTCGCGATCGATCATCTTCCGGTGTTCGCCGACAAGGCTGGCGACGACGATCTCATCGCAGCGGAAATCGGCCTTAGCGAGGCGGTCGTCGCCTATGGCCGGGAGGCGAGCGGCAGCCGCATCGCGGCGCCCGACACGATCGCCAAACTGATCGGCGCAAGACCGGTGATCGCGACGCCCATAGACATTCTTTCGAGCGTCGCAGCGGCGGGATCGAGCGCCGGCACGGTTCTGGAAGATTTCAATCCGCCGCAAGTGGGCTATCGCGCGCTGCGCGAGAAGCTGGCGGAATTGCGCAGCAAAGCCGCTCCGCAAGTCTGGCGGACGATTCCGGATGGTCCGGTCTTGCGGGTCGGCATGCGCGATCCGCGCGTGCCGCTCATCCGCTCGCGCTTCGGCCTCGGCGCGGAAGCCGACGGCCTCAAGCTCATCTACGACACGCAGGTCGCCGCCGCCGTCGCGGAGTTTCAGAAAGAGTCGGGCATCCGGCCGTCTGGCACGCTCACGGCGCGTACGATCGAAGCGCTCTCCGAGCAGGAGGCTCCGACCCAGATCGAAGACGAGCTCATCGCCAATATGGAAATGTGGCGCTGGATGCCGCGCGATCTCACGCCCGACCGCATCGAGGTCAACATTCCCGATTACAGCGTTGCTGTGTACCGCGCTGACCAGCTCGTTGCCCGCAACAGGGTCATCGTCGGCGCCGAAAAAACGCCGACGCCGGTCTTCTCCAATGTGATGCGGTTTCTCATCGTCAATCCAGTATGGAACATTCCGCCGTCGATCATTCACAAAGAATTCCACGACAGTCCGGAAGCCCTGCGCGAGCACGGCTATGAAGTCTCATACCGGAATGGTCATCTCATTGCGCAGCAGGCACCTGGCGAACGGAATGCGCTCGGACGCATCAAGTTCATGTTCCCGAATGACTATGCCGTCTATCTGCACGACACGCCGACGCGCGCTTTGTTCGCGACGGCAAAGCGCGCCTATAGCCATGGTTGCGTGCGCGTCGATCAGCCGTTCGATTTCGCAAAAGCCGTCATGGGCCCCGGCAGCAAATGGTCGGAAGACCGTTTGAAAGATCTGATTGGTGGCGGCCATGAGCGCTACGTCTTCCTGCCGGAAGCGCTGCCAATTCACATCGAATATTTCACTGCTTTCGTCGATGCCAATGGTCATCTGCAATTGCGCAAGGACATCTATGGCTACACGCATAAGATCGATGTCGCGCTGGGACTCGAGAAATAACAATCGGCCGAATGGACAGAAACGTGAACATTTTGAGGCATTTCCGGCGACACAGCTTCGCCACATTTGCTGGATTACCTGCGTGTAATGTCGTTTGATCGATGCAGCTGTCTATGCATCAAGAGGCGATCGGCCGTGACCGGGGGAAACGCTGCATCAAGCTACGCGGCGTTAACGGTTCTCGGTGACATATAAAATTTGAGCGGTTTTATGTAACCGCCATAATTGAGCCGGTCGGGCGTGACGCATGGTCATAAGCGCCGCCGGTGTAACCGAGAACCCGGGGGATATATTGGCTCAACCGCGCTCCAGCACGGCCTGCCCAACAGTTGCGGACGCCTCCGCTCCCTCCAGCCTTTTCGCTTTTTCTTCCTTCGGAAAATATGCGCTTTGCGGCGCTGTCGGCGCGATTCTCTGCGCCATGCTGCCGGCTTCGACCGAATCGGCCATCGCGAATGGCGATACACGGACGATCGAACTCTACAATCAGCACACGCAGGAATCGATTTCCGCGACCTATCGCGTGAACGGTCAGTATGATCCGGCGGTGCTGGAGAAACTGAATTGGTTCTTGCGCGATTGGCGGCGCAATGAAGCGACCAAGATGGACCCGCGCCTGTTTGATGCGGTGTGGGAAACCTATCGGACAGCAGGTGCGACGATACCGATCACGGTCGTTTGCGGTTATCGCTCGCCGCAAACCAATGCAATGCTGCGGCGGCGCTCGCATATGGTCGCCGAACATTCGCAGCATATGCTGGGCAAGGCGATGGACACGCGCATGCCCGGCATGTCGATGGAAAAAGTCCGCGAGATCGCGATGCGCCTGCAAATGGGCGGCGTCGGCTTCTACGGTGATTCGGCCTTCGTCCATATCGATGTCGGTGGCGTGCGTTATTGGCCGCGCATGAGCTACGCCCAGCTCGAGCACGTTTTCCCCGATGGCAAATCGGTGCTGCTCTCGACGGATGGCCGTAAGCTGCCGGGTTATGAAATCGCTCGCGCCGAACTCGCTGCCAATGGCCGCGCCGTCGCGCAAGTCGAGCCGCAACAGCAGACCCCGAATTTCTTCGCCTGGCTGTTTGGCGGCGGCAAGAGCAGCGATGGCGATGCCGATGCGGAGGGCACGCAGACGCAAGCTGGCGCGGCTTCCGCGCCAGTGCAGCAGCCGCAGACCGCTGCCGCCGAAGCGCCGCCCGCGACCAAGGTCGAGACGGCTGACAGAACCGGTGCGGCCGAACCGACCGAGAGCCCCGAGACGCCGACTCGGCAGGCGCTTGCGAATGGCGAGTCGGCCGATGTTCCGGCGCCGCCGCATCGTCCGACGGATTTCATCGCGCTTGCCGATGTGCCGCTGCCGCCTGACCGCCCGACGCTTGTCGCGACGGCTGCGGCGCCGCTGCCGCCGCAGCGCAGCGCTTATTTCGCGCCGGAGACGACCGGCTCTCTTGTCCAGACGGCGTCGTCGGAACAGGTCGCCGGTCTGCCTTCGATCATCACCCGCGGTGCGAGCGAAAGCGCTTTAGCGCGGCGACCCGCCGAGGCGACACGGCCGGCGCAAGTTCTGGCCTACGCGCCGGTCGCGCGGATGGAAGGCTTGCGTTCCGCCGTTCATGGTAAGCCGGTGAAGCCTGGCGAAGCGCGGCTCGCGATGGCCCGGCTCGAACATGATACGATGATGTCGCCGACTCTCACCGGTCTGCGCCGCGCGGGCGCGATCGAGACCGCGGCTCTCTCGCAAAAACTTGCGGCGGGCTATCTGGCGCGGTTCTCGAAAGTGGCGAGTAATCTGCCGACCGACCATTTTGCCGGTCCTGCTGTCGTCGGCCTGCGGGCGGCCGATCGCAGCCGCATTGTGTTCATCGACAGCGCCGTGGCGCTGAAGGGCAGCCAATAATTCACGGAAACTTCAGTCGGGCTTAGCTCGCGTCGGCGACGGTTTCGTCTGCGGGCGGGTTAGGTGCGACCTCGGCTAACGGGCGGAACTGCGGCAAGGCCCAGAGGAAAATCGCGGAGAACAGCAAGCCGACGGCGATTGCGCGGATCACCTGCCCGCGCTCGATAATGGGCAGCTGGCGCCAAATGCTGGTTTCCGTTAGAGGCCGCTCCGCATCATCCATTGCCCGTCGTTTGAGCAGCATGGCTGTCCCTGCCGCGATCTTGGGGTCCTGAGCGGTTAAACGGATGAAAAATTAAGCTTGATTAGTTAGCTTTTGTTTATCATGCGGCGGCTGGCGCTCTTTCTTGAGGCCGTCCATGGCTGAGGCTGGGCGCGTAGCATCTATTTTGCTTCAGACCGTTTCAGTGTGGCGCTGACCGATTGGATTTGCGCGCATGGCGCCGAACTTCGATGAAATGATCAGGGCGGATGGCGCGGTCCGGGCCGTCTATACGAAAATTTCGCGCTGGCTCGCCGAATCGCCCGCCGACCTTCTCGCCTCCCGCCGTGTCCAGGCAGAGCTTCTCTTCCGCCGCATCGGCATCACCTTCGCCGTTTATGGTGACAAGGACGCGGCCGAGCGGCTGATCCCCTTTGACATCGTGCCGCGTGTCCTCGGCCGTTCCGAATGGATGCGGCTGGAAGCCGGGCTCGTTCAGCGGGTTAAGGCGCTCAATCTCTTCCTCGCCGACATCTATGGCGCGCAGGAGATCCTGAAGAGCGGCGCGATCCCGCCCGACATCGTTCTCGGCAATCCCTGCTACCAGAAAGAAATGGCGGGGCTGAAGATCGCCCATGACATCTATGTGCAGATCGCGGGCATCGATGTGGTGCGCATCGACGAGGACGATTTCTATGTCCTTGAAGACAATCTGCGCACGCCGTCGGGCGTCTCCTATATGCTGGAAAACCGCGAGGTGATGATGCGCCTCGTGCCGGATCTCTTCGCCGAACATCGCGTCGCGCCGGTCGAGAATTATCCCGACGCCTTGCTCGCAACCTTACGCTCCGTTGCGCCCGCCACCACGCAGTCCGAACCGACGATCGCGTTGCTGACGCCCGGCCAATATAATTCCGCCTATTACGAACATTCGTTTTTGGCCGATAAGCTCGGCGTCGAGTTGGTCGAAGGCCGCGATCTCCTGGTGCGCGACAAGATCGTCTATATGCGCACGACACAGGGACCGAAGCGGGTCGATGTGATCTACCGGCGCATCGACGATGCCTTTCTCGATCCGCTCGCCTTCCGTCCCGATTCCATCCTCGGCGTTCCCGGACTCTTCGAGGCCTATCGGGCCGGCAATGTGACGCTCGCCAATGCGGTCGGAACCGGCGTCGCCGACGACAAAGCCGTCTACAGCTATGTGCCGGAGATCATCGCCTTTTATCTCGGCGAGAAGCCGCTTCTGAAGAATGTGCCGACTTGGCGCTGCCGCGAGCCGCAAGCGCTTGCCTATGTTCTCGCGCATCTGCCGGAGCTGGTGGTCAAGGAGGTTAACGGCTCGGGCGGTTACGGCATGCTGATCGGTCCGCATGCCAGCCGCGAGCAGATTGCGCTCTTTGCCGAGAAGCTGAAGACCAATCCCGATAATTTCATCGCTCAGCCGACCTTGGGCCTTTCGACCTGTCCGACCTCTTTCGCGAGCGGCGTCGCGCCGCGTCACGTCGATCTGCGTCCCTTTGTGTTGTCGGGCCGCAACGGCGTCCGCGTCGTGCCAGGCGGCTTGACGCGGGTGGCCTTGGAGCAAGGATCGCTCGTCGTCAATTCGAGCCAGGGCGGCGGCACGAAAGATACGTGGATCATCGATGATCATGGTCTCGAAGCCATGCTGCTCGGTGCCGTGAGCCAAGCTTCAACCCAAGGTTCAGCCAATATCATGGGTCAGGATCAGTAGGGGCTTCAAAAGCCGCTGCGCGCGGGAGGATCATGCTCTCAAGGACCGCCGACAGCCTCTATTGGCTCGCGCGCTATATGGAGCGGGCGGATTTTCTGGCGCGGATCGTCGATGCGACGCGCCGCCTCGCCACACTGCCGCGCGCCTATGCCGGCCCCGGCACCGAATGGGAGAGCGCGCTCGAAGCGTCGGGCGCCTCCGAAGGCTTCGCCAAAACCTATACGGCCGCAAGCGAGGCGGAGGTGGTCGACTATCTGACCTTCGCGCCAGACAACCCCTCATCGATCCGTAATTGCATCGAACTCGCGCGCACCAATGCCCGCTCCATCCGCACGGCTCTGACAGTCGAAGTGTGGGAGGCGATCAACAGCGCCTGGATCGAACTGAAGCGCTATGAGAAGAGCGGCATCGGCCAGGGCCGCTACGATCGCGAGGAGTCGGCGCTCTTTCTCGAATTCGTCAAGAAGGCGTCGCTCGACTACGACGGCTCGGCGCATCGCACCATGCTGCGCAACGATGCCTATTGGTTCTCGCGCCTCGGTCTTTACATCGAGCGCGCCGACAACACCGCGCGGCTGCTCGATGTCAAATACAATATTCTCTTGCCCGAAACCGAGACCGTCGGCGGCTCGCTCGACTATTTCCAATGGGCGGCGCTGCTGCGCGCCGTTTCGGCGCTGACGGCCTATCATTGGGTCTATCGCGAGAGCCTGAAACCCTGGCTCATCGCCGACCTCTTGATTCTGCGCCCGGAGATGCCGCGCTCGCTTCTCGGCTGCTACGAAAACATCGTCCGCTTTCTGGATGAAATCGCCGCCGCTTATGGCGCCGATGGCCCGGCTCAGGAAGGTGCGCGCAAGATCATGGCGCGGCTGAAGAAAGCAACAACCAAGGAAATCTTCCAAGTCGGATTGCACGAATTCATTACAGCCTTTGTCGAAGACAATATGCGGCTGGGAACGACCATTTGCGAACAGTATTTGTTCAGTTGAAGCTAGATCTTGTCCAGTTGAAGCTAGATCTTGTTAAGTTGAAGCTAGGTCTGCCGCAATTCCTAAGCTTGGTTAAGGATTTAAGCCAGATAATCCCTTCCCGGGTAGCCGGGTTCCAAATTTTTTGTGCGATTTCGCGAAATTGCCACGCCTTTGTGGCAGAATATGTATTCTTAATAATACAGCACATGAACATCAAGCCTAAGTATATGCATGAGTCTATATTATATAGATAGCTTTGCAATATGGATAGCAAGACTAGAGTCGAGCTTAAATACTTAAGCGTAGCGGCCTAGATTTCATCACATATTCCAATCATCTGACAGCCTCGCTCGAATCGTTCGGGCAGTTCCGGAACAGGAGATTGGAATATTGAATCGTAAAACGATCGTAGCTTTCTCTCTTATCATCTCATCCATATTCATCTTCGCGTCGAGCTATGCTGACGCGCAGACCTGGAAAGGGGGTGCCTCCTATTATCGGGCCCGGACGAGCATGGGCTGTGCGCATCGTTATCTGCCGTTCGGCACGCGGCTGAAGGTGACCAATCTGCGGAACGGGAAAGCGGTCATGCTGACCGTCAATGACCGCGGGCCCTTCATTCGGGGCCGCATCATCGATGTTTCGACGCAGGCAGCGTCGATGCTCGGTTTCCGCAGCGCCGGCGTTGCTCCGGTGCGGATCGAGACCATGGGCCGTCGTTTTGCGGCCAACGATTGAGCTTGGAGAGTGTGCGGAGGTGTGAGCGGTTTTTTCGCAGACAGCATGCTCCGCATCGAAAGCATGCGGAGAAAAAGTGTGAGCGGTTTTTCGTAAAAACCGCATGCTCCGCATAAGAGCCACAGGCGGGAAGGGCTGGCCCACCGCGAGAGGGCGACAGGCTTTTGGATTACGGCGCGTACGGCGGCTTTGACCATCGCCGCGCCGTAGCCTTTTCAGACCCGTATCGCTCGTTTACGGCGCGTCTCGGACGCGCGTCTAGACGCGCATGGGCATCAGCACGTAGAGCGCCGCGGCGCCTTCGCGGTCGAGCACCAGCGTCGGCGAGCCGGGATCGGCCAGCTTGAAGACGGCGGTATCGCTGTCGAGCTGCTCGGTGATGTCGAGGAGATATTTGGCGTTGAAGCCGATCTCGAGCGGCGCCGAGTCGTAATCGACTTCAAGCTCTTCGACGGCCGAGCCCTGTTCGGGGTTCGTCACCGACAGCGTGAGCTTGCCGTCCGCCACTGCCAGCTTCACAGCACGGCCGCGTTCGGTGGAGATGGTCGAGACGCGATCGACCGCATGAGCGAAAGGCGCCCGGTCGACGACGAGCTGTTTATCGTTGCCGCTCGGAATGACGCGCGTGTAGTCCGGGAAGGTGCCTTCGATCAGCTTGGTCGTGAGCACGACCTCGCCGAGTGTGAAGCGCGCCTTGGTCGGCGAGATCTCGATCGAGATTTCCTTCTCGCCATCCTCGATCAGCTTCTGTACCTCGCTCACCGCCTTGCGCGGGATGATGATGCCGGGCATGCCATTGGCGCCCTGCGGCGAGGGGATCTCGACGCGCGCCAGCCGATGGCCATCGGTCGCGACCGCCCGCAGCATGACGTTGCCCCCGCCGGCATCCGTCGTGTGCATGAAAATGCCGTTGAGATAGTAGCGGGTCTCTTCGGTCGAGATGGCGAATTGCGTCTTGTCGATCAGCTTCTTCAGATCAGCGGCCGGCAGGCTGAAGCGGTGCGAGAACTCGCCCGCCGCCAGATCCGGGAAATCGCTTTCCGGCAGCGCCTGCAGCGTGAACCGCGAACGGCCGGAGCGCAGCAGGAGCTGCGCCGCATCCTTGCCGCCTTCGAGCGAGACCTGCGCCCCATCCGGCAATTTGCGGATGATGTCGTAGAGGATATGGGCCGGCAGCGTCGTTGCACCGGCCTGAGCGACATCGGCCGGCAGACGTTCGGTGACCTCGAGATCGAGATCGGTGGCCTTGAGATGCAAGGCCTGGCCGTCGGCTGCGACGAGCACATTCGACAAGATCGGGATGGTCGTTCGCCGCTCCACGACACGGTGGACATGGCCGAGCGCCTTCAACAGGGCGCTTCTTTCGAGTGTAACTTGCATGAGCGTCCGGATCTTTTCGGCCGGGCCGCCGCCAACGGGGCGAGGCCCAGGGGGCGCGACTTTGGCTCGACCATGGAGGAATCGCAAGCATTCCCGGCGGCTTTCGGGCTGCCATGCCCAGTTTTTCTGATGCAATTTCTCAGGAACCCGGAAAAGCGCAGCCTTGGCGGGAAGATACGGCTTTACGTCACCTTAAGCGGCAGCCCCTAGGCTCGGCCCCAAAGATGGGCTCATGGGGCCCGCAAGGGCAGCACTGCACGATGGCCAAGGGAGCAGCGAAGGCACCAAGCCGCGAGAGACGCGAGCCCACATTGGGGCCGTCCTTCGAGCTCGGCGCCGCCGAGGAGCGGAAAAAATCTGCACCAAAGCGCAAAAAGAAGCAGCGCGGCCAGCGCTCAATCTTCAGCCATCTCATTTCCTGGGCTTTTACCCTCTGCGTTTGGGGCTTTGTCGCCGGCGCGGTGCTCGTCGCCTATGAAATCTCGAAACTGCCGCCGATCGACCAGCTCGCCATTCCGAAACGGCCGCCGAATATCGCCGTCCTGGCCGAAGACGGCACGCTGCTCGCTAATCGCGGCGACACCGGCGGCGCCAGTGTCCATCTCGCCGAATTGCCGGCCTATCTGCCGAAGGCCTTTATCGCCATCGAAGACCGGCGTTTCTATCAGCATTGGGGCGTCGATCCGCTCGGCATCGCCCGCGCATTCTTCAGCAATCTGATCGGCCATGGCGGCGTGCAGGGCGGCTCGACGCTGACCCAGCAGCTCGCCAAAAATCTATTCCTGACTCAGGAGCGCACGCTCCAGCGCAAAATCCAGGAAGCGATCCTCGCGGTTTGGCTCGAACATAAATACAGCAAGGATCAGATCCTCGAACTTTATCTGAACCGCGTCTATTTCGGCTCCGGCGCCTTCGGTGTCGAAGCTGCGGCGCAGAAATATTTCGGCCATAGCGCGCGCTATGTGAATCTCGCCGAAGCCGCCATGCTCGCCGGTCTCATGAAAGCGCCGACGCGGCTTGCGCCGACCCGCAATCTGGATGGCGCTGTCGAGCGCGCGCAGCAAGTTCTCATCGCCATGGCCCAGGAGGGCTACATCACCGAGGCGATGGCGAAGCTCGCTCTGATGCATCCGGCGCAAGCCGTGCACGACAAGAGCAATGGCGCCGTCAATTACGTTGCCGATTATGTGATGGATCAGCTCGATGATACGATCGGCGCGATCGATGCCGATATCGTCGTGACCACGACCGTGAATGCCACGCTCGAGAAAGACGCCGAGCGCGCGATGAACGAGGTGTTCGAGGCCAAAGGTGCGCACTACGACGTGAGCCAGGGTGCTCTCGTGTCGCTCGGCATGGACGGCGCCGTGCGGGCGCTGATCGGCGGACGCAATTATGCGGAGAGCCAGTTCAACCGCGCGACGACGGCCAAGCGCCAGCCGGGCTCCTCTTTCAAGCCCTTCGTCTATCTGACTGCGATGGAGCACGGGCTGACGCCCGACACGATCCGCCAGGATGCACCGATCAATGTGCGTGGCTGGCGGCCGGAAAATTACGAGCACAATTATATGGGCCCGGTGACTCTGACGAAGGCGCTCGCCCTGTCGCTCAATACGGTCGCGGTGCGCGTCGGGCTCGAAGTCGGGCCGGCGGCGATCATCAAGACCGCGCATCGCCTCGGCATCACCTCGCCTTTGCAGTCCAACGCCTCGATCGCGCTCGGCACGTCGGAAGTGACGCCGCTCGAACTCGTCGATGCCTATGTGCCCTTCGCCGACGGCGGCCTCGCGGCGCCGCCCTACATTATCAGCAAGGTGGCGACGTCGCGCGGCAAGCTGCTCTACCAGCATCCGCCAAGCAGCTATACGCGGGTGATCGATCCGCAATATGTGGCGATGATGCACACGATGATGGAGCAGACGATCGCCATCGGCACCGCACGCAAAGCGCAAGTACCGCCGGGCTGGGAGGCGGCCGGCAAGACCGGCACGAGCCAGGATTATCGCGACGCCTGGTTCATCGGCTATACGAGCCATCTTGTGACCGGTGTCTGGCTCGGCAATGACGACAATTCGCCGACCAAGAAAGCCTCAGGCGGCAGCATGCCGGTCGAGATCTGGTCGAAATATATGCTGGCTGCACATGCCGGCCTCAAGCCTGAAGGCCTGCCTTATGGCGTCTGGCGCAATCCGAATCCGTTCGCGCAACCGGCGCCGACCGAACCCGTCGCCTCGAATAATTCAGGCTTCTTCGGCCTGCCGTTCGGTCAGCCGCAACAGCAGGCGCAGCGTCCGCCGGCGCCGCTTCATGCAGCGGGCCAGCAGCGGCTTCCTGGCACGAGCTGGCGCAACGATGACGGTGAAGCCGTTCTGCCGCCCGCGCCCGTCGGCAGCGGCAGGCAGCCGCGCGATGAGAGGCGCTTCTTCGGACTGTTTTAAGGTTCGCTCTTTGCGGTCTCGGCTTGCGTGCTCTCCGGTTTGATGAGCACGTTGGTGACCTCCGGATGCGCGTCGCGGATCTCTTTATCGAGCTTGGCGACGATGGCCTCGACTTCCGCGGCGCTGATCTGATCGTCGAAATCGACGCTGAGCGCGGCGACGATCTGCTCCGGCCCGAGATGGATGGTGAAAAGCTCGCGCGCCCGCGTCACGCCCGGGGTCCGGCGGGCCAGGGCGAGCATGGAAGCGACCGTCTCGGGATCGGCTCGCTCGCCGATCAAGAGATTCTTACTCTCATTGGCGAGAATGACGGCGACGCCCGCGAGAAGAAGGGCGATCGCGATGGAGGCCAAGCCGTCGGAGACCGGCATATGCAATTCGACGCTTGCCAGATTGCCGAGGAAGGCAAGCGCTATACCGATGAGATCGGCGCTGTCTTCCATCAGCACGATGAATCCCGGTGGATCCTTGCTTTCGACGATGGCCTCGAACCAGCCGAGCGAGCCTTTCGCGGCGCGAAAGGCACGGAACGCAACGACCCAAGAGAAACTGTCGAAGACGAAGGCGGCGCCGAGCACGATGTAATTGACGACCGGGTTTTTGATCGGCTCGGGGTTGAGGATGTGGGTGATGCCTTCGTAGATCGACACACCCGCGCCCAGGCCGAAAATCAAGAGCGCGACGATGAAGCTCCAGAAATAGACCTCGCGGCCATGGCCCAGCGGATGAAGATCGCTGGGTGGCAGACCGGCGCGATGCTGGCCATAGAGCAGCAGGCCTTCGTTGCCGGTATCGACAAGCGAGTGCACCGCTTCGCTGAGCATCGCGGAACTGCCGGTCCACAACGCCGCGATAAATTTCGTCAGCGTGACGAGGCCGTTTGAGATGACGGCGATGATGACGACGGTTCTGCTGGATGTCTCGGCCGCCACTCTGTTCTTCCTGTCGTCAGGGACGGCTTCGATACGCGGCCGAAGTCAGCCGGTCGAGCCTGCCAGCCTGGCCTCGTCATCCTTCAGATCGTCGGGATGCGGCATGAAGATGATGTTGTAGCCGGCATCGACATAATGGATCTCGCCCGTCACGCCGCTGGCGAGATCGGACAGAAGATAAAGGGCAGGGCCGCCGATATCTTCGATCGTCAGCGCCTTGCGCAGCGGCGCATGGTCCTTCTGGAATTTAAACATGATGCGCGCGTCGCCGATCCCGGCGCCGGCGAGCGTGCGGATCGGTCCGGCCGAGATCGCGTTGACGCGCACGCCCTGCGGACCGAAATCGGCGGCGAGATAGCGGACGCTCGCTTCGAGCGCTGCCTTGGCGACACCCATCACATTGTAATTCGGCATGACGCGTTCGCCGCCGGCGAAGCTCAGCGTCAGCAGCGATCCGCCGTTCGGCATCAGCGTCGCGGCGCGCTTGGCCGCTTCGGTGAAGGAGAAGGCGGAGATCAGCATGGTGCGCGAGAAATTCTCGCGCGTGGTGTCGGCATAGCGGCCCTTGAGTTCGGATTTGTCCGAATAAGCGACGGCATGGACAAGGAAATCGATGCTGCCCCATTCCTTGCCGAGCGTCGTGAAGACGCTGTCGAGCGAGGCGATGTCTTCGACATCGCAAGGCAGCAGCAGCGAGGCGCCGAGGCTTTGCGCCAGCGGTTTCACCCGCTTGCTGAGGGCGGGATTTTGATAGGTAAAGGCAAGCTCGGCGCCTTGCGCGGCGACAGCCTTGGAGATGCCCCAGGCGATCGAGTGATCGTTCGCGACGCCCATGACGAGGCCGCGTTTGCCCTGCATCAGCGTGCCGGACTGCACGCGCCCCGCCTCAGGCGTCGACATGTTTCAGGACGAGCGAGGCGTTGGTGCCGCCGAAGCCGAAAGAATTGGAGAGGACCGCACGCAACGGTACATTGTCGATCCGCTGCCGCACGATGTTCATATCGGCGAAGGCCGGATCGAGTTCCTCGATGTTGGCACTGGCGCAGATGAAGCCGCTCTGCATCATCAGAAGGCTGTAGATGAACTCATGCACGGCGGTCGCGCCCTGCGCATGACCGGTCAGCGATTTCGTCGCCGAAATCGGCGGGCACTTGTCCTCATTGCCGAAGACGGTGCGGATCGCCTCGATCTCCTTGGCGTCGCCGATCGGCGTCGAGGTCGCATGCGGATTGATGTAGTCGATCGGCACTTGCACGTCTTCGAGCGCCATCTTCATGCAGCGCACCGCACCTTCGCCGGACGGCGCGACCATGTCGACGCCATCGGAGGTGATGCCATAGCCGACGATCTCACCATAGATCTTGGCGCCGCGCGCCCGGGCATGCTCCAGCTCTTCGAGGACGACGACACCGGCGCCGGCCGCGATGACGAAGCCGTCGCGGTTCTTGTCATAGGCGCGCGAGGCGGCACTCGGCCGGTCGTTATAGGCAGAGGAGAGAGCCCCCATCGCGTCGAAGAGGACAGAGAGGCCCCAATCGAGCTCCTCGCAACCGCCGGCAAACATCATATCCTGCCGGCCGTAGCGGATCATCTCATAGGCATTGCCGATGCAATTGTTCGAGGTCGCGCAGGCCGACGAGATCGAATAATTGACGCCCCTGATCTTGAACCAGGTCGCCAGCGTCGCCGAGGCGGTCGAGCACATGGCCTTGGGGACGGCAAAAGGACCGACCTTCTTCGGTCCCTTGCTGCGGGTGATGTCGGCGGCATCGATGATAGCGCGGACGGAGGGACCGCCCGAACCCATGATGATGCCAGTGCGCTCATGCGAGATTTCGGTCTCGGAGAGGCCGGCATCGACGATCGCCTGATCCATGGCGACATGGTTCCAGGCGGTACCGCCGCCGTGGAAGCGTAGGGCGCGGCGGTCGATCATTGATTCGGCGTCGCAGGTCGGCGCGCCGTGGACATGGCTGCGGAAGCCGAGTTCGGCATATTTTTCCGCGCGCACCACGCCCGAGCGGCCTTCGCGCAAGGAGGCGAGCACTTCCTGCGAATTATTGCCGATCGGAGATACGATGCCGATCCCGGTGACGACGACGCGTCTCATTCACCTCTCCTCATTGCGCCCGCCTCGCGCGGCAGACCGCAGCATCGGCAGGAGAATCGGCAGATTTATGCCGGCGTTGGTTCGGCGGTCTTGAACAGTCCCACCTTCAAGTCCGTGGCTTCATAGATGCGATTGCCGTCCGCTTCCAGCCAGCCATCGGCGATCCCCAGGATGAGCTTGGTCTTGAAGACACGCTTCAGATCGACACCATAGATGACGCGTTTGACGGTCGGCAGAACCTGCTCCGAGAATTTGACTTCGCCGACGCCCAAGGCCCGGCCGCGGCCGGGCAGGCCCAGCCAGCCGAGATAGAAGCCGAGCAATTGCCACAGCGCATCGAGGCCGAGGCAGCCTGGCATCACCGGATCGCCCTTGAAGTGGCACCCAAAGAACCAATGATCCGCCTTAATCTCGAATTCGGCGCGAATCTGACCCTTGCCGCTCGGACCGCCCTCCTCGGAGATGTTGGCGATCTTGTCGAACATCAAGAGGGGCGGGAGGGGCAATTGCGGGTTGCCGGGTCCGAAAAGGTCGCCGCGGGCGCAGGCGATCAAATCTTCATATTCGAAACTGGAGCGACGTTCGCTCATCTTCACTTCACTCTGGCCCATTCGTTTGTTGAGACGCCGGCACAAATTTGCGGCCTTCTAACATAGGCTTTTGCCCCTCGAAAGCGGGTTGAGTGCCGCAATCCCCTTCGACGAACATATGTTGTGGGCTTGTGGCAACGCACATTCAGTCAGGCAAGCCCCAACTGATCGGACAAGGACACTTGCGCCGATCATATGTCAAACCAAGCGCTTACCGCCACAGGACCATTCCGCCCAAAGCTGCATATCGGCGCGTCTGCGTGCCCGGCCCAAGCGTAACCAACGGGACCGTAGGGCCGCAGGAACCGCCTTGAAGCGCAGCCGTTATTTGCCGCGAACTGCCCTGCCGCCGCTTGCGTTAGGTCAAGCAAAAGCCGCCAAATTGGGGCCGGGAAGAGCGGAATAACGCCTTGTCAAATCGAAAACTTGTCAGAATTCCAGGACTTTCGTAAAAAACTCAGATAGCCTCGGTCGAAATAACTAGGCCGAAAGGTCGACAGATGGTTCAGGCGAAACGCAAACCAAAATCTCGCAAGACCGAATTGGCGCGCCGCAATGCGATCGGAGCGCTGCTGGCCGGCTGCCCCGTGCATGAGTTGCGGACGAAGCTGCGTGCCGCCGGTCTGCGCCCGACGCGACAGCGCGTCGCACTCGGCTGGCTGCTGTTCGCCAAGGGCGACCGCCACATCACGGCCGAGAAGCTGCAAGAAGAGGCCGAAGCCTCGCGCGTGCCGATATCGCTCGCAACGATCTACAACAGCCTGCATCAATTCACGGAAGCCGGCCTGCTGCGCGAGATCGCCGTCGACGGGTCGAAGACTTACTTCGACACCAATGTCGCGCATCACGACCACTTCCTGGTCGAAGGCAGCAATATGCTGATCGATATCCCGCAAGTCGCGGTCGATACGCTCAGCCTGCCGCCGGTTCCAACTGGCACGCAGATCGCGCGCGTCGAGGTCGTCGTCCGGCTGCGGACCGAAGCGCAATCCTAAGCGACTGATCGGACGGGCTTCGCCGCGGCCGAGCCCGTTTCGGCGGTGGCATCAATCGATTTTTTCGTTGGGATAGACGCCCCAGAGTTCGCCTTGGGGCATATAGCCGTCGAATCCCTCGCCGCCGACATGGCACCATTTCCCGTCGCAGCTCCTGATGTTGGTGATGACGCCCGATTGCAGATCGGCGATCGCGCTTGCGTCCTTCGACGGCTGTGAGCGCAAGGTGAAGACGTCGCCTTTTTTCCAAGGTGCGACCAGCGCCGTGCGGCGGCCCGACAAAAGGCTGTGGAGGACCCAGCCTTCCGTGCCTTCAGAATCGCGGATGCGGCACCAGACGTCGAATTCCGCAGTCACTTCGACCGGCAATCCAGCGCGTTGAAAGACCCAGGTCGTGCGATGATCGCGCGAAGGGCCTTCACGCAAATTGACGCGATCCGACTTCAGGCTGACGAAACGCGGCAGGGGCAGGCCGCTGACGGGACCCATTTGTTCGCCGAATTTGAGATCAGCATCTTGCGCCTGTGCCGGCGCACCGAAGCTCAGGCCGATGCAAAGGACGAGATAGCCAAAGCCGATCAGTCGCGCAAACAGCCGGTATGCCGAATTGTGGCCGTGAAACGCCGGCGCGTTTGAATAGGAGGACTGCATAACCGTTGGGTTGATGGCGGATGCCGCATCGAAAGGCGGCTGGCCTTCCTCGATGCAAAAATGGGCGTCAGCGTGACCAAGCTTGCGCCGAAACGATCCAGTTAGGCCCTGACTTGGGGCCTTACTTGGCGCCCTACTTGGGCCCTTGCTCAGCCTGTCACATGGCATCGCATTCGCGCCTGTCGTTCCCGCCATTGTATTTGAATCCCCGTCTGCTAGAGCATGGCTCGGGCGAAAACGGCCCGGGCACATGGGGCCGGGCGGCTGAAAGGATGCGAGAGATCTGCAGACATGCGGTCGAAGGCGCCTGCTGATGCAGCGCGGTAAGAAAGGGATGTGATCCTTACTGCGCGATTGGAGTTAAAAGCGAGTGAAAGCTACTGTCCTTAAGCAATAAGCGTTGCTCCGCAGCAACTCTTGACCGCCTCTATTGCATCGTGGCGCCGGATCAATAGGGTGAGCGCCTCAGGGACGTGATGCGACGAACTCTTGCTCATTATGCCTGCGTCCCGCCGCAGGCCATGACGGGATAGCGAATGACCAGGAAGAAGCCGCTCGTTGTTGTCACGCGCAAATTGCCCGACGTCATTGAGACGCGGATGTGCGAATTGTTCGACACCCGCCTCAACCTTGACGACAAGCCGCTGTCGCATGGCGAACTCGGCGAAATCATGCGGAGCGCCGACGTCATTGTGCCGACGGTGACGGACCGCATCGACGCGACGCTGATCGAGCAGGCGGGACCGCAGCTCAAGCTCATCGCCAACTTCGGCACGGGCGTCGATCACATCGACGTCGGAGGCGCTGCCGCGCGCGGCATCACGGTAACCAATACACCGGGCGTGCTCACCGAGGATACCGCCGACATGACGATGGCGCTGATCCTCGCTGTTGCGCGGCGCATCGTCGAAGGGGCCAAGCTCATTCCCGCCGGCCATTGGACGGGCTGGTCGCCGACCTGGATGCTCGGCAGCCGGATCACCGGCAAGCGTCTCGGCATCGTCGGCATGGGCCGCATCGGGCAGGCGCTGGCACGCCGCGCCCGCGCTTTCGGCCTGCAGATCCACTATCACAATCGCCGGCGCGTCGCCGCCTCGATCGAGGAAGAGCTCGAGGCGACCTATTGGGAATCACTCGATCAGATGCTGGCGCGGATGGACATCGTCTCCGTCAACTGCCCACATACGCCGGCGACCTATCACCTGCTCTCGGCACGGCG
>CAZXXA010000042.1:0-27106 GCA_964644615.1 uncultured Methylovirgula sp. | reverse complement strand
CGTCGGCGCCGCGCCAGCCATAGATCGACTGATCGTCGTCGCCGACGCAGCAGACATTGTGGCGGCCCTGCGCCAGCAGCTTCAGCCAGAGATATTGGACCGTGTTGGTGTCCTGATACTCGTCGACCAGCATGAAGCGGAAGCGCTCCTGATAGTCCTTCAGCACATCCGGATTCTCGCGGAAGAGCCGCAGGGCTTCGAGCAGGAGATCGCCGAAATCGGCGGCGTTCAGAACCTTCAGCCGCTCCTGATAGAACTGATAGAGCTTCTGCCCCTTGCCATTGGCGAAAGCGGCGGCTTCGCCCGACGGCACTTGCGAGGGCGTCAGGCCGCGGTTCTTCCAGGCATCGATCTGATAGGCGAGGCTGCGCGCCGGCCAGCGCTTCTCATCGATATCCTCGGCGATCAGCACCTGCTTCAACAGCCTTATCTGGTCGTCTGTATCGAGAATGGTGAAGGAGGATTTCAGGCCGACCAGTTCGGCGTGGCGGCGCAGGATCTTGGTCGAGATCGCGTGGAAGGTGCCGAGCCAAGGCATGCCTTCGCCCGCCTCGCCGACGAGAAAAGAGATGCGCTCCTTCATCTCGCGCGCCGCCTTGTTGGTAAAGGTGACGGCGAGGATTTGCGAGGGGTAAGCACGGCCGCTTGAGAGAATATGGGCGATGCGAGTCGTCAGCACCCGCGTCTTGCCGGTGCCGGCGCCGGCCAGCACGAGAACTGGCCCGTCGATCGCCTCGACGGCCGCGCGCTGCTCGCCATTCAGCCCGTCGAGATAGCGGAGCGAGCCGGCGCGCGCCCGCGCGGCAATGCCGCCGGGACGCAGCGCAGGCGCCTCGAAACCTTGCCCCCAATCTTCGAGGCCGGACGGATCGGAAAAGGGGTCGCCGGGGTCACTCAACGGCAGGCCTCTGCGGAATGGACATGTTCCAGGGGAACGCACGTCCGGAGAACGAAGGACGAATCATAGGCCCAATGTGGGGTTTTTGGAGGGCTATGTCGACCTTGGGGATGCGAGGGCGGTGGACAGGAAGGACAAGGCGAAGCTTGGGGTCGCGGAACGCGGCTCGAAGCGCGATTTTTGAATTTCGCACCAATTTGCCAGGGGATTCGGTCTTTTCTTTGTTCCCTATATGTTCTTTACAGAAAAAGGCGATTATATACTTGACAAAGCACAGAGGCCAAAGGTACTCAGGTACCGCGCGACAGGCCGGTGAGGTGGGTCTGAGTTGGTTTGGTGTCAGGCTGTGGGTAAGTGAGGCATCGGAAGCACGCCGACACATATATGTGTTGGTCTGGCCTCCATCCCCGTTGACTGAATTCTCAGTTTGGGGAACTTCTGAATTGTGCAAGCGATATTCACTTGCGCGTAAAAAGAGGGCGGCCATAAAGACCGCCCCCTCGGTAGCTAAGCTATTATTCGCCTCGGAACTGAAATTAGGGCGGCTACCCTAATCCAGATAACGCCGAGGCGCGGGCTTCCCGATTTGCCGTCGGGGAACATGGTGGAGCTCCTTTCTCGGACTGAAGTCCGGGGTTGCTTGCGTACGGCAAGAAACTCATGCCACGGGCGTCGTGGCGACGGCTCCAAGGCTTATCCTTGGGGCGGAATACGTGGACCTGATTCCCCTGGTGAGGAGGAAATCAGGCCCTTGGGTGCGCCAACCGGGTACCCTGCGAGAGGCACAAGAAAGGCGAGGCCGATTCGTGGTCGGCTCTCGCTTCCCTTCTCACCATCCGGTAATTTCCCTTGTGTGCTGATTTTGGGATTTATTGGAGTCCGATTCGGCCGCTATCCACAGCGGGCCCCGGAATTCACAGGCGACTTTTTACAATGGCGCCCTCTAAATCTGGTCCGAAAGGTACGCCGCCGACCGCCGAAATCGAGCTTTTGCCCGATGCTTGGGAGCGGTTTGAAAAAGCTGTCGATCAAGTCGCGAAGTCGCCACCGCGGCACCGGACCGCGCCGAAGCCCGTAAAAAAACCGGCCATTGCGAAGAAAGAAAAACCCGCCAAGTAGGCGGGTTTTTTGTTTGAGGCAGCGATGATTATTCCTCGTATTTTGGATTACGATCGCGCCAATTGGAATCCTCTTCGAGCTCTTTCAAAATCGGCTGAAGTTTGTTGTGCAATAGATCAACGTCTGTCCGAAGGCGTCCAATCTGTTCGACGATATACGCTAGTGCGAATGTCATCGCATGGGCAGCTTTATGAGTTACCGGGTCTAGAAGGTTTAGAGTTTCCTGTAATTCCTTCCTCACCTGCGCCAAGGTGGCGTTTTCGGCAGAATATTTTCCCATCAAAAGCTTCCCTGGGTTTTCTTTCGCCACTTCAAAAAGCGTTTCGCCTGTCTCTTGAAGTCAGGCTTCGTC
The DNA here is from genome assembly GCA_964644615.1 of uncultured Methylovirgula sp. Classification (GTDB taxonomy): domain Bacteria; phylum Pseudomonadota; class Alphaproteobacteria; order Rhizobiales; family Beijerinckiaceae; genus Methylovirgula. The sequence continues at coordinate 24,737 of CAZXXA010000042.1, read as the reverse complement.
AATCCGCCGATAGGTAAGGCGCTTGCCAACGATGCCGGTCGCGAGTTTTTCAGCGCGCATGACGTCATTGCAGCCAAGCGCCACGCGGTTTGAGTAGCGGAAATCGAACTCGGCAAGATAGCGGTGCAAGTGCTGTTCTCCGCAATGCTGATAAACGCCCTTCATGCCGCGCTTGAAGATGCTGAAATAGCCCTCGACAGTGTTTGACGTGATGAGGCGTTCGCCGTCGCGACGCACATATTCGTCTTTCGAGTGATTGACGGTCTCGTGCTCTGCATACTCTTTCGACACATCATAGTAATGCTTGGCTTCGTCGGTGTGGATGGCGCTTTCGCGGGCCACATTCTCACGAATGACCGGCATGATGTCAGAGATCGCCTTGCCCTCGACATGGAAGCTACGAGCCGCGCCGCCGCGTTCGACAAGCGTCACGATTTGGTTTTTGTGGAAGAAGCGGCGGTTCTTTTTCGGCGAACCCTTGATGTTGCCGATGTAAGTTTCATCGACTTCCACCGTCTTTCCTTCGCCGCCTAAAGGGCTCAGGTCATCCGAGCGCATAGCTTCGCGCAAACGATGCATCATGAACCATGCGGACTTGTACGTGATCCCAAGCATGCGATGGATCTGATGGGCCGAAATGCCCTTCTTGGATGAGACCATGAGAAAGAGCGCGGCAAGCCATTTGGTGAGCGGGATTTTCGAGCGCTCAAAGACAGTGCCGACAGTGACCGTGAATTGCTCGCGACATTCCGGTTCGTTGCACTGATAGAGACCGGGACGGTGTGCCTTACCCTTCAAGCTGGTGATCTTCGCTTGATCGGCATTGCCGCAATGAGGGCAAACCGGACCGTTCGGCCAAACCCGAGCTTCAAGCCACTCACGGGCTTTGATGTCGTCTTGAAAGACCGGATTTTGAAGGGCGGCAGACATGGAAAGAACTTTCGCTGAAATGTTTGTCTTACTCGCGTGCGGAATAAGCGCCGACGAGCAAGCTTTGGATGAGCTTAGAAGCGGCGAAACCTTCGGGAGTTTGGATCGAGGGACCGAGAGCCTGCATGGCCTTCGTGAGAGCGCCCCGGCATTCCTCCAGGCTCAGAATGCCCTTGGCATAAAGAGCGTCGAGGATGGCGGCCGACAGAACGCCGCCAACGAGTGCGTTTGCTCCAATGTTGTCCGCTATGACGAGACCTCCGCTTCCGATGGCCCAACTCTACCGGAGTCGCCTGCTTTGTCAAGTATATAATCGCCCAGAAAAAGGCGCCTTAGCTAGCTTCGCCCCCGATAAAATTTGCGGGGCTTGGCGTGGCGGCGATCGATCAACTGCGTAAGCAATGGCAGGAGGAAGCGGCTGTTCGGCCCTTTCATCCTTATCTGCACATCGACGATGACGGGCTCGTGCTTGGCGCGGGAACGCTGCTTGCGCCGATGATCAAAGATCATTCTGGCGCGCCCGTGCTCGCGCTCGATGGCGACGAAGAACAACGAATCATCGCTTTGCTGTCGCTCGGCTACCGCAGGACGGTTTCAATCACGACGCTGGAATTCATTAAGCGCGCGTCGCTGCAATGAAGGGTCAGAGGGCACTCGCACATTTCGAACTTGCCTACGCGCGCCTGCCGCGGTTCGAGACCCGCGAAGATGCGCGGCACCTCTTTTACGCCAACGAGCTTCTGAGAAGAGGTGTCTCTGCCCGCGCACTGATGTTCAGCCAGGGGCTCGATACGCACGACTTCGATCTTCTGAAATACAACGCCGATCAACCGCGCGTACCAGCCGGAAGCGGCAGAGAGAGCGGGCAGTGGACGTCAGGTGCCGCCGCCGATAGCGCGCCAATTTCAGGGGAAAGCGCACATATTCCAGACATCACGACTTTTGGTTCTTCCGCCGAAGAAAACTCGCGAGCTTCGTCTTCGAGCTTGGATTCTTCCGGTCGGGTGATGTCGGATGTTCCGCTTGACCCAATTCAACCAGGACAGCAATACGCACAGTCAATTAAGCTAAATGAGCCGCCTCCCGGAACGCCGATTTTGCCTTATGGCGAACCTTACGTTCCATTTGCGTTGCTGCCTCCTGGTTCGAAGCAAATTCTGCAATACCGGTTCTTCGTTCAGGACGAGAAGACGAAGCTGTGGTACGTCGGCATGGACATTCCGAGAGAAGGATCGCAATCAAGACCGACGCTTCAGACACGAAGGCCAAGGTGCCGGCATAGATAACAGTGGCGAAGTGATTAGCCCTCCTGGGAGTCCACCATTGCCACCCGTTGGTTCTGGGGAGAACCCACGTTCTGGCATGAGATACGGGCTCTGGAATCCGGCGACAGGACTACCCTACTTTAGGGTCTTTAACGATCAAGCGCAGCCGATTTCACCTGTCACAGGGCGTACCGTGCCAAAAAACTCACCCCTGGGCCACTACCCAATTAACATCGATCGTTCAGGAAGATACTGATGTCCGGCAAAATCGAACTCATCCATCATCATGAATTGATATCCTTCGGAGTTGCCCTGCAGGACATTCAGTTGAAGTTCGGCCCACTGGTTATCGAAATGCACAGCGAGATTGAAATCGTCTCGCCGAACGGCTCTTGCGTATTGATAAAAGACGTCTGGAATCGCGAAGGCGATCTTAATGCACTGTGGCCATTGATCGGCAAACAGCTCGAAAGGTTGATTGCCGATGAAGACTCATTCCGGCTGATCTTCGACGACGGAACTATGATCCGCCGAAAATATGAACTCGCGAATGAGCTCGTCAATTTCTGGGGCCCGGAGCCCGATGCATTCACGAGCTATCCAAACCATCTCACACAGCCTGCCGGACTTCACTATGGCAAGGACGAAATCCTCAACATGCTGCGTCTCGGCGTGTCTTCGCCTAACCGGTCAGACAAAGATAAAGGCTAAGCGGGCGGCAATCGCATAAACGCACGTTCTACGCCTTCAGCGCCTTCAGGCAAAAATCGATCATATTGTCGAGCGTCGGAATCGGATCGTCGGCGCATTCGACCAGCAGGCGCGGATGGCAATAGCGGATCGTCGCCTTGTGAACCAGGGCGGCGGTCAGCTGCACGTCGCAAGGCGCGAATTCGCCCAAGGCGACGCCGTCCTCGATGAGCTTCGCCATGATGACGGTCATGCGATGGATGTGATCCATGACGATCGGCCAATTTTCGTCCAAAGCGGCAGCGACCATTTCATGCAGCTTGCGATTATCGACATAGCGCTCGCCGTTCATTTTGTTGATGGTATGGAGCAAGGCGCGCAGCCGCTCTGTCGCGGTGCCGGGGCCGGCGACAATCGCTGTCGCGGCGCCCTCGACTTCTTCCATCAACTGTCGGGCGACCGATTCATTGATCTCTGCTTTCGAGCCGAAGAAGCGGTAGACATTGGCGGGCGACATGGCGAGCTCGCGGGCGATGTCGGCCACGGTCGTCTTCTGAAAGCCGATCTGCTTGTAGAGCCGCTCGGCCGTTGCGAGAATCCGGCAGCGCGTATCCTTTTCTTTGGTATCGGTCGTGACACTCATGTCAGTCAACAAACCTCATTTCCAATGATCTCATTCCATCGAGAGCGCCGGCCGCGCCGGCAACGCACCGCCGGGCTTACTCGGGTGCGCGTCGCCAGGATGCGCCTCTGCAGGACGCGGTTGCTCAGGCGCTGGCGCAGCAACGCGCTGGTCAAGACTGCGCCTGAACCAAAGAGCATACAGCGCCGGCAGGAACAAGAGCGTTAAAAAGGTCGCGACGAACAACCCACCCATGATTGTCGTCGCCATCGGCCCCCAGAAAGCCGAGCGCGACAGCGGAATCATAGCCAGGATGGCGGCAAGCGCCGTGAGCACCACAGGCCGCGCCCGCCGCACCGTCGCCTCGACGATGGCGTCGCGCCTTGCATGACCTTCGCGGACATCGGCTTCGATCTGATCGACGAGGATGACCGTATTGCGCATGATCATGCCGGCGAGCGCGATGAGGCCTAAGAGCGCGACGAAGCCGAATGGCCGTCCCGCCAGATTGAGCGCCAGCGAAGCGCCGATGAGACCGAGCGGCGCCGTCAGCAGCACGAGCAAGAGCCGGGAGAAGCTCTGCAGCTGGATCATCAGAATCGTCAGCATGGCAACCAGCATGTAGGGGAAGACGGCGAAGAGCGAGGCATTGGCCTTCGCGGATTCCTCGATCGCGCCGCCGATCTCGATGCGATAGCCCGGCGCGAGATCGCTGCGGATTTTCGCAAGCTGCGGCCAGATCTCATGCGTCACATCGGGTGCCTGGACGCCGTCGACGACATCGGAGCGCACGGTGATCGTCGTGTCGCGGCTGCGCCGCCACAGGATCGGCTCTTCATGGGTGAAATTGATCTTCGCCACTTGTGACAGCGGCACGGCGATGCCGTTACGGCCCATGATGTTGAGGTCGCCGATGCGGCCGAGGTCGGCACGCTCGCTTGCCTTTGCGCGCGCTACGACATCGACCTGTTCGATGCCTTCACGCACGGTGGTAACGGTGACACCCGAGATCAGCATCTGCAGCGCATTGGAAATGTCCTGCGGCGTCAGGCCAAGCGCGCGGGCGCGCTCCTGGTCGACAACAAGATGGACACTCGGGACTTCCTCGTTCCAATCGAGCTGCGGCTCGATCAGTTTCTTGTCGCCGCGCATCACATCGCGGACTTGATAAGCGATCTGCCGCACGACATGGCGATCCGGCCCGATGACGCGGAACTGCACGGGGAAGCCGACGGGCGGGCCGAAATTGAAGCGGTCGACGCGCACGCGGGCGGACGGAAGCGCGCCTTTGGCGACGGCCTTTTCGAGCTTCGCCTTCAGCCACTCGCGGGCCTCGATGTCGCGCGAGACGATGACGATCTCGGCATAGGCTTCATCCGGCAGCTGTGGGTTGAGGCCGAGCCAGAAGCGCGGCGAGCCTTGTCCGACATAGGCTGTATAGGTGGCAGCGTCGTCGTCACCCTTGATGAGCTTTTCGGCTTCCTTTGTGACCGCGAGCGTCGTGCCGATGGCGGTGCCTTCCGGCATGCGGAGCTGCAGGAAGAGTTCGGGCCGCTCCGAAAGCGGGAAGAACTGTTGCTGCACATGGCCGAAGCCGACCACTGCGACGGCGAAGATGGCGCCCGTCGCGCCGACGACCATGATGCGGTGGCCGATGCACCAGCGCACGACCCGGCGCAGCGCGCGATAGAGCCGCGTGTCATAGATCGCGTCGGGATCATGATGCCCTTTCCGCTTGGCGAAATGGGGCAGAAGCTTCACGCCGATGTAAGGCGTGAAGACGACGGCGACGACCCAGGAGGCGAGCAGCGCCATCATCACCACCCAGAAAATGCCGCCGGCATATTCGCCGGTCGATGACGCGGCGAAGCCGACCGGGACGAAGCCCGCCGCCGTCACCAGCGTGCCGGTCAGCATGGGGAAGGCGGTGTGTTCCCAGGCGAATGTCGCGGCTTTCAGCCGATCGACGCCCTGTTCCATCTTCACCACCATCATCTCGACGGCGATGATCGCGTCATCGACGAGAAGCCCGAGCGCGATGATGAGCGCGCCGAGGGTGATGCGCTGGAGATCGAGCCCCATCGCGTTCATGATGATGAAGACGATGGCGAGCACCAGCGGCACCGAGATCGCGACAACAATGCCGGTGCGCAGGCCCAGTGACAAGAAGCTCACGATTAGGACGATGACGAGCGCTTCAACGAAGGAATGGGTGAATTCGCCGACGGCACTTTCGACGACCTTCGGCTGATCGGCGATCTGTTCGACATCGATACCGACCGGCAGATTGCCGCGGATTTCCGTCATCGCGCTTTTCAGCGCTTCGCCGAGATTGAGAATATTGCCGCCCTTGGCCATAACGACGCCGAGCGCCAGCGCCGGCACGCCGCGTTGGCGCAGCAGGAAACTCGGCGGATCGACAAAGCCGTCCTTCACATTGGCAATGTCACCGAGGCGGAAGACGCGGCCATTGGCCTGCACCGGAGTCGCGGCGACGGCGGCAGCACCGGTCATGGCGCCGGAGACGCGCAAGGGCACGCGCGGGCCGCTTGTCTCGATGACGCCCGAGGCGTTGACGGCATTCTGCTTGGCGAGCGAATCGAAGATCGCCTGTGGTGCGACGCCGAGATTGGCGAGCTTCGCCTGATCGAAATCGACGAAGATCTTCTGGTCCTGCACGCCGTACATGTTGACCTTGACCACATCCGGCACGCTCAAGAGGCGCTGGCGCATCTGTTCGGCGAGCGCCTTCAATTGCGCATAGTCGGCGCCCTTGCCCGAGATTGTGTAGAGCACGGAATCGACGTCGCCATATTCGTCATTGACGTTCGGCCCGATGATGCCGGAAGGCAGAGAGCCGCGAATATCAATGAGCTTCTTGCGCAGAAGATAGAAGAGATAGGGCATCTGTGACGGCGGCGTCGTGTCCTTGAAGAAGATCTGCATCGCCGCGAAGGAGGGCTTCGTATAGGTCTGCACACGATCGAAATAGGGCAGTTCCTGCGCCTTCTTTTCGATCTGGTCGGCGACTTGATTCTGCATCTCTTCGGACGTGGCGCCGGGCCAGACCACCGAGACGACGGCAATTTTGATGGTGAAGGAGGGGTCTTCGGCGCGCCCGAGTTTGAAATAAGAGAACGTGCCAGCCGCACCCAGAATGAGGATGAAGAACAGAACGAGCGCCTGGTGATGCACGGCCCATTCTGACAAATTCAGTCGACGCATGATCGCACCCTCAAATTCAAATAAAAAAAATCACGAGCGCGGATCGGGCATGATCCGGACTTTTTCATGCGGCTCGAGTTTCTGCACGCCGAGCGCAACGACCGTCGCATTCTCCGCGATGCCACCCGTCACATAGGCCGTCTCGCCGTCATAACGGGCGACGGTCACATGCTGCAGGGCGAGCGTGCCGTCGGCGCTGACTTGCCAGAGTGCCGGTCCGTCGCTTTGATTGAAGAGGGCGCTGAGCGGGACTTTCGCGATCGACGGCGATTTCGGATCGCGCAGGGACAGAGTCGCGCTCATTCCGAGCGCAATGGCATCATCCGCGTCAGGCAGTGAGAAGCGCGCCGCATAGGTGCGGGTCGCGGCGTCGGCGGCTGGTGCCAATTCGCGCAGCCGCGCGTGATAGATATGGCCGGGCGCCGACCACAGCGTCAGGCTCGCGTCGCCGTGGCGCACGAGGCCCAGAAGCGATTCGGGCGCTGCAATCAGCGCTTCCTTTTCGCCCAGACGTGCGACGCGAATGGCCGGCGCACCGACAGCAACGACCGAGCCAGGTTCGACGAATGTGGCTGTAACGACGCCAGCCGCATCGGCGCGCAGTTCGGAATAACCGACAGCATTTTGGGCGAGTTGTACGGCACGTTCGGCGCGCCGCGCCCGGCCGCGCGCCTCTTCGGTCGCTGCATGTTGTTTGTCAAACGCCGCTTGCGCGGTCCAGCCGTCGCGCCGGAGCGCCGCGCTACGCGCTTCATCCGCCATCGTTTGCTCGAGTGAGATGCGGGCGGCGTTTTCTTCGGCCTGTGCCTGTTCGAGCTGCAATTTCAGATCGACGTCATCGAGTGTCGCCAGCACTTGCCCGGCCGCGACTCGATCACCGACATCGACAAGACGGCGCGCCACCTTGCCGGCGACACGAAAGCCCTGGTCGGTTTCGATCCGCGGCCGCATCGCGGCGACGAAGGTGCGGGCCTCGGCCGCCGGTCCGTAGTGGACATGCGCCACATAGACCGGGCGTGCCGCACGCTGTGCCGGCGCATCGCTTTTGGCTTCGCTGCAAGCGGCCAGAACCAAAGCTGGGAGGAGGGCAACGCTGGCGCGGAGAAGCGTGCGCAGCTTGGCTTGCGGGAGTCGTGGATCGGAGGAATTGGCCGGCATTGAAACGTCTCCTGGGAACGTCTCCGAAGATGGCCCCATGATGCATTATGACTGACGATTGTCAATATTCATCACAAATGAAGAATTACAGAGCTCAAGCCAGTCCCGAGTAGTGACACGGCGAAGCCATGCAAAATCAAAAACGAAGGACAGTGTTGAAAACCAGCAGCCCGGCGGGGCTAGGCCGGTTCGGTGTCGCCCGACCCCAGCGCGCGCTGCATCAGCACGGTGTCGAGCCAGCGCCCATGCTTCCAGCCGACCGATGGCATGGTGCCGATATGGGCGAAGCCGTGTTTTTCGTGCAGGCGGATCGAGCCTTTGTTGGCGCTGTCGCCGATCACCGCCACCATCTGCCGGTAGCGGAGGGCGGCCGTCGCCTCGATCAGCCGGCCGAGCAGGCGAAACCCGACGCCGCGGCCCTGCAAGCCGTCGTGGACATAGACGGAGTTCTCAACCGTGTTCAAATAGGCCGGACGGGCGCGATAGGCGTTCGCATAGGCATAGCCCAATATCGTGCCGTTCATTTCAGCAACGAAATAGGGATAGCGCTCCGTTATGGCGCGCCAGCGGTTAGCCATTTCGGCCTCGCTCGGCGGATCGATCTCGAATGTGCCGAAGCCGGTCAGCACCGCACGGGCGTAGATCGCCGTGATTGCAGGAATGTCGTCTTTCGTGCAATCGCGCAGCAGAAAATCTTCGGCCAAATCCAATCTCGTCCTCGCGGATGAAAGAGCGCTTTCAAGCGGCGGCCTTGAGCCGATCCCGGTAAATGGATCGCGAAGCGATGCCATTGATCGGGACAAATGGGCCTCGATCGAAACCTTGGTGTCCTTTGTCGGAAAAGTCGTTCAACTTTTCCGGGACATGCTCTAAGGCCTTAAATGCCGGAGCCCGCGCTGGCAACCGGCGCCGCGATGCCGCCCCGAGGCCCATGACCAAAGTTACGCCCACCGACGTCATAAAATTCTGGGCCGAGGCCGGTCCAGAGCGCTGGTTCGCGCCAGATGCGGCCTTCGATAAGCAGGTGCGCGAAACCTGGCTCGCGGCGCATGAGGCGGCGGCGCGCGGCGAATTGGCGGCGTGGGAGGCGACGGCGGAGGGCAGGCTCGCGCTGCTGCTGCTCCTCGATCAGTTTCCGCGCAACATCTTTCGTGGCCTGCCGCATGCCTATGCGACCGACCTTCTGGCCTACAACGTCGCCATGCGGGCCATGGCGCGGCGCGACGACGAGAAGTTCCAAAACCCGTGGCGGCGCTGGTTCTATCTGCCTTTCATGCATTCCGAACGGCTGGCCGATCAGGAACGCTGTCTCGATCTTTGTCAGGCGGCCGGCGACGTGGAATCTTATCAGTCAGCACGCGAGCATTTAGACATCATTGCCCGCTTCGGCCGCTTCCCTCATCGCAATGCCGCGCTCGGGCGGTTAACGACGCCGGAGGAACAGGCCTTTCTCGATGCCGGCGGCTTCACGATGTAACTTTGACGCTGAGCTTTGCCATGTAAATGTCGCTCCTCTAGGGTCTGATGCATGAGGACGACGGGTGGCGTCTTCACGCACAGCTTCCGAAAGCGGCTTTAGAAACTTGCGCGAAAGTCTGACCGTTCTTGCCGGTATCGTCGTGCTGATTTTGAGCGCGGCTCTTGCCGTGCCTTATTTGGTGGATTGGAGTTCCCAGCGCGGGCTTGTTGAAAAGCAATTGTCGGAGGTGCTCGGCCGGCCGGTGACAATCCGCGGCGGCATCGATCTCAAAATCCTTCCGACGCCCTATCTCCGGCTTGCCGATGTCGATCTCGGCAGCGCCGCAGCGAAGCCCGAGGTCAAAGCTGACGAAATCCAGCTTGAAATCGCCCTGACGGCACTGCTGCGCGGCGAACTCGATTTCGTCGAGGCGAAATTGGTGCGCCCGCAAGTCGCGCTGACGATCGAGGCTGGCAATCTGCGGCTCGGGCCGCCGCTGCATGGCTTGTCCGGTGCGATGCGCTTCGAGCGCATCTCGGTCGCTGATGGGACGCTGCTCGTCGCCGATCCGGCGATGAACCGGAACTATCGGCTCGACAATATTTCCTTTTCTGCCGAAGCGGGTTCGCTGACCGGACCGTTCAAGGCGGACGGATTTTTCAGCTATGCGGGGGCGCCGACGCGGTTCCGTCTCGGCACCGGCGATCTAGCGCGCGGCGATAAACTCCACGTCAAGCTGATCCTCGATGAGAATGAGCAGCATCCGCGTGCCGACGTCGATGCCGATTTGCAGTTCGCCAAGGACAGCCTACCAAGTCTCGACGGGCAAGTGACGCTCGCAAGCCAGAGCGACCCGCAAATGCCCTGGCAGCTTTCAGCGCATGTCATAGGGGCGCTGCGTCAGGCGGCGCTCGACACGGCCGATCTGCGCATCGGCGGCGAAGATCACGGCTTCGATCTAAATGGCGCCGCGAATTTCGACTTCGGCGCCAAGCCCGCCGTCCATGCCGTCCTGAAAGCGGGACAGATCGATCTCGACCGTCTTTTGAGCCGCAAGGACGGCCCGAATGCTATGCAGAGACTGGCGGAGGCCGGCGGCGCTACGCTCCTCAAATCCAACCATGCCGTGCCCTCCGCCATGCCGATCCGCCTCGAGGTCGCGGCGGACACGGTGCTTTTGGGCGGCGAGACATTGAGCAATCTCTCCGCTGCGCTCAGCGTCACCGGCACGCGGGCGCTCGCGCTGCGCTTTGACGCAAATGGGCCGGGCCGCTCGCATCTGAGCCTCGACGGCAAGCTCGAAACGGGCGATGCGGCCGGCTTTACCGGCCGTGTCGCGGCTCGCGCCGGCGATGCACAGCGCCTCAAGCAATGGCTCGCCACTAATCTCCCGCAGAGCGCGACGCGTCTGGCCGACGTCCCGCTGCAATCCTTCGATGTGAAGTGTGACGGCAATCTCTCGCTCGTCGGCTTTGTCGGACAGAATCTCTCGCTGCAGCTCGACCGGACGCGCTTGGCCGGCACGCTGGCCTATACGCAATCGGTCGGTAGCGAGCCGTCGCGCCTCTTCGCCGATCTCAGCTCCGACCGGCTCGATCTCGCGAGCCTTCCCGACATCGAGGGTTTCGCTGCACGCGCCGGAGCGATGGACCTGTCTTTGCGGCTCGACGCGCGCTCCGTCAACATTGGCAGTCTTGGCCATGCACATCCGGGGCAGGGCCTGGCGACAGGCCGCATTCAATTGCGGCTCGAAAAACGCGGCAAGATCGCCAAACTCGAACAATTCGCCGTCACTTCGCTCGGCGGCGCTAATATCCAGGCGCAAGGTCAATGGGACGGGCAGAAGGGCACGATTGCCGGCACGCTCGACAGCGAGAAACTCGAGGCGGCGGCAGAACTGCTGCAGCGTCTTGCGCCGGGGCCGTGGAGCGATCTTCTGTCGGCGCGCGCCGGACAGCTTGCGCCCGCGCATCTGACATTGAACGCGAATATCGGCAGCGGAGCGCAAGGCTCCGCGCTTGAAAACTGCGATCTCGGCGGCACGATGGGCGGCACTAAGGTCAATGCGCATGTGACGGCCGATCCCAAAGACCCGCAATCGCTCGACATCATCGCGATGGCTTCGGCGCCGGACGTTTCGGCGCTGCTGCGCCAGCTCGGCCTCGCCACCCTGCCGCTGCTAAACCCCGGCTCCGGCGAGATCAGATTTTCGGCAAGCGGCAGGCTCGATCAGGGTTTCGCGGCGAAGCTCACAGCATCGCTTGCCGGTGCGGAGATGGCTTTCGATGGCGATCTGCAAGGCGATCTCACGGCCCCGCAAGTGCGCGGCACGCTGCATCTGACGAGTGCCGATCTAACCGGGCTGCTTGAAACGACGCGCCTTGCGTTTCCTGATCCCGCCGGGCGTCTTCCAGCCGATGTGCAGGCATCGCTCGTTGCGGACAAGGCGCTGGTCGATCTCAATCACATCGCGGGCCATTTCGCCGGCGTGCAGGTCGGCGGCCATATCGCCTACGATGTTGCGAGCAGCCATATAAGCGGGGCGCTCGATACCGATCATTTGTCTTTCGCGCAGCTCGCTGCGCTGGCTTTCGGTTCGCTGCCATCGCCGAAGCCGGGCACCCTCTGGTCGAGCAAGAAATTTACCTCGGCCATGCTCGATCCGCCGCCGGTCAATCTCACGGTGACAGCGAAGGGCTTCGATCTCTTGCCGCGTTTGACCGGGCGCGATGCACGTTTCGATCTTGGTGTGTCGGGCGGCCGTGCCGGTCTCAAGCTCGCGCTCTCGCATATGTCGATGAAGCTCGCGTCAGGCAGTCTCGGGGCCGACATCACCCTGCGCCGGGATAATGCCAATGCGGCGGCGACGGCACATCTCAAGCTGGCCGACTATGATCTCGTCTTGCCGAGCCTGCGTGGCCGGCTCACGGGAACGATCGATATAGCCGGTTCGGGCGATAGTCCGCAGGCGCTGATCACAAGTCTCGCCGGTTCCGGCGTGCTGACAATCTCCGATCTTGTCCTGCCGCGGAGCGATCCTGCCGCGCTCGCACATGTGCTTCAGGCATCCGAAGACGATGATCTCACCCTCGACGGCAATGAGGTCGAACGCGCGCTGTCGCGGGAGTTCGACAAAGGCGCTGCGCATCTCGGCACGATCGCCTTCGACGCGGGACTGGCGGGCGGCACGCTGCGGCTGACGCCGAAGGCGGCGGCAAAGCGGCTCGATCCGGATGTGACCGTCGCTCTGCAAATGAGTCTCGACACGACCAATCTGGCGCTTGACCAGAAATCGCATCTGACGCTGGTCGCCTTGCCGAAAGATTGGACCGGGCCGGCGCCCGCCGTCGATCTTGGCATGGCAGGCTCATTGACCAATCCGGCGCGGACGATCCAGTCGGCTTCCTTCCTCAATGCGCTTGCGGCACGTGCGATTGCGCGCGAGAGCGCACGTATTCAGGCGCAGGAATTCGACATTCACGAGCAGGCCTTTTTCTATAACCGCCTGACCTTCGAACGCCGCAGCGAACAGGAGCGGCTGCGCGCGATCGAAGAAGCAAAGCGCGCTGCAGCGGCAAAAGCCGAAGCCGAGGCGAAAGCCAAGGCCGAAGCCGCAGAAAAGGCGAAGGCGGCCGTTGAGGGCCTGAACCCGGCAGAGCCAAGCAATGCCATCCCGAGTCCCGCCATCCCCAGCGCGGCAAAACCGGAGATCACGAATGCTGCGCCGCCCGCGCATGCAGAAATGCCCAGCGCCACGGTGCAAAAAATGAAACCGGGTGAATCGCAGGCAAAAGCCGAAAGTCAAGTCCGTAGCGCTGCGCCGGCAATCAGTACGCGGCCGGGCACGCAAGCGCTTCCTTTACATGTAACGCCGCAACACAGCGTGCCCTTGCATTCTACGGCGCGTAAGCCGGCATCGATCGTGCGGCGCCAGCCGAAACCGCAGGCGCAAATGCCGCTGCCCGGACAGCAGACTCCGCAGCCCGACGATCCTCTGGCTGCGGGCCGCTTCTGAATTATTTGTTGAGCGGATCAGAGCATGCCGAGAAAAACTTGAAAACAGGGTGCTCTGGAGCATGTCCCGGAAAAGTTGAATCGACTTTTCCGACAAAGGACATGCTCCAAGGTTTTGAATCGAGCCGATTCGTCCCGATCAAATGTATCGCGAAGCGATTCCATTTAATCGGATCGGCTCTAATGCGTCAGCGCTTTAAGGACGAAGACGCGAATAGCGGAGGAGAGATTGGTGTCGCCGCGGCCGGCGTCGATCTCGGCGACCAGCGCGGCGATCGACTGATTGCGGGCCTGCGCGAGCTGCCGCAGGCCCCGCCAGAACTCTTCTTCGAGCGAAATGCTGGTGCGATGGCCGGCGATCGCAAGCGATCGTTTGACGATCGCAGCTGCGGCCTTCGGCATCGCTTCAATCGTCCGTAGAAACGAGGCCGGCCGCCGGTTCGCGCCGATGCCCTTCGAAGCGGCGCTCATTCAGGACCGTGGTTTTCGCTTCGAGTGTCCGCTGCTCTTTGCTCTTGCCGAAGCGCAAACGGTTCTCCGCGGCGGCCTCAGCCTCTGCGGCGCGCTGCTTGGATTTGCGCGCGCGGCGGAGATTGACGATCTCGCCACTCACGGTTTTTTCCGGAAGGCGTCGATCGAGACGACATTGGGTTCGTTCGCCGGAACGTCGCTGCGAGCCGGCGTTTTCTGGGCGTCGTTCCCGGCTTTGTTGGCAGGCGCGGTGTTGGCAGGCGCAGTGTTGGGCGGTGCGATTTCGGTCTTGCTCGGGCTGATTTCCGCGGGCTCGCTGCCGCTGCCGCGCGGCTTCGTCTTATCGGCGCTGGCGATCAAAGCGGTGGGCTTCTGTACGATCGGCTGCGTCGGCGCGTGGTTTTCGGCGGCCTCGGTGTCGAATTCGAATTTCAAACCGAAATCGACGGACGGATCGAAGAAGCCGGTGACGGCAGTGAAGGGAATGGCCAGGGTTTCTGACTTGCCGTGGAAGGACAGTCCGACCTCAAAGCCGATCTCGCTGACGGTGAGGTCCCAGAACTGGTGCTGGAGGACGATCGTCATCTCCTGCGGATATTGCTCGCGCATCCGCGCCGAGAGCCGCACACCGGGCGCCTGGGTCTTGAAGCTGATGAAGAAATGATGCTCGCCGGGCAGGCCATCGCGCGCGGCTTCGGTCAGCACACGGCGGACGACGCTACGCAGCGCATCCTGGACGAGGAGGTCATAACGGATCAGGTCAGTCGCCATTCTCAATTTTCCGGCTTCGGACCTGTCACACGTTCGCTTTGCAAATGGCAAGGCATTCAGGATCACCGCGCGAAGTGGAGGCTTCTGTTGCCAGGTGCCTCCGAACCCCGCCTTAGAGTGCTACCCCTAAGGGCTTTGAATCGGTACCATTACCGCATTACGCGGCAAGGGCCACCGGAGCATAGTTGTCGTTGGCAACTATAGAGTTCGGCCCGATGACGGCGGAACCATGCCGAGCGAAAGAGCACCCTTTACACTCCCCGTCGAACCTATTTCGCCCCCACCGAAATCCAAGCCAAATGGGGTGGACTTGGGTGGAGGCGCCGGGTACCGCCCCCGGGTCCGAAGAGCTTATTCCGATGTCGTTTATCGCCATAGCTGCCTGAGCAGCACCGCCCAATATAGGTAAAGCCCGCGCGTTTATAAAGAGCGTTTGTCGATTTGCGCAGGAATAGGGCACGCCCCGTATTCATGCACAAGACTTTGAGCGGCGTTTAGGTCGCGCAGCGTCCCGCATATTTTCTTGTGGCTTCGCTTTCGCACCGATCCGCGCTAGCAGCGTTGGTGCGAGAAAAAAAGGGCCAGGAGATGGATGCTGTGGCGGATGCCGGCCAAGATGTCAGACGAGAGGGCCGGCCCTTTGGCATCCTCGGACTTTGCCTCAGCCTGATCGGTCTGGCCGTGCTGGCCGTGATCGGCACGGCGCTGGTCGGCGCGGTCATCTTGGCAGTTGTTGCCACTGCCATGGGGTGGCAGCATTTCGGCGAGGTTGCGCGGCAGGCACTCGACAGCGGCAATGAAACGTTCGAGATGCGCTGTCTGCTTGTGGGCGTGCTCGCCTTTTATTTCGCTGTCGCCGGAGCGATTCTCATCGCGGCCAAGTGGCGTGGCGGGGTCAAATGGCGCGATCTCGTCGGCTGGCTGCCCTTTCGCGTATCGGACTGGCGTGTATGGGCGCTTATGGCGGGCGCGCTGGCTTATAGCGCTATGGCAAGCGTGCTATTTGCGCACTTCTGGCCGCATTCAACCGCGCAATTGACGATTCCCTCGGATCGGCTTGCCGCGGTCATGTTGTTCGTCATGGCGGCGGTCGTCGCACCGGTCACCGAAGAACTGCTGTTTCGCGGCTGGATCTATACGGCGCTGCGGTTCACCTGGGGCTTCTGGCCTGCGCTGTTGATATCCTCAGCGCTTTTTGCGATCGCCCATTATGATCAGACCCATTTTTATGCTTTAGCGGTCTTTCCGATAGGAATGGTGATCGGCATCATTCGGGAGCGCGCTGGCATCAAAGCGTCGATCGTGTTTCACGCGATCAACAATTTTGCCGCCTTCTGCCTTGCCGCCATCGGCACCGGATGAGCGCCGTGCCGGAAAGATCGGAGGAACCAGATGCAGGCCTATCTCGATCTTCTCGCCCATATTCTCGATCATGGCGCGGCAAAGGCTGACCGCACCGGCACCGGCACGCGCTCCGTCTTCGGCTATCAGATGCGGTTTCCGCTGGCTGACGGCTTTCCGCTTGTCACGACGAAGAAGCTACATCTCCGCTCGATCGTCTATGAACTGCTCTGGTTTCTGCGCGGCGAGACCAATGTCGCCTATCTCAAGGACCACAACGTCAGCATTTGGGACGAATGGGCCGACGAAAACGGCGATCTCGGCCCGATCTATGGCAAGCAATGGCGGGCCTGGCCGGCGCCCGACGGCAAGACCATCGATCAGATCAGCAATATCGTCGAAGAGATCAAGCGCAATCCATTTTCGCGCCGGCTGATCGTCAGCGCCTGGAACGTCGCCGATCTGCCGGAGATGCATCTCGCGCCCTGCCACTGCCTCTTCCAGTTCTATGTCTCGGAAGATTCAGAGGGACAGAAGCGGCTCTCCTGCCAGCTTTATCAACGCTCTGCCGATGTCTTCCTCGGCGTGCCGTTCAATATTGCGAGCTATGCGCTGCTGACGGAGATGGTCGCGCATGTCTGCGGTCTTTTGCCCGGCGATTTCGTTCATACATTCGGCGACGCGCATCTCTACGCCAATCACATCGAGCAGGCGCAGCTGCAATTGACACGCGCGCCGCGCCCGCTGCCGCGTCTGAAGCTCAATCCGCGCGTTACATCGCTCTTCGATTTTCAGTATGACGACATAATTATCGAAGGCTATGATCCCTATCCCGCGATCAAGGCCGAAGTCGCGGTGTGAGAGTCGGTTTGTTTGCGACACACCGCTGCCGTCGGATAGCTGTTTTGAACGGATAGTTTTGCGTGGCTCGTGCAGCGCACGATCGGATTCACCGGAAGCCCTTATCAAAATATTTTGAAAGCCCCTCTTCGAAATGGAGCGAATTGCCGGAACTATAGAACGTCGCAAGATTATAGCCTCCGTAGAGACGATGCGCGACGTCGCCTTCGATCATCGGCTTCAGCCCACGACGTGGATATGCAATGACGCTCAAATTCTGAAATTCAAGCCATCTTTGAATCTGATGTCATGTTCTAAAATCAGGCGCATGCGACGCCCTCTCCGCCGCGATTGAAATGCAATCGCCAGTAACATCTCCCTGCAATTTCCGTTATTAAGACGATCGGTTTTGGTAGGCCATGATTCCGCATTCCCTGATTAGAGCGGAGGCGGATGCCGTGAACTTGGCTGGAAGGAGGGCGTGATGCAGGCAAGGCATGTAACTCTAATCGCCGCGCTGGTGTTGAGCGGTTCGGCTGTGCCCAGTTTGGCGCAGCAGTCGATTGAGCAGCAGATCGTCGGAGCGATGGACAAGGCGTTCCATGGCCCGTATCCGGGCTTCCGCGCCAATCATGCGAAAGGCGTCGTCGCCGAAGGCCATTTCAAGGCCTCGCCGGATGCCGCCAAACTCAGCAAGGCGGCCATCTTTAACGGCAGCACCATTCCAGTGACGGTGCGCTTCTCCGATTCGACCGGCGTTCCCAACATTCCGGACGGAGCGCCCGACGCTTCGCCGCACGGCATCTCCATCAAATATCATCTGCCGGACGGCAGCGAGACCGACATGGTTCTCAATTCGCTGAAGTTCTTTCCCGTCTCGACGGGAGCCGACTTCCTCGCCCTCCTACAGGCAACGGCGGAAAGCCCAAAAGACGCGCCGCATCCGACGAAACTTGAACTCTTTGTGAAGGCACATCCGACGGTGGGCATGGCGATTTCGCTGCTCGGTACGCCCGACAGTTTTGCCGACGAAGAATATAATGGTGTCGATGCCTTTGTTCTTGTCGATAAGGACGGCAAGAAGCAGCCGGTGCGCTATATCCTCTCACCGCAGAAGGTCGTGCATTTGAGCGAGCAGGATGCGGCGAAGCAGCCGCCGAACTTCCTCATGGATGAGTTGCCGAAGCGTCTCGCAAAAGGCCCGATCGTTTTCGAGCTGAAGGCGCAGCTCGCCGAATCCGGCGATCAGACCAAGGACCCGGCGCAGCCGTGGCCGCCAACACGCAAGGTCGTCGATCTCGGCACGCTGACGGTCGATAAGGTGGTGGCTGATAGTGACGAAGCGCAGAAGAAGCTCATCTTCCTGCCCGGCCAGCTGATCGACGGTATCGAGAAATCGGATGATCCTTTGATCGATCTGCGCGACGGGGCCTATGCGATCTCCTTCTCGCGCCGCAGCCAATAGAATTTTTGGCCGGACGGTCTATCGCCTTTATGCACCGGCGGCTCTTGCATGTTTCGCAGCAAGCCTTAAGAGCCGCCGTCAGCATGAGGGATGATGCCATGGCCGATACGGCGATTGCCTTGCGCGCGGCGGCGCCACGCGACGCGGGACTGATTGCAGATTTTGTGCGCGAGCTGGCTGCTTATGAGCAGCTGTCGGACGAGGTCGCGGCCGACGAAGCGATGCTGGCTGCGGCGCTTTTCGCCAGAGAACCGCGCGTCTTTTGCATGATCGCCGATTACCAAGGTGAGCCGGCGGGCTTTGCCCTGTGGTTCTATACGTTTTCGACCTTCCGCGGCCGTCACGGCATTTGGGTCGAGGATCTTTATGTGCGCGAACGGTTTCGCGGCAGAGGTATCGGCGGCGTGTTGCTGACCGCGCTTGCGCAACGCTGCGTCGATGAGCAATTGGGACGGCTCGAATGGTCCGTGCTCGACTGGAACAAAAGTGCCATCGTCTTTTATGAATCGACAGGCGCGCGTCTGCTCAATGAATGGACGATATGCCGTCTCGACGGCACGGCTTTGGCGGACTTTGCCGCCAAGGGAAATCGTCCTAAGGAACAAAAATGACGCCGAAGCTCGCCCTCATCGTCGCAATTGCCGAAAACGGCGTTATCGGCAAGGCCAATGGCCTGCCGTGGCATTTGTCGAGCGATCTGAAGCGCTTCCGCGCGCTGACGATCGGCAAGCCCATGCTGATGGGGCGTAAGACATTCGACTCGATTGGCCGGGTGCTGCCGGGCCGCGACACGATCGTGGTCAGCCGTGACCTCAATTACGTGCCGCCGCAAGGCGTTTATGCGGCCACAAGCGTCAATGCGGGCTTGGAACTGGCGCGGACGCGCGCCGGCGCTTTGAATGCGGATGAGATCATGTTGGCGGGCGGCGCCGAATTGTTCGCGGCCCTAATTGACCATGTCGATCGCATCTACGCTACTTGGGTTGCCGGCGCGCCCGAGGGCGACGTTTATTTTCCGTCGATCGACTGGTCGCAATGGCAAGAGGTTAAACGCGAGGATCATCAGCCGCAAAAAGGTGATGACGCGGCCTTTTCTTTCGTCGATTATGTCCGAACGACGGCGTAGCCCGCGCTGTGAGCGCATACTTTAATACTATAGCGTCGACCATCCTCCCTATATGGGATTGCGCTTTCAGCCGTTCGGGAACTGCTTTATGAACAGGGCGCAAAGCGCCGTATGCGGTTTGCGGCAAAGAGGTTCTGATGCCCTGGAGCAATGACGGAAAGAACGGCGGCGGTTCGGACGGCGGCAAGAATGGGCAGAATGGCGGTCCTCGCTGGCCCGGCGGCCCGAGCCCCTGGGGACAGCCGACGCCACCGCCCCGTGGCGGCGGTGGGGGCGGCGGCTTCGACGCCGAAGATTGGCTGCGCCAGCTCCAGGATCGATTGAGGACGTTGCTGCCGGGCGGCTCTGTCGGCGGCCGCGCTCTTTTCCTGCTCGCACTTGTTGGCATCGGCCTCTGGCTCTTGTCGGGCTTTTATACGGTCGGGCCGAATGAAGTCGCTCTCAACATGGTCTTCGGCCGCTACACGAGCAAAACCGCTTCGGGCCTCAATTACAATTGGCCATTCCCGATCGGCAGCGTCGAAAAGCTGCAGGTGACCAATCGCAACGCCACCAATATCGGCTTCATCGTGCGCTCCGATCCAAGCAATTCCACCGGCGAGATCGAAGTCGATCTGCCGGAAGAAAGCCTGATGCTGACGGCCGATGAAAACATCGCCGACGTCAAATTCGTTGCGATCTGGCAGATCGATCCGGTCCGTCCGGAAGACTATGCCTTCAATCTCGCCGATCAGCGCGAGACGGTGAAGGCGGTCGGCGAAAGCGCCATGCGCGAAGTCATCGGCCGCAGCAAGATCCAGAACATCCTCACGTCGGCCCGCAAGACGATCGAGCCGGAAGTCCAGGCGCTGATGCAGAAGATCCTGAACAGCTACAAAGCCGGCGTCGTCGTTTTGCAGGTCCAGTTGCAATCCGTCGAGCCGCCGGAGCAGGTGATCGGCGCGTTCCGCGATGTGATCGCGGCCCAGCAGGAGGCGGACCGCATGCGCAATGAGGCGCAAGCCTATGCCAATAGCGTGGTGCCGAATGCGCGCGGCAAGGCGGCGGCCATTGTGCAAGAGGCGGAAGGCTATCGCCTGCAGACCGTTGCGCAGGCGACCGGCGAGGCGTCGCGTTTCGATCAGATCTACGCACAGTATAAAAAGGCGCCGGATGTGACGCGCGAGCGCATCTACCTCGAAACCATGGAACATGTCCTTGGTGCGACGAGCAAAGTGGTCGTCGATCAGCATGGGACGTCGGCCGTCGTGCCCTATCTGCCGCTGCCGCAGCTGACACCGAAGACCGATGGAGCGCAGCAATGAGGGCGGCTAGCGGATTTCTGCTCGTCATTGGCCTGATCGTCGCGATCGTGGTCTTTGCCGCTTCAACCTTCGTCGTTACGCAGACGGAACAGGCGATCGTGCTGCGCTTCGGCCAGCCGGTTCAGGGCCGCGGTCTCGTCACCACGCCGGGTCTGCATTTCAAAATTCCCTTTGTCGAAAATGTCGTACTGATCGACAATCGCATTCTCGATCTCGAAATGCCGAAGCAGGAAGTTTTGGCCTCCGACAATACGCGGATCGAAGTCGATGCCTTCCTGCGCTATCGGATCGTCAATCCGCTGCAATTCTATCAGTCGGTCGGGACCATCGCGCGCGGCGAAATCCAGCTGGGCTTCATCTTGAATTCGGCGGTGCGCCGCGTGCTGGGCGATGCCGATCTCGCCGCGATCGTCAAAACGCAACGCGAGCAGCTGATGCGCGCGATACGCGAGCAGCTGAATAAAGAGACGGGCCAGCTCGGCGTCTCGGTGATCGATGTGCGGATCCGGCGCGCCGATTTGCCGAAGCAGATCTCGGAACAGGTCTTCAGTCGCATGAAAAGCGAATGGGCGCGCGAAGCGGCGACGAACCGTGCCCAGGGTTCCGAGCAGGCGCAGGAGATTCATGCCAACGCGGATCGTGAAGCGGTGGTGATCCAGGCCGATGCGCAGCGCCAAGCGGATCAGACGCGCGGTGCAGGCGATGCGGAGCGCAACCGCATCTTTGCCGAAGCCTATGGCAAGGACCCCGGCTTCTTTGCTTTCTACCGTTCGATGCGCGCCTATGAGGCGTCGCTGAAGACCTCCGACACGCGTTTCGTCCTGGCGCCGACATCGGCCTTCTTCCGCTATTTTGAAACGCCGGACGGCAAGTTCACGCCGACGCCGAGCGGGACCGCTGCAGCGCCGACCACCCCCGCTCCGGCACCCGCGGCGGATACGCACTGAAGACCATCCCTTCCGGATCGGTTTCGACGCCGGAAGGGAGCCGACTTTCCGCCGCAATTCACCGATCATTGAAGGTCAAGGCTGGCGTGCGCGGCGCAACTTTCCAGCAGAGCCGGAAGTTTGGTGCTAAATCTATGCGCCGGCCGTCTTTATCTGCGTGCTCTGGCATGCAACTGCGTCTGATTGCACTTATTTTAGATCGACGCCCACATGCAGCTTTCGCTTGGGTGAGATGATTGGTTAGGCTCTTTTCCGTCGGAGCACTTTTGGCAGGGCCGCGGCAATTGTTTGTTGGCGCCAGATGCCGCGCGCAGGAGATCGTTCATGAATCTGATTGAGATGTTCGGCGAGTTTGGCGCGAAATGGTGTGGCGCGAGGCGCGTTGCGGTTGCTTCTGCCATTTTTGGTCTGGCGTTCTGGGCCGGCGCCGGCGTTGCGCCCGCCAATGCCCGCGGCCCGGATGGGCTTGCCGATCTCGCCGCCCAGGTCAGCGATGCGGTCGTCAATATTTCGGCGACCCAGACTTATGACGACAAACAGGCCTCCGCTGGCACGCCGGGCGGCGACAGCGGCACGCCCTTCGATGAACTTTTCGAGGAATTCCTGCGTCGCCATCACGAAGGCGGGGGTGGTGACACGCCGTTGCCGCATCCGCGCGAACGGCGCACCAATTCGCTCGGCTCCGGCTTCGTCATCGATCCGTCCGGCATCATCATCACCAACAACCATGTGATCGCCGACGCCAACGAGATCACCGTGATCCTCGATGATGGCACCAAACTGAAGGCGCAGATCGTCGGCAAGGACTCCAAGGTCGATGTGGCTGTTCTGCGGGTGAAGCCCGACAAGCCGCTCAAGGCCGTGAAGTTCGGCAATAGCGACAAGGTGCGCGTCGGCGATTGGGTGATCGCGGTCGGCAACCCCTTCGGCCTCGGCGGCAGTGTCACAGCGGGCATTATCTCGGCCCGCAACCGCAATATCGATTCGGGCCCCTATGACAATTATTTCCAGACCGATGCTGCCATCAATAAGGGCAACTCCGGCGGACCGCTGTTCAACATGGACGGCGAGGTCATCGGCATCAACACGGCGATCCTGTCGCCGTCGGGCGGTTCGATTGGCATCGGCTTCGCGACGCCGGCCGCAACCGTGATGCCGATTATCGAGCAATTGGAGAAATTCGGCGAGACGCGCCGCGGCTGGCTTGGGGTGCGCATCCAGAATGTCGACGATCAGCTCGCCGAAAGCCTCAATCTCGGGAAAATCCGCGGCGCGCTGGTTGCCGGGACCGACGCCAATGGTCCGGCAAAATCGGCTGGCATCCAATCGGGCGACGTCATCGTCAAATTCGACGGCGTCGACGTAAAGGATGCGCATGATCTGCCGAAGATCGTCGCCTCCGAACAGGTCGGCAAGGAAGTGCCGGTCGTCGTCGTCCGTCTGGGCAAGGAACTGACCAAGACGGTCAAGCTCGGTCGCCTCAACGACGGCGAGCAGAAGGAACAGATTCATACGGCGGCTGCCAATCCGGAAAAGCCGGCGCAGCCGACCCCGGTTCAGAAGGCGCTCGGCATGTCCTTCGGGGATCTCAATGATGCGACGCGGCTCAAATTCTCGATCAAGCAAAGCATTACGTCGGGCGTTGTCGTCACCGAGGTCGATCCGAACTCCTCGGCTTCCGACAAGCATATCCAGCCGGGCGAGGTGATCGAGGAAATTAACCAGGATCCCGTGAAGACTCCCGCCGACATCAGCAAAAAGCTGCAAGCCTTGAAAAATGATGGCAAGAAGCTCGCGCTTTTGCTCGTCGCAACGCCGCAAGGCGAGGTGCGCTTCGTGGCCGTCGCCCTGACGCCGTGACGCGTTAAACCCATCAAATCTTAACGCGGCGCTCGCTTCGGAGCGCCGCTCTTCCTCCGTCGCCCTTTCCTTAGTCGCTCTTCCTTGGGGTCCCGCAAGCGCGAAGTCCGGTCGACGGGCCGCAATTCCTTGACAGCGATGGCCACCGCGGCTATATCCGCGGCGTGTTAGCACTCTCGGTTCGGGAGTGCTAACAAGTTTTCGCCAATCCGCAAATCAGCAAGATCCCTTTCGCCGATGCGGAAGCGGTGTCTTGCGACCCCTCAAGGAAGCAAGCGACATGGGTGTCAAATTCCGTCCCCTACATGACCGCGTCGTCGTCAAGCGTCTCGAAAGCGAAGAGAAGACCAAGGGCGGCATCATCATTCCCGACACGGCGAAGGAAAAGCCGCAGGAAGGTGAGATCGTCGCGGTCGGCCCCGGCGGTCGCGATGAATCCGGCAAGCTCAACCCGCTCGACGTCAAGGCGGGTGACCGCGTGCTGTTCGGCAAGTGGTCGGGCACCGAGGTGAAGATCGACGGCCAGGACCTCCTCATCATGAAGGAGAGCGACATCCTGGGCATCGTCGGCTGAACCCGATTTCCGCGATTACCAATCAAGCTCTCCCCACAGGAGTTTAAAACATGGCTGCCAAAGACCTACGTTTTTCGTCCGACGCCCGCGACCGTCTGCTGCACGGTGTCGAAATCCTTGCCAATGCGGTCAAGGTCACTCTCGGCCCGAAGGGCCGCAACGTCGTCATCGAGAAGTCGTTCGGCGCGCCGCGCATCACCAAGGACGGCGTGACCGTCGCCAAGGAGATCGAGCTCGCCGATAGGTTCGAGAACCTCGGCGCCCAGCTCGTCCGCGAAGTCGCCTCGAAGCAGAATGACGTCGCCGGCGACGGCACCACGACGGCAACGATCCTCGCCGCTTCGATCGTCAAGGAAGGCACCAAGGCAGTTGCCGCCGGCCTCAACCCGATGGATCTAAAGCGCGGTATTGACGCCGCGGTCGCCGCGGTCGTCAACGATCTCAAGACCAATTCGAAGAAGGTCACCTCCAACGACGAAATCGCCCAGGTCGGCACGATCTCGGCGAACGGCGACCGCACCGTCGGCGAGATCATCTCGACCGCCATGCAGAAGGTCGGCAATGAAGGCGTGATCACGGTCGAGGAGGCGAAGAGCCTCGAGACCGAACTCGACGTCGTCGAGGGCATGCAGTTCGATCGCGGCTATCTCTCACCCTATTTCATTACCAATGCCG
>CAZXXA010000041.1:0-27981 GCA_964644615.1 uncultured Methylovirgula sp. | reverse complement strand
ATTCGATCACGACCTGGCTGTGGGGCGGTTTCGCGGTCGACAATGCGACGCTCAACCGCTTCTTCTCGCTGCATTACCTGCTGCCCTTCATGATCGCCGCCGTCGTCGTGCTGCACATCTGGGCACTGCATGTGCCGGGCTCGAACAATCCGACCGGCGTCGAGGTGAAATCGGAGAAGGACACGCTGCCCTTCCACCCCTATTTCACGATCAAGGACGGCTTCGCGCTCGTCTGCTTCCTGATCTTCTTTGCCTGGTTCGTGTTCTATGTGCCGAACTATCTCGGCGACGCCGATAATTACATTCCGGCGAATCCGCTGAAGACGCCCGTCCATATCGTTCCGGAATGGTATTATCTGCCCTTCTACGCGATCCTGCGCTCGATCCCGTCGAAGCTGGGCGGCGTGTGCTGCATGTTCGGCGCAATCATCCTCTTCGCCTTCCTGCCCTGGCTCGACACGTCGAAGGTGCGCTCGGCCGTCTATCGGCCGCTCTATCGCATCTTCTTCTGGATCTTCGTCGCCTGCGTCGTCGGCCTCGGCTATATCGGCGCCATGCCGCCGGAGGGCGCCTATGTCATCGTCGGGCGCATCCTCACCATCTATTATTTCGTCCACCTCCTGATCATCCTGCCGCTGCTCGGCTTCATCGAGACGCCGCGGCTACTGCCGGCATCGATCGCGGAGTCCGTTCTCGGCAACAAGCCGGCAGCGCCGGCCAAGACCAGCGCCTGACCCAGGCCTTCGAGGAACACGACCATGGTCCCTAAGACATCGGGTCTCTTTAAAATGGCGCCCGTCAAAATGGCACTTGGCGCGCTCGTGCTCGGCGGCGCTCTGTTCGCCGGCTTCGCCGTCAAGGCGGAAGGTCCGGCGCAGAACCAGGCAGGGAACGAAGAACCAACGCCGCCGCGCCAGCAATGGAGCTTCGCGGGTCCCTTCGGCCACTTCGATCAGGCGCAGTTGCAGCGTGGCTTCGAGGTCTATCAGAAGGTCTGCTCGAACTGCCATTCGCTCGATCTCGTCGCCTTCCGTAACCTCGGCGAGCCGGGTGGCCCCGGCTTCACCGAAGGCCAGATCAAGGCGCTCGCCGCGAGCTATAAGATCAAGGACGGCCCGAACGATGCGGGCGAAATGTTCGAGCGGCCGGGCCGGCCTTCGGACCATTTCCCGCCGCCCTTCCCGAATGCGCAGGCCGCGGCCGCGTCCTTCGGTACGGCGCCGCCGGACATGTCGCTCCTCGCCAAGGCGCGCTCGATCCCGCGGCCGTTCCCGCTCTTCGTCTTCGATCTCTTCACGCAGTATCAGGAGAAGGGACCGGACTATATCGTCGGCATTGTGAACGGCTATACGCACGCCAACGATCCGAACTGGAACGAGTATTTCCCCGGCCACAAGATCGCCATGCCAAAGCCGCTGTCGGACGGCCAGGTGGCCTATAGCGACGGCTCGCCGCAGACGGTGAAGCAATATTCGAAGGACGTCGCGGCCTTCCTCTATTGGGCCGCCGAACCGAAGCTCCAGGCGCGCAAGGAGCTCGGCTTGCGGGTGATGCTCTTCCTGATCGTCTTCGCGACGCTGATGTATTTCACCAAGAAGAAGATCTGGTCGAAGATCGAGCACTAAGGCTGCTGCAGATCCCTCCCCCTCGGGGGAGGGTGGTTTGCGGAGCAAGTCGGTGGGGTGAGACACATCCATCCGTCGGCACCGCGCGCGGCGCTGACACCTTCTCCTCAAAGGGGAAGAATAAAAAGCTCACATGAACAGCTTCTCGCTGCCGAGCGCGGTGTAGAGCGAGGCGACCTCCGGTCCATAGCCATTGTAGATGAGCGTCGGTTTGCGCTGCCCGCCGGTGCCGATGATCTCTTCCGTCGCCTGGCTCCAGCGCGGATGCGGCACCTGCGGATTCACATTGGCCCAGAAGCCATATTCGGCCGGCCCCAGCGTCTCCCAAAATGTCTTCGGCCGGTCGGCGACAAAGGAAATCTTGGTAATCGACTTGATCGATTTGAAGCCATATTTCCACGGCGTCGCGAGCCGCAGCGGCGCGCCGAAACATTTGGCGAGCGGCTTGCCGTAAGCGCCCGTCACCATAAAGGCGAGATCGTTCGTCGCCTCGGCCATGGTCAGGCCTTCGACATAAGGCCAGGGATACCAGAACTGCCGCTGGCCGGGCGCGATCTTCGGATTCTGGAACGTCTGCAGCTTCACATATTTCGCGCCGGACTGCGGCTTGGCGAGATCGACCAGCAATTTCAGCGCAAAACCTGTCCAGGGAATGGTCATCGACCAAGCCTCGACGCAGCGATGCCGGTAGAGCCGCTCCTCGAGCGGCATTTTGCGGACGAGATCGTCGAAAGCGATGGTCTGCGGCTTGTCGACGAGGCCGTCGATCTGAACCGTCCAGGGCCGCGTCACGAGCGCTTCCTCAGCCGCCTCGCCGGCGCTCTTCGCCATGCTGAATTCGTAGAAATTATTGTAATGCGTGTTGACGGCTTCCGGGGTCAGCGGACGGTCGAGCGTAAAGGCGGGATTGCGCTTGGCCGGGTACAGGCTCGCAGTCGGATCGGGATTGGCCGCGGCAAAGGCGGAGGACTGGCCCAGCGCCTCGACGGCGATGGCGGCGGCGCCGGCTTTCAGCAGATTGCGGCGGCCCATGAAAAACGCCTCGGGCGTCGCTTCGCTCTCTTTGATCTCCCACCGCTTGCTGTGGCGAATGTACATCGCTGGTCTCCTCGAGCGGGACGCGAAAAAGTGTAAGCGGTTTTTCGCGTAAGTCCCGCTCACGTCTTGAGAATCGATCACGTTCATGATCTTGGATCAATGCGATCCAAAATCATCGTGATCTTGTACGGCACCCCTTGCCGTCTCTACGTCCGCCCCAACCCTTTCGTTACGTGGGAGGCCGGTCCCACGACGCGCTAGGCGCGATCAACTTTTCTCGATAGGAGCGCGCGAATCGGTCGCGCCGCAACGCGCCTCTCTCGGCCGAGAAAGATCGGGCGCGGGCCTTGCCTCGCCGGGCGGGCACGTCGAAACTGCCGCCGCACCGTTATGAATGAGAGCTACATGACGAAAGCCCGTATCGCGATCATCGGCGGCTCCGGCGTCTATCATCTGCCCGGTCTCGAAGATCTCCGCGAAGAAAAAATCACGACGCCCTGGGGCGACCCATCGGACACGATCCGTTTCGGCCGGATCGGAACGACGGAAGTCATCTTTCTTGCCCGGCACGGCCGCGGCCATGCGCTTTCGCCCTCCGGCATCAATTACCGCGCCAATATCTATGCGCTGAAAATGGCCGGGGCCACAGACATTGTCGCCGTCTCCGCCTGCGGCTCCTTCAAGCAGGAATTGCCGCCCGGCCTCTTCGTCCTTGTCGATCAATTCGTCGACCGCACCTATGCGCGGCAATCCTCCTTCTTCGGCAATGGCTGCGTCGCGCATGTCTCCATGGGGCATCCGATCGCGCCGCTCTTACAGAAGCGGATCGCCGATGCCGCCGATGCGGAGAAGATCGATTATGTCAAAGGCGGCACATACGTTTGTATGGAAGGGCCGCAGTTTTCCTCGCAGGCCGAATCGCTTGCCTATAAAGCCGCCGGCTTCGACGTGATCGGCATGACCGCAATGCCGGAAGCCAAGCTCGCGCGCGAAGCCGAAATCTCTTACGCGACGATCGCCATGGTCACGGATTTCGATTGCTGGCACCCGGACCACGACCACGTCGATGTCGCGGCCGTATTGAAGACCGTCGCCGCGAATGCCGATAATGCGGCGCGGCTCGTCGCCCGCCTGCTGCGCGATTTTCCGGCCGAACATGAGCCCTGCCCGGTCGGCTCCGACCGCGCGCTCGACAGCGCGCTAATCACGCCGCCGGAAGCCCGCGATCCGGCGCTTTTGCAGAAACTCGAAGCCATTATGAAGCGAGTGTCCGAGCAATGAATATCAAAAGCGATTTGAAGCACGCGATCCGTACGATTCCGGACTATCCACAGCCCGGCATCATGTTTCGCGACATCACGACCTTGCTCGGCAATGCATCTGCGTTCCGCCGCGCCATTGACGAATTGGTGCAGCCCTTCGCCGGCACCAAGATCGACAAGGTCGCCGGCATGGAAGCGCGCGGCTTCATCCTCGGCGGCGCCGTCGCACATCAGCTATCGACCGGCTTCATCCCGATCCGCAAGAAAGGCAAGCTGCCGCACAAGACGGTCTCGATCGGCTATTCGCTCGAATATGGTATCGACGAGATGGAGATGCATGAAGACGCGCTCGTCGCCGGCGAGAAGGTCATTCTCGTCGACGATCTCATCGCGACGGGCGGTACGGCGGAAGGCGCCGTAAAGCTTCTGCAGAAGCTCGGCGCCGACGTCGTCGCCGCTTGTTTCGTCATCGATCTTCCGGAGCTCGGCGGCGCCAAGAAGATCGAAGCGCTCGGTGTGCCGGTGCGGACCCTTATCGCCTTCGAAGGCCCTTGAGGGCCGCTGACGGCTCCGCGTTCAGGCGGTGCGCGGCTGCACCGCGAATTGCGAGACGAACCAGCGCACATACCAGGCCAGCATCCACGGGATCGGAATGATGAAGATCGACGTGATGCCGAACACGAAGGTCCGCCACAGCACTTGCCAGCCGGTGCCGGTGAACAGGATCTCGCGCTGCGTGCCGGTGATGTTGCCGCAGATCCAACGCATCATCGCTGTCACCACCCAGGCCCAGCCGATGATGCTGATGAAGGCAACGGCGGTGAAAATCTGCCAGCCGAGGTAGGGCAGGACGCCGCCTTCAAAGCGCAGCGGCAGCAGCTGGCCCTTCGTGCTGACGTTCGACACGATCCAACGCAGCACGAGCCAGCCCAGCACCCATTCGGCGATATCGACCAAAAAGGTCACGAAGAAATAGTTGGGCTGCTGTGTCTGAACATATTCATTGAGATAGATGCAGAGACCGAGACCGACGAAGACCCACCAAATGTCGCCGACCCTGCCGGTGAAGCCGAGATTGGGCCAGCCGGGAATTTGAATATTCGGAATGATCCAGCGGTAGAAGGCGGTGGCCGCCCATGGCGCCGGGATAACAAATATCACGCCGATGACATAGAGAAGGCCGCGCCCGAACAGGCTCCAGGTACCGAAAGTCGAAGAGAAACCGCCTTCCTTCGCGCCACCTTGCGAACCGGCTTGTAACGCACCGCCGGGAGGCGGCGCAAAAGCAGGCGGCGCAGCAGATGCTGTCCCGAGGCCTGGGATTTCAGCGGCACGCCGCCAATCTGTCATGCCGTCGCTCCAAATATATGTATTGGCGGAGATCTGGCCGACGGCGAGAAGGCGCTTCAATTCGGACTCGGCAACAGGCCCTTGCTGTTGATTGTCCGCTGTATAGTACCATTGACGTTCAGCCATGACTTTGCTCGCAAAAAATATTCGAAAAACAGCGGTCGCAAACCGCAAGCATAACGATACTACAAGCTGTACATGGCGCGAAGCAATTGCCGCTTTTTGAACGCAATGCGACAGTGTTGCAAATCGCAACGCACGCGCGACAGCAACACACCCAGCTCTGCGTCATCAGCTGTTCATCTGGCCTGAGCCATTCTGCCTAGGCTGTTCGCCGCCGGGCGTCGGCCGAGGTCGCTTTACCCTCATTGCGGCCGGATCGGCGGATGGCCAGAGGGAGAAAACGATATGATGAAAATTGTTCCGGCTTTGGCTGCCGCAAGCCTGATGATTGCAGGCGTTGTTTTCGATGCGCAGGCGATGCCCGCCGCGCCGGTCGCTACCGACCAAGCGCCGGGCGTGACCCAGGTCGCCGGCGGTTGCGGCTGGGGCTGGCACCGCGGTCCTTGGGGCGGCTGCCGCCGCAATTGGGGCGGCTGGGGCCCTGGCTATGGATACGGATACCGTCGTTGCTGGTGGCGTCCGACTCCGTGGGGTCCGCGCCGCGTCTGCCGCTGGTAAGCACCAGAATAGACCAGAACAGAAATGCCGAAGCCCCGCGAAAATGCGGGGCTTTTTTGCGAACATCGCCGTAACCGTCGCGTCACATTTGACGGCTGGTTGCAAGCTGAGCATGACGGCAATTGATGCGGCGCATCGCCATCCGCTCTGATGCAACCATCTTCACAGCCCGCAATTAAGCCGCGGGCTGGGGGCGCATGACCGCAACGTCAGAGGTACAGCGATGAAACATCTCACGATTGGAGTCCTATCCGCCTTGGGTCTTGCCGGCGCCATGTCCTTGTCCGCGGCGTCTATCGCGCGTGCCGACACTGGCGCCTGCGTCCCGCCAGGCGCGGCGATGATGCATGCGCAATTCAACACGTCGCGCGCCGGCGGCAATGCGATCCGCATTTCCGGCGATCAGGCCGAACGCTTCCTCTACTTCATCAATGAGAAGGTCGGACGCGACACGGATAACTGGGGCGAGGGCGTCATCGTCGAACATTATCCGGCGCTCGGCTACGATACGATCGCGATCATCGACGATGGCTGTGTCGATGAGAGCAAGCTCATTACGCTCGATCCGCACACGACCGCCATGGCTTTCGCAGCGTCGGAAGATCCGAATTTCTGAGCCGGAAATGTCAAACGAGAGAGGAAGCCGCCGTGAGGCGGCTCTTTTCATGTCTGAGCCTCACGCCGCTCGCACGCCGATGTCTGACAGCACCTGACGAAAACGGTTGGCGACCCGCCCATAGCTCGCCGTCGCCGGATGGATTTCATCGGCCCCATTCATCGCGCATGACCGTGTTGCGCGCAAATGCGGCAGCTTCTTCTTTGCGCAGATCACGCAGCCTTTATGCCGATGTCGGACAGCACGTGACGAAAACGATCCGCGACGCGCGCATAACCGCTGTTCGTCGGATGGATCTCATTCGCCCATTCATCGTCCATCACTGTGTTGCGCGCATCGACATGATAGACATGCGCGAAGGCACCGCCTTCGACATTACCGCCGGCAAGCCGGGCGCTGCATCGCATTGACCGCATCGATCAAATGGCGCACGAGTCCGCGCGTGAATTCCGGATCGTGAATGCCGAGATGGCGCACGGCCGCGCCGATAAAATGGTCCCGCCCCGTCCATTGCGGATTGCGTCTGTCTTCCCTCGCGCGAGGATAGGGCATCACATAGTCATAACCGTGGAGGACGACCGGCAGCTTGGGGCGCCGTGCTGCGACGTCCGCGACGACGTGGCGTAGCGAGGCTTCGATGAACGCGATCCTGCGGCGATACTCCGGCGCGTCGATATGCCATGCGATCGAGCGGCCGGGTTCATGCGGCTTCACATAAGACAGGATGGCCGGCAGACCGTTTGGATCGATGCCGATCACATCATTGCCGCCGCCAGAAAACAGAAACGCGCTGGCCTGATGGCCATAGTCGCGCAAGCCGCCGACATAGCGTTGGCCATTGGCCGCTGCATCGCCATAGACCATGTGTTGCAACGTGTCGCCCGCGTTGGCCAAGGGCCAAATCAGATGATCCTGCGAGAGCTGCAGGGTGATGTCGCGCAGGAACACTGGAAAGTGGAACCAGCTGTCGCCGTCCGAAATGAGGATGGGACGATTCTCGCCGGCACGATGGCGGCGGCGAAACTGCGCCTGCCGCCGCTGCCGGCAGAATTCCTTGATATTGCGCAGCATGCGGGACTTGTCGCGGCTCTGATGCGCGAGCGCCGCGTCGATATCCGCGTACAGGGCCAAATGCGCGAAGGGCTTGTGTCCCGGCTGATGCTGCACCGAAATATAGTCGGCCAACATCTCTTCCGGAATGGAGAGATCGACGATCATCTCATCGAGCGTCGTGATGGCGCGCCGCAACTCCTGATTGGCAAAGCCGCGCGGACGCCGCTGCCGAATCCCGATCTCGCGATTCAATATCTCCAATCGGAACGAGCGCGAGTGTTTCGCGCCGGAAGGCCCGACGCGGGCAAAGAGTCGTCGGTCATTTGAAGGCTGTGAGCTGTTTTTGCGGCTTAGCTCAGGTAGCCCGTGAATAGCTCAGCTTCGTGACAAAGGCGGTGTTTTTCTCAAAAGCCGCAATTTCACGAAAATAACAATAAACGGCGAATTGGGATGGCCATGCGCGCCGGTGAGATCGGCATGCCATGATCTTGCAGATCCATCTGTTGCGCTATCTGCCTGAGCGAACGAGCGAATTAGGCTGGCACAAGCTGCGCCGCAAGCCACCATGGCCAGGGGTTCAAAAAGGCCCTGCCAGGCCAAAACGGGTTGGTCAATCCCAGCTCAGCCGACAATGTTCGAAATTTCGCCACGAGCCTCGTCAATGCATAGGCGAGAATGCGTGCCGGGTTCGGGAAGGCCTTGATGCGAAAGGGCTCGAAAAAGCTCTTTTACTTGGACGTCTTTTACTTGGACGTTTGAGCCGGGACGCTATAAAAGCGCCCGCTAAACTGCCAGCTTCGTTCCCGCCGCGCAACAAGACCGCTTTTCCGTCTAACCGCCGATCTATCCGTCGATGAATGACGGGCGAAAAGTTCGTGCCTGCGCCAGAATCATTCGTAGCAATAACAAGGAATCATCATGTCCGGGGGTCTCGGCGATACAGCTGAATTCCTTTCGCACTGGTTGAGCAATCCCAAGCGGATCGGCGCTGTCGCGCCATCGGGGACGGCGCTTGCCAGGCTCATCACATCAGAAATATCGAGCAGAACTGGGCCTGTCATCGAACTCGGCCCAGGAACCGGCGTCTTCACGCACGCCTTGCTGCAAGCCGGCGTTGCGCCCCGCCAGCTGGCCCTGATCGAATATTTGCCCGACTTCGCCACGAAACTGCGGCAACAGTTTCCAAATGCGCAGGTCGTTGCGATGGACGCCGCGCAGCTTCGCAAAGTAGAGCTGTTTGGACATGGCGAAACGGGCGCTGTTATCAGCGGCCTGCCTTTGCTCTCGATGCCGGCGCAAAAAGTGATGGCGATCGTCGCGGGCGTTTTCACGCATTTGCGTTCGGCGGGCGCGCTCTATCAGTTCACTTATGTGCCGCGCTGTCCGATCCACAAACGCATCCTCGACCGGCTTGGGTTGAAAGCCCAGCACCACGGGATGGCATTGGCAAATGTCCCGCCGGCCTTCGTCTATCGGATCGCACGGAAGTAGGCCCGGGGGGCTGATGCCGCTGGTCTAGCGGCGCTTCGATCGGGATATCGACAGACGTCCAGAAAGCGCGCCGCGATAAAGCGTGACCTGTTGCTTTAGGTAATTTCCAAGACAAGCTTGGCCACTTAGGGCCAAACGGTGCGCAAGAGGGAATCGAACCCCCGACCCTCTCATTACGAATGAGATGCTCTACCAGCTGAGCTATTGCGGCAATCTCTGAAGCAATGCCTCATTTCCGGGCCGCCTTGGCGGCAGTCCGAAGCCGCCGCGACGCGGCGGGCGGCCTCTCTTAGGCCAGTTCGGCGCGGCTTGGCAAGGCGTTGCGCGCCTGTCGGCGCCGGCATTTCCCCAAATCCCGGTGCAATCCCGGTGCGCTCAGCCGCGGCCCATCCGGCGCAGACCCGAGCCCTCGGAATTGTCGTCCGGGCCCGGATCGTCGGGGGCGACGGACATCGGGAAAATCACTTTCTGGACGACCGGACCGCCGCTCTTCCGGCGGGAAACCGCCTCAAGCGGTGCCTCGGCGCTGCCATTGGCGGCGGGTGGCGGCGTATCCGATGGCCGCGGTTCGCTCTCCTTGGCCGATGGCAGGATTTCCATGGCAGGCGGTTCGGCGGCGGCGGGCGCGATTTCGACCGGAGCGGCTTCGATGACCGGCGCCGGCTCCTCGTCCGTTTGCGTGGCCTGTTCAACCTCGGCCGGTCCCGCTTGAGACGATCCGACTTGGGCCGGTTCCGCTTGAGACGATTCCACTTGGGCCGGACGCGGCGGCAGGGCCCAGTGGCGCTCCCAATCCGCGGCGGCTTCGAGATCGGCGGCGCCAAGCCGTTCGACCGGCTGCTGCCAGACAAAAGCATCGAGCCGGCCTGTGACCGGCGACACCGGACCCCATCGTTTCGACGTCACGCCATCGGCGATCCAGACCGGATCGCGCGGCGCCCGGGCGCTGCGCGCCAGCCATTCGCGCACCTGACCCTGATCGCCGAATTCGGCGTCTTCCAATTCCGCCATAATCTGACAGGCACATACGCTCGGCCGTTGATCCTCGCCGATGAGCGGTGTCATGGCCTTGCGCGCTGTCGCATAATCGCGTGCCGCCAACGCAGCGCGGGCAACGATGATGCAGCTTTCCGGATCGCGCGGCGCCAGACGCGCCAGCATCTGTGCCTTAGCAAGTCGATCGGCATTCGAATCACCGGGCCGCAGATCGAGATAGGCCTCGGCGAGATCGGGATGTGGATGGCGCTGCCACGTCGTCTCGATGAGCTTGGCGGCCTTGCGGATCTCGCCCTTACGGCTGTAAATCCGCGCCGCGAGCACGGCGGCCGGCACAAGATCGGGCGACAGCGACAGCGCCTGTTTGGCGAGCTGCAAGGCTTCGTCCGGCGCACGGTCTGCCTTGTCGATCGCGATCGCGCTTTGCAGCACCGCCTTCTGACGTTCGCCGGTCGGCTTGTCGATCAACTTGGCGGCGACATGGCTTTCGAGTGCGGCGAGCGCACCCTCCCAATCCGATTGGGCGGCGCGATGGTCCAGCACCGCCTTCGCCGACCAAGGCAGCGGCGCGATCTGATGCGCCTCATGCGCATATTTGAGAGCGGCATCAGCATCGCCGCGGCGCTGCGCCTCGACATGCAGGCCGCGCAGACCGAGAAGCCGCGTCTCCGGCAATTGCGCCAAGGTCTCGAAGGAGGCGATGGCGGCCGCGCGATCGCCCGACAGCTGCGCCGCCTGCGCATTCAAGAGATGCGTCATCGGCTCCTGCGTCAGATGACGCTGCGCCTCGGCCGCCGAGCGGCGTGCCAGCCGTGCATCGCCGGCACCGACGGCGATCATGCCACGCGATAGAGCCGCAAAGCCTTTCGCCTGACGGCGCGCCGCGGAACGCTGCTTCATCTGCCGCGGCAAGCGCCAGAAGAAGCGGATGAGGCCCCAAATCACCGCCAGGATAATTGCGCCGGCAATGACCACGGCGAGCGCGACGGCCACCGACGTCTCGATCCGATAGCCCTGCCAGGTGAGGACGAGATCGCCCGGCCGGTCGGCAAGCCAGGCAATGCCGAAAGCCGCGGCGGCAAGGACGACGAGGAAGATCAGAATACGCAGCATCAAAACTGATCGGTGTTGGAGTTACGTCACATTACGATTTTGCTTTGGCGAGCGTCGTCAAAGCATCGGCTTCGATCGCCTTCGCGGCATCGACGGCCGCGATGCGATGGCGCAGCGCTTCGCCAAAAGCTTGCGATTTACCCTGCGCCGCAGACGGCAGGCCGCTCCATTCGTGCAGAGCATCGTCGAGACGGTTGCCGGCAAGCGCCGCTTCGATCCGTGCCACCTGCGCCGATAAATCGCTGCCCTGGGTGTCGCCGACCTTGTGAATCCGCACGAGATGTTTCGCGTCCTG
Source organism: uncultured Methylovirgula sp. (assembly GCA_964644615.1). Taxonomy (GTDB): domain Bacteria; phylum Pseudomonadota; class Alphaproteobacteria; order Rhizobiales; family Beijerinckiaceae; genus Methylovirgula. The sequence goes on along the minus strand of CAZXXA010000041.1, from coordinate 16,461 downwards.
CACGATGCGGGCGAAAAACCCATCCGGCTTCGGCTCGCTGTGGGTCGCGAAAATAGCGGGCTTCGCAGCGGCAAATTGTTTGTCGAGCGCGGCCGGCGTCGCAACGCCCGATGCCGCGAAGGGCGCGAGCGTATCGAGTTTCGCCTTATCGGCGCCACGCGAGGACAGCGCGGCGACCTCATCGGCATAGGTCTCGCCCGCTTCGACTTTCCGCCGCAGCGTCGAGGCCAATATGGCGCGCGCATCGGCTTGCGCATGCGTCATCACCGCTTGCGTCGCGGCATCCTTTTGCGACTTCGCGTCGCGCATATCGGTTTCGAGTTTCGCCGCGAGCTCGGTGACGCGCTGATCGAGCCCCGCAACCTGCTGATCGAGCTTGTCGACGCGGCCGGTCAAAGGCCCGAGATCGACCGGCGCGGCACCCTCGGCCGGCGGCGTGCCTGAGGCGGTGTCTTTCGGCGCTTGCTTGACGGCGTCTTGCAGCGCTTGCAAGGCCTGCTGCTGCTGGCTGAGCGCCGTACCCGCCGATTGCGCCTTGGCTTCGAGCGCATCGAGTCTTTGGCCGAGCGCCGTCACATTCGTCTGCAGCGACGCGACATTGGTATTCGCGTGCTCCAGCGCGCCGATACGTGTCTGTAATGCGGCGATGGATCCACCTGTGTTGTCGAGCCGATGCAGCCCATAGGCCCCGCCTACGGCAATCGCCGCGCCGATGACGATCGCAGCAGCGACCGGCCAGAGACTCGCGCGACGGCGCGGCGCTTCCGCGACCGGCGCCGCAGCCGCCGTTTCGGCTGGGTCGGGCGCGCTGTCGATTTGGGGTTCGGCCGCGTGATCCTCGGCGGCGGGCGTTGTATCGCCGGAAAACTCTGAAGCGGTTTCGCCGGTTCGGATAGCTTCTGCCTCGATCACCGATTTGGTACGCGGCGGCGCTGTCGAGCCCATGCGCGAGACCGTCGGAGTTGTTTCCTCGGCCGCGGCACCCTCCTTCAGCTCGGCCTCCGGAGCCTTAGCGTCATGGGCGCTTGCGTCTTCAGCCTTGTGGTCCTCGGCCTTGTGGTCCTCGGCCATGGCACTCCCTCGCATTCAGACCATCTTGTAGCGGAAGTGCAGTGGCGGCGCAAACGCGCGCGGCCGCCGCTTTTGACGGAGGCGAAGACACAATCAATGCTGTGTCAGCAAGATACAGGCCGGCCGAAGATGGCGCGGGATCACGCCTCGACTTCGTAATAATGCGGCGACATTTTATAGCCGAGCCGCCCTTCGAGATTGTCCCGCACCTTCGGCCAATCGTCATCGATGACCGAAAAATAGACGCTGTCGCGATTGCGGCCGTCCGGATAGATCATGTGCTTGCGGAACACACCTTCTTCGACCGCACCCATTTTGGCGAAGGCCGCGCGCGAGCGCGTATTGGCCGCATCGGTCTTGAATTCGACGCGCCGGCAACCGAGCACCTCGAAGGCGTACCAGAGGTGCAGGAGCTTCGCTTCGCCGTTGATGTAAGAGCGCTGGAAGTTGGTGCCGATCCAAGTGTTGCCGATTTCGAGACGGCGGTTGGCAGGGTCCATCGAAATCAGCCGCGCCGATCCGGCTGCGGTTTCCGACGGAATGTCGATGAAGGCGAAGGGCACAGCCTTGCGCTCGGCCGATTGCGCGAGCGCCGCATCGATGAAGGCCTGCATGCTGCCCGGCTCATGATGCTTGGTTGCCGTAAATGTCCAGATCGCCGGATCGGCACCGGCGATCGCAAGCTGCTCGCAATGGCCGCTGGACAGAGGTTCGAGACGCACATTCTCGCCGACGAGACAGACCTTGGCGAAATAATCGCGCTGCTTCGTGGAATGGGGTGCTGCGCCGACAGCCTGTCCGTTCATGCCAACCTCGACCAAAAACTCTGATGAGCAGAGCGCGCTTTGTAGCGGAAGGCCGCAGGGGACGCAATTGGCATACATCATAGCAGGCCATGCGCCTGCCATGAGCGTATGCGAAAAAGAACCGTTAGGTCATGATCGGCTTAGACGCCGATCGCCTTGGCCTTGTCGAGCAGCGCCTCGGCCATGCGGATCGAGGCGATATCGATCAGCTTGCCATCGAGCGACACGGCGCCCTTACCTTCCTTCGCCGCCTTGTCCATCGCTTCCATGACGCGTTTGGCCTTGGTGATCTCGGCCTCGGAGGGCGTGAAGACCTGATTGGCGAGTTCGATCTGCGAGGGATGGATCGCCCATTTGCCTTCATAGCCGAGCACGGCGGCGCGCTTGGCCGCGGCGAGATAGCCGTCGGGATCGGAGAAGTCGCCGAACGGGCCGTCGATCGGCCGCAGGCCATAGGCGCGGCAGGCGACGAGCATGCGCGTCTGCGCCGCATGCCATTGATCGGCCCAATAGTAATCGCGCTTGCCGTTAGCATCCTTGTCGGTCAGCACGCCATAGTCGGGATTAACGCCGCCGATGACGGTGGTGCGCGCCCGGGTCGAAGCGGCATAATCGGCGACGCCGAAGCTCATGGCCTCAAGCCGCTTGCTCGACTGCGCGATCGCTTCGACATTGGCCATGCCGAGCGCCGTCTCGATCAGCACTTCGAAGCCGATGCGCTTGTCGCGCTTCTTCGCCGTCTCGATCTGGGTGACCATCATGTCGATCGCATAGACGTCGGCCGGCACGCCGACCTTCGGGATCAGGATCATATCGAGGCGCGGGCAGGCTTCCACGATGTCGACGACGTCGCGATACATATAATGTGTATCGAGACCGTTGATGCGGACCATCATCGTCTTGTTGCCCCAATCGATGTCGTTGAGGCCGGCGATGATGTTCTTGCGCGCCTGCTCCTTATCGTCGGGCGCGACGGCGTCTTCGACGTCGAGGAAGATGATGTCGACATTCGACTTCGCCGCCTTCTCGAACAGGGACGGATTGGAGCCCGGCACGGCGAGTTCGGAACGATGGAGACGCGGGCGCGCCTGTTCGATGAGGGTGAAGCTCATAAGGGTTTCCTGGAGAAACGAGGAAGCATTGGCGATCCCTCCGCGATGGAGGGCGCCGCAGGCGCCGGGGCGCCTGCAACGTCTTCATAGCCTTGTCCGTCACGCTTCGCGCGACAGTTTCCCCTCAAAGGAGGGATCGGGTTCAGCCGACCGCGCGCTTGGCGCCGGTCTGGCTCAGCACCTGCGCCATGGTCGAGCCGAATTCGGCCGGGCTCGGCGCGACGGCCAGACCATAGGAGCGCATGATCTCAGTCTTCTCGGCGGCGCTGTCGCCGACCGCGGAGATGATGGCGCCGGCATGGCCCATGCGGCGGCCCTTCGGCGCGGTGAGACCCGCAACGAAGCCGACAACGGGCTTACGCATATTCTCCTTGATCCAGGCCGCGGCTTCCGCTTCCTGCGGACCGCCGATCTCGCCGATCATCAGCACGGCTTCCGTCTCCGGATCTTCCTCGAATAGCGCGAGGTGATCGGCGAAGGAGCTGCCGTTGATCGGGTCGCCGCCGATGCCGACGCTGGTCGAGACGCCGATGCCGAGCGCCTTCATCTGCGAGGCGGCTTCATAGCCAAGCGTACCTGAGCGCGAAATGATGCCGACAGAGCCCTGCACATAGATGTGCGGCGGCATGATGCCGAGCATCGACTTGCCGGGGCTGATGATGCCGGCGCAGTTCGGGCCGACCAGCATGGTGCGGCGCTCCTTGGGATAGCGCATGAGGTAGCGCTTCACGCGCATCATGTCCTGTGCCGGAATGCCGTCGGTGATCGAGCAGACGAGGCGGATGCCGGCATCGGCCGCTTCCATGATCGCATCGGCCGCATAAGCCGGGGCGACGAAGGCGATGCTGGTCGTGGCGCCCGTTTCGCGCACCGCGTCCTTCACCGTGTTGAAGACCGGCACGCCGTTATGGACCTGGCCGCCCTTGCCGGGAGTAACACCGGCAACGACCTTGCTGCCGGCAGCCATCATCTCCTTTGCATGGAAGGAGGCCTTTTCGCTGGTGATACCCTGTACGAGGATCGGGGTATTTTCGTCGATGAGAATGCTCATGGCGATTGAACTCTTAAATCTTAATGGAGGGGGGTGGGCGGCGTGGTGCGGGTCGCGGCGACAGCCTTTTGCGCAGCATCGGCCAAAGTATCGGCGGAAATGATCGCGATGCCGCTTTCTTCGATGATCTTGCGGCCTTCTTCGACATTCGTGCCGGCAAGCCGCACAACGAGCGGGACCTTGATGTCGATCTGCTTGCAGGCCTGCACGACGCCCTGCGCGACCCAATCGCAACGATTGATGCCGGCAAAGATGTTGACCAGAATGCTTTTCACATTCGGATCGGAGAGCACGAGGCGGAAAGCGGTCGCGACGCGATCGGGCGAGGCGCCGCCGCCGACGTCAAGGAAGTTCGCCGGGCTGCCGCCGGCATGCTTGATCATATCCATCGTCGCCATGGCAAGGCCGGCGCCGTTGACGATGCAGCCGATCTCGCCTTCAAGCCCGATGTAGTTGAGATTGTGCTCGGCAGCCTGCGCTTCGCGCGGGTCCTGCTGCTGCGGATCGAACATCGCGGCGATGTTCGGGCGGCGGAACAGCGCATTGTCGTCGAAGGACATCTTCGCATCGAGCGCGAGCACGCGGTCATCCGCGGTCACGACCAGCGGATTAATCTCCAGCATCGCAGCGTCGCAATCGCGGAAGGCGCGATAGGCACCCATGATCGACGTCACCGCGCGGGCGACCTGCTTGATATTGAGGCCGAGCTGGAAGGCGATCTCGCGTGCCTGAAAATTCTGCAGGCCGACCGCAGGCTCGACGATCACCTGGATGATCGCGGAGGGGTCGGTCTTGGCGATCTCTTCGATTTCCATGCCGCCATGCTTCGAGGCGATGACGCGGACACGCTCGGTCTTGCGATCGAGCACGAAGCCAAGATAGAGCTCGCGCTCGAAGGGGTCGGCGACCTCGACATATACGCGCTGGACAGGCTGGCCTTCTGGACCTGTCTGAATGGTCACGAGGCGGCGGCCGATCAATTCTTCGGCGGCGCTTCGGACCTCATTATAGGTCTTGCAAAGTTTAATGCCGCCCGCCTTGCCGCGCGCGCCGGCATGGATCTGCGCCTTCACCACCCAATGCCAGCCACCGAGCTGGGTCGCGGCATAGACCGCCTGTTCGGGATTGAATGCAACGGCACCAGCCGGCACCGCGACGCCGAACTTCGCCAAAAGTTCTTTCGCTTGATACTCGTGAATGTTCATTGGCCCACCAAATTTGCGCTGCTGGAAACGCGCGACGACACCAAAATCGGTTAGCTGAGTTTGCGCGCAATCGCCAGAAGTGCAAAGACCGCACGTTGCGTTCAAACGCGTCCGAAACCACGGCAAAACAGGCTCGCTGCGCATATCAATGTTTGGCATGCAAATATAAAATGGCCTGAAACCTATTTGCGGCAGTGCGAAATAAAACCGCTTTGCATGCATTTCTTTTCAGTCGCTGCTTTGAATCTTCGCGGAAATGGCTGATAAAGCGGTGTCTCGAAGACGATTGACGATACGATAATTTCTATCGCACCGCAGAAAGAGACGACTGCGCTGATATTGCTCAAAAGAGCTGCGCATTACACGTCAATGAAGCTCAACCTGCGGCCATCGACCGCGCAGAAATTTTTCTGAAACACGAGTCAATTCTACTGAGCTAAGCATCGTCAAAGCTACAGATGCATGCGTTCTTCCCTCGTAAAATGCGCTTCGGCACGGATCACCTTTAGCCTTGCCGATGACCCTATAGAAATACGCAATGGGGAAACTCAAAAGCCATGCAGCGGTCGCTGATTCTTTAACGATACTGTCATCCGCAAGTCATAACGCGCCCGGCACCTGTCTGCGACTTTCCGTCAGCACACCGGCATTGGCGCGCGCGGGTTTCCCTTGCTATGCCGTTTTGGAGAACATAGCGAAGGGGAAAGTCATGTCGCGCACCGCCGAAGTCACGGCCCCAACCGCCGACCATCCGCTCCTGCCGCCTCGCCTCATCGCCGGCTATGAGGTCTTCCTCGGCGGCCGCTTCCGTCGCGAGCAGGACCGCTATGGCCAGCTCGCCAAGGGGCAGAAGCCGAAAGTCCTCCTCGTCGGCTGCTGCGACTCGCGCGTCTCGCCCGAAGTGATCTTCGATGCCGATCCGGGCGAGATCTTCGTCCTGCGCAATGTCGCCAATCTGATACCCCCCTACCTGCCGAACAGCGATCTGCACGGGACATCGTCGGCGGTCGAATTCGCGGTACGCATCTTGAAGGTCGAACACATCGTCGTTATGGGCCACGCCAGCTGCGGCGGGGTGCGCGCCTTTGTCGAGGCGGCCGCCAACCCCCAGAGCGCCACGCCGACTGAGGGCGATTTCATCGCCCAGTGGATGTCGCTGATCAAACCCGCGGCGGATAAGCTTGGACCGCCGACGGCGCCCCTCGATGCCTATGCAGAGCGGCTCAATATGGCCTCGATCATCCATACGCTGAGCAATCTTCGCAGCTTCCCTTATGTCCGCGAGGGCGAGGCGCAAGGAACCTTGGCGCTCCATGGCGCTTATTTCGGCGTCGCCGACGGGCGCCTGCTTGCACTCGATGAGAAGACCGGCGAATTTTTTCCAGTTGCCGAATCGGCCCATGCCGAAGCGATCGCCGCGCCCCGCTTTTAGCCGCGCCGCGCTTCTAAAGGCATCGCCGCGCTTCTAGAGGATGAAGTTCATGGCAAGACGAGAGCCGATCTTGACCTTGCCACGGCTTTGGATCGCCTCCGCCGGCAGTTCGCTTCTTCGGACAGGGCTCGATAGGCCGATAGCCGGCCTGTGCGCTGGCGCCCTTTCCTGACGATCGGTTCCAGGATGAGCAAGCTCAGCCGGATCGTCCCGGTGTTTCGGCTCTTCTATGACGCCTTTCAGCGCTTTGCCGCCAATGATGGCTGGGCGATCGCCAGCCATGTCGCGCTAACGACGCTGATTTCGCTCTTTCCGTTTTTGATTTTCATCACCGCCCTCGCAAGCTTCTTCGGAACGCAAGAGCTCGCGGACCGCGCGACACAATCGCTGCTGCAGACATGGCCCGAACAGGTGGCGCGCCCTCTCGCCGAGCAAATCCGCAGCGTACTGACACAGAACCATCTCAATTTGCTGACACTCGGCGGCGTCTTGTCGATCTATTTCTCGTCCAGCGGCATCGAGGCGCTGCGCGTCGGCCTTGACCGTGCCTATGGCACCAAGGACAAATGGCCTTGGTGGCTCACCCGGCTGTTTTCTATCGGCTTCGTTTTCATCGCTGCCTTGGCGCTTCTGGCATTTGGCTTTCTCATCGTGCTCGCGCCGCTGATCTGGGGCGCCATTATCCATTTTGCGCCGGGCATGCGCGGGCTCGAACGCGAAGTGACCTATGCGCGCTTCGCCATTGCTTCGGTGTTGCTTCTTATCGCTCTGATCATTGCCCATAAGTTTCTGCCGGCAGGACATCGACGCTTGTGGGACATCACCCCTGGCATCGCGCTCACCCTCGGAGCGTGGATCGGGACCGGCTATCTGTTCGGCCTCTATGTGTCCGGCTTCGCGGGTAACTATGTGAACGTCTATGCCGGCCTCGCCTCGGTGATGATCGTTCTCGGCTTTTTGTATTGGCTCGGCGCGATCTTCATCTATGGTGCCGAGCTCAATGCCGCGATCATGCGGTTGCGGTACGAAAAGACACTCCTGAAGATGGGCACCGGCGCCCCTTGACCTTGGCGCAAGCTGCATGATTTGCTTCCGCGCATGACCTTTCTTCGACCGTCAGCGGCCACGCTTTTCCTCGGCATTGCGCTTTGTGCCGTGAGCCTGTCCGCCGTGGCGCAAGACGCGGCAAGCACCGCCGCAAAACCGGCACCCAAAAAATCGCAAAACACCGTGCACGCATCGAAGAAACATGCGGCGCGGCACCATTCCGCAAAACCGACCATCGAGCGCACGTCACCGGCACAATTGCAGACAGCGCCCGCACCATCCACGCCGGCGCCTATATCGATGACGAAGCCGAACGAATTCCACTTCGGCGAGGTCGATGCAACGATACATGGAGATTTGAACGTCGGCGTTGGCGGGAGGACCCGCTAGCATTCTGCGTTCGACGTCGGGTATCCTAGCAATAGCGTATCTTCCGACACGCAAGACCGCATACACATGCTCTGCGAGGCCGCGCATGATCCAGCACGCGACGACGCCGCTTCTCGATATCGCTTATGAAGCGGGCGGCCCGAGTGACGGCGCGCCGCTTCTGCTGCTGCACGGTTGGCCCGACGATGTGCATGTATTCGACCATGTCGCGCCTGCCCTGCACACGGCGGGCTACCGCACCATCACGCCTTATCTGCGCGGCTTCGGTCCGACGCGCTTTCTGTCCGAGACGACGCTTCGGTCGGGGCAGATCGCGGCGATGGTGCAAGATGCGCTCGATCTCGCCGATCATCTGAAGCTCGATCGCTTCGCTGTCGTCGGGCATGATTGGGGCGCGCGCATCGCCTATCTCCTCGCCAGCGTTGTCCCCGCGCGCGTAACGCAGATAGCAGCGCTCTCCGTCGCCTGGCAGCCGGGCGGATTGGCAACACCCGATCTCAATCAGGCGCAGCATTATTGGTATCAATGGTTTATGGCGACCGAACGCGGCGCCGAAACCCTGCGCAAACACGGCAAGGTCTTTGCCCGCTATCAATGGGAAACCTGGGGACCGCAAGGCTGGTTCGCCGAAGCCGATTTCGAGACGGCAGCGCAGTCCTTCGCCAACCCCGATTGGCCGGAGATCACGCTCCACTCTTACCGCGTGCGCTGGGGCGAGGCGGCGCCCGATCCGCGCTATGCCGATCTTGAAAGAAAAGCACGCGCGGCAACGGCCATCACGGTGCCGACGCTGATGATCCAGGGCGACGCCGACCGCTGCACCCTGCCGCATAGCAGCGAAGGTAAGGAAGCCTATTTCAAAGGCGCTTACCACCGCCATGTGCTGCCAGGCGTCGGTCATTTTCCGCCGCGCGAAGCGCCCGGCACCGTCATCGAACTGCTCTTCGACTTCCTGGAAAACTGAGATGGTGCGCGACGCGGACGACCCCTTCGATCTGAGCCGCTTCGTCGAAGCGCAGGCCTCCGTCTATGCACGTGTGCTGGACGAATTGCGCGAAGGCCGCAAGACGAGCCATTGGATCTGGTTCATCTTCCCGCAGCTCGCCGCCCTCGGCCAAAGCGCGACGGCAAAACACTATGGCATCCGGTCGAAAGACGAGGCTGCAGCCTATCTGGCGCATCCCATGCTCGGGCCGAGGCTGCGGGAATGCACTGGTCTCGTCAATCAGATCGGCGGCAGTACGGCGCATGACATTTTCGGATATCCCGACGATCTGAAATTCCGCTCATCGATGACGCTCTTTGCGGCGGCGACGCAAGACAATGCGATTTTCAATGAAGCGCTTGCCAAATTCTATGGCGGCGTCGGCGATCCGCTGACGCTCGAAAGATTGTAGTTCCGTAAATCGCCGCCCCACGAACAAAGGCGCGCTTGTGGGGCGCGCCTTTGACTTGGTTTCGTTAGCAACCTAGGTGCAAGCCGCTGAGGCTTGATCGGTCAGGGCTGGCCCATTCCCTCGCCCATTCGATGGAGCGGCCGCATGAAGCTCATCACCGTATAGCTTAGGGTCGTTCCGGTCAGAATGAGGGTTGCGCCCAGGATCAGCAAAGCGACCAGGCTCAAGGCGTTCGGCGCATGGCCAACGACGGCAATAATGCCGAGGACGATCGCCGCTAGCCCAGACACCGCCTGGATGCCGGACGCGCCCGAAGCCACTTCGCCCGCCAGGATTTCTGTGCCCGTACGCATCGAGGCAAGTTCCGACTCGGATTTAAGGTGGTGCAGATTCATCACCGCATTGCTGCTGAGCACCAAGGCCGCGCCGAAGGCGATGACTGCCGCCGCCGTCAAGACGCTCGGATAGATGCCAATAAGTGCCAGCACACCGAGAACGATGCCTGCCGCGCCGACAAGGAACAGAACAGATAGGCTACTGACTCCCAACCGCTCGGTTGGCGCCGTCACGGCATCGGCGGGAAAAATGATGCGCGCATATTCGGAAAGCATCGTGCCACCTTCTATCAACAGCGCGGCACCAAAGATGATCGTCACGATACCCAACATCATAGCCGGATAAACGCCCGACAGGCCGATAATGGCGAGGACGACGGTTGCAACGCCGCCCACGGCATCGACGAAGCCACCATAGCTCGCGTAATCAGTGGAAGTGACTTTCGCTGATGTGCTGGAGGTGGCTTCCGCTTGTGTCATGCTCATGAAAACCTCCCTGAGGTCTAACATCTCTGGCCGGGCCGAGCGGAACGGACCGGCCTTGATATTGAGCAAACTGGCGCACACCCCTTTGCGTTCAAGCATCCGCCCGAAAAATATACCGGGTAAATAAGCGATGGCGGCACACTGTGCTGCGTGTGCTTGGCCTCCCGATAGTTAAATCAAGTGCAAGGGCGAAACGGCGACGCAAAAGTCAGTAAGATATACGGCGCTGCCGACGTCTCGTTTTCCGATTGATCCGCTATTCTATCACGACCGCGACGGAACATTCCCGCCAACCCTATGCAAGATCCGCACAAGCACATGCGCGACCATGCGGTCCTCCCAGAGAAAGATCGCGACATACTCATCTATCTGGGTCTTGACGCGATTGAGCCGCCGCGCAAGATCGCCAGATCAATATCAATTTGAGTGTCATTTATGGGCCTGGATATTTTCTTGTTCTGCACGCGCGATGGCCAGCCTTCCACCTTTAAGAAATCCATTGCCGAAGAGATTCTCGTTCGTGACGCGGTCGACAAAAACCTTCCCGTCACGGACGTCCTATGTCCGGATGGCAGTCGAGGCGAGGTTTATGGCCTGGAAGAAGACGAGGATGAAGACGTTGACAACCTGTACTTCACGCATTGCGCCGGTGAAACTTTTTTTGCTGTGCTTTATGAGCTCGCGGTAAAGACAGGTTCTTATGTTTGGTGGGCCGACAAGCCGCCCAATATTGCCGTTACATCCGAGGCAAAGCTGGCCGATCTTCCGGCCGACGCCGCAGCGGACCTTGGCCCGCCATACATCGTTTCGAGCGGGGCCGAACTTGCGGATGCGGTCTACGGATAGGATCTGCGCGCGCGATGAGCATGAGCATTTTTTTGATTTGCCTGCGTCATGGCGAGTCGGCCTCCTTCAAAAGGTCGATTGCAGAGGAGATTCTACTGCGCGACGCACTCGACAAGCGCCTGCCAATTACGAGCGTGGAATATAGCGATGATAGCGGCGGCGCCGTTTATGGTCTCCAAGACAAAGAAGACATCACCGGCGTGAGTTTCGATCATTGCGGTGGAGAGATGTTCTTCGCGGCGCTTTACGAGCTAGCCGACCGCACAGGCGCATTTTTCGTATGGTCAGACGCCCTACCATGCCTGGCCGTAACAAACGAGGCAACGCTTGCGCATCTGCCATCAGACATAGTGGAAGGCCTCGGTCCTCCATATATCGTCCTCGAATGGCGTCGAGCTCGAGAAGGCGATCCACGGATAATTTGCCGAGTCCTTCGCCGCGCCGCGTCGGCTTACTTTCTCCTCAAATTCCCCAAAAGCCGATCGACCGAAAGCGGTCCCGGACCCGCAACGACCAGTGCCGCGAGGCAGGCGAGATAGAGAAGATCCGTCTCATAGCCTGGCTGGCCGAAATGCGCGCCGGCTGGCGTGATCGCCTGCAATTTGATCGAGCTGAACCCATATTGCAGATGCACGGTGAACATGGCGACAAGCAGAACGATCGCCATCGGAATCGTCGCGAGCGGAACGAAGGCGCCAATCAGAATCGCGAAGCCGCCGAGAATTTCGACTGCAATGGTGAGCAGCCCCAAGACGTGTGGGAAGGGAATGCCGATCGCATGCAGCAGGTTTGGAAAGGCGTCGAGCCCGCGCGACAGTTTCGCAATTCCATGTTCCATGAAGCCGTAACCGACAATGACGCGAAGCGGAATCGATACCCAGGATTCGCACGCGAGCGCCGACGGCAGCTGATTGAATGGCGCGGCGATCCAGCCCGCGCGATCGGATTTCCCAGTCATTCTTTACTCCATCAATTGTGAGATATGTCCGCGGCTATGCCTTGTCGGTCATTTGGCTGCGCACGCGCTGGCCGAGGTCATGAAGCTGTTTGCCCGCGATGGGGCCGACGAGGCTGTAGCCGACGCCCTGGTCGGACCAGGAGACGCCTGAAAGACCATCGGGCGAACTGTCGGTGATCGGCGCCGTGCCATGCAGAGAGAGCGGGCACACCAGCATCACGATACGCTTGCCGAGCGCATTGACATACATGAACATCGCCGCCGGCCCGCGCGACGTCGCGACCACCCGACCGCCGAGCAGCGAGAAATCGGCAATCGTTTTGGGAGCGGAAATCGGCCGTCCGAGCCGGCTCGACACCCAAGTGTTGAGCTCATCGCGATTGCTGGCGCTGATCTCGACCGGATGCAGACGGTCCGGCTCATAGACGACGTAACTGTCGGCAGCCTCCTCGACCAGCGGACGGATGCGGTTGTTGCCGAAACCCATTCCGCCATGCAGACCCCAGCCGCTCGCCGCGCCGAGAATGAAGACACTGATGCAGGCTGCGGCGACATGCGACCAGCGGCCGCCAAAAGCGAGACGGGCGCGCCGGCGATCGCGTTCGCGTTCGAACAGCCGTTCAATCCGCAAATGTTTCGGAACCGCCGGATCGCGTAGCGGCGCCGCCGCAGCGCGCACCAGCGCCGTCTGTGCGACGATCGCCGCGACCTTTTTCGCGGCGTCCGGATTCTCTTCGAGATAGCGGGCAATGGCGAGCCTGCGGGCCGGCTCCAACTCATTGTCGGCATAGGCTTGCAGTTCTTCATCTGTGGCGGGCGTGCTCATCTCACGATCCTCAAGGCGGGAGGGCTAGCATTGTCGGTCAGGAAGCTCTGCAAGCGCATGCGGGCGCGATGGAGCCGGGACATGATGGTGCCGATCGGAACATCGAGAACGGATGCGGCTTCGGCGTAAGACAATTCCTCGACGGCGATCAGGAGAAACACGCTGCGGTATTCGTCAGGGAGACGATCGATCGCCGCGAGCACTTGCGCATGCGTCACCGCATCTTCCTGGCGCGCCGGGAGCGACAAAGCGGCCTCATCGACATCGTCGAGCGTAATTTGCTGACCGCGCCGCGCGCCGCGTCGAAAAGTGTTCATGGCGAGATTGTGCAGGATCGTGAAAACCCAAGCCTTCAGATCCTCGTCCGGACGGCGGAGGTGCCAGCGGGTGAACAGGCGTTCCAGACAATCCTGAACCAGATCGTCAGCAGCCGCGTAGTCCTTGCTCAGCATCCGCGCGTAGCGACGCAGTGCCGGGATCAAAGGCTCGACCAAGCGCGTCATTTCGGCCTCGCGCCGATCCGCGCCGCTCAAGCGGACCCCCATGGGGTGGGGGCCGCTTGGCTGCCGCGACCGGGTTTCCCCATTTGGCGTCGGCAAAATGCGCTGTCGGAACGTCTCATAGCGACGTATACGCAGGCGCTGGCCCGCTTATTCCCGCCGTCGCGAAAAAATTTCTGGCTTTAGCGTAAGCGCTTCTCGCCCAGCGGCGGTGGTTGCCAACCCTCTGCGCGAGCCCCACCTTAACCTGCGGTATCCGCACCTCTTCGAGCAGCCAAAATGATTGGATTTGTTCGGCCGCCCTGCGACGCCGGGGTCATCGAGGCAACACCTGTTTTTGAGGCGACTTTGTCAAAGAAGCGCAAGGGGCTGACGCTGGCGGCCACGATCATCGGGTCGAGCATGGCCTTTCTCGACAGTTCGGTCGTGAACATCGCGCTCCCGACGATGCAACACGCATTGCGTGCGGATGCGGCAGCGACGCAGTGGATCGTCAACGCCTATCTGCTGATGCTCGGTGCGCTTGTGCTGATCGGCGGTTCGGCTGCCGATCTCTACGGACGACGCCGGATTTTTGTTGTCGGCCTCGTGCTGTTCACCGCCGCTTCGATCGCCTGCGCGATCTCGCCGAATGTCGGCGTGCTGATCTTCAGCCGCGCGGTTCAAGGCTTGGGCGCCGCCCTGTTGACGCCGGCGAGTTTAGCGATACTCGGCGCGACGTTCGACGCGCAAGAACGGAGCCAGGCCATCGGCATATGGGCGGGCGCAGGCGCATTGATGATGGCGGCAGGCCCATTGCTCGGCGGCTGGCTGGTCGATCAGATTTCGTGGCGGGCGATCTTCTTCATCAACATCCCGCTCGCTTTTGCCGCGGCCTTACTTGCGCTTCGCTTTGGTTGGGAGAGCAAAGATCCCAGCGCAAGACAACTCGACTGGGGCGGCGCCGCCGTTGCAGCGATTGGCCTTGCTGCCACGACATGGGGCCTGAGCGCCATTCCGGCATCGGGATTTCATGACGCAAAAGTGCTGACCGCTTTGGCAGTTGGAACCGCCTTCCTCGCATTGTTCCTCGCGATCGAAGCGCGTCTCCGCGAACGGGCCATGATGCCGCTGGCGCTTTATCGCTCCCGCAATTTTTCCGCGACGAATGCGCAGACGCTGCTGCTCTATTTCGCGCTCTCAGGCGCACTCTATTATCTGCCCTTTGGCCTGATCCGGCTTGGCCACTATTCCGCGACGCAAGCCGGCGCGGCCTTGCTGCCACTGGCCCTCATCATGGGATTCGGCGCATCGCTGGCCGGGACTGTCGCCGACCGCTTGGGAGCCCGCTTGCTGCTCACCGTCGGGCCGCTCATTGCGGCCAGCGGATTGGCGCTGCTCGGTCTCGCCGATTTCCAGGGCTCCTACTGGACCGGCGTGTTTCCGGCGATCTTCCTTTTGGCTGCCGGAATGGCCACGACAGTTCCGCCGCTGACGTCGACCGTGATGGGCGCCGCCGGCAAGGCCCATGCAGGCATTGCTTCCGGCATCAACAGCGCGGTCGCGCGCGTCGCGGGCCTGCTTGCGGTCGCGGCGCTTGGCGCAGTGTTCTTCGCAAGCTTTTCATATTGCCTGCCCGGAACGACGGCGACGCAAGCCAATGCGGCCTTGAACGCCGTGATGTCCGGACAGGCAGGCGTTAATGACGCAGCCGTTGTTGCATTCGAGCGCGCCCTGCGTGCAATCATGCTGGTGACCGCGAGTTGTGCTGCCCCCGCTGGTCTGATTGGCTGGATCTGGGTCACGCCGAAGAATGTGAATGAGAGCTAGTCGCGGCGAGGCCGGCTAAGTGTAAAGGTCTCGAATGGCGCCAGCTGACCGTCCGGGCCTGTCACGTCATAATAGGTGACCTTGATCGATGTGGTGCCGCCGCGCTGCGATCCCGGATCGACTCTGAATGCAGCGAAGCCATAGGCATGCGGGGCATTGCGTACCGCCGACCAAGGTGCGTGCTCTTTCACATAGACAGGTCGGCGCCGGCCGAGTGCCGGGTCGAATTCACCGACCCCGGTAATGACACGACAGGCCGGCGGATCGAAGAAAAGCTGATTCGACGGGCTGGACGTTCCGCCACCGCCGATGACCATGTGCACCGTCCCCTTGCTGGTATCGATCACATCGGCCGCCGTTGCCACGGGGATGGGTGTCAGAGTCGCATTGGCCTCACAGCCGCGAAGCGGGTGCGAACGTTCGTAGTGGTGCTCGTGCCCGCACACGACAAGATCGACGCCGTATTTGTCGAACAGCGGCAGCCAATCTTCGCGAATGCCGAGGTCCGCGCCGTTGAACTTGTCTGCCGTCGATATGGCGACCTGATGCATGCAAACGACGATCCAATCCACATCGCGATTGCCGCGTGTGGCCGCCAATTCACTTTCCAGCCAAGCCTTCTGAGCGCCGCCCGAATAGCCGCGGACATAGGAATTGCCGCCGTCCTGATAGGCGACATCGTCATTGGCGATGCTGATCACGCGCACCGATCCGGCGGTGAAAGCGTACCAAAGCCCGCGCGTGACATCTGTCTGACCCGCAGCCTCCGGTACCGAGAAATAGGTCTGATAGGCCTGATAACCGATCGGCCCATTACCCAGTTCATTCTCATGATTGCCGGGTGAGGGCATCCAAGGACGCTTTCGGGCGCTGCGGCTGTTGTTCTCCCAAAAATCCCACCAGCTGCGAACCCGATCCTCGGCGATATTCGCGTAGCAGAGATCGCCATTGAACAAATGGAACAGCGGCTGAAGCCGTTCCACGCCGAGCGTCGTATCGCCGGCTGCGGGCGAGCCGAGATTGTCGTTCACATAGATGGTCTTTGAGTTCGTCGCCCCCGCGGGCGGCGCAAGCTTCTTGCCGAGGGTCGGCGTGCCCTGATCGCCGAAACTTGTGAAGGTGAATGGCGCGCGGCCGCGCGGAGAGGTGCGGAAGGTCGCGAACTCCGGCTCGGCGCCGTCATGCATCGC
>CAZXXA010000040.1:0-31891 GCA_964644615.1 uncultured Methylovirgula sp. | reverse complement strand
GATCATAGGCGATGTTGGCTAAATAGGAGCCCGGCGCATTCGGCTCCGGATCGACGCGATAACATTTCGCGCGATATTTCTCGCAAGCCGTCAGACGGTCGGTCCAAACGACTGTCCAAGTCGCGGTGGAGGACTCGCCCGCCACAGCTGCCGAAGCTTCAACCGGATCGACGCCATCCTGCGGCGTGACGCGGAAGACGGCGATGATGTCCGTATCCTTCGGCTGGTAATCGGGCTCCCAATAGCCCATCTGCCGATATTCCATGACGCCGGCTGAATAGCGGCTGCGCTTTTGGGCAGGCTTGTCTATGGCGTTCATAATCGCTCCTTTGATCATTCCGCGGCGGTCTTGGTCGCGACAGCCTCGCGTACTGGATCGAGGCTGCCGGACGCGTAGCGTTTCGCCATCGCCGACATAGGTAGCACTTTGATTTTCCCCGCCTGTCCTGCTGTTCCGAATTGCTCGAACCGCAACCGGCAGACGTCGCGCATCGCTTCCATCGCCGGTTTCAAAAATTTGCGCGGATCGAATTCATCCGG
The DNA here is from genome assembly GCA_964644615.1 of uncultured Methylovirgula sp. Classification (GTDB taxonomy): domain Bacteria; phylum Pseudomonadota; class Alphaproteobacteria; order Rhizobiales; family Beijerinckiaceae; genus Methylovirgula. Next base: position 31,351 of record CAZXXA010000040.1, on the reverse strand, counting down.
TTTGGTGGTGGCGATGCGGCGGAACTCAGCCGTCATCGCAAGCCGGCAATCCGTGTCGATATTTACTTTTCGGACGCCGTATTTGATTCCCCTCACAATCTCCTCGACCGGCACACCAAAGGTCTGCCGCATCGCGCCGCCGTATTTATTGAATTCGTCCTGCAGCTCTTGCGGCACGGAGGAGGAGCCATGCATGACGAGATGGATGTTTGGCAGGCGCGAATGGATTGCTTCGACAACGCGCATCGAGAGGATTTCGCCATCCGGCTTGCGGGTAAATTTATAGGCCCCATGCGACGTGCCCATGGCGATCGCCAGCGCATCGACTTTCGTCTGCATGACGAAATCCACGGCCTGATCGGGATTGGTCAGAAGCTGATCGCGCGACAGCTGGCCTTCCGCGCCATGCCCGTCTTCCTGTTCGCCAGAGCCATGTTCGAGCGAGCCTAAGACGCCAAGCTCGCCCTCGACCGAGGCGCCGACCGCATGGGCGCATTCGACCACGCGGCGGGTGACGTCAACATTATATTGATAGGAGGCCGGCGTCTTCGCATCGGCTTCGAGCGACCCGTCCATCATGACGGATGAAAAGCCGTGCTGGATCGCGGTGAGGCAGGTCGCTTCGCTGTTGCCGTGATCCTGATGCACGCAGATCGGGATGTCTGGATACATTTCGACCAGCGCCTCCATCATCTTCGACAGCATGATATCATTGGCATAGGCTCTGGCACCGCGGCTCGCCTGGATGATCACCGGCGCATCGACGGCAGCCGCGGCCTCGAGGATCGCGAGGCCCTGCTCCATATTGTTGATGTTGAACGCCGGGACGCCGTAATCATGCTCGGCCGCATGATCGAGAAGCTGGCGCAAGGTGATGCGGGCCATTGATAATCCTCACTGAGCCTTTTTGGGAAGAAGCGCCTGCGCCTCTTGGACGATGGCTTCCGCGGTAATGCCGAAGTGACGGTAAAGATCCGCCGCCGGTGCGCTGGCGCCGAAACCCTTCATGCCGATGAAACCGTCCTGCGGCCGCAGCACGCTTTCGAAGCCGCTGCGCAATCCCGCTTCGATGCCGATCCGCGGCCCGTCGCCGAGAACCTTAGCCTGGTAGGCCGCGTCCTGTTCGACGAAGAGTTCGAAACAGGGCAGCGACACGACCGCAGCCTTGACGCCTTGTTTGGCCAGTTTGTCAGCCGCTTCCGCCGCCAGGGAGACTTCCGATCCCGTCGCTATCAAAGTGATGTCGCGCATGCCCTTCGGCTCGCACAACACATAGCCACCCTTCGACGACAAATTGGCCGAGACATGGTCGCGGCGCAGGATCGGCAGGTTCTGCCGCGACAGACAAAGCGCCGAAGGCGCATGCCGCAGATGCAGGGCCAGCTCCCAAGCTTCCGCCGTTTCCACTGCGTCGGCGGGCCGGAAGACATAGAGATGCGGAATGGCGCGCAAAGCCGCGAGATGTTCGACCGGCTGATGCGTCGGTCCGTCTTCGCCGAGACCTATGGAGTCATGCGTGAAGACATGGATCACCCGCTGCTCCATCAAGGCGCCGAGACGGATCGCCGGGCGCATATAGTCGGAGAAGACGAGGAAGGTGCCGCCATAGGGAATGAAGCCGCCGTGTAGCGCGATGCCGTTCAGCGCCGCGGCCATGCCGAATTCGCGAATGCCGAAATGAATGTAGCGGCCAGCGAAATCGTCACGTGTGACAGGCTTGGTATCGACCGCCTTGGTGAGATTGGAATGGGTGAGATCGGCGGAGCCGCCAATAAGATTGGGCTGCGCCTTCACCAGCACGTCGAGCAGTTTCTGCGAAGACGTGCGCGTCGCCTGCGCTGCGCCACCCGCACTCGCCGCCTGTTTGAACGCATCGATCGTCTCGGCGACCGACTCAGCGACATCGCCCTTCAGATCGGTTTCGAATTGCAGGATCTTGTCTTTCGGCGCCGCGGCCCAACGCTCGCGCCAAGCCTGATGCGAGACAGCCGCGTTTTTTCCGATTTCGCGCCATGCCGTCAGGATCGACTCCGGCACTTCGAACGGCGGCGCGGTCCAGCCGAGTTTCTCGCGCGCGCCAACAACTTCCTTCGCGCCCAGCGCCGCACCATGCACCCCCGCCGTGCCGGCTTTCGTCGGCGCGCCGTAACCGATGATGGTCTTGCAGGCGATCATGGTCGGACGGTCGGAGGTCTGCGCATCGGTCAGCGCCTTGGCGATTGCTTCGGGATCATGACCGTCGATGGCAACCGCATTCCAGCCAGCCGATTTGAAACGCGCGACCTGATCGACGGAATCGGCGAGACCGATTTCGCCGTCGATGGTGATGCCATTATTGTCCCATAGGACAATGAGCTTCGAGAGACGCAGATGGCCGGCAAGCGCAATTGCCTCCTGGCTGATGCCTTCCATCAGACAGCCGTCGCCAGCAATCACATAAGTGCGGTGATCGACAAGATCGGCACCATAGCGCGCCGCGGACATGCGTTCGGCAATCGCCATGCCCACTGCCGTCGCGAGACCTTGGCCGAGCGGGCCGGTGGTCGTCTCGATGCCTTGCGCATGGCCGTATTCCGGATGACCCGCGGTTTTCGAACCAAGCTGGCGGAACCGCTTGATCTCGTCGATCGTCATATCGGCATAGCCGGTGAGATAGAGCAGCGAATAAAGCAGCATTGAGCCGTGGCCGGCGGACAGCACGAAACGGTCACGGTCGGGCCAGTGCGGAGCGGCAGGATCGAATTTCAGAAAATGTCCGAACAGAACCGTGGCCACATCGGCCATGCCCATCGGCATGCCGGGATGGCCGGAATTCGCCTTTTCGACCGCATCCATAGAGAGCGCGCGAATGGCATTGGCCAGATCGCGTTCGCTCACACCACCCTGCTGCACTTTCGTGAGCACGTTCATTACGAGGCTCCTCCGCCGGCAAGCTGCGCCGGAACATGTGACTTATCTCGCGCGGCGCGCGCGTTCGACGATTTGTAGAATGTAGGGCGTCAGAATGAGCTGCATGCCGAGGTCAAGCTTGCTGCCCGGAATGACGATGGAATTGGCCCGCGACATGAAGCTGTCGTTGATCATCGACAGCAAATACGGAAAATCGATGCCCGTCGGGGTCCGGAACCGGATAATCACCATCGATTCATCTGCCGTCGGTATCCAGCGCGCCGCGAAGGGGTTGGACGTATCGACTGTCGGCACGCGCTGGAAGTTGATGTCCGTCTCGACGAATTGCGGGCAGATGTAATGGACGTAATCCGGCATGCGCCGGAGAATCGTGTCCATCACCGCTTCCGTCGAATAGCCGCGCGCCGCCTTGTCGCGCTGGATCTTCTGAATCCATTCGAGATTGATGATCGGCACAACGCCGATCTTGAGGTCGGCATATTGGGCGATATTCACCTGTTCGGAGATCAGCGCCCCGTGCAGCCCTTCGTAGAAGAGGACTTCGCTGCCCTCGTCGAGCGCCTTCCAATCCGTGAAGGAGCCCGGCGATTGCCCATAAAGCTCCGCTTCTTCCTCATCATGGATGTAGTGGCGCGTCTTGGCGAGACCCGTCTCGCTATAGGTGCGGAAGACATTCTCGAGTTCTTCGAGCAGATTGGCCGCGGGGCCGAAATGGCTGAAGTGATGATTGCCTCGCGCTTCTTCATCGGCCATCACCTGGCGCATGTCTTGGCGGTCGAAGCGATGGAAAGCATCGCCTTCGATATAGGCAGCGTTCACGCCTTCGCGGCGGAAGATGTGCTCGAAGGTCCGCTTCACCGAAGTGGTGCCAGCTCCCGACGAGCCGGTCACGGAAATGATCGGATGTTTCACCGACATCGCTTCTCTCCGCTTACTGGCGCATCAGGCCGCGCCGCTGGAACAAAGGCGAGCGCTCGGCTGAGAATTGCGGATCGGTGTGATAGCGCACGACGAGATTGACGAGATTGGCCGAGCCGCAAACGAGCGGCGTCCGCATATGAACATCGTGCGGCACGATCGACAGAATGGAATTCACGCTGTTGGTCGCGCTGCCACCCGCATATTCGATCACCAGCGCGATTGGATTGGCCTCATAGAGAAGCCGCAGGCGGCCAGCGCTGTAGCCCTGCCGCAAATCGCCCGGATAGAGGAAAATCCCGCCGCGGTTCAGGATGCGATAGACGTCGGCAACGAGCGAAGCGATCCAGCGCATATTGTGATTGTGCCGCAGCGGACCTTCCGCGCCCTTCACGCAATCATCGATGAACGCCTGGATCGATGGCGACCAATGCCGGTAGTTCGACGCATTGATCGCATATTCGTGCGAATCCTTCGGGATTTGCGTCTCGGCAACCACCTCGATGAACCGGCCTTGGCGGCGGTCGAGAACGAAGATGCGGGTCTTCCGCGCCAGCGCGAGGACGAACGCGGTCTGCGGCCCGTAGATGCAGAAGCCGGCAGCCAATTGCGAAAGGCCATGTTGAAGGAAATGCGCCTTGAGCTCGGGTGCTTCGGGAACGACGGGCAGAATCGAGAAGATCGTGCCGATCGACACATTGGTGTCGATGTTGGAGGAACCATCCAGCGGATCGATCGCAACGGCGAGGGGCGCGTCCTCCTGCAGCGGGATCGGCTCCTGCAGCTCCTCGGACAGAACGGCAGCCACAGGCGCGCGGCGCAATGCGCTCACGAAGAGATCGTTGGCGAGCACATCGAGCTGTTTCTGGGCGTCGCCATCGGGATTCTGACTGCCGACCGCGGCGCCTGGATCACCGGCGAGGCGCCCCATCGAGACGAGCTCGGCCATTTCGGCAGCCGCCAGCGCGATCTCGCGAACCACCGCGGCGACAGGCGCCAGCGCAGGCTCGAGCGTGGTCGTTTCCGCCAAAATATCGTCCAGGTCCTTGCTGCGAGCACGTTCGAGCATGGTGCAACCCTCGTTCAGCGGGGTTATGAGGCGCTTGTGGTCGGAAACCTGACCAAATAAAACTGAATAATATTGAGATTTGGCTTAGGAAAATCTAAGCTGGACCAATGCGCCATTTGACCCTCAAACAATTGGAAACCGTACACGCGGTGGCAAAGGCCGGCACGATCGTGCTGGCCTCGGCGAAACTCAATGTCACCCCCGCCGCCTTGACCTCCAGAATCAAGCTACTGGAGGAGGATGCGGGCGTCGCGCTCTTTGATCGCTGCGGCGGCCGGCTGCGTCTCACCGCCGCGGGCGAAGAAGTCGTCAATGCTGCGCGCCGCATTGATCTCGTGTTGAACGAACTCGACAATACGCTCGCCGCGATCCGCGGCACGCGCGCTGGCCGTATTTCCGTTGGTGTGGTTTCGACAGCCAAATATTTTGCGCCACGACTCATAGCAGCCTTCGCCCGGGAAAATCCAGGGATCGAAGTCTCGATCTCAGTCGGCAATCGCGCAGAGATGGTCGACCAGCTCAAGGATTTTAGCATAGACGTCGGCCTGATGGGACGTCCCCCGATGGATTTTCCGATCGAGAGCGAAGCTTTTGGCCCGCATCCGCAAGTCGTTATTGCTGCGCCCGATCATCCACTTGCACAGCGGCGCTCGATCGACAAAGCCGACTTGACTAATGAAAATTTTATCGTGCGCGAAGAAGGCTCGGGCACACGTTCGGTATTTGAATATTTCTTTTCGAATGTCGTGGTACGCCAGCCGAAGATATCCATCGAGATCGGCTCGAACGAGACGATAAAGCAAGCGGTCATCGCCGGCCTCGGCATCGCGCTCATTTCGTCACATACGATCGAAGCCGAGCTTGAGACAGGCCGTCTCGTCGTCCTCGATGTGAAGGGCCTGCCGATCATCCGGCAATGGTTTATCGTGCGGCGCGCCGACCGGCCGTTCAGCCCGATCAGCCAGGCAATCTGGGATTTTACCGTCGCCGAAGGCCCAAAGCTGCTGCCAAAGCTGCCGCAACCTTGGGCCGTCGAGCTTGCCAAGCGCGCGTCGTCTTCCTAGGTGAATCTTCCTGGCCGAAGGTTCGAAATTCCAATCGCAAGCCTTAATCACCACGCCTTAACCCCAAGCCTCGACCGCAGAGTCTTATTCGAAGGCAGGTTTCTTCGCGGCCCGCAGCGGCTTGAGCACGAAGAAGGCGAGCAGCGCCGTCACAACATCGAGTCCGATGACGATGGTGAAGACCGGCAGCCAACTCCCCGTCGCATCATGCAAGACTGCGGCGAGCGGACCGCCGAAGATCGCCCCGACGCCCTGCGCGACATAGAGCAGGCCGTAGTTCGTCGTTGCATATTTCGCTCCGAATGTATCGGTGAGTGTTGACGGGAAGAGCGAGAAGATCTCGCCCCAGCCGAAGAACACAATACCTGACATGATGACGAAGGCCAGCGGATCGTGGCGGAAGAGCAGCAGCACGCCGATCGCGCAGGCTTCGAGGCCGAAAGCGAGCGCCATCGTATTCTCGCGGCCGATGTGATCGGAGACCCAGCCGAAGAACGGCCGCGTCAGACCATTGGTGATGCGGTCGAAGGTCAAGGCGAGCGGCAGAGCCGTCAGGCCGAAGACGAGCTTGTCAGCGACGTTGAACTCTTTGGCGAAGCCGGCGAATTGCGAGACCACCATGAGGCCGCCTGTCGCCATCATGCTCATCATGACGAACATGAGCCAGAAGATCGGCGAGGCGAGCATCTGCGACGGCTTTACGCCCGAGAGCCCATTGCTCATCGCCGGAAGCTCGTCTGGACGCGGATTGCGCAGAAAGATCGAAGCGAGGACGCCGACGCCACCGAGGATCAGGCCGAAGACGAACAGCGTCTGCTGATAGCCGGATTGGGCGATCATGTTTGAGATCGGAAAGGTGGTCGCCATGGCGCCGAAGCCATAGCCCGCCGCCGCGACACCGGCAGCGAATCCGCGGCGCCGCGGAAACCAGCGCACCATGAGCGCGACGACGCCGACATAGACGAAACCCGTGCCCAAGCCGCACAGCAGGCCATAGGTGGCATAGAGTGCGTAAATATTGGTCACATGCGCAGCGGTTACCCAGCCGAGGCCGGACAATGCCGCACCGAAAGTGATGAGAAGCTTGGGACCGAAACGATCAATCAGCCAGCCTTGAATCGGCGAGAGCCAAGTCTGTAGGACGATCAGGATCGAGAAGGTCACTTGCACGGCAGCGAGCGTGCTGCCAGTCGTCGTCTGGAACGGTTTGACGAAAAGAGTCCACACATATTGCGGGCTCGAGATCGCCATCATCACGATGAAACCGAGAATGAGCTGCGTCCAGCGTGTGCTGGCGGCGGAGTCAACACTTGAGACTGCGGCAGTATTCATTGTTATTGCCCCCGATCGACGCTTCGGTAGGCGCACTCTGCTACCCGCCGAGCGCTTGCGCGTCTGCTGCACGTCTTGACGTGCAACATCGCTGCCACGCCAATGATGACCTATTGGCGCGCCAACGCAAGTGGCGCCGGCGGCAATACTTGCGTCGATGTTAGGAAGAGTCGTCCGCGCGCCCGGCTCTAGAGCCGATCCCGATTAAATGGCGCTTGGCGATCCATTTGATTGGGACAAATCGGCTCGATTCAAAACCTTGGAGCATGTCCTTTGTCGGAAAGTCGATCAACTTTTCCGGGACATGCTCTAAGCGAGCTGGCTCTTCAAGAAAGCGAGGGTGCGGCCCCAGGCAAGTTGCGCTGCAGCAGCGTCATACCGCGCCTGCTGCGTGTCGTCGTTGAAGGCGTGATTGGCCCCTTCATAAGTGTAGAGGGTGAATCGCACCTTCGCCGCCTTCAGCACGTTCTCATAACTGGGAAGCAGCGCGCCGAGACGGGTGTCCTTTTGCGGATCGGCATAGTTCAGGAGCAGCGGCACGCGGATGTTGTGCACCCAATCGAGCGGCGGCGGCGCGCCATAATAGACAACCGCCGCATCGGGATTGGCGCCGTTCATTTTGGCGGGGTCAGCAACGAGACTGTTGACGACACCGCCGCCCCAGCAAAATCCCAGCGCTCCGACCTTGCCATTCGGTTCGCCCCGCTTGCGGATGAAGGCAATCGCTGCATGCGCATTGCCGATCGTCTGCTTGCCGTCGAGCTTGGCAAAGAGCTTCATCGCCGCTTCTTCGTCGGCTGGCGTGCCGCCGAGCGGCGACAGAAAGTCGACGGCGAGCGCCACATAGCCTTCGGTGCCGAGCCGGCGCGCAATGTCCTCGATATGCGGATTAAGCCCGCGATTCTGGTGTACAACGAGAACGCCCGCGCCTTTGCCCGGCAGATGCTTTGGGTCTTTGGGCTGGACCGAATAGGCTTTGACCGGACCCGTCGCACCGGCAAAGCTCAGACGCTCGGTGAAGATGCGCTTGTCGTTCTCGTCGATGACGGCCGCGTTGGCGTAGTTCGATGCAAGCACCGGCACCACGGCCGCCGCGGCAGCGGCGCTGCCGAGAAGGACGCTGGCGTCCCGCAGGAATTTCCGGCGATCGAAATGGACGTGGACGTAAGCGTCCCACAGATCGATGATGCGCTGATCGATCTTCGCGGCCATGCTCCCCTCTGATGTCTTGTTGTTTCGCCGCAAAATAGAATGCGGCAGCGGAGGCGCCAAGCGGCGCATGGACGCGGAAAGCATCACGATTCGGCGAGCCGCGACGCCGGCCCGGTCGAAGATAAAATCTCGTATAAATTCTGATGGAAGCGTTTCAGGCCAGTTCCGGCGAGGCTGGTGAAATCAGCTGGCCACCGCCCGCGGCAAGGCCTGATAGCGTTGCTGCGGCGCGCCGACGAAATTGAAGGCGCCGATATGCGTGAGGCGGCTTTCCGTATCGAGCCAGATCTTGCCGCCGATATCCCGCCACTTCTGACAGAAGCCGAAATCCTCGCTGATATAGGCCTTGGTCTCGGGATCGATGAGGCAGTCGAAGAGCGCGTAATATTCGTCGCCCTTGGCATTGCTGTAAGCGTGGACGCTTTTGTAGCGCGACTCCGGATAGGCGGCGATCATCTTCTCGATCACCTCCCGTTTGATCATCAGGAAGCCGCCGCCGCAATAGATGCCGGTCGCGAAGCGGCCGATCCGTTCGAGCTCATTGCCGACGCAAAGCGTTCCGACGTAAAGCAGCGGCGCCGACTGGAACGTCTCGTTGCCGCTCGCCAGTCGCTGCATCGCCGCATTGTCCCAATTGATGACTTTCAACGGATAGATGCCGGCGACGACCTCCTTGTCGAAAGCGAGCATGTCGTAGACTTGACTCGGATCGAAGCTGATGTCGGCATCGATGAAAAGCAGATGCGTCGCGGGCGATTGCAGGAACTGCGTGACGAGCGTGTTGCGGCTGCGGGTGATCAGGGAATCATGACCGAGCAAAGCGAGCATGGCGTCGAAGCCCGCCTGCCCAGCGTATTGAATGAGGCTGATGACCGATTGCATATAGTGCTGCGACACCAGACCGCCGAAACAGGGCGTCGCAATGAAAACCGTCGGCCGCGTCGCAAACTGCATGATCATCCTTCGCAGGAGAGGAGACGACCAGACGCAGCGCGCCCGATCCTATGGAGAATCATCGGGCGATCCTGGCGGCGGCGCAGCGAAAAGGCAATCGCCGCGCGCCGCCGAGGGCAGTTTCACGACAGCTTCAGACTCGGTTCAGCCCGCGATCCGTAAGCTCGGCGCAGTGGAGTCGCGGCGGCGCAATTCGGCCTCGCGCGCAGCGATATAATCGCGGGTCAAAGGTATGGTATCCACTCGCTTGGCGAGCTGGATCTGGAAATTGACCGTGCCTTCATAACGGAAGCTGCATTCCGAGCCCGCGAGGTAGAATTCCCACATACGGCAGAAGCGCTCGTCGTAAAGCTCTGCCGCCTCTTGCCGATGCGCTTGGAACCGTTCGCGCCATTGCCGCAGGGTCTCGGCATAATGCAGCCGCAGCACCTCGATATCCGTCACCATCAGGCCGGCGCGCTGGATCGCTGGCATAATGTCGGACAGCGATGGAATATAGCCGCCTGGGAAGATATATTTATCGACCCATTCATTGGTCGGCGACGGCTCGCCGCTGTGACCGATCGTATGCAGCAGTGCGACGCCGTCGTCTTTCAGCAGGCGCGCCATCTGCTGAAAGAACGCATCATAAGAGCCAAGGCCGACATGTTCGAACATGCCGACCGAGACGATGCGATCGAAGGACGAACCAATGTCGCGATAATCCTGCAGGCGAAATTCGGTCTTCGCCTGCTGGCTGCTGTCAACCGCGCGCTGGCGGGCGACGGCGAGCTGTTCTTGCGACAGCGTCACGCCGGTGACATGCGCGCCGCAGAATTCGGCGAGATAGAGCGCCATGCCGCCCCAGCCGCAGCCGATATCGAGAATGCGGTTGCCGGGTTCGATCAGAAGTTTCGCCGCGATATGCCGTTTTTTGGCGAGCTGCGCCTCGTCGAGGCCGACCCCCTCGCGCTCGAAATAGGCGCAAGAATATTGCAGGTCCTGATCGAGAAAGAGCCGATAGAGCCGCCCGTCGAGATCGTAGTGATGGGCAACATTGCGGCGGGCCTTGCTGCGGCGATTGCGGCTGAACGGCCGTGCCATGTAGCGCAGGCGGTCCACCGCACGCAGCCATGGAAAATGCTGGAACTGTTGACCGTTGCGGATCGCGAGCGCAACCACATCATAGAGAGTGCCGCGTGTAATGGCGACGCGGCCGTCCATGTAAAGCTCGCCGAACCTCAGTCCCGGGTTACGAAGAAAAGCGCGGACTGCGCCCTCGTCGCGGAAGCTTACCTCAGCAACTGCGGCACTTCCATCACCGACCGAGAGATGCTGACCTGAAGGGGTAACGACATCTAATGCGCCGGTTTTGATTAAAGTCGAAAGAAAGCTGCGAAGGAACCAGTCCATCTCACCCTCCAGCGCTGCACACGCAACTGACGACCTCTGCCATCTTTGAGCGGAGCTGTGCGCGGCGCAAGTCTGAAATAAGTCAGGCACTTTCGTCGGCTCTGACCAGGACTGTTCTCAGCGGGACGGTTCTTGGCAGAAGTGGCGAATGATGGCGTCTTCGGAACCGACTGGGACGGCGGAAGTTGCGTGCGCTGAGGGGCTCGGCGCTTGGAAATCGCCGGGGTTTTTTGACGCAAGCAATGGAGAGACGCATGCGATACGCGACGTATTTGAAGGGCGCAGCACTCGCTGCCTCGGCGATCGGCGCGGCTGCGCTTATGAGCGGCCCAGCTTCGGCCGACGTCATCATCTCGGGCTATGCAGCGCCAGCCTATGACGGCCCAGTTTACTACTCAGCGCCCGGTTATGCTTACGACGAGCCGGTCGGCTCCGTCGAAGCTGTGGGACCGCCGGTAACCTATGGCTATGCGGTGCCGGTCGCCGGGCCTTATGCTTATCGCTACGCCAGCAACTATTACTACCCGCGCCGCGGCTATATCCCGCCGGATGACGACAGCTTCTCGTACCGCGTCGACTTTGATCGATGAACCTCGATGAACAGTGAGTAAGTCGATCCAGCAAAGCCGAGAGCCCCGCTCTCGGCTTTGTCATATGCGATCGGCAAAGTTGCAGTTGCGTTCGCGCCGGGGATCGCGGCACCTAACACGACCTTCACGCTGCCCGTCGGAGACAACCGGTGCCAAACTTGCGACTGCCGACTTTGCGATCAAGCTTCGCCGCCCTCATCTCTCTGAGCGTCCTTCTCGGCCCAGTACCGTCTCCCGCGTTTGCCTCGGGTATCATGGCGGCGGCCAGGGTTGGGGCGGCCATGGCTGGGGCCATCACGGCTGGCACCCATTGGCACGGCTATGTCGGCGGCCCTTCTATCTACATTTATAGCGGACCGGACTGGGGCCGGGATTACCCTTACGACGAGGGCTGGGGCGCGCCCTATCCGCCCGCGATGACGCGTCCGGGCGAAGGGCATTATTGTGCAACGCCATCTCGCATATGCGAACTGCCGCCCGGCGGCGAGATCGGCGGAGTTTGCTCGTGCCTTCTGGAGAACGGCCGCGCCTATGGGCGCATTCATGACTAACAAACTGCCAATGGTCCGATGAGACCATGTGACGCTCGAATTAGTCTTCTTCTAGAATGGGAAACTATATAAAGAAGGCGTTGGCCCGACGAAGATGCCCTCCTGAGGCTCGCGCCGACCGAAGAACGAAGAATGACGGCCACTTAGCCTGAATTCGAGAAAATCTGTTCGCGCCCCGCGCGCACCGGAGACGTCTTTTGGATTATCAGGCAATCTTCGCTGATGCCCTCGACCGCTTGCGCAGCGAGCGGCGCTATCGGGTCTTTGTCGAGCTCGAGCGGGATGTCGAGCGCTTCCCTTATGCCCGGCACTATAAGGGCGATGGTTCGGTCGAAGACGTCGTGATCTGGTGCTCGAACGACTATCTTTGCATGGGCGGCCATCCCGAGGTGATCGCCGCGATGCAGGAAGCGGCGGAGCGCCACGGCGCCGGCGCCGGCGGCACCCGCAATATTTCCGGCAACAATCATCCGCTGATCAAACTCGAGAACGCGCTCGCCGATCTGCACGGCAAAGAGCAGGCGCTCGTCTTCACCTCCGGTTGGGTCTCGAATCTCGCGGGGCTCGGCACCATCGGCCAGCTCCTGCCCAACTGTCTGATCCTCTCCGATCAATACAACCACAATTCCATGATCGAGGGCATCAAGCGCTCCGGCGCCGAGCGGAAGATCTTCCGCCACAATGACCTCGGCCATCTCGAAGATCTGCTGAAGGCAGCAGGCGACCGGCCGAAGCTGATCGCGTTCGAGAGCCTTTATTCCATGCATGGCGACGTCGCGCCTGTCCGCAAGATCGCCGATCTCGCGCATCGCTATCATGCGATGACCTATATGGACGAAGTCCATGCCGTCGGCCTCTATGGCGAACGCGGCGGCGGCATCGCCGAGCGCGACGGCGTCATGGGCGAGATCGATGTGATCGAAGGCACGCTCGCCAAAGGCTTCGGCACCCTCGGCGGCTATATCGCGTCCGACCGCGCGATCGTCGATGCGGTGCGCTCCTATGCGCCGTCCTTCATCTTCACCACCGCGCTGCCGCCGGCCGTCGCTGCCGCCGCCCATAAGGCGGTGCAGCTTCTCAAGGACGGTTCCGACTGGCGCAAGCAGCATCAGCGCCAGGCGATGCTGACCAAACATGCGCTCTCCGCCGCCGGCCTGCCCGTGATGCCGAACCCGTCGCATATCGTGCCGGTGCTCGTCGGCGACGCGGAAAAATGCAAGCTCGCGTCCGACATGCTGCTCGATCGGCATGGCATCTATATCCAGCCGATCAACTACCCGACGGTTGAACGCGGTGCCGAGCGGCTGCGGATCACCCCGACCCCGCTGCATTCGGATGCGCATGTGGCGCATCTCGTCGACGCCCTGGTCGATGTCTGGAAGACGCTGAAGCTGCCGCTCGATATGGCGCAGAACATCGTCGAATTCCCGCGCCAGCACAGCAAGACCAGCGGTCAGTGCACCTTCGCCGACTTCAAGAAGGCCGCGGAGTAAGACGCGCAACTTCGCGCCTGTCATCTTCGCGCCTGTCTTGGGCACGCCTGTCTTGGGCATGCCTGTCTTGGGCACGCAAAATTTCCGGCATATAAATTCGGCCTTCAGGCTCTTCGCGTAGGAGCCCGAACATCGGCGTGCACGACTGCGCGTCGCGCCGGAGCTTTGCAGGACGCTACGCTCTCTCCGGCACTGGATCACAACTCAGCCCGAGAGGTGAAGCCCATGTCCAAATATGCGCTCTACGTGCCGCTGGAGGCGAAGCCGGGGAAAGAGCAGGACGTCGCGGATTTCCTGCGGTCGGCCGTGCCCTTGGTGAATGAAGAGGCCGGCACCGTAGGCTGGTTCGCCATTCAGGAAGGACCGTCGAAATTCGCCATCTTCGACACATTCGACGATGAAGCCGGACGCGAGGCGCATCTCAACGGCAAGGTGGCGGAAGCTTTAATGCACAAGGTCCAGTCGGGCGATCTCTTCGCCAACACGCTCGAGATCTACAAGATCGATATCATTGCCGACAAGCTGCCGCGCTGACGAGACGGCCTATATCCCGGCAATAAACGTCTCCGGCGTTCCGTCCTCTTTGTTGACGAAGACGACGTCGCGCGGATCGCGGCGCGGCGTGTCGACCGACAGCACGACGAAAGGCTCTTCGAGGATCGCTGGGATCCCATGCACGGTTTTCTTCTTGAAGAAGAGCAACCGGCCAGGACCGACCTCGAAGGGTTTGAGATCGGCGAGGAAGAACAGGCCGCGCCCCGATACGACGGTGAGATATTCATCGCAGCTGACATGGTAATGGGCCGGCACCGGTCTATAGGCGCGGAAGAGCCGCGCGCTCGCCTCATGCTCATTGGTCAGATAGATGTCGCGCAGCATCGTCTCGGCGTGATCGGGAAATTGCGCGATGATGTCCTTGAAATCGAAAATGCCCAGGCATGGACGTTTGACGATGCCAGGATGGCCCATGGTTATCTCCGGATTTGACAACCCTAAGGCAGATAACGCGCAGCTCGCCCTTTCGTGACATGTGAGTTCAGAGGAGCGGCTATGCTGTAGGGGAATTCCTCACTTGCAAAACATGCACCGCCGCAAATCTAGAGCGAAGGAAATCTATTGGAGCGTCATGCGCGGGCTTGATCCGCGCATCCATGCGACCACTGCCACGATGATGTTGGATGGCGGGGTCAAGCCCGGCCAAGACGCCTCACCGCCGCTTGCCTTTAAACACCCTTGTGCCGCCCTTGCCGGCTGACGAACGCGGGCGACCTTCGCCGCCGCCAAAATTATGTGGTCCCATTTCGTCGTCGCTCGGCTTATGCGGCCGGTTCGCCGGAAGATTCGCGGCGCGGCCGTATTTCGGTTTGCCTGTATACGCGCCGCCCTGCTCGGCGACCTCTTCCTGACGCGCAAGCGGATCTTCGGCAATGGCGAGTTCAACGGCCTGCAGGCGCTTGATCTCGTCGCGCAACCGCGCCGCCGTTTCGAATTCGAGATTGGCCGCGGCTTCGCGCATCTCGCGTTCGAGATCGGCGAGCGTCGCCTTGAAATTATGGCCGATCATCTCCTGCTGCGCCAAGCCGGCATCGACTGTCACATGGTCTTGTTCATAGACCGAGCCGAGAATGTCCTGGATGCCGCGCTTGATCGACGCCGGCGTGATGCCGTGCTCGGCATTATAGGCCTGCTGCTTCTCGCGGCGGCGGCTCGTCTCCGCCATGGCGCGCTCCATCGAGCCGGTCACATGATCGGCATAGAGGATCACCTTGCCGTCGATATTGCGCGCCGCGCGACCGATCGTCTGCACAAGCGAGGTCTCGCTGCGCAAAAAACCTTCCTTGTCGGCATCGAGAATGGCGACGAGCGCGCATTCGGGAATGTCGAGGCCTTCGCGCAGAAGATTGATGCCGATGAGCACATCGAAGGCGCCGAGGCGCAGATCGCGGATGATCTCGATGCGCTCCAGCGTATCGATGTCGGAGTGCATGTAGCGCACACGCACGCCATTCTCGTGCAGATATTCGGTGAGGTCTTCCGCCATGCGCTTTGTCAGCACGGTGACGAGAGCGCGATAGCCATTCTTCGCCACCTCGCGCACTTCGCCGAGAAGATCGTCGACCTGGGCGCGCGCCGGCCGCACTTCGACCGGCGGATCGATGAGGCCCGTCGGGCGGATGACCTGTTCGACGAAGACGCCGCCCGTCTGATTCATCTCCCAGGAGCCGGGCGTCGCCGAGACATGCACGCAGAGCGGCCGCATCGCCGCCCATTCTTCGAAACGCAACGGCCGATTGTCCATGCAGCTCGGCAGGCGGAAGCCATATTCGGCAAGCGTCGCCTTGCGGCGGAAGTCGCCGCGATACATGGCGCCGATCTGCGGCACGGTCACATGCGATTCATCGACAAAGACGAGCGCATTGTCGGGCAGATATTCGAAGAGCGTCGGCGGCGGCTCACCAGGCCGGCGGCCGGTCAGATAGCGCGAATAATTCTCGATGCCCGCGCAGGAGCCCGTCGCCTCCAGCATTTCGAGATCGAACATGGTACGCTGTTCGAGCCTCTGCGCTTCGAGCAGGCGGCCCGAGGCGTAAAGCTCTTCGAGCCGCTGTTTCAGCTCTTCCTTGATGCCCTTGATCGACTGGATGAGCGTCGGGCGCGGCGTCACATAGTGCGAATTCGCATAGATCTTGACGAATTCTAGGTCGCCGGTCTTTTGCCAGGTCAGCGGATCGAATTCGACGATCGACTCGATCTCGTCGCCGAAGAAATTCAGCCGCCAGGCGCGGTCCTCATAGTGGGCCGGGAAAATATCGATCGTATCGCCGCGCACCCGGAAGGTGCCGCGATAGAAGTCGCCGCCTGAGCGCTTGTATTGAAGCGCGACGAGATCGGCGATCAGCTGGCGCTGATCGATCCGCTCGCCGAGCTTTAAGGTGAAGGTCATCGCCGTATAGGTCTCGACCGAGCCGATACCGTAGATGCAGGAAACGGAGGCGACGATGATCACATCGTCGCGTTCGAGCAGCGCGCGCGTCGCGGCATGGCGCATGCGGTCGATCTGCTCGTTGATCGATGACTCCTTCTCGATATAGGTGTCGGTGCGCGGCACATAAGCTTCCGGTTGATAATAGTCGTAATAAGAAACGAAATATTCGACCGCATTCTCCGGAAAGAAGCTCTTGAACTCGCCATAGAGCTGCGCCGCGAGCGTCTTGTTGGGCGCCAGGACCAGCGCCGGACGGTTGGTCCGCGCAATCACCTGCGCCATCGTAAAGGTCTTGCCAGAGCCGGTGACGCCGAGCAGCACCTGATCGCGCTCCTGCGCATTGATGCCGGCGACAAGCTCATCGATCGCGGTCGGCTGATCGCCCCGCGGCTGATAGTCGGAAACCAGATTGAAGCGGATGCCGCCTTCGGATTTCTCCGGCCGCTGCGGCCGGTGCGGCGTCCAAGTCGGGCGGTCGCGAAGATTCGGATCGCCGTGCTCCAGAAGGTCTTTCAGCGAGGCCAAAGTTGCTTCGACGCCGCCGAGGCCTGCCGGCGTGAAAGGCTCCAGAGGCGCTTGCGGCGCTTCCGCGAATCCCGCGTGGGAAAAACCCTTGGGCTCATTCAGGGCCGGATTGAGCAGCGCGGCGAGATGCTCATCGAGCGGCTTGAGCTCGGGCTTCGCCGCTTTCGCGCGGCTGGTTTTCGCGGTTTTGGTTTTGACGGGAGAATCGGGAGCTTTGGGCGCTTTGGGCATGCGCCTAATATGGGGGTCAAAGCCGTTCCAGGCAAAGTCACGGCTTGGCGTTATGGCTTGGCGGCCGTCGCTCCCTGGAAGGCCGCCTTGAGCGCTTCCAATTCGTTCGGCGCCGCGTCGGAAATCGCCACATAGACGGTCTTGCCTTGCCGCCAAGTGAGCACAGCGTAGCCGTTCAAATTGCTTTGCCCGCCATGCAGATTTGCAAGTTCTTCCGGCACTTCGCTAAGGCTGATCGTGTGCTGATTGCGGCGGAAGACCAATGTCGGCACCGGCGTCACGCCGATGACATCGATACGGCCGCCGACGAGCGGAAAGCCATCGGTCTTGAGATCGACCACCTCGGGCGACACGGCGATGCGGGCGCCGAACCAGGGTTTGACCGTGTGCCGCTCGGACGAGACGACATCGACCGGCTGTCCGGAAAGCATCCCGCGGACATGATCGGCCAGCAGCGCCTCGGTCTGCACCGATGGTGCCAAACGCGCCTCCTGCGGTAACGCCAGAAAGGTGAGGCCGCTGCCGATCAAAAAGGCGCAAGAGGCGGCGAGCGCCACGGGCGCCCAGTTCGTGACCGATGCCCGGCCCGACAGCCATTGGAAAATCCGCTTCGGCTGGCGCGGCACCTGCGCCACGATCTGACGACGCAAGGCGCCCGAGACCACCGCCTTCGGCAGGGCGCGCAACGCATCGCGCAGCGCCTTCTGCCGTCCATATTCGGCGGCGAGATCCTCATCCTCGGCGAGCGCTCGCTCGAAGGCGAGCATGCCGGCAGCATCGAGTTCGCCATCGAGCGCAGCCTGCAGCAACAGCAAATTCTCCCCTTGTGGTCCGCTCATCAAATTTCACCTTTAAGCGCGACGAGCATCAGTTTCCGTGCCCGCGCCAGACGCGACATGACCGTGCCGATCGGCACGCCCGTCGCCTCGGCGATCTCGCGATAGCTCAACTCATTGATCTCACGCATCACCAAAACCTCGCGAAACGGCAACGGCAGTGCGGCGAGCGCCGCTTCGACCTCTGACGCGTCGGCCGCTGCGATCATCGCCGCATCGGGCCCCGGCGCGGTTTCCGTTTCGCTTCCCGCCGCTGCTTCGGGATCATCTGTCAACACCAGAGCCCTCGGCCGGTTGCGTTTCAGCCAGGTGAAGGCCGTGTTGCGCGTAACGGTCAGCATGAAGGCGCGCGCATTCTGCGCCGGACCGCGCTCAAGCGCCTTCAACGCCCGAACGCAGACCTCCTGCGTCACGTCCTCCGCATCGCTCGCACTGCCCGTCAGCCATTTCGCCAATGTCAAGACATCGTCGAGATAAGGCAGGACGGTTTCGGCAAAGAGCCGATGCGTATCTTGTATATTCGCGTGCGCCACGCCGCCTCGCGTCTCTGGGATCGTCGTGAACATCCTCACGGTGTCACGACGATCTTCCCTTTCATATGCGGGTGCAGACCACAAAAATAGGCATATTCGCCGGCTTTCGCGAATGTGAATGTATAGGCCTGATCCGTGTCGAGCGCATGCGAACGGAATGTTCCGGCGTCCGAGACGACCGAATGCGGAATATCGTCGTGATTGACGAAAGTGACCGTCGCGCCCGCCTTGACCTGCAGCACTTGCGGCGTGAAGGCGAAATTGTCGATCGCCACCTGCGCCGGTTTTTGCGTCGACAGGGCGGCTTGCGCCTCCTCCGCGACGGCAGGGACGGCCGACGCCAAGCACAGTGCGGCGAAGGATATTGCGGCGGCAAGAAGCGCGTCGCGGAACAAAGTATTGAACATCACCGCATCCTCTCTCATGCCGCCAGCGTGCGATCGACGATCGCAAGCTGTTCGGTGCCGCGCTTGAAGGTGACGCTCGAAAGGCCGAGCACATTGCGCAACTGATCCGCCGGCACGAGTTTGGGGCCGGGGGACGGCGCGGTTCCCGGTGCCGGTTGCGGGAAAGCCGTCGACATGGCGGTGTGGAAGGTCATATGGCCCTCCACCTTCTGCGCCAGCTGATGGATATGGCCGTTCAGCACGGTCACTGACCCGAAGCGCTTGAGAAGCGCCAGAGCCTGCACGCCGTCCTGCGTGCCCCAGCCCCAAGGTTCGTAGAGGACGTAAAGCGGGATGTGGGAGAAGATGACGATCGGCTGCGAGGCCGGACGCTCCTTCAGATCGGCAGCCAGCCATGCGAGCTGCTCGGCGCCGAGATTGCCCATGCCGCCGCCCTTGAGGTCGACGACATTGACGAGGCCGATGAAATGCACGCCGGCCTGATCGAAGGAGAACCAGCCCGCCCCTTTCGTGCCCTTGCCGTAACGATCGAGATAGGCCTTGCCATTGTCGTCGTCTATGATGTCATGCTCGCCGGGAACGAAATGCGCATCGAGTTTCGCCGCGCCGATCAATTGCGCAGCGTCATCGAATTCCTGCGGCTTCGACAGATGGGTGATGTCGCCCGTGTGAATGATGAAAGCGGGCTTCTCCGGCAGGCGCGCGATGCGCGACACAGCTTCCTTCAGCGTACCGTGCACATCGGGATTGGCCTGCTTTGAAAAGCCGATATGGCTGTCGGACATATGGACGAAGGAAAAGCCATTCGTTGCCGCATCCGCCGGCGCCGCCTTGACCATTTCTGCATTGGCCTCCCCGATCAAGCGCGACACAGGCACGCCGCCGACCAGCGTCCAGACCAACCCGGTCCCGGCCCAGGCCATGCATTCAAGCGCACCGCGCCGGTCCACGCTCTGTTTCTTTATATTGTCGGCCATGACCTCGCCTTTCAATCCGCGACCCGTTTCGTCGGGGTCACGTGAAAGACTCAGGTCTCGCTGCCTTTATTCCCTGCAATGCGAAAAATTTCGCGACATTCCAATCTGCGCAGCAACCGTTCCCAATCCCGCACAACAAGGATCGAACGATTGGGCCAAAGGCCCAATCGTCCGCTCAGAGGACTCATATGTTTAGGAACGGAAGTGGTCGATCAATCGGCGCCGACCGGTGCGGTGCGATCGCCAGGCGCGACGCCGACTGTGGTCACGCCCGGTCCGACGAGTAGATTGTAGCCCGCCGCATGGGCGGCGTTCCATCCGGTGGCCGGAGCTGCGCTATCGGCTAGGAAGGCCCGAGAATCCTCGGGGTATGACGTTTGCGCCAACGCGCCACCGGCAGCAGCCATCAGCATAGCGGCCGCGAGGCCGAACTTGATTGAAGTATCGCGATAACTCGACATACCCTCGCTCCTATCGATAAAACGCTTGCGCGAATTCACGGACCGAGAACGGCAAGCTGAGATAGAGACACGAGACGCGGACGTTTTATTCCCGGCCGGAGTCGATTTTCAAAAATTGTGAAGCAGGACGCCCGCCGCGAGAAGCCCGTAAGCGCCTGTCATGATCCAAAAACCATGCTGCCTGAAATAAGTGCCGACGACAGGCACATGAAAAAATACGGCGGCGACCGCGACGACTGCGAGAATGAGCGAGATCACAAAGACAATATTGCTCGGCGGCGTTAACCGCGTGCGACGAAACAGTGCCATGTCCCTTCCCCCCAAAGCATGTTGCGCAAAAGCTTATGACTTTTTCGATCGGAACATGCTCTAACTTATTGAGCTGAAGCAGCTTCTGTTCGCTCGACTCATATCCATCGAGCGGAAGATGCCCTAGGTGCGTGTCGGCCAGGCCGAATCGGCGCGCACCATAGCGCGAGCGTTCCCGAGGGGCGACGGTAAATTTCACGGTGTATTGAATTCAGTTCGCGGATGTGAATTCAGCTGTCGCGCGGCTGCGTGCCTGCGAACAATCGATAGAAGAAGCCGGCGCCCATGCCGCAAAAGGCCTCGAGCGGCAAGCCGCCTGACGGTGTGTGGTCTGCAATGACTTGCATGATTACGCCATAGGCCAAGGCTACGGCTCCGCCGCCGAAGATGTAAGTCCAATAGGATGTGCGGTTCAGCATGGCGAGCAGCCGATGCACGATCAGGAGGCAGAGCGCACTCGTGCGCGCGCCGCTCCACAGCGCCGCGATCATCAGACCGATGATGACCGTGCCCTTGTCCGCACCGAGAAAATTGAGAAGTCCGGCGTCTTCGTTCGATCGCACCGCGAAGGAGGCGTTGGCGGCCGCATTGATGATGGCGATGACGAGACCCGATAGGATCGCCGCACGATAGGACCAGCGCACCGGCTCCGGGCCGCGCCGCGCAATCGCCTCCTTCTCGCCCGGCCGGACGATTTGCGCGACGATCCCAGGCGACTCGGCAAAGCTTTGCGCCGGGGCTTGCACGGCGATCGGCGCGGCAAGACGCGCGTCTTGTGCCGCGTTTGTAATGACGCGGCCGCGACGCCCGAAAGGTTGTGTTGATCTCCCGTTCATGCGGCCTATCGTAACCTTCCGAGCCTACCGAAAGATTGAAGCGATCGCAGAATCACGCGATGCATGTGACGGCTAATTTTTCCGATTTCGTTCAGGAGAATTAGGTCCCATCGCCAACAGAGGTCTTGAGGGCAAGGGGCAAAACAATGGCATTTCCCGCTGATCCGAAAGCCGGCTTTCTGGCTTTGACCCGCTTCGGCTATGGGCCGCGCGGCGATGGTGACGCGGAAGCCGCGGCACGCGATCCGCGTGGATTTCTGTCGGCGGAACTGGCGGAGCCCGATCTGGTGCTTCTCTCCGGCGCCGGCCTGCCGACAAGCGAGAAGGCCGCGCAACTCTTCTTCGCCGACCAGGCGCAAAAGAAAGCGGAGCGCGAGCGTATCGCGAAAGAGATGGCGCAAGCCAAAATGACGGCGCTCGCCGCCACGCCACCTCATCAGACACCGCCCCCTCAACTGGCGCCGCCCATGACGGCGCAACAGGAGATGGCACATCAGGAGATATCTGGCGCGATGGCTGCCGCGCCGGCCAAACCCGGCACGTCCCCGGCAGCGGCTCCAAAGCCGCCGCCGCAACCGCCGTCACCCGAACAGATCATCTTCCGCAATGAATCCCTTGCCCGCATGCGCCGCGCGATCGAAACGCGTGCTGGCATCGTCGAGCGGCTTGTCGCCTTCTGGTCCAATCATTTCTGCATCTCAGCCAATAAGAGCGGCCTGACGCGGGCGCTCGCGGGACCGTTCGAGCGCGAGGCGATCCGGCCTTATGTGCTCGGCCGTTTCGCCGATATGGTCATGGCGGTCGAGAGCCATCCGGCCATGCTCGACTATCTCGACAATGTGCACTCGATCGGTCCCGACTCTGAAGCAGGCCTTAGAAGTAAGCGCGGCCTCAATGAAAATCTCGGCCGCGAGATCATGGAGCTGCATACGCTCGGCGTCGGCAATTATCATCAATCCGATGTCACCAATCTCGCTCGCATCCTGACCGGCTGGACCTATGTCGGCGCGCAGGCGAAAAATGGCGTGCCAGGTGCCTTCATCTTCAATGCGCATGCACATGAACCGGGCACTGAGATGCTGCTCGGCAAGGCCTATGCCGAGAATGGCCGCGCGCAGGGCGAAGCGGCTTTAGCCGACATCGCGCGCAGGCCGCAGACCGCACATTTCATCGCAACGAAATTCGCTCGGCATTTTATTGCCGATACGCCGGACGTCGCGCTTGTCGCCCAGCTTGCCAATGTCTTCATGGCGACCGATGGCGATCTGAAGGCGCTGACGCTCGCGCTCATCAACGATCCGCGCGCCTTCACGACGCCAGCCACCAAAATGCGGACGCCATACGAATTCCTGATCGCGGTCAACCGCGCCATCGGCCATGTGCCGGATGAGCCCGGCCAAATCCTCGGTCCGCTCAACGCGATGGGCATGCCGCTGTGGGCACCGCCGGGACCGAACGGCTTCGCCGATACCTCCGCTGCATGGGCTTCGCCCGAAGGGCTGAAACTACGCCTCGATTATGCATCGAACATAGCCGATCATATGCGCGATCCGCCCAATCCCTCGGAAGTTCTCGACGCGCTCTGCGGTCCTGCCGGCTCAGCTGAGACACGCCAGACGGTCGCGCGCGCCGCCTCGAAACGCCAGGGCATGGCGCTTCTCTTCATGTCTCCCGAATTTCAACGGAGATAAATCCAATGCCGATCGATGCAATCATTCTCGATCAATTGACCCGTTGCACGCGCCGTACGCTGCTCACAGCGGGTGGCGCCGTCTTCGCCTCCGCGCAGCTGCCGCGTCTTGCGAGCGCCGCCGGCACAAGCGATCCGCATCTCGTCGTGATGATCCTGCGCGGCGCGCTCGACGGCCTCTCGGCCGTCGCCCCCATCGGCGATCCGGATTACGCAGGCCTGCATGGCGCGCTGGCGCTGTCGCGGCAGGCCAATCCGCCCGCCCTGCCGCTCGATTCCTTTTTCGCCGTCAATCCGGCGATGCCGGTCTTCGCCAAGCTCTATGCCGCGAAACAAGCCGCCGTGATTCATGCTGTCGCGACGCCTTATCGCGACCGCTCGCATTTCGACGGGCAGGATGTGCTCGAAAGCGGCATGCCGGGACCAGGCTTTGGGCAATCCGGCTGGCTCAATCGCGCCCTCGATTATCTGCCGAAAGGCGACAAGGCGAATATGCGCGGTGGTCTCGCCATCGGCGCCGCGACGCCTTTGATGTTGCGCGGCGCGGCGCCGGTGTTCGGCTGGGCCCCGCAGACGCTGCCCGCAGCCGACGACGATCTATCCGCGCGGGTCATCGATCTCTATCGCCATAAAGATCCGGCGCTCGCCGAGGCACTGTCGCAAGGCATGAAGATCGACACGATCGCGCGGCGTGAGATGGGCGGCAAGATGCAGGCGAAGGGCGGGACGATCGCAGCGATGCGGCTCGTGGCGCAAGGCGCGGCGCGGCTGCTCGGCGCTGACGATGGCCCACGCATCGCAGCGCTTTCCTTCGATGGCTGGGACTTGCATGCGAATGAAGGCGGCGGCCACGGACGCCTTGCCGAGCTTCTTGGCGGTCTCGACGGGGCCTTCGATGAATTGCAGCGCGGGCTTGGGCCGAAATGGCGGCAGACCGTCATTGTCGCGATCACCGAATTCGGCCGCACGGCGCAGATCAACGGCACCGCCGGCACCGATCACGGCACCGGCACCGTGGCCTTCCTCGTCGGCGGCGCCGTAAAAGGCGGCCGGGTCATCGCCGATTGGCCAGGCCTCAAGCCGAACCAGCTCTATCAAAACCGCGATCTGAAACCGACGACCGATCTGCGTGCGATCCTGAAAGGCGTTTTGGCGGAACACCTCGGCCTGCCCGCCACGGTTCTGGCCGAGCGCGTCTTTCCGCATTCGGACGTGGTGGCGCCGGCCCGCGGTCTGATCATCGGCTGAGCCGATCCAATCCAATCCATGCGGAGCAAAAAAAGGGGTCGCGTCCTGTAGAACGCGACCCCAATGCACGACTCCTCTACGGGGGGCTGTAGGAGCCGTGGAACTCTGCGGAAGGCATCAGCCGCCTCCCGAATTCCTCAAACCTAGAAGTCCTAAACCTGCTGATCGGTTGCGATCTGCGCGAAGTGAACTTCATGAACTTTTGTCGGCGAAGGCGCGGCCGAACTCGGCCCATCAAAACGCACGAGCATGCCCAGTGCGAAAGCCGCCAAAGCCAAAATCACGATGAGAGCCAGCGACACTTGAAACTGGCGCCGCGCTGCACGGGGGTCATAAGCCCGGACGAAGCCCGCGTCAGGCGCGTGATAGAAATGGTCGGCGATCGACATACACAACACTCCTTCGCGGCATTCTTCCTCAAGACGCCCAACGATTAGGTGATCGCTGCTTGTGCCGGCGTGCTGTCCCACACACATGGAACCAACACCCAAGCCTTGCGCTGATCTCCCTCAACCCTTGTCGGAGGCGGGTAAACAACCCGTACGTCACTTAAACGCAACAGCAACACAAAAAGTTTCTCCAATCAATATAATTATCTTGACTGTGGTTCGTAAGTTATTTGCTGGGAGATTATCTGATTCTCGGCTGGCGCATGGAAGATGGTTTTTCACCCTTCACGCCTAAGACTTTCGTCGTATCGTCCGACGCCCGGACCGCATTGCAAGAGCGAGCGATACCCGAGAAGAATCAGCTTCTTATAGCCAAGCCACCCGTCCCTGGGCCGGCGTGCAATGCGCCGTGCCGGCCCAGACGCGGAACGCATATTCAAGACATCGTTACAATGCAGGACACCCGAAAAGGGTTGCGTTAAGGGTGATCGCAAGCCGTAAAGCAAGCGAAAAATCCTCGCGCATTCAGTCAACGGATTGATAGCCATTTCCCTAAAAACAAGGAATAAGCCACGTAAATGCCCGGATGTCAGGAAATCCGACCGGGCCCCGCTTTCCACGTCTTGCATAGCGATAAGACGGACATTCTGGCGTTTTTCGCCGGCATTTTTCGTGGGCTCCGTTTGCGGCATTTTGCGTTGCAGCGCTGGCTGCTGCCTCTTAAGTCTGGCCGCTCGCGTCAGTTCTCTCGCAGCTCTCTCTACTGGAACGTCCTAAATGGCATTTCTTTCCGACGCCCTCCTGCGGGTGAAGCCCTCAGCGACGATTGTGGTGACGCAAAAAGCCCGCGAACTGAAAGCGGCCGGGCGCGATGTCGTCTCGCTGTCGGTCGGCGAGCCGGATTTCGATACGCCGGACAATATCAAGAAAGCGGCGATGGCCGCGATCGCGCGCGGCGACACAAAATACACGCCCGTCGCCGGGATTCCGCCGCTGCGCGAAGCGATCGCTGCGAAATTCAAGCGCGAGAACGGACTCGACTACAAGCCGTCGCAGACGATCGTCGGCACTGGCGGCAAGCACATTCTTTTCAATGCTTTTCTGGCGACGGTGAATCCCGGCGATGAGGTCATCATCCCGGCCCCCTATTGGGTCAGCTATCCCGATATGGTGGCGATTGCCGGCGGCAAACCGGTCTTCGCCGAAACGACAATGGCGCATGGCTTCAAATTGCAGGCTGAAGACCTCGAGCGCGCCATCACGCCGAAAACCAAATGGCTGATGTTAAATTCACCGTCAAATCCATCCGGCGCAGCTTATACCTATGCAGAAATGAAGGCGCTGACCGATGTGCTCCTCGCGCATCCGCATGTTTGGGTGCTGACCGACGACATTTACGAACATCTGATCTACGGCGACTTCGTCTTCGTGACGCCGGCACAGGTCGAACCGCGGCTGATGGAGCGCACGCTCACCATGAACGGCGTGTCGAAAGCCTATGCGATGACCGGCTGGCGCATCGGCTTTGCGGCCGGTCCCGATCAGCTCATCAAGGCGATGGACATGCTGCAGGGCCAGCAGACCTCCGGCGCCTGTTCAATCGCGCAATGGGCCTCGGTCGAGGCTTTGACCGGACCGCAGGATTTCATCGCCGAACGGCGCAAGATCTTCGAGGACCGCCGCAACCTCGTCGTCTCGATGCTCAATCAGGCGAAATATCTGTCCTGCCCGGCTCCAGAAGGTGCGTTTTACGTCTACCCATCCTGTGCCGATGCGATCGGCCGCAAGACACCGGACGGCCGCGTGATCGCCAACGATATGGATTTCGTCGAAGCGCTTCTGGACGCGGAAGGCGTGGCGGTGGTGCAGGGCTCGGCCTTCGGTCTCGGCCCGAATTTTCGCCTGTCTTATGCGACCTCGACGCAAGCGCTTGAAGATGCCTGCAGCAAGATCCAGCGTTTCTGCGCGTCGCTGAAATAAGAGCTCATGTAATGGCGCGGGGGCCACTGAATCCCAGACAGCAAAAAGCCCGGTTTCAGCAATGGTGAAACCGGGCTTTTGCCTTCCCCTCCGCCTGTCAAAGTGAGCCGTAGCCCCCCGGCCGGCTCAAACAGGTCGTCAGCGCTATTTTTATAGCACCGGACATGCTTTCCGTCTGTTGCCTCTCCGCCACAGCGTCACGGCTTCTTGAATAGGCGCGAAAATCCTGCCGTACGTCACGTCGAAGCCTGTTCTTCCATGCTCTATTAACCTCGAACCGATATTGCGTTGCATGATCGCAGTCGACTCGGCCTCAAGCGCTCGAAGTTTCCTCAACCTCTTTCACTCCAACGCTGTTGCGCACACGCAAAAATAGCAATGCGCAAGTCGGCACGAGTGGCGCGGAGCGGCCGATGCGGACGACTGCGGCATGCGTCTATGAGCTGGGGGCGGTTCCAGTGCGGTTTGACTTTCGCGCCATTCGCGCAATCCGACTGACCCATTGCATTGGACTGCTTATCATTACCTTCGTCTTGCTCACCCTGTTCAGCGGCACCGTTGTCTGGACGCGGATCGTCGATCTCGAAAAGTCGCAAGCCGATATCATCAAACGCCAATATCCGGCCCGCGTCGCACTCGGCGAAGCGAAGGCCTCCGAGGGTGTCTTCGGCGTGCTCGCCTATCAGCTCAAAGACGCCAAGCCCGACGACATTCCGGAACTTCGCACGGCGGTCCACGAAGAGGCACGCCGCTTTCGCAATTGGCTTGAGACCGTGCGCAATCTCTGCCCCGAGGCCGCAGGCGAAATCAGTAACGTCACGCAACGCTTCGAGCGGATCCGCAGCTTCCTCGACGAATTCCCGAAAGCCGGCAAGGAAACGCCGCAGTTCCAATTGGACTATCGCTTTTCGCCACTGCGCGACGACCTTGAGGCGGGTCTGACACATGTGTCGCTCGAACTCGGCCGAGAAGTGGACGATAAGATCGCCTTCGCTCAAGACGTGGAATCAGCCGGCGTTCTTCACGCGGTCGAACTCTTTGGGTTGGGCTTCGTGCTCTTCTTCATTGGCGGGCTGGCCTGGGCCTCCTTCGCTGTGGCGCGGCCGATGCTGCGGCTCGCCGAATCGATGCGCCAGATCGCCAGCGGCGATCATGCCGCCCCGATCAAATACACCAAGCGGTTGGACGAGGTCGGCGAGATCGCCCGCGCCATTGTCGTGTTTCGCGATAAGGCGCTTTCCGTGCAGCGGCTCGAACGGGAAACCGTCGAAAAAGAGACCCGCGCCGCCGAGGCGCTGGCCAGCGAACGCGCCCGCGTGGTCGAAGTCTTCCAACAGGAAGTCATGGAAGCCATCGCAGCTCTGTCGTCCGCGACCCAGGAATTGCGGTGCAACGCGACGGTGATGCGCGATCTTGCCGGGGCCGCCGACGGTCGGGCGAAGACCGTCGTCTCTCTCTCGCAAAACCGGATTGAGACGACCGAGAATCTGTTCTCCTCCTCGGCCGATCTCACCGATACGATGACGCGAATGAACGTCCTCTTCAGCTCGGCCGGCGATATCGCGACGCTTGCCATCGGCGACGGCCAGGCGACGTCGCGGCGGGCCAAAGAGCTTGTCGTTGCGGTCGAGACGATCGGCCAGATCGCCGATTTCATTGGCGGCGTCGCCTATCAGACCAATCTTTTGGCCCTCAATGCGACGATCGAAGCGGCGCGCTGCGGCGAGGCGGGCCGCGGCTTTGCCGTGGTCGCGCAGGAAGTGAAGACGCTGGCGCATGAGACGTCGCGGGCCGCCGCCGACATTGCGCAACGGATCGGCACGGTCAGGGATGCCACCGACCACGTCGTCTCCGCTATCGGCGTGACGGTCAATCGCATCGGCCGGATCGCCGAAATGTCGGGACAGCTGAGCGAAGCCATCGACCAGAAGGACCGCGCCAGCCAAGCCATCTCCCGCTGCGTGGTCGCGGCGGGCAAGGAGGCGCAAAACCTCTCCCTCATCCTTCAGGACGTCGGCCACTCGACCAATGAAACAGAGCGGGTCGCCAGCGAGATCCTGCTCGCGACCGATGAGGTCTCCCGCTATTCCGAGCGCCTCCTGCACCGCTCGCGGGAATTCTGCCAGCAGATCGCTGTGGAGCCGGCACCGGTCCGCGCCGCAGGCTAGGCTCCTTTCCTCTTGGCCGTCCCTTGGCTGTTCCTGCATGATGGGCGAAGGGTTGCGGCAGGGGCTTAACTCTGATTTGTTCCCAGCCCGTCGGCCTTGGCGGCGATTTCGGACCGGACCGGTCGCGGCCAGAATGAGGGTTCTCCAATGTTCAGGGAAGACAGAGGCGGTGGCCGGCGGCCGTCGCGGAATGTGCTCGGCCTGCCGCTGGAGCCCTGCTCCCATAGGCCGCTGACCGGCTTCTTCCGCAACGGCTGCTGCGACACCGCCCCCGAGGATGTGGGCAGCCACACGGTCTGCATCGTCTCAACCGAGGAATTCCTCGCTTTTTCCAAGGCGACCGGCAATGATCTCTCGACGCCGGCGCCACAATATGGTTTTCCGGGTCTGAAGCCGGGCGACCGCTGGTGCATTTGCGCGCCGCGCTGGCAGGAAGCGCTCGAGGCCGGCAAAATGCCGCGCGTCGTCTTGCGCGCCACGCATGAAGGCGCGCTCGAACATTGCGCGCTAGAAGATCTGAAGCGTTACGCTGTGGATCTATCGTAAATGAAGGCCGCGCATGGGCGGCGTCCGTCTTCCTCGGGAGCCGGCGCGGAGCCTGAGCACGGGTAGCAATTCCCACAGGGACCGCACATCTTTTGACCAGCGCCTCAAGGCGCGCTGAGGAGCCAAACTGCACGCATGCCTAAGCGGACAGACATCTCGACCATCATGATCATAGGCGCCGGCCCGATCATCATCGGCCAGGCCTGCGAATTCGACTATTCCGGCACACAGGCCTGCAAGGCGCTGCGCGCCGAAGGCTTCCGCATCGTGCTGGTGAATTCCAATCCGGCGACGATCATGACCGATCCCGATATGGCGGATCGGACCTATGTCGAACCGATCACGCCCGAGGTCGTCGCCAAGATCATCGCCGCGGAGCGCTACAAGGCACCGGGCGGCTTCGCGCTGCTGCCGACGATGGGCGGCCAGACCGCGCTGAATTGCGCTCTGTCGCTGAAGCGGATGGGCGTGCTCGACAAATATGATGTCGAGATGATCGGCGCGACGGCCGAAGCGATCGACAAGGCGGAAGACCGCGAACTCTTCCGCGAAGCTATGCGCCACATCGGCCTTTCGACGCCGCGCTCGCATCAGATCAAAACGCTCGCCCAGGCCCTCTCCATCCTCGACGATATTGGCCTGCCGGCAATCATCCGACCGTCATTCACCATGGGCGGCACCGGCGGCGGGATCGCTTACAACAAGGAAGAATTCATCGAAATCATCGAGCGCGGCATCGACGCCTCGCCGACGAACGAAGTTCTGGTGGAGGAAAGCGTCCTCGGCTGGAAGGAATTCGAGATGGAGGTCGTCCGCGACAAGGCGGACAACTGCATCATCATCTGCTCGATCGAGAACATCGATCCGATGGGCGTGCACACGGGCGACTCGATCACCGTGGCCCCGGCGTTGACCCTGACCGACAAGGAATACCAGCGCATGCGCGCCGCCTCGATCGCGGTGCTGCGCGAAGTCGGAGTGGAGACCGGCGGCTCCAACGTCCAGTTCGCGGTCAATCCGCGCGACGGGCGCATGGTGGTGATCGAGATGAACCCCCGCGTCTCGCGCTCCTCGGCGCTGGCGTCCAAGGCCACGGGCTTCCCGATCGCCAAGGTCGCCGCCCGGCTCGCCGTCGGCTACACGCTCGACGAGCTCTCGAACGACATCACGCGCGTGACGCCGGCCGCCTTCGAGCCGGCGATCGACTATGTCGTGACCAAGATCCCCCGCTTCGCCTTCGAGAAGTACCCGGGCGCCGAGCCCATGCTGACCACTTCGATGAAGTCGGTGGGCGAGGTCATGGCCATCGGCCGCACCTTCCAGGAGAGCGTGCAGAAGGCGCTGCGCGGCCTGGAGACGGGTCTGTCGGGCTTCGACGAGATCGACCTCGAGGGCGTGGACGGCGCCGAGGACGAGGCGGCGGTGAAGAAGGCCGTCGTGCGCCAGCTCGGCCTGCCCACCCCCGACCGCCTGCGCGTGATCGCCCAGGCGTTCCGTCATGGCCTGAGCGTGGAGGAGATCGAGGCGGCCTGCGCCTACGAGCCCTGGTTCCTGCGCCAGATCGAGGACATCGTCCGCACCGAGGCCGAGGTCGAGCGCCACGGCCTGCCGGAAGAGTCGTCGGCCTGGCGCGCGCTCAAGGCCCGCGGCTTCTCCGACCGGCGGCTGGCCCTGCTCACCGGCCACAGCGAGCACGAGGTGCGCCGGCGTCGCCGCGAGGCGGGCGTGCGGCCCGTCTACAAGC
>CAZXXA010000039.1:0-32835 GCA_964644615.1 uncultured Methylovirgula sp. | reverse complement strand
CAGATCGGCTTCACCACCTCTCCGCGCTATTCGCGCTCCTCGCCCTATCCGTCCGATACGGCGAAGATGATCGAGGCGCCGATCATTCATGTAAACGGCGATGATCCGGAAGCGGTCGTCTATGCGGCGAAGATCGCCATCGAATTCCGGCAGATGTTCCATAAGCCGGTCGTCATCGACATGTTCTGCTATCGCCGCTTCGGCCATAACGAAGGCGACGAGCCGGGCTTTACCCAGCCTCTGATGTACAAGAAGATCAAGACGCATCCGACGACGCTCGAAATCTATAAGGAGAAGCTGACGGCGGAAGGCGTGGTGACGGCGGGCGAAGTCGAAAAGCTCCAAAGCGATTGGCACAACCGTCTTGATGCCGAATTCGAAGCGTCGCAGTCCTATAATCCGAACAAGGCCGATTGGCTCGACGGTCGCTGGGCCGGTCTCAAGGCTGCCGATTCGGCGGATGATGCGCGCCGCGGCACGACCGGCGTTGCGCTCGATAAACTGAAGACCCTCGGCGCGCGCCTCACCGTTGTGCCGGAAGGCTTCCACCTGCATAAGACGATCCAACGCCTGCTCGACAATCGCAAGCATATGATCGAGGCGGGTGAAGGCATCGACTGGGCGATGGGCGAAGCGCTGGCGATCGCCAGTCTCGTCGATGAAGGCCACACCGTGCGCCTCTCCGGCCAGGACAGCGAGCGTGGCACCTTCTCGCACCGCCATTCCGTGCTGATCGATCAGGAGACGGAGGCGCGCTATGCGCCGCTGAACCATATCCGCGACGGCCAGGCGCGCTTCGAAGTCATCAATTCAATGCTGTCGGAAGAAGCCGTGCTCGGCTTCGAATATGGCTATTCGCTTGCCGAGCCCAATGCGCTCGTCATGTGGGAGGCGCAGTTCGGCGATTTCGCCAATGGCGCGCAGGTGATCTTCGATCAGTTCATCTCGTCGGGCGAACGCAAATGGCTGCGCATGTCGGGCCTCGTCTGTCTTCTGCCGCATGGCTATGAAGGGCAGGGGCCGGAGCATTCCTCCGCCCGTCTCGAGCGCTATCTGCAGCTCTGCGCCGAAGACAATATGCAGGTCGCGAATTGCACGACGCCGGCGAACTATTTCCACGTTCTGCGCCGTCAGCTGAAGCGCGACATCCGCAAGCCGCTCATTCTGATGACGCCGAAGTCGCTGCTGCGTAACAAGCGTGTCGTCTCGAAACTGGGCGATATGTCGGGCGACACGAGTTTCCATCGTATCTTGCGCGACGACGCCGAGACCAATCCGGCCGAGGCGATCAAGATCGTCAAGGACGACAAGATCCGCCGCGTGATCCTCTGTTCGGGCCGCGTCTATTACGATCTCCTCGAAGAACGCGAGAAACGCGGCATCGACGATATCTATCTGATGCGCATCGAGCAGCTGTATCCCTTCCCGCTGAAGGCGCTCGTCGCGCTGTTGTCGCGGTTCAAGAAGGCGGATGTCGTTTGGTGCCAGGAAGAGCCGAAGAACATGGGCGCCTGGTCCTTCGCCGAACCTTATATCGAATGGGTGCTGAGCCAGATCGCCAGCAAGGCCAAACGGCCGCGTTACATCGGCCGTCCGGCCTCGGCTGCGACCGCAACCGGCCTGATGCCAAAACATCTTGCACAGCTCAAAGCATTGTTGGACGAAGCTTTCGCCGCCTAAGGCCCGAGGGGAAGTCGTATGACGGTTGAAATTCGCGTGCCCGTGCTGGGCGAATCGGTAAGCGAGGCGACGATCGGGCGTTGGTTCAAGCAGGCGGGTGATGCTGTCGCGCAGGACGAGCCGATCCTCGAACTCGAAACCGACAAGGTTACACTCGAAGTCAATGCGCCGGCCTCCGGCGTGCTTTCCGAGATCTCCGTCAAGGACGGTGAGACCGTCGCGCCCGGCGCTTTGCTCGGTGCCATCACCGAAGGCGCCGCGCCGGCGAAAACGAAATCTGCCGCGCCGCCTCCGAAATCATCGCCTGCCGCTGCCGAAAAATCATCAGTGCGGCCGCCATCGCCTGCCGCTGCCAAGATCGCCGCCGACGACGGCATCGATCCGGCCGCTGTCAAGGGATCGGGCAAACAAGGCCAGGTGCTGAAGGGCGATGTGCTTGCCTTTGCGGCGGGCCAATCTACAGCACCTGCCGCGTCGCCGGCCGCCGGCCCTGCGCCCGCATCGCAGCCGGTCCAGGTTCGCGCGCCCTCGCCCGCGCCCGATGCGGCGCGCGAAGAGCGCGTGCGCATGACGAAGCTCCGGCAGACGATCGCCAAGCGCCTGAAGGATGCGCAATCCACCGCCGCCATGCTCACGACCTTCAACGAGGTCGACATGACGGAAGTCATGGCGCTCCGGCAGAAATACAAAGATGTCTTCGAGAAGAAGCACGGCACGAAGCTCGGCTTCATGGGCTTCTTCGTCAAGGCCTGCGTCAGTGCGCTGAAGGAGATTCCGGCGGTCAATGCCGAGATCGACGGCACCGACCTCATCTATAAGAATTATTATCACCTCGGCATCGCAGTCGGCACCGACAAAGGCCTCGTCGTGCCGGTCGTACGCGATTGCGATCAGCTGTCGATTGCTGGTATCGAGAAGAAGATTACCGAACTTGGCAAGCGCGCTCGCGACGGCATGCTATCCATCGACGACATGCAGGGCGGCACCTTCACCATTACCAATGGCGGCATCTATGGTTCGCTGATGTCGACGCCGATCCTGAACGCGCCGCAGTCGGGCATTCTCGGCATGCACAAGATTCAGGAGCGGCCGATGGTCGTCGGCGGCAAGATCGAGGTGCGGCCGATGATGTATCTGGCGCTGACTTACGATCACCGCATCGTCGATGGCAAAGAGGCCGTGACCTTCCTCGTGCGCGTCAAGGAAGCGCTCGAAGATCCGGCGCGCCTTGTCCTGGATCTCTGAGCAATGACCTACGATCTCACCGTCATCGGCACGGGCCCCGGCGGCTATGTCTGTGCCATCCGCGCTGCGCAATTGGGGCTGAAGGTCGCCGTGGTCGAGAAACGCAAGACCTTCGGCGGCACGTGCCTCAACATCGGCTGCATTCCGTCGAAGGCGCTGCTGCATACCTCGGAGAAATTCGCCGAGGTCACGCATGACTTCCCAGCCTTCGGCATCAAGGTCGGCAAGCCGGCGCTCGATCTCCTCGCGATGATGAAGCACAAGAGCGATGTCGTCTCGGCCAATGTCAACGGCGTCGCCTTCCTCTTCAAGAAGAACAAGATCGATCCCTTCATCGGCGCGGGCAAGATCACCGCGCCTGGCAAGGTCGACGTGACGGCCGAGGATGGCTCGAAGCAGACCATCGAGACCAAGGCTATCGTTATCGCCACGGGCTCCGATGTCGCGCCGCTGCCGGGCGTGACGATCGATGAGAAGCAGATCATCTCGTCGACTGGTGCGCTCGAATTGGAAAACGTGCCCGGCAAGCTGCTGGTCGTCGGCGCGGGCGTCATCGGCCTCGAGCTCGGCTCCGTCTGGCGCCGTCTCGGCTCCGACGTCACCGTGGTCGAATTTCTCGACCGCATCCTGCCCGGCATGGATATGGAAGTCGCCAAACAGGCGCAGCGCTCGCTCGAAAAGCAGGGCATCAAATTCCTGCTCGCGCATAAGGTTGCCAAAGTCGATGCGCAGAAGACCGGTCTGAAGGTCGCGATCGAACCGGCGGCCGGTGGCGAAGCCACGCAGCTCGATGCTGATATCGTGCTCGTCGCGATCGGCCGGCGGCCTTATACGGAAGGCCTCGGCCTCGAAGATGTGGGAGTGACGCTCGACCGCGGCCGCGTCGTCATCGATGAACATTTCGCCACAAATGTTCCAGGCATTTATGCGATCGGCGATGTCGTACGCGGGCCGATGCTGGCGCATAAGGCCGAGGACGAAGGCATTGCGCTTGCTGAAATCCTCGCCGGCCAGCACGGCCATGTGAATTACAATGTCATTCCTTCAGTGATTTACACCAATCCCGAGATTGCCTCGGTCGGCGCGAGCGAGGAAGACTTAAAGGCGAAGGGCATCGCCTATAAGGCCGGCAAATTCCCGTTCAGCGCCAATGGCCGCGCGCGCGCCATGCGCGCCACCGAAGGCTTCGTGAAATTCTTGGCCGACGCGACGACCGACCAAGTGCTCGGCGTCCATATCGTCGGACCGTTTGCCGGCGAATTGATCGCCGAAGCGGCGGTGCTGATGGAATTCTCAGGCTCGTCGGAAGATCTCGCCCGCACCTGCCATGCGCATCCGACGCTATCGGAAGCCGTGCGCGAAGCGGCGCTCGGCGTCGAGAAGCGTTCGATCCATATTTGAAGTAAAACTCGGCACTTGCTGCTCTTCTCCCCGCCTGCGGGAAGAAGCTCACAAATCCTTAAAGGTGAACGGCGACACCGTCCGTGTCTGCTCGTCCACATGCAGCGGACGCAGCACCGGCGGCGCGGCGCGCTGCGGGCAGAGCTGGCGTTCGCAGAGCCGGCAATTGACGCCGATCGGCACAGCCTCGACAGTGTTGAGATCGAGCCGCTTCGCATAGATCAGGCGGCTGGCATATTTCATCTCGCAGCCGAGCCCGATGGCGAAGCGCGGCTCGATCGCGCCATAAGGGGTCACCGAGCGGCGTACGGTCCGGGCGATCGAGAACCAGCGCGAGCCGTCGGTCAGCTCCACCACTTGCGTCAGAATATGGCCCGGCTCGGTGAAGGCGGCGTGGATGTTCCACAAGGGACAGGTGCCGCCGAAATGCGCGAAGGGAAAACGTCCGGAGGAAAAACGCTTCGAGACATTCCCCGCACTGTCAACGCGGACGAGGAAGAACGGCACGCCGCGCGCGGTCGGTTTCGACAAGGTCGTCAGGCGATGTGCCACCTGCTCGTAGCTGGCGCCGAAACGCGCAGCCAAAACCTCGACATCGTAGCCGACGATTTCCGCTGCCTCATGGAATTTGGCGTAGGGCATCATCAGCGCGCCGGCGAAGTAATTGCCGAGGGTCACGCGCAGCAGCCGGCGGCCGGTCTCATCGCCCATGTCGTGCTTGGCGACGAACTCGTTTAAGAGCGCATCGCATTCAGTGAAGGCGAGCTGATAGGCGACCTGGAAGGTGCGGCCCGGCTGGTCCATGACCTCGGACAGCATGAGCTGGCGGCGATGGTGGTCGTACCAGCGCAGCCGGTCGCTCATCACCTCGATGGGCAGAACGCGGACGCGCACGCCATGGCGGGCGCGCAGATGTTCGGAGAGCGCGAAGAAGAGCTCATGGCCGGTTAGGGCGAAATCCGAGGCATAGGTCTCGGCCGCTTGGTCGAGTTCGGCGAAAAAATTCTTCTGGGTGTGCAGGATGGCGCGGATGCGGTCGACCGGGCTTTCGCGCATGATCGCTTCGGTCCGGTCGGGATCGGCGCGCTGCGGCAGGCCCGCCTCGCTTGCCTCGCGCGCCGCCAGATAGGCGCGGTAGAGTTTCTGCATGGCGGCGATCAGCGTCGGCGCGTGTTCGGCGGCATCCTGCAGTTCGGTCCGCGGCACGCCGACCTCGCGCAGGAGCGGGTCGGCCAAGAGCTGCTCGATCTCGCTGATCGCCTGCTCGGTTTCGCCCTCCATGAACTCGCGCGGATCGATGCCATAGACATCGGTGAGGCGGATCAGAACCTGGACCGTAATCGGCCGCTGGTTCCGCTCCATAAGGTTGAGGTAGCTTGCGGAGACCTCGAGCTCCTCGGCCATGCGCGCCTGGGTGATTTGACGCTCACGCCGCAGTCTTTTGAGGCGCGGACCGGCAAAGATTTTGCGAGAATTGGCTGATTCGATACCCATGTTAAGATTCATACATGTGTAAAGAAATTTACACAATGACAAATTGACACTGTAAGGTGCAGACAAAATTGCCTGATTTCGCAGTCGCGAAGTGATTGGCAACCTTGTCTATTTCAGAGAGTTACCGCTTTAGTGGCGACAGGCAGAGCGGCATGTGTGGCCGCTTTTGTCAATTCATGTCATATTGGTACATATTCGGGAGATCGTACATGACCAAGGTTCCGAGCTTCGACGAGCTGGTCCCGTCGGCGCCCAAAGGCCGCTTCGACGGTATCAAGCGGTCCTACACTCCGGCCGATGTGGTGCGGCTGCGGGGCTCTTTCCCGATTGCTCATACGCTGGCCGAACGTGGCGCTAACAGACTGTGGCACCTCCTTAAGGAGCGCCCGTTCGTCCCGACGCTTGGCGCGTTGACCGGCAATCAGGCCGTGCAGCAGGTGCGCGCTGGCCTCGAAGCCATTTATCTTTCCGGCTGGCAGGTCGCGGCCGACGCCAATGTCGCCGGCGCCATGTATCCCGACCAGTCGCTCTATCCGGCGAATTCCGGCCCCGAGCTCGCCCGCCGCATCAACAATGCGTTCAAGCGTTCGGATGAGCTCGAGCACGCCGAAGGCAATGTCACGCGCGATTGGTTCGCGCCGATCATCGCCGACGCGGAAGCCGGCTTCGGCGGCGCTCTCAACGTCTTCGAGATCATGAAGGCCTATATCGATGCGGGCGCGGCTGGCGTTCACTTCGAAGACCAGCTCGCTTCTGAAAAGAAGTGCGGCCATCTCGGCGGCAAGGTGCTGATCCCGACGTCGCAACACGAGCGCAGCCTCAATGCTGCGCGTCTCGCTGCCGACGTCTGCGGCGTGCCGACTTTCGTCATTGCCCGCACCGACGCCGAGTCGGCGAAGCTCATCACTTCCGATGTCGATGAGCGCGATCGCCGCTTCATCGAGCCCGACAGCCGCACGCCGGAAGGCTTCTTCCGCCTGAAGGACGGCACCGGCCTCGATCACTGCATCGCCCGCGGCCTCGCCTATGCGGAAGTCGCCGACATGCTGTGGTGGGAGACCTCGCATCCGAACCTCGAGGAAGCGAAGATCTTCGCCGAAGCGATCCATTCGCGCTTCCCGGGCAAGCTGCTCGCCTACAATTGCTCGCCGTCGTTCAACTGGCGCGCCAAGCTCGACGTCGCGACGATCGAGAAGTTCCAGCGCGAATTGGGCGCCATGGGCTACAAATATCAGTTCGTGACGCTCGCCGGCTTCCACTCGCTCAATCTGTCGATGTTCGACCTCGCGTCGGGCTATCGCGATCGCGGCATGGCGGCTTACTCCGAGCTGCAGCAGGCCGAGTTCGACGCCGAGAAGCACGGCTATACGGCGACCCGCCATCAGCGCGAAGTCGGCACCGGCTATTTCGATGCGGTTGCGGAAGCCATCTCGGGCGGCAAGTCTTCGACGACGGCGCTCAAGGATTCGACCGAAGCGGCGCAGTTCAAGGGCGGCAAGCCGAAGGCCGTCGCAGCCGAGTAAGCGTAATACTTATGACGACATACAAATGCCCGGCTTCGGCCGGGCATTCATTTCATATTTTGCTTTGCAATAAAGATTGAAGACTGACTCATTTCGTCTGTGCCTCTCTAAGAGGCGTGCCCCATCTGCATCGCGCGGGTTTTCTTCTCCGCCGTACTCGCCGCTAGCCTTGCCGCTGCGGGGCTTTTGTGCTGAGTTGGCAAAATTCGCCTCTAGGTGCTGCTGCCTGAGGCTGGGGCAGGGCTCCTAGGGGGCAAATCTCTCCTTTTCGATAATTCGGCGAAAAATCGTTTCCAGAGCTGGTGCTATGTGCCGGCAATCGCCGTGGGCGATGGGGTCTGGACGTGCCGCCGAAGCCGGCAAATTAGCAATTGTCGAAAGGAGCGTTCACGGGTGAGAAATATGCCGGTCAGTGAGATCGCGGTTCAAAAGTTGGCCGTCGCCGAAAAGAGCATGGCCGAAGACGGACCACAGGAAAAGCCAAGTCAGTTCGATCTTTCCGGCCTCGTCGCCGCACGCGAGTCCGAGCGCTACGATCTGTTCACGACGCATCTCAATGAGATGATGGTGCGCGTGTTGCAGACGATCGGTTTCGACGTCGGCTTTCGTTCGGGCCAGGGCCAATATCTCTTCGACCGCAAGGGCGACCGCTATCTCGATCTGTTGAGCGGCTGGGGTGTCTTCGGCATCGGCCGCAACCATCCGGTACTGCGCGATGCGCTGAAGAAAGTGCTCGATTCCGATCTGCCCAATCTCGTGCAGATGGACGTGTCGCTGCTGGCCGGTCTGCTCGCCGAGCGCCTTCTCAAATATGTGCCGTTCCTCGATAAGGCCTTCTTCTGCAATTCCGGCACCGAGGCGGTGGAAGCGGCGATCAAATTCGCCCGCAGCGCGACTGGTCGCCCCGGCATCGTCTATTGCGATCATGCGTTTCACGGATTGAGCTATGGCGCGCTGTCGCTCAATGGTGATCCGACCTTCAAGGACGGCTTTGGTCCCTTGCTACCAGGCTGTGCGGAAGTGCCGTTCAACGATCTCGCCGCGCTCGAAAAAGCGTTGTCGAAGCGCGACGTCGCCGCCTTCATCGTCGAGCCGATCCAAGGCAAGACGGTCGAAATCGCCGAGGAGCTTTATCTGCGTGGCGCCCAGGCGCTCTGCCGCAAATATGGAACCCTCTTCGTCGTCGACGAAATTCAGACGGGCCTCGGCCGCACCGGCACATTCTTCGCCATCGAACCTTTCGGCGTCGAACCCGACATGGTACTCGTCGCCAAGGCGCTCTCCGGCGGCCATGTGCCGATCGGCGCCGTGCTGATGCGCCGGCCGATCTTCGACAAAGTCTTCAACCGCATGGATCGCGCGGTCGTGCATGGGTCGACCTTCGCCAAGAACGATCTGGCGATGGCGGCGGGCCTCGCGACCTTGCAAGTGATGGAAGAGGAACGCCTCGTGCAGAACGCGGCGCGGCTCGGCGATCGGCTGCTGGCGAGCTTCCAGCGCTTCACCGAGCGCTACGAGCTCGTCAAATCGGTGCGCGGCAAAGGGTTGATGATCGGCATCGAATTCGGCGCGCCGCGTTCATTGAAACTGAAGGCGGCCTGGTCGCTGCTCGAGACGGTCAAATCCGGCCTCTTCTGCCAGCTCATCACCATTCCTCTGTTCAAGGATCACAAGATCCTCGTTCAGGTGGCCGGCAACGGCAATCATGTTGTCAAGCTCCTGCCGGCGCTCGTTATCGACGATGCCGACTGCGACTGGATCGAGCGCTCCTTCGACAAGGTGATCGCCGACAGCCATCAGGTGCCGGGCGCCGTCTGGACCCTGGGCAAGACCATGGCCGAAAACGCCCGCAAGGCCGCCGCCGGGCGGTAAACCGCGCGGGACTTGTGAGCCGGCGCGGAAGGGTTTATAGGCTCCATGCAACCGCGCAGGCGCCTTTTGGGCGAGGCCGCGCGATTTTTCTATTCCGATGGCCGGATTACGGTGCCGCGGCGCCGCGCGAAGAGGTTTTGAGAAATGAAATCGGATATCCATCCGCAGTATCACATGATCAAGGTCGTAATGACCGACGGGACCGAGTTCTTCACCCGTTCGACCTATGGCGAGCCGGGCGGCACGCTGAACCTCGACATCGATCCCAAGACCCATCCGGCGTGGACCGGCGGCTCGGCGCAGCTGCTCGACCGCGGCGGCCGCCTGTCGCGCTTCAACTCGCGCTTCGGCAATATGAGCTTCGGTACGAAGAAGTAAGTCCGAACGTTCGACACCAACAAAAAAGCCCGGCTTCGCTCCGGGCTTTTTTGTTGTGCCGTTTTAGGCGTGCCGTTCGAACCGCCGGCTCAATCGGCGGTGGCGAAGGCGGCGCGCAACAGCTCGCGCTGCAATTCGAGCGGCTTCGCCTGCGTGCGGCGCGGCTTGGCGGTTTCCTCGGGGCCGCGATAGATCGCCCGGTCGAGAAGCAGAATACGGCTCTGCAGCCGCAGCGATTTCTCGACGATGTCGATCAGGCGCGGCGGCAGCTGCGCGAAGATCTCGGCGCCGGTCGCGACCTGCTGCTCGCTGAGCTTCACCTTGCGCTTCTCGCTCGCGGCTTCCGCCTGGGTGAGTTCGCCTTCGTTGACGGCACGCTGCAGCAGCAGCCAAGAGGCGAGCTGCATCAGCCGGGTCGTGAGCCGCATGCTCTCCGTCGCGAAGGCCAAGGCCGGCAGCCGCGGCAGGCTCTTGGCCTCTTCGCGTCCGTCGCCGTCGAGATAGCCGGCGGTCTCCTCGACCAGGGCCATACCTTCGCGGAACAGGGTCTTGAACGCTTCCGATGCCGCGAGTCTGGCGGCGAAGGAAACCGTGCCGCCGTCCTCGAAACTCACTACCTGAACCATGACGCGCCCTCGACGGATCTGAAGCTGAATGAATTTGGTACAGCGGATGCGCTGTGCCAGAGAGCTCAGCAATACTAAGACCAAAGCGGTTTTGACGGGCGTTAATCTTTTACTAAGGTTAACGAGCTATATCCACCCGGCGCAAGGCCGAAGGCTAGCGCGGGCCTTTCGCTCGCGATGGACGGTGGAGGGCTCCAGAAATCCCGAAAAATCCGTACAAAAAAAGAGCCGCAAAAGCGGCTCTTAAAAGGTAATCGGGGGGATGAGAAAACTCGGGAAGAACCACGCCTTAGTGGGGCGCCCTGAGCGACAACTTAATTTAATAATCCATATATCTTAACGAACTGTGAGCAATGCGCCGACAGCCCGACAGAAATTTGCAACCATATCCGGCGCACCTGGTCAGGATTTGAAGAAGGCTTCGGCGCCCGCGCGGCTCGCTTCTTTACTCTGGCGCTTCGCATCGAGCCGGTCGATTTCGGCACGCAACATTGCGATACGCTCCGCCAATTCCTCAATCGAGAGGTCGTCCAGCGGCTGGCCGATTTCATGGGAGAGCGTACGGCGACGCAGCGGGGCAAGGTCGTTCTCGTCCAAGATCATGACACGCCTCCACAAACATGGAAAAACCGAAATCTACAGCAATCTCCCTTCATGGCCATGGGGGAGCCCCGGTCAGGCTGAAAATTTACTGGAGCATGTCCCGGAAAAGTTGATCAACTTTTCCGCCAAAGGACATGCTAGCGGAGCTTGGCCATTGCGGGTGCTTCCTGCCGAGATGCTTGAAAGATTTTGAGATTTCGGCAGCCGAACCGATCCAAACCATTGCATCTCTAGGGGATGCTTCTTATAAAGACATAATCCCCGTCATGCTGATCTGGGCCTGATTTAGGCCTCCGCCTTGCGGCCCCCCGGCCGCTGCGGCCCAGCAGCCTCGTCAGTTTTTGCCGCCTCGGCAAGGAGGATCATATGAACAATGTCCCGCTGATGCCAAAGGCAACGGCTGTGTGGCTTGTCGAGAATACGTCGCTCACTTTCGATCAGATCGCCAATTTCTGTAAGCTGCATCCGCTCGAAGTGAAGGGCATCGCCGATGGCGAAGTGGCGGCCGGCATCAAAGGCCATGATCCGATCACCTCGGGCCAGCTGACGCGCGAAGAGATCGCCGCGGCCGAAAAGGACTCCTCGCATCAATTGCAGCTCGCACCACCGAAGGTGCGCTTGCCGGAGCTCAAGCGGCCGCGCGGCCCGCGCTACACGCCGCTGTCGCGCCGCCAGGACCGGCCCAATGCGATCCTCTGGCTGCTGCGCAATCATCCTGAATTGAAGGATGCGCAGATCATGCGTCTCGTCGGCACGACGAAGACGACATTGCTCGCTGTCCGCAACCGCACCCATTGGAACTCCGCGGCGCTGACGCCGATGGACCCGGTGACGCTGGGTCTTTGCTCGCAGATCGATCTCGATTTCGAGGTCAATCGCGCCGCGAAGGAACGCGTGCCGGCCGAGGCCGATCGCACCCAGACCCTCGTTCCGGCCGAGATCACCACCGCGCCGCATGTAGAGGATGATCGCGAGGAGGAAGAGCGCGTCTTCGGCCAGCCCTCGCATCCGGTCGAGAGCGACGAGCAGCCCGATATCGACGTCGACTCGGTCTTCGCCAAATTGAAGGACCTGAAGGTCAAGGAATAAGGCAGCCGTGCCAGGTGCTGCCTATCTCTCGTCCCGCCTGGCGACGGAGGCGCTCGCCGGCTCCAGCCTCTCCCTGGTTCGTCGCCGCGCTTACCTGAACGGGCCGCAAGTCTGTCGCAAGCTCGAAGGCCCATATCGGGAGGGCAGGAACAGGTTAGCGGCGATGGGACAGGGCAGAGCACTCTTCTTTTTGGCGGCAGCCGGCCTTTTTGGGCTCGTGGCATCGTCGGCTTGTGCGGCCGATCTCAACGGGGGTCCGCCAGGCGCGCCGCCGCCCGGACCACCGCCCCAGGCGCGGGCGGCTGCCGCGCCGCCCTGCAAGCTCGTGCCGATGCCGCAGATGAATCTCGAAGGCCACGATGTGAACAGCTTTCGCCCGACCTGGAT
Source organism: uncultured Methylovirgula sp. (assembly GCA_964644615.1). Lineage (GTDB taxonomy): Bacteria > Pseudomonadota > Alphaproteobacteria > Rhizobiales > Beijerinckiaceae > Methylovirgula. The sequence continues at coordinate 20,537 of CAZXXA010000039.1, read as the reverse complement.
CTGCGTCTCGCGTGGGCTCTACGCCGACACCCTGCCGCCGCCCCCGCCGCGGCCTCAAAGGCCTTGGTTTTTCTGGTGGTAAGGCAACTGACTTAAGCTTAGCTTTGTCGGGTCCCTGAAGAAACCGAAGCACAGCAAGGATTTATTGACCATCCGGCCGAAACGGCCAGGATTGAAGTAACCACCGGATAAGGATAACCTTTATAAAGCGATCGAAGAGGCCATGAGCCCAGTGATCCGGGGGTTAACAACAATGCCGAGTCGTATTCATTCAAGCCGCCCGTTTGGGGCGCTTGCAGCGGCGGCACTGATGTCCGCACTGCTTTTATCTGGTTGTGGCGAGACTCCGGGCGATTTTTCGGAGCGTTCCCAAAAGCCTTTGTCGCCCCAGCTCCTGACCTTGATGCAGGAAAAGGGAACGACGCCAAGCTCGCCCATGCTCATCCGCGCCTTCAAGAAGGAAGCCGAGGTCCAGGTCTGGAAGATGCGGACTGACGGGCATTACGCGCTTCTCAAATCCTATCCGATCTGCCGCTGGTCCGGTCAGCTCGGCCCGAAGACGCGCGAAGGCGACCGTCAGGTGCCGGAAGGCTTCTATGCGATCGGGCCGTCGCAGATGAATCCGAACTCGGCCTATTACCTCTCTTTCAACGTCGGCTACCCGAACGCCTACGACCGCGCGCATAATTACACCGGCGGCAGCATCATGGTGCATGGCGTCTGCTCGTCGGCCGGTTGCTTCTCGATGACCGACAAACAGATCGCCGAGATCTATGCGATTGCCCGCGAATCTTTCGCCGGCGGCCAGCGAGAGATCCAGTTCCAGTCCTATCCCTTCCATATGACGGCGGAGAATTTCGCCAAATACCGACTCGATCCGAACATCGCCTTCTGGAAGGAATTGAAGGTCGGCAACGACAATTTCGAAGTCACGAAGCAGGAAGTCGCGGTCGGCGTCTGCAACCTGCATTACGTCTTCAATGCGCAGCCGGCCAACGGAATGCCGCTCGATCCGAACGGTCCCTGCCCGGCGCTGAAGCATGACGAGACGGTGGCGCTGGAAGTCAACGCCAAAGAGGCGAGGGACAATGCGCAGGTCTTGCGGCTCGTCGCGTCCGGCGTCCGTCCGGTCCATACGCAATATGCCGATGGCGGCCAGAACGAGCATTTCGCCCACGCGCAGCTCGACGATGTGAGCCGGCCGGATGCTTTGGCCGACGGCCCCGTCGACATTCCGCTCGATAAGGGCAAGCGTTATAAGGCGCCGACAGCGAAGCAATTGGCCGCTGCGGAAGCCAAGGCACAAGCCGAAGAGACGGCGGTGGAAAAGAAGGCCGAGGCGGCACACGCCTATGCCTATGTCGAACCACCCGTCGCGCCGGAGCCGAAGCCGCAGGGTTTTAGCTTCACCCTGCCGGGCACCGGTCAGAAGACGCAGCAGGCTGCCGGTCCGCAGCCCGTTCGCGTCGCGCAGCAGGGTGGGTTCCTTGGCCTCTTTGGCGGCGGCTCGCAGAATCAGCCGGCCGCGCAGCCTCAAGCATCGCAGGATCAGGGAGCGATGAGCGCCACCCAGGCATCGGCGCAGGATGCCGCGGCAAACACGATGGGCCCGGCGGCGCTTCTTTCCAGTCAGGGACCGAGGCGTACGCAGCAGCTGCCGGCCGCTGCCGCGGCTGCGCCGCAACCCGTGCAGCAGCCGCAGTCAGGCGGCGGGTTCTTCGGCCTGTTCGGCGGCGGTTCACAGAATCAGCAGGCCGCGCAGGCGCCTCAGGCACCGACGGAACCGGCGCCTCCCACTGCCATCCAGCGGTCGGCGGATGATGCCGCTGCAAACACGATGGGACCGGCGGCGCTTCTCTCCGGTCAAGGGGTGAGGCATACGCAGCCGGTCGCGGCGGCGGCGCCAGCCCCGTTGCCGGCCAATGAACCGGATGAAACGGGTTCAACCTTCACGCATAGCCGGCCGTTGCCGCCGACCTTCGTGCAGAGTGCGGCGATCCGTTCCGGCAAGCCGATCATCGTGACGAGCAGCGATCCGCACTCGGTCCCGACTCGGCCGGCCGAGGCGGCGGAGAGCCGGCACGCGAAGGGCAAGGTCAAAGCCAAAGAGGCGAAGGTCGCCGAGCCGCCGTCGCAGGCCGAAGCTGATGCAGAGGCCGCCAAGGCCGCCTATGCCAAGACGCTTTCCGGCGAGAAAGCGTCCAGCAGCACGGCGAGCATGCCGTTTGGCTTCTCCGGCTTCATCAGCGGCGACAAGTAATCCTCAGTTGGCGAGATCAAAGCCGAGACGACGATGGTCGTCTCGGCTTTAGTTTTTGAGCGGCTCGTTGGCGCGGCTCTCTAGATATCTCTTCCAGCCGTCGGCTCTGAGGCGGCAGGCCGGACATTCTCCGCAGCCAAAGCCCCAGTCCCATTTGTGCGTGCGGTCGCCGAGATAGCAGCTGTGCGTCTCATTGATGACAAGCTCGAGGAGCGCTTGCCCGCCGAGTTCTTCGGCAAGCGCCCATGTGCCCGCCTTGTCGATCCACATGAGCGGCGTCTCGACGATGAAATTCTTTTCCATGCCGAGGTTCAAGGCGACTTGCATCGCTTTCAGCGTGTCGTCGCGACAGTCGGGATAGCCGGAATAATCCGTCTCGCACATGCCGCCGACCAGATGGCGAAGCCCGCGGCGGAAGGCGAGTGCCCCGGCGAGCGTGAAGAAGAGCAGATTGCGGCCGGGCACGAAAGTGTTAGGCAGGCCCTTCGCATCGGCGACGATCTGAATCTCGCGTGTCATCGCTGTCTGCGAGATGTCGCCGAGCACGCCGAGGTCGAGAATGTGATCCTCACCGAGCCGGTCTTTCCATGACGGATCAATCCCGACGATGGCGTCGCGGATTTTGCCGCGTTGATCGAGTTCGACGCGATGGCGCTGGCGATAGTCGAAGCCGACTGTCTCGACATGCGGAAAGCGGGCGAGCGCCCAGGCGAGGCAGGTCGTGGAATCCTGACCGCCGGAAAAAAGTACCAAGGCGTTGGTCATGACATTAGTTTAACCAGTTGCTGGAAACGGGGCATGAAAAAAGTGACGCCGTCATGCGCGGGCTTGACCCGCGCATCCAAGCACAAATAATCGGCACTAATCGACAGACGCTCCGCGGCTGATCCTGGATGCGCGGGGCAAGCCCGCGCATGATGTTGCCTGCTAATGCCGATAGGCTCTGATGTGCGACAGGATCACCTGCAGCGGATTAAGGGTGAAGGCGCTGGTGACGAAATCGTTATGCACCGCGTCGCGGGCGCCGAGAAAAGCGATCGTACCGGGGCTGAGATCGGAGGGCAGGCCCTGTTCAACGCCGATGCCCTGCGTGTCGAGCGTGCTGCGCAGCGCCGTGTTCTCGGCTTCCGAGGCTTTCGAGAAAGCGGTCAGGAAAAACGCATGGCTGCGGTTGCGGGCGATCCAATCGGCATATTTGTCGGTCTCGCCGAAAAGCGCATCGAGCAGCACGATACCGGCGAGCCTGTTGTCGATGCCGCCGATCTCCGCCGAACAGATCGCCGGCACATAGCCGCCGCTATAGGCGACAATGACGATCGGCAGCGCATTAAAGCGGCTTGCCGGCTGGCCGGCCATCGCGGCGAGCTGCGCCGCGGCTTCATTCATATATTTGGCGAAGAAGTTCCGCTCCCAGAAATGGCCGGCGCTCGAATCGAGCGCATTGACGGCCATCTGCGGCGCGACGAGCACGGCGTTGAGCCGCGAATGATGCAATTGCAGCGGGACGCGCTGGCGATAGGCGACGTCGCGGCCGAGGGTGGCGAGATTGCCGTGGAAATAGACGACGATCGCCGCCGGCCGCCGGATGTCGAAACCCGGCGGCACATAGAGCAGGCTGTTGCGGTCGCTGTAGGTCTGATCGGCCCAGAGAATGCCGCCGCGCGGCGAGGTGTGGCCAAGCCGGCCGTCCTGGCGCACGTCGAGAAACGGTCTGTGTTGATCGGGGATTTCCCCGTCATAGGGAAAGGCCGAGGCGGCGAAGGGGACGATACGCATAGTGCCTTGGCTGCGGGCCGGCTTTGCCACGAGGCTTTGGGGCCCGAAAAGAGCAGTTAGGAGCAGAAGCGCGAGAGAAACAGAGAGAAATACCGGAAAAAGGCGCCCGGCACGCCAGAGCTTGCGCCAGCCGCCGGCGCCTCCGAGACCCGTCTTTCCGTCCATGCGCCCACCCCAATGTCGCGCTCCATTGCGCGGTTGCAAATTCAGGCCGCTTCGCCCAAATAGGGCTCGGGAGGTTGGCGGTGGACGCACCACTCGCCAACCGGGTCAGGTCCGGAAGGAAGCAGCCCTAACGAGACCGGGCGGGTCTCTGTCCAGCCTCCCACCCAGACGTCTTTGGCGCACCCATTTGGCGCGGCCATGGCCGATCCCGATGCTGCTGCCGGCCTTTGTGCGTTGAAAGAGCCGGTTTCTGCATTTTGTAGACACAGCCCGCACGCTCTGTCGCCTGCCTGCATCGAACCCTTTGAAGATGACAGCCATCTGACCCGGTTGCAGTTCTCGGATACGGTTCTCAGATGCAGTTCTCATGGGACTTCCCAAAGGGCCGCCGGTCGCCCAAAGTCGGCTGGATCCGGTGATCGCTCCTAAGGGCCGAAATCTTTCTGCGCATGGACCAAGCTAAGCCATCCGAATTAGCGTCCGAAGCCAAAACCCTCGAAGGGAAGACGCTCGGCCTCGATCTGCCGACGGCCGCGCCCTATCGCGTGCTGGCGCGCAAATACCGGCCGTCGAGCTTCGAGGATCTGATCGGCCAAGAGGCGATGGTGAAGACGCTGTCGAACGCCTTCGATCTCGGCCGCATCCATCAGGCCTATATGCTCACTGGTGTGCGCGGCGTCGGCAAGACGACGACGGCGCGGATTCTGGCGCGCGCCTTCAATTACGAATTGCCGGCGAAGAACGGGCAGGCGGCGATCGCCAAGCCGACGATCCATATGCCGGAGCTGGGCGCCCACTGCCAGGCGATCATCGAATCGCGCCATGTCGATGTGATCGAGATGGACGCTGCCTCGCATACCGGCATCGATGACGTCCGCGAGATCATCGACAGTATCCGCTACCGCCCGGTGCTCGCCCGCACCAAGGTCTATATCATCGACGAAGTGCATATGCTCTCGAAACAGGCCTTCAACGGCCTGTTGAAGACGCTCGAAGAGCCGCCGGAGCACGCCAAATTCGTGTTCGCGACGACGGAAATCGAAAAGGTCCCGGTCACCGTGCGCTCCCGCTGCCAGCGCTTCGATCTGCGCCGTATCGAGGCGGATGTGCTGATCGCGCATCTGGCCGGCATCTGCGCCAAGGAAAATGTCGCGATCGACGGCGAAGCGCTCGCCCTGATCGCGCGCGCGGCGGAAGGCTCGGTGCGCGATGCGCTGTCGTTGCTCGATCAGGCGATCGCCTATGCGACCAGCACCTCGGATACGGTGATCCGTGCCGCCGATATGCGGCAGATGCTCGGCCTCGCCGACCGTGCCCGAATCATCGACCTCTTCGGCGAAGTGATGCGCGGCGACATCGCCGCAGCGCTCGCCAATCTCAAGGGCCTCTACGATGCCGGTGCCGATCCCGGCCAGATTCTCGTCGAGCTGGCCGAATTCGTCCATTTCGTCACGCGGCTGAAACTCGTCGCCGCCTCCAGCGATGATCTCACCGTCACCGAGGAAGAACGCCGCCGCGGCGCCGAATTCGCCGCGGGCCTGTCGATGCCGGTTCTGACCCGCGCCTGGCAATTGCTCCTGAAGGGCATGCAGGAAGTCAAAGAATCGGCGCGGCCGCTCGCCGCCGCCGATATGATTTTGGTGCGGCTCGCCTATGCCGCCGATCTGCCGACGCCCGACGATGTGTTGCGTCGTCTCTCCAATACGCCCGCGCCCGCCTATGATCGCGGCGGCGATGCACCGCGTTCGCCGAATGGCGGCGCGCGGATGGCCATCGGCCAGTCCCATGAAGCCCGCAGCGTGACGCCCGCTGTGGCACCGACAAGGGCGCCGTCCCGCGCCCCCGAGGCGCGCGCATCCATCAGCCTGGCGAGCTTCGAAGAGGTCGTCGCACTCGCCGCCAAGCAGCGCGACATTCAATTGAAGATGCAGCTCGAACGCGACGTTCGTATCGTCCGCTTCGAGGACGGATCGATCGAAATGGCGCTGGCAGCCGGCGCCTCGCCGGCGCTCGCCCAGACGCTGATGCGCCGCTTGCAGGAATGGACCGGCCGGCGTTGGATGGTGGCCATTTCCAATGAGGTGGGTGCGCCGAGCCTGCATGAGCGCCGCGCCGCCGAACTGGCCGAGGCGCGCAGGGGCGTCGAAAAAATCCCGCTCGTCCAGAAAGTGCTCGAACACTTCCCCGGCGCAGAGATCGTCAGACAGCCGGAAGCTGCCCTGCCGGCGCCGGAGAGCGAGCCGAACGATTTGGACGATGCCGACGAGGCCTATATCGATCAGGCCTATACCGAAGACGATCTCTAGACGGGACATCCCGCTCTACAATCGTGATTTAAAGGAAGGACATGTCATGGCGGATATGCTGGGCTTGATGAAGCAGGCGCAGGCGATGCAGGCCAAGATGCAGGAAGTGCAGGCCGAGTTGGAGCGCACCGAAGTCGAGGGCCAGTCGGGCGGCGGCATGGTGCGCATCACCCTTTCGGCCAAGGGCCAGATGAAAGGTATCGTCCTCGACCCGTCGCTCCTCGTGGCGGATGAGAAGGACATGCTCGAGGATCTGATCCTCGCCGCGCATGAAGATGCGCGCAAAAAGGGCGAGCGGCTGATGGAAGAAAAGATGAAGGCGGTTACGGCCGGCCTGCCGCTGCCACCAGGCATGAAGCTCTTCTGAGCGACGGCGGATGGATATGGCGGAGCGGATCGCCGGACCGGAGATCGAACGGCTTATCCAATTGCTGGCGCGCTTGCCGGGGCTCGGGCCCCGCTCGGCCCGTCGCGCGGCATTGCATCTGATCCGCAAGCGCGAGGAGCTGCTCGGCCCGCTCGCCGATGCGCTCCAGACGGCGCGCGACAAGATCATCGTCTGCTCGTCTTGCGGCAATGTCGACAGCTGCGATCCCTGCACGATCTGCCGCGATGAGTCGCGTAACAAGAAGGTGCTGGTCGTCGTCGAGACGGTGGCCGACCTCTGGGCGCTCGAGCGCGCCAAAGCCGTTTCGGCCCGCTATCATGTCCTCGGCGGCACGCTGTCGCCGCTCGACGGCATAGGGCCGAAGGACCTCAATCTGACAAATCTGCCGGATCGCGTCGCCAATGAAGCGGTCGAAGAGGTGATCCTGGCGGTCAATGCGACGGTCGATGGCCAGACGACGGCGCATTTCATCACCGATCTCCTGAGCCATCTGCCGGTGCGAATCACACGGCTGGCGCATGGCGTGCCGGTCGGCGGCGAACTTGATTATCTCGACGAAGGCACGCTCGCCGCGGCGATCCGCAGCCGGACGGATTTCTGATCATCGGCAAGCGATGGATGCTGTCCCTTAAGGTGCTGCCTCGCATTTAGCATCGGCCTCTGCCGCAGTCTGATTCGCGCGAAGCTTTCTGAAGCCTGAGCCCACCTTCGCCCAATACCGTTGTGCGGCCGTCCGCATCAGGCCTTCGCGAATCATTGCGTTTTCCCGCCGCGCTCTGCGAGACGAATAGATCGCCGCCACCGGCCGGCATCGCCCAACAATATATGCAGTTTTGACTCGCATTTATCGTCTGCTGAAGACGCAAAACATTGACGTTTCGTTCATTCTCTTCGCTGAAAATTTATTCATCCTTTTCCCCTACACCATTCCATTGGACGGGAATCAAAAACAAGGACACCAAGTCGCGATTCTCATCCGGTCCTGCGTCTGCACGGATTTTCCAGCGGATCTTCATCCAAACCAAGGAGCAGCTGAAGTGCTGCAAGCGCATGTTTGGATGAACTCGAGGTTGTAGGGGAGGCTGCCCTCGATGAACGTAACCATCACTAAGAAGATCACCGTCGCATTTACCTGCGTGCTTGTTGTGGTTGCGGTGACCAGCATCGCGGCCTTTGTCGCCATCCGTACCGCCCAGAGCGCTGCCGAATCTTACGACAGAGCCAATCTTCTCATCGCCGATCTCGAGCGCGCCATTGCCGCGCAATTCGACGAATCGCATGTCACGCGCGGCTATCTGATCACCAATGGCGTTGCCCGCCATGCGATGCTCTACGAAGAGGCCACCAAATTATACGAGAAGGAAATGGCGACGGCGCGCAAGGACGCTGCCGGTCAGCCCGAACTTCTCGCCGAACTCGACAAGGTCGACGCCGCCCATGCGAATTGGCGGCATGAAATCGGCGACCAGGAAATCGCCCTCGGCCACGATCCAAAGACCATGCCGCAGGCGATCGCTATCGCCCAGTCGGCTCATAGCTCCGACATGATGAAGGCCTTCCGCGCTGCCGCTCTTCATGCGCGGAGCAAATTCAGCGACTGGGCGCATGCGATGCGGGCCAGCGAGAACCGCGCGATGTCCTTCCTGACGATCTCCCAGATCCTCGGCAGCCTGCTCGCGCTCGCTGCAGCGGTTATCGCCGGTTATCAGCTCTCGCGCCGCGTCGCCTTCCCCATCAAGATCCTCAACTGGATCATGTCGGCGCTTGCCCAGGGCAACACGAACGTCGACGTCCCCAATATGGGCCAGGGCGACGAGATCGGCGACATGGTCGCGACGATCCAGGCCTTCAAGGACAATACGATCGAGAAGATGCGGCTTGAGGCGGCGGCTGCTGAAGCCCACCGCGTAGCCGAAGAAGATCAGAAGCGCAAAGAGGTCGAGACGCAACAATATATCGAGGCACACAATCAGTTCGTGTCGTCGATCACCGATGCGCTCCAGCATCTGTCCGACGGCGATCTCACCTGCCGTCTGACCCAGTCCTTCTCCGAGGAGTATGAGAAGATCCGGGCGGACTTCAACGCTTCGGCGGAGAAGCTGCAGCAGGTGATGCTGGGCGTCCACGCGAACACCCAGGCCATCCGCTCCGGCACGAAGGAAATTTCGTCGGCGGCGGACGATCTCTCCCGCCGCACCGAGCAGCAGGCAGCCAGCCTCGAAGAAACGGCAGCGGCTCTCACCGAGATTACCAATACGGTGCGCAAGACCGCGGCCGGGGCCAACCACGCCCGCCAGGCCGTCTCGACCGCGAAGTCCGATGCGGAGAAGGGCAGCGACGTCGTCCGTCAGGCCGTCAATGCGATGAGCGGCATCGAGAAGTCGTCGCAGCAGATTGGCCAGATCATCGGCGTCATCGACGAGATCGCCTTCCAGACCAATCTGCTGGCGCTCAACGCGGGCGTCGAAGCGGCCCGTGCTGGCGATGCTGGCCGCGGCTTCGCGGTCGTCGCCTCCGAAGTTCGCGCTCTGGCGCAGCGTTCGGCGGAAGCCGCGAAAGAGATCAAGAGCCTGATTTCCGCTTCGACTGCGCAGGTCGAAGATGGCGTCGAACTCGTCGGCGAGACCGGCAAGGCGCTGGAGCGCATTTTCTCCCAGATCGCCGAGATCGACACGATCGTGTCGGAGATCGCCACCTCGGCGCAGGATCAGGCGACTGGCCTTCAGGAAGTCAACACCGCCGTCACCCAGATGGATCAGGTGACGCAGCAGAACGCTGCCATGGTCGAGGAATCGACCGCCGCGAGCCACACGCTGTCGCAGGAGACGGAAGAACTCTCCCGCCTCATCGGCCGCTTCCAGATCGGCGCGCAGGCGCGGGCCGACCGCGACGAACCCAGGCAAAAGCAGAAGCCTCGTGCGGCTATGAAAACCGTCGCGACCCGCGGCGCCGGCAATGCCGTTCTCAAACCGCAAGCCCAGAATGATGAGTGGGAAGAGTTCTAGAGGCGAGATGGACGCGCAGCGCAGTCGCCGCATGTTCGAAGACGGTCCAATTGCCGATCGCCTCGACACTATGGCGGCCGTGCCGCTGTTCGACGTGCTGACATCTCGGGTTGGGACCGGCCTCGTCATCGATGGCTCCTGCCTCGAGCGAACCGGCGGGCTCTGTCCGCAGGTCCCGCTCGTTGCGCTTTCAACCCGGAGGGCTGACGGAGTGCCTTTCGCATTCATCCACCTGTCCTCGGACTTTGTCGCAGGCTTCGAACTCCTGGGAATTGGCCCCCAGCACTTTCTGGATAGGGAATTGTCTCAATGAGCAAAACCATACTCACCGTCGATGACTCGCGCACGATGCGCGACATGCTTCTTCTGGCGCTGTCGGACGCCGGCTATCACGTCGTCCAAGCGCAAGACGGCGTCCACGGCCTTGAAGTCCTGCAGGACATGGGGGTGCCGGATGTCATCGTCACCGACATCAACATGCCTCGCCTTGACGGGTTCGGCTTCATCGAAGGTGTACGCCGCGACTCGAAACACCGCGCCGTGCCGATCCTCGTACTAACGACGGAAAGCGATGCGGAGAAGAAGGACCGCGCCCGCCGTGCCGGTGCGACCGGCTGGATCGTTAAGCCCTTCGATCCGGCCAAGCTCGTTGCTGCAATCCGCCGCGTCGCGGCCTGAAGACTTTATTTGGAGAACGCCCGTGGATCCGATGGCGGCCATTAGGCAGACCTTTTTCCAGGAATGTGAAGAACAGCTCGCTGAGTTGGAGTCCGGTCTGCTCGCCATGGAAGCGGGTGACTCAGATCCTGAGACTGTCAACGCCGTTTTCCGCGCGGTCCACTCGATCAAGGGTGGTGCCGGCGCCTTCAGTCTTGATGCTCTTGTTCGTTTCGCGCATGTCTTCGAGACGACGCTGGACCATGTGCGCGCCGGCCGCCTCGCTGCGACCCCGGAAGTCCTGAAGATCAAATTGCGGGCGGCCGATATCCTGTCCGATCTCGTGCGCGCCGCGCGCGATGGAACCGAGTTCGATGAGGCCCGCAGCAAGACGGTTGCCGATCAGCTAAAAGCGCTCGATCCGAATGGCGGCGAGGAAGAAGAAGACGATCTCTCCGACCTGAACTTCCAGCCGGTCATGGTGCAATTCGACTTCGACGAAGACGAACCGGCCGAGGCCGAGGCCGATAACCGCAACGTCTTCCATATCAAGCTGACGCCGAAGCCCAGCCTCTACGCCAAGGCGAATGAGACGGCCATTCTGCTGCGCGAGTTGCGTGAAATCGGCGACATGCGGGTGACTTGCGACTCGTCCGATCTGCCGCTGCTGAGCGAGCTCGATCCGGAAGGTGCCTATCTTACCTGGGACATCGAGCTGACTACTGACAGGGACGAGAGCGCCGTCCGCGAAGTCTTCGATTTCGTCGCCTGGGACTGCGACCTCGAGATCACGCGGGAAGGCGCCGGAGAAGCAGAGGGTGAACCGGTCGCCAATCTCGATGACGAAGTCGCGGCGCTTTTGGCACTGGTGCGCGGCAACGAGGCGGATGTCCCGGCTGCGGCCGCCGCTATCGCCGAGGCAGCTGATATCGGAGCCGCCCAGGCGGATGCGAAGGTCGTGCCGATCCAGCCCAAGCAGCCTGCGGCCAAAGCCGCCGAGGGCGGCGATTCCAAAGGAGCGTCGCCGACGATCCGCGTCGATCTCGACCGCGTCGATCGCCTGATCAACCTCGTCGGCGAGCTTGTCATCAATCAGGCGATGCTGTCGCAGCGCGTGTTGGAGGCGGGCCTGGCGCGTGCGTCAGGTGTTGCCATGGGCCTCGACGAATTGGAACAGCTGACGCGCGAGATTCAGGACAGCGTCATGGCCATTCGCGCGCAGCCGGTGAAATCGGTGTTCCAGCGCATGCCGCGACTCGTCCGCGAGATCGCCGCGATGACCGGCAAATCGGTGCGCCTGATGACGGAAGGCGAGGGGACGGAAGTCGACAAGACCGTCATCGAACGCCTCACCGACCCGCTCACCCATATGATCCGCAATGCGATCGACCACGGCCTCGAAACGCCGGAGAAGCGTATCGCTGCGGGCAAGCCGGAAGAAGGTCTCGTCCGCCTCTGCGCACTGCATCGTTCTGGCCGCATCGTCATCGAAATCTCTGACGACGGCGCCGGCATCAACCGGCCGCGGGTCAAGCAGATTGCGATCGACAAGGGCTTGATCCCAGCGGACGCCATGCTGACCGATGAAGAGATCGACAATCTCATCTTCCTGCCGGGCTTTTCGACGGCGAGCGAGATCACCGACCTCTCTGGCCGCGGTGTCGGCATGGACGTCGTCAAGCGTTCGATCCAGGCGCTTGGCGGCCGCATCTCGATCAGCTCGCGTCCGGGCCTCGGTTCGACCTTCACGATGAGCCTGCCGCTCACCCTCGCGGTGCTCGACGGCATGGTCGTCACCGTTGCCAACCAGACACTGGTCGTTCCGCTGACCGCGATTGTCGAGACGCTGCAGCCGAAATCGTCAGATGTGCATGGCATGGGGGGTAATGCGCGGGTCATTTCGATCCGCAACAAATTCACCCCGCTCATCGATGTGGGCCGCGAGCTTTCCTATCGCTCCACAGCAGCCGACCCGCTCAATTCGGTCGCGCTGCTGGTCGAGACGGAAGGCGGCGGCCGCACCGCTTTGCTGGTCGATGCCATCCAGGGGCAGCGGCAGGTCGTCATCAAGAGCCTCGAAGCCAATTACCGGCATGTCGCGGGCATCGCGGCGGCCACAATCCTCGGCGACGGCCGCGTCGCCCTTATTCTCGACGTCGATGCGGTGGTCGCTACATCGCGCGCCGAGCCGGCCTTATTCGACACCGATCTTGCTGCAGTGGGATGAACGCCATGAGCGAATCACGAAGCGACACCATGACGGGGCGTGAGCTGATGGCCTTTCGCATCGGCGCGCAGGAGTTCTGCGTTGATATTATGTCCGTGCGCGAAATCCGCGGCTTCACGCCGGCAACGCCGCTGCCGCAATCGCCGGGCTTCGTGCGCGGCGTCATCAATCTGCGCGGCGCCGTGCTGCCGATCATCGACCTCTCGGCCCGGCTCGGCTTCCCGCCGGCCGAGCCGACGGCGCGCCATGTTATCATGGTGGTGCAGGTCGGCGCGCAGGCGGTCGGCCTTCTCGTCGATGCGGTCTCCGACATTCTGACGGTCTCGCCCGACATGGTGCAGCCGACGCCCGACGTTGCGTCCGACATGGCAAAGAGCTTTGTTCGGGGCGTGCTGGCGATCGATGGCCGGATGATCAGCCTCATCGCGCTCGACAACGTCCTCCCGCCGCTCGAAAGCGAGGCGGCATGAACCCGGTGCGAAGCAGCGAGCCTGACCTTAACGGAGGCGCCGGCATGACATCCGGCGAATTCGTGATGACGCCTGCCGATTTCCGGCAGATCGCGGCCATGCTGCACGCCGATGCCGGCATTCATCTGCCGGAATCGAAGGCGACGCTCGTCTATTCGCGTCTGGCGAAGCGGCTGCGTGCGCTCGGCCTGAAGAATTTCCGCGACTACTGCGCGCTCGTTGCCGAGCGTGGCAATGTCGATGAGCGTCAGCAGATGCTGGCCGCCTTGACGACCAATGTGACGCGCTTCTTCCGCGAGCCGCACCACTTCGAGCATCTGCGCAAGGAGGTCCTGCCGGAGCTCGCCGAAACAGTCAAAAAGGGCGGCCGCGCCCGCATCTGGTCGGCCGCTTGCTCGAACGGCGCTGAACCCTATTCGATCGCGCTGACGGTCCTGCAAGTTCTGCCCAACGCGAATTCCTACGACTTCAAGATTCTTGCCACCGACATCGACCCGAACATGGTCGCCGAAGCGAGCGCTGGCCGCTACGCCGATCAGGCGCTGCAGCCCGTACCCTCCGATCTGAAGCTGCGTTATTTCACGGCGGCGCGTGGCGACGAAGGCAAGATGTGGCAGGCGAATGAGACTCTGCGCTCGCTCATCACCTTCCGCGAGCTCAACCTCATCGGCCAATGGCCGATGCGCGGCAAGTTCGACGCCATTTATTGTCGCAACGTGGTCATCTATTTCGAAGACGAGACCCAGGCCAAGCTCTGGAGCCGCTTTGCTCCAATGCTGACGCCGCGCGGCCGTCTCTACATCGGCCATTCCGAACGTTTGTCCGGACCCGCTGCGCCGCTCTTCGAGAGCGAAGCCATCACCACATACCGCTTCAAAGAAGGAGCCCGGATTAAATGAAGAAGGTCCGTGTCCTCGTCGTCGATGATTCGCGCACGATGCGCGGCCTCATCTGCATGGTGCTCGAAAGCGACCCGGAAATCGAAGTCGTCGGTCAGGCGGCGGATCCGTTCGAAGCACGCAATGCGATGAAGGCACTCGATCCGGACGTTGTGACTCTCGATGTCGAGATGCCAGGCATGAATGGCATCGAATTTCTCGAGAAGATCATGCGGCTCCGGCCGACGCCCGTCATCATGGTCTCCAATCTGACAAGCCAGGGGACCGAGGCGACGATTAAGGCGCTCGAAATCGGCGCGTTCGATTGCATCGCGAAGCCCGCGCCCGGCGAAGCCAACATCTTTGCCGATCTGCCGGAAAAAGTGAAAACTGCCGCGCGCGCGCGCATGCGGCTTATCGCCAGCAAGATGAACGAGGCGCAGACCGTCAGCAAGACGATGCAGAATTACGCGTCGGACGGACGGATCGTGGCGATCGGTGCGTCCACCGGCGGCGTCGAAGCGCTGCTCGCGGTGCTGTCGCGATTCCCGAAGAACTGCCCGCCGACCGTCATCACGCAGCATATGCCGGCGACCTTCACCAAGACCTTCGCCGACCGGCTCGACCGCGTCTGCGAACCGCGCGTCGCCGAAGCAAGTCATGGCGCAACGCTGATGGAGGGCCAGATCTATCTCGCGCCCGGCAGCGTCACCCATCTCGAAGTTCTTTCCGGCAAGGGCGGCTACACCTGCAGCCTGCGCAATTCGGATCCGGTCAACGGCCACCGACCGTCTGTCGATGTTCTGTTCAATTCCGTCGCACATGTGGCAGGCGCGAAGGCGGTCGGCGTGATTCTGACCGGAATGGGCCGCGATGGTGCCGACGGGTTGCGCGCCATGCGTGACGCGGGCGCCAATACGATCGGCCAAAACCAAGCGACGAGCTTGGTTTACGGCATGCCCAAAGTCGCGTTCGAGCGCGGCGGCGTCGAGAGACAGCTGCCGCTCAATAAAATCGGCGATGAGATCATCAGTCTCACTATGAGCAAGGAAGAAGGAGCACGATCATGCCAACGGCGTCTGCCATAAGAGCGCTGATCGTCGACGATCAGCTCACCAGCCGCGCGCTGATTCGCGACGGGCTCCAGCAGCTCGGGATCACCGACATTGAGATGGCCGCCGACGGCGAGCAGGCGCTCAAGATGATGGTGCAAAGGCCGGTGCATCTCGTCATTTCGGATCTGAACATGCCGAAGCTCGATGGTCTCGGCTTTCTCCGTGCCGTGCGGGCCAACCCGCCGACGGCGAAAGCGGCCTTCATCATGCTGACCGGACGCGGCGATCGCGAAATGATCGAAACGGCTGTGAGGTGCGGGGTGAACAACTATCTCGTCAAACCCTTCACCCAGCCTGCGTTGAAGGGCGCGATCGAAGCCGTCATGGGACGCCTGAAGTGAAGCATGAGCTTTTGAGGTCACCACGCGACAGCGGGCTGCCGGAGGTCTCGCCGCAGCGGGTGAATATTGTCCAAGGCGAATTCTTTGTGACCGATGATCCGAACGTCCTGGTCACGACACTGCTCGGATCATGCGTTGCCGCCTGTATCCGTGATCCGATCGCGCGCGTCGGCGGAATGAACCACTTTCTTCTGCCGGGCCCCGACATGCGCGGCCGCAACGAAGCGGAACGCTATGGCGTCCATCTGATGGAGCTTCTGGTCAACGGTCTGCTGCAACGGGGCGCCCGCAGGGACCGCCTGGAAGCGAAGCTGTTTGGCGGCGCGCGCACGATCGAAGGTCTATCCGACATCGGCGCCCGCAATGCCGAATTTGCCGAGAAGTTCCTGCACAACGAAGATATCAACATCGTCGGCGGCAGCCTCGGAGGCGACTCCGGCCGCAGACTTCAATTCTGGCCGGTCTCGGGCCGCGCCAGGCAAGCCGTGATGACTGCCGACAAAAACTTGCCGCCGGTGGCGCCCGCGCCGCCAGCGAAACAAGACGACGGCGGCGATGTCGAGTTTTTCTGATCCGAACTTCTGACCAACGAGAGTTGACAATGTCTCTTGCTGCATCGCGCCGCGAAAATCCGGACACTACGACTGTGGCAATGAGGGACGTTGCCGATCGCATCGGCAATGAGCTCGCCGAGCTGGCAGCCGCCATCCACAATGTGCAAATGCTGATCAGCCCCTTGCTGCATGATGCAGCCAAAACGAATCCCATCCATCTGCACGAGCTGCAGGATCTCGATCATATCTATCAGAAGGTCGGCAATCTCGCCGAGTTCCTCGCAGCGCTGTCGCTGATCCTGCCGAAGCAATGGATACTCGATCCCTCGATCGCGTCGCAGGTGATCACGCTTTCGGCTTTGGCATCCCGCCTTGGCCTCACGAGCGAACTCGCCATGCAAGCCGAGCAGCCCGCCGGCGATTGCGAGTTCTTCTGAGCCGTAGCCCATTTTCTGAGCCGCCGGTGCGCGGCGGCGGCGAGCTTAGGGCTTTCGCTTCAAATGGCAGATCTGCACGCCGGTGAATTGCAGCGATTTTGCGCAAAGCCGTGTCGAGCCGACGAGGCACGTCGTCTGCTCAATCTCTTCGCCGTATGAGGGACCGCGGATGGTCATGCCGCCGTCCGCCGCGAGCTCGTAAGTGGTGTCATAGAGCTTGCCGCTGATGTAATAGGCGGAATATAGCGTCTGCCCGACAAGATAGCTGTCGAGCATCAAGCCGGTCTTCTCGTCCATGATGAAATGCGTCGTGTCGGTGTCCGGCGCCGGCAAGAGCTCATAACTGCGCGCGTCTTTGCTAAAGCGGCTGAGCACATAGTCGAGCGTCCATGCGTAGCCGGGGCGGCCCGCAAGGGCTTTGATATCGAGCTTGGCCCCAAAACCCGGACTTCCGGCCTCGGCGGGGGAGACGGTGCAGAAGCCGTCCCATGATCCGACGAAGCTCTGCGGCAGGGTTTTGGGCGCAGCTGCGAGGGCCTGCGGCGCCGTCGAAATGAATAGAAAAAGAGAAAGGCCGGCGATCGTTTTCATGAGCGGCTGCCATCGGTCGAAGCGCAAAGAATCGAAGCGCAAATGATGGCGCACGACCATGGACTTTGCATGAAGGCGCGGGCGTCGTAAGTCGGTAAAATCCCTAGCAACTGATCTTTCACCAGAGCCGCATTAATATGCGCCGCAGCATCTGCTGCGTCACCTTCCCTTTATCCGGGCGCGCCTGTGTCGGGGCCGGCGGTCTCGTGCGGCCCCAACATGATATTGAAGTTTGTGATCTTTCCGGAACGAAATCCGACGTTATAAAGTAGGCGCGGGAGCGAGGTTTGCCGGGTCCGGTTTCCGGGTCCGCGTTTCAGGATCGATGGAGGAAAAACCATGCGGAGATTGATTGCGAGCGTCGCTGCAGCCTGCCTTGCTGTCGCGGGCACGCAGACTGCCTTTGCGGCAGACGCCGCCTGCACCAATGATTATCCGACCAGTGCGCGCGCCGATTACATTTTCGCTTGCATGAAAGTGAATGGTGATTCGCGCGATGCGCTGCAGCGCTGCTCCTGCTCGATCGATGTGATCGCGACGCTGCTGCCTTACGACAAATATGTGTCCGGAGAGACGGTCGCGAGCATGGACCAAGGCGCGGGTCAGATCGGCACGCTGTTCCGTGCCTCGGCGCTGGCAAAGGAACAGCTTAAGGACCTGCGCCGCGCGCAGGCCGAAGCCGAGATCCGCTGCTTCTGATCCGATACTTGCTTTGTTCGAGCCGCTCGGGTCGCCGATCACATGGCTTGCGATTATTTGGTCACCGATCACATGGCTTGGCTGAGCGGCCAGTCCTTCTTGAATTCCTTGCCGGACGAATCCGTCGCGTCGACACGCATCGAGGCGGCGCCGTTCGATACATAATCGAAGCGGAAGTTCGGGTCCTGCGAGATCGAGATCCCGCCATCGATGGCGAGGACGAGATCATCGCCCTGCGTGATCTTCACCTTGTTCACGTAAAGCGCGGGAATATAGTAGTGGGTGATCTGGTCCATCTGCATGCCGGAATTGTTCGGATGCCGGATCATCAGCTGCACTTCGTGGAGTGTCGGGCCGCCATTTGAACTTGGCGGATTGGGCAGCAGCCTCAACCGCATCTGTCCGATATTGGCCTTCGCCTCATCCTTGCCCGCCGGCGCCGAGCAGCCGCCCGCGGCTTTGACATAGGCGGCGCTGACGAAGAGACGTCCGTCCGTTGTCTCAGCCACCGCATGGACATTCGTATATTGATCGACGCGCACGCGCGTCTCGATCATCGTCACGCCGCTCTTCGGGCCAATCTGATAGACCGCAGCCACAGGCGCCGGGTTGCCATCGATGACGAGGGTGACTTTGGCGATCTTCGCACCATCTGCAGCTTGGCCGATGTGAATGATCATCGGCACGACGGCGGCGTCTTCGGCACGGGCCGGCGCGGTCAGCTGAACCACATGATCGTCGGTCGCCATCTTCTTGTCATGGAAGACGTCGCTCACGAGACCGGGCCAAGGATCGTCTTGCTTCGGTGCTTGCGCTATGGCCGGGACTGCCGTACCGACAATTGCGCCTGCCACTGCGATTGCCAGAAGGTGTTGACGTGCCATCGGCCGTCCTCCTCGATTCAGTTTTATCTCATTATATATAGCCGGTTTTTGCTATAGCCGGTTTTGCGTCAGTATAGCTGACCCTGTCGCCCGCGAAAGATCCCGTGCTTGACGCCAAGAGCTTAACTGGTGTCGCGCTGGTCGCCCTTCAAGATCATTCCCACTCGAGCTCGGCAAAGCCTGCCGTCGCATTGCGCGGATTGTAATCATTGAAGAGGCGCCATTTGTCCGCCTCCGACTTGCCCGCGTCATGGGCAGCCTCGGTGATGTCGGCCCCTCTCTTGATCATGCCGCGCAAATCCTTCGTCAGCGTCGTGAAGTAACGTTTCTCGTCGGCCAGGGCCTGCGGCCACGCTACGCCCGTCGGCCCATGTCCGGGCACGGCAAGACGCGCCGGGATCGCCGCAAGCGCATCCATATTCTTAAGCCAACCGAGCACGCTGCCGTCGATCACCGGCACGTGCTGCAGGAAGAGAAGATCGCCGGTGAAAAGCGTACTCGTGGTTTCGTCGAAGACGGTGACATCGCAATCCGTGTGCATCGCCGGCCACGCGCGCAGATCGATCATGCGATGACCGAGGTCGAGTCGCGTCTCCTGGTCCACCAACAGCGTTGGTACAATAATCCGCACGTCCTTCAAAAGCGCGTCGCCCATCGTTTGGCGCAGCGTCTGCAGATAATGCGGCCCGCGTTCTTTAAGCTCGCGTGGCATGTTCTTATGGCCGACGAAAGTTACGCCAGGCATGTCGAATGCTGCATCGCCAAAGATGTGATCGGGATGTTCGTGCGTGTTGATCACATAACGGACAGGCTTGTCGGTAACCTTCTTGATGGCCGCGAGTAGACGTCGGCCTATGGTCACGCTGCCGCCCGTATCGATCACGGCAACTGCTTCATCGCCCACGATGAATCCGGCATTCGCAAGATCGCCGCCGGTGCGCGCGTCCATGATGGAGACCGGTGCTTGATGCGCGTAAACGCCTGGCGCGATTTCACGCACGTCGAGCGGCGCGACACTGATCGCCTGCATATCTTCTTGCGCCGCAACATTGCCGTTTACCATCGCAACGATCGTAATTGCGACAGTGATGATGACCGACATGGCGATGACGATTTGATTGCAACGTGAGCAGACCACACGAGTCATGATGACACTTCCTAAACAGCGATACGTTCTTCATCTTTGGATCAGCGTTTGATGAAATCTTCCTATTGCATCGTTGAAAACGTCATCATAGACTGCGCCCCGTTTCCGGCTTCAAGAACCCAGCGGACGGGAACGCTGGTGCTTCATCGAAGGTCTAGGGTGGCGGGCAATTATGGTTGGCGAAGTGTCGACGACGTCCATCATTCAATGGTCCAACGCCTCGCTTCTATCGTGACACGCTGCCGGAACGATTTCCCACTATCAAAGGACGTTACCGCTGTGTTTCCCTCGGGCGCAACGGAACGTCCACGACGAGAGCGTCGGGAGGAAATCTGATGCGTAAACTTCTGTTACTGTCTTGTGTTGGTGTAGGTGCTCTGCTGGTAGCGGCTCCGGCCTCCGCCAATGAGCAGCTCATCAAGATGTCGAAGAATGCCAAAGATTGGGTCATGCCGGCCGGCAATTACGCGGGCTGGCGTTATACTTCTCTCTCGCAGATCACCCCTGCGAACGTGAAGAACCTCGTGCCGGCCTGGACGTTCTCGACGGGCGTTCTGCGCGGTCACGAAGGTGGTCCGCTCGTCATCGGCGACACGATGTATTTCTCCACGCCGTTCCCCAACAACGTCTATGCCCT
>CAZXXA010000038.1:0-36560 GCA_964644615.1 uncultured Methylovirgula sp. | reverse complement strand
GGACGCTTGCCTCGAGCGCTGCCTTGGCGACACCCATCACATTGTAATGCGGCATCCACTTCTCGGCGCCGTAATAGGTCAGCGTCAGCATGGAGCCGCCATCTTTCATCAGCTTCTCGGCGCGCTGGGCGATGGCGGTGAAGGAGTAGCAAGAGATGAGCAACGTGTTGCAGAAATTGTCCGCCGTCGTGTCGACATAGCGGCCGGTCAGTTGATCGCGGTCGGAAAAAGCAACGCAATGGACGACGAAATCGAGGCCGCCCCAGATGCGCTCGATCTCACTGAAGGTCGCGTCCATCGACTCGGGTTCGGACACGTCGCAATGGCCGAGCACCGCCGCATCCAATTCCTGGGCGAGCGGCCGCACACGCTTTTCAAGCGACTCACCCTGATAGGTGAAAGCGAGCTGGGCACCAGCCTGACGCGCCGCTTTGGCAATACCCCAGGCAATCGAGCGGTTATTGGCAACCCCAAGGACGAGGCCGCGTTTGCCCGTGAGGATTCCGGCAGCTTCTCCTTGGACGAGCGTACGTTCGGGTTGCGTCATTCTTCATCCGGCAAAAGAGAGGGAGCGCCGGTCGCAAGCTCCCGTCGCGCAGGCAGCCTTTAACCCGGATGGGGCCATTGGCCAAGTCCTGGGTCAAGACCTCGGTCGACTTCTGGCGCTGGTTGCTGCACCGCCCGGAGCGGACCGGAGCGGCTGTAATGCCTGATTTGGCGGAAACGGCAACAGGCAGGCCGACCGCCTCCCCGCAATTCTTTATTGCAGCCCATAGGCAAGACCGCTCTGCCGCTCTAGTATGAGTAGAGGTCAATGCGGCAAAGGCGCCAACTGCAAGGCGATGCGTCATTTGCCGCGACAGGGAGGTGGCGGCGTGGCCTGGGGCAGATCAATTCCGATTACCATCAAAGATACAAAAATTGCTCTGATGGGGCGTAAGCGGCGGATCGAAACAAGCCTCAAGCTGTTCCAGGACGATGCCGGACGAGACGTTGGTCTTGCCATGTTGGTCTCGGTACGTTGATCTTGGGTTGCATGGCTTGATGGAGAGCCAAGGTGAGTGTCAGGGACGAGTTGAGCCTTTTGACCCCGCGTTTGCGCCGCTATGCACGGGCACTCTCCCAGTCTTCGCCCGCACCGAATGAAGCCGCCGACGAACTGGTCCACGCGACCTTCATGAAAATCCTCGACTGCGGGCTCTCGGAACGCAAATCCGATCTGATCCTGCAGGTCTTTTCGCTCCTGACGCAACTCAACCGCGAAGCGCAGCCCGCACTCGCTCAGGCGGCGAGCGACCATCCGCCGGGCGGGTTCCACGGCGACGACGGACTGGCCCGTGCCGGCCATGCCCAGCCGAAAGGCCTTTGCGCGGCGCTCGCCAGCCTGCGCCTCGACGAACGTGAGGCCCTGCTCCTCGTCGCGCTCGAAGGATTCAGCTACGCGCAGACCGCCCGCATTCTGCATGTGTCGCGATCGAGCCTCATCAGCCGGCTGGGGCGCGCCCGCGCCCGCATGAGCGAGGCGCTCGCCACTGCGCCTTCCGTCGCGCCGCCGCGCCGTCCTGTCCACCTCAGGGTCGTCAAATAGGGAGGGCCGCGTGAGCTTTTCGCCAGCCCCTCTCAGTGAAGAAGACCTGCACGGTTTCGTCGACAATGAGCTCGACGATGAACGCCGCGAGGTGGTTTTCACACATCTCTCGCATACGCCCGCGGATGCCGCGCGCGTCGAGACATGGCGGCAGCACAACATCCTGCTACGCGCCGCCTTTGCACAGGTCTCTCTCGAACAGGTGCCGGTCACTCTGTCCTGCACCTTCACGCCGCGGCTCGTCAGCGTGCCGTCATTTTCGGCAGGGGGAAGTCAGGCGCGGCGTAGATATACACGGCATTTGCAGCGTCGCAGTCTCGTCTTCACCGTCGCGGCCTTTGTTGCAGGTATCTGCATCACGCTTGCCGCCGGTTTTTCGGTGAGCCATTACACGGCCCGTCTCGCCGCTGCCGCGACAATGCGCGGTCCAGGCCTCGCAGTTATCGCAACGGCGGATTTGCCCGCTGGAAACACGAAAATCACGGCACAATCGCTGTTGAATGTACCCGGCGCTATCGAGCCGGCCCTCGTTTTGATCCCGCTCTTGCAATCGGAAGGGATCGAGCTGTTGCGTGGTGAAATCCGCGGCCGGCCTGACAATCCCGCGCATTGCCTCGATTTTGCCGATGCCTCGGGCACGCCGATCGTGCTCTGCATCAGCGCCGCGAAACTGCCGCCAACGGGCGACTTCCAGACTCTGACGACTTTCGCCGCCAATGCCGTCTATTGGCGCGAATCTCAGAGCATTTATGCGCTCGCGGCGCCGATCGATCACACGCGGCTAATGACGCTCGCCAAACGACTCCACGCACGCCTCGACGAACCGCACGCGCCCTGATTAGAGCATGTCCCGGAAAAGTTGATCGACTTTTCCGACGAAGGACATGCTCCAAGGTGTTGAATCGAGCCGATTTGTCCCGATCAAATGGATCGCAAAGCGATGCCATTTAATCGGAATCGGCTCTACGCGCAGCGACCACCGGCTTATTTCAGTTCGTGGCGCGGATCGTAGGGTTTCTGCGCCTGCCACTCCCGCATCAGGCTGATGAGATCGGCGTCCGGCTCATCCGGCAGGACGATCCGCAACGTCACGAGCAGATCGCCTGGTGTACCGCCTGGATTGGGAAGGCCCTTGCCGCGCAGGCGCAAGGTGCGGCCACCGTTCGAGCCCGCCGGCACGTTCAGCTCCACCTGACTGTCGAGTGTCGGCACATTCACCTTGCCGCCCAGGACTGCCTCATAAAGTGTGATCGGCAGATCGAGACGCAGATCGCGGCCGTCGGGACGCAGATAGGCGTGTTTGGAGATCTTGACGGTGATCAGCGCATCACCCGGGTCGCCGCCGAAGGGGCTCGGATGGCCCTGCCCCTTGAGGCGAATCTGCTTGCCGTCCTCGATTCCCGGCGGAACGCTGACCTCCAACGTGCGATCGGTCGGCAGCGTCACGCGCACCTTGGCGCCATGCGCCGCCTCGCCGAGCGTCACCGTCACCTGAGCGGTGACGTCTTCGCCGCGTGGCGCTCTGCCCTGGCTCGTATGGCCGCCCGGCCGCGCGCCGCGGCGGCCAGCACCGCCGCCAAACAGCTCGCTGAAGAGATCGCTGGCATCGAAGCCCTGACCGGTCGAGAACTCATATTGTTCGAAGCCGCCGCCGGGACTTGTCCGGCGCGACGAACTCCACGGGCCACCGGCGCTGCCGGCACCAAAGCCCTCAAAGCCCTGAAACCGCGGCTTGCCCTCGGCATCGATCTCGCCCCGGTCAAAGGCGCCGCGCTTCTTCTCGTCACCGAGAATCTCATAGGCAGCGCTGATCTCGGCGAACTTCTCTTTCGCCTTGGGATCGGCGCTCTGGTCGGGATGGTATTTCTTGGCGAGCTTGCGAAATGCCTTCTTGATCTCGCCGGCATCGGCGGATTTCGCAACGCCCAAAACTGTATAAGGATCACGCATCTGTTCGAGCCCATTCCTGCACCCGCCCATTTATGGCACAGGCGCACTGTCTCAAAGTGCATTTGGGGTCGGATGGGATGGACCGCAAGCCTGGCGGCTCGCTACGGCGTAACGCCGGGAGGCGCCACCGGGACCGTCACCATAAGGAGGGCTCAGCCCTTCTTTTCGGGCTTCATCTCCGTGACCTGCCATTCGCCGGCTTTGTCGGCGCAGGCGGTGCCGTCGAGTGCCTTGTCGGCCTTGGGGTGGTCGAGGCTCGCATGAAAGGCACGGCAGGGGCCGATCACACCCGGAAAGCTGTCGCCGACGGCCATAAAACTGCCCTTGGCACCCGTCTTGGGATTGTCCCAGCTCGCTGCGGCACCGCCCTTTTCACCGAGCGCCTGGGTAAACGCCGGCGCGGCACTCTTCCAATCGTCACGGCCGACCCATTCGGCCAGTTTCGGCTTGACGATGCTGGCGGTCTGATCGTCGTCATGCCGGTCCGGCATCAGCGACCCCATCGGCATCGAAACCGCGCATCCAGCAAGGCCGCCCATCAGAACCAGCAGGCCTACGCCATGCGACAATCGCTTCACGAGCGGCCGGGACATGTGGCCCCGCGCGCGCAGCGCGGCGTTTCGCAGCGTGCCACTCTCTCCTATATAGGTGCCGACGTCATGCCTTGGCTTATCGCGGGTCTGAAGCAATCCGGCCGCTTTCTTCCATGGGTGTTGAACGCGCAATGCTAGGGTCAAGGAATTAACCGTGGGTGACTTTACTGAAGCTGACGAACCTTTCGCATTGTTTACAGCCTGGCTTACGGAGGCCGAAAAATCCGAAGTGAACGATCCGAACGGAATGGCCCTGGCGACGGCCGGTGCCGACGGACTGCCGAATGTCCGCATGGTGCTTTTGAAGGGCGTCGATCCCACAGGTTTCGTCTTCTACAGCAACCGCGAAAGCGACAAGGGCGTCGAGCTTGCGGCGAATATGCAGGCGGCGGCGCTGTTTCATTGGAAGTCGCTGCGCCGGCAGGTCCGTATCCGCGGTCCGGTCGAAGAGGTCGATGCGGCGGCGGCCGACGCCTATTTCAACAGCCGGCCGCTGCAGAGCCGAATCGGTGCCTGGGCGAGCCAGCAGTCGCGGCCGCTCGAAAGCCGTTTTGCGCTGGAAACCGCGGTGGCGAAATATGCGGCAAAATTCGCGCTCGGCGAGGTTCCGCGGCCGCCCTACTGGATCGGTTACCGCATCAAGCCGATAGCGATCGAATTCTGGTCCGATGGGCTCTTCCGCCTGCACGATCGTGTCAGATTTCGCCGCGCAACGCCGGACGGCGGCTGGCAGAAGGAACGTCTCTATCCGTGAACCGGACCGGTCCGGCATATACGCACCCATCTGCCTTGTCCGTTTACGCTTCTTGGTTCTTTTTATTTCCTGCAATGCGCTTTTTTATTCTGCAATGCGCTTTGCGCCTAGTGGGCAAGGGATGCCTAGTGCGGCAAGTGCTTTTGCAGCGCATTGAGCATCTTGATATTGATCTTGATGCCGTGGCCCATGACGAAATCGCCCGGTTTCATGTCGGCCGGGCATTCGCCAACCCATTTTCCTTCCTGCTGGATTTCGCTGTCGGTCTTGCCCATGAGGGCCGGATCAAAATGGCTTTTCATCTTAAGATGGAAGGCCGTATCGCCGTCAAATGTGGTGGCGCTCGAAACGGTGATTTTCGAGCCATGAATGGTGCATTCGGACTGCGACGTCAGGATATTGCCGGACACCTTGACATCCGTGTGCTGGCAAAGCTGATTGCTCATGCCACCGCCGATCTTGTAGAGCAATTGGTCGGTGTCTTTGTCGAGACACATTTTGACAGTCCCGGCCGGCTTGTCTCCGCGCATAATGGTCACGTCCCATTCGCCCGGTTTGCGTGCCGGAAAATCATCGGCCCAAGTATCGGCGACGAATGGGCTCGCCACGGAAACCGTGCTCAGCAACGCCGCAAAACAAACGCGTTTCATCTGTTCCCCCAAAATCAACCGAAATTGCAATTATGTCTCGGAGCCTAAAACATGTATGTGTCGGGCGAAAGAGCATCACACCCTTGGCAGTAGCTCGTCGCGCGCCACAAGAAACACGAATAGGTGACCACAGATGACGGCGGATTCCAACCGCCCGGCCCGGCCCGTCCTCGGCGTCAGCATCGCAGTCTTCCGGGAGGGCCGCGTGCTTCTCGCCAGCCGAACCAAACCGCCCTTCACGGGCGCTTTCTCACTGCCGGGGGGCCATGTCGAAGCAGGTGAGACGCTCGAACAAGCGGCACTGCGCGAACTCTTCGAAGAGGTCGAAGTCACCGCGCGCATCGTCGGGTTCAACCAAAATGTGGAGACGATCCGATGGGCGCATGCCCATCAATTGTCCAAGCATTTCGTGATCGCCTCTTTCGTTGGGATTTGGCTGTCGGGTGAAGGCCGCGCAAGTCCGGAAGTCGGCAGCATCCTGTGGGCGACGCCCGAAGAGGTGCGTCGTTTGACGACGACACCCGGCATTCCGGACATTGTCGACAATGCGAGCAAAATTTTGGCGCTACATCATGCATGATCGTCAAACCGCCGCCTTTGTGATTAGCATCGCGCCATGATTTCTCGCCATATCGGAGCCAAAAGCGCGCATGAGCCGGAGTCCCTTGCAGATGTCCCGCCAGCTCATTGCCGCAAGCCTTGCTCTCGGCTTGATGTGGGTTTCGCCCATTGCCGCGGCGCCTGCGACGCGCGAAGCGCCGGCAACCGGAGCAAAGCCGTCCAAAGCACCGCAACCGGCTGGGCCGCCGGCTTCTGCGGGCCCCCCCGCCCCCGGCGACGTCGCGCCGCCCTATGAGCCGCAGCTACTAAGGCTCGCAGAATTGCTCGGCTCGCTCGCTTATTTGCAGGATCTCTGCGGCGGCCATCAGGGAGATGTCTGGCGGCAAAAAATGGCGGCGCTCCTCGATGTCGAAGCCAAGACGCCCCTGCGCAAGGAACGACTTGCCGGTGCCTTCAACCGCGGCTTCCGAGGCTACGCACTGACCTACCGGCAGTGTACGCAGAACGCCCAAGCGGTCATCGACCGCTTCCTCGAAGAGTCAGGTAAGATCGCACGCGACGTCGCGCGCCAATACGGGCCGAGCTGATTAGAGCGCCGCGTCGAAGCGCACGGTTTCGCCTGTCGATGGCGTGACAAGCTCGCCCTCCCACATCACCTTTTTCCCGCGCACGAAAGTCCCGACCGGCCAGCCGGTGACCGTCCGTCCGGCATAAGGCGTCCAGGCGACGCGCGAGCCCATGGCTGCGTCGGTGATCGTCACCTGGCGCTTCAAATCGACGATCGTCAGATCGGCATCATAGCCGACCGCGACGCGGCCCTTGCCGGCGATGCCGAAGAGCCGCACGGCTGCTGCGCTCGTGAGATCGACAAGGCGCTGCAGGCTGAGACGGCCGGCGTTCACATGATCCAGCATGATTGGCACATTCGTCTGAACGCCGGGCATGCCTGACGGGCTCTGCGGATAGGGCTTCGCCTTCTCTTCCAACGTATGCGGCGCATGATCGGAGCCGAGAATATCGACGATCCCCTGCGTCATGCCATACCAAAGATGGTCGCGGTGGCGTGCCGCGCGCACCGGCGGATTCATCTGCAGCCGTGTGCCGAGCCGCGCATAATCATCGGCGCTGAGCGTCAGATGATGCGTCGTCACCTCGACGCTGGCGATGTCCTTGTGGCGGGCTAGAATATCGATCTCTTCCGCCGTCGAGACATGCAGCACATGGATCATCGCGCCTTTTGCGCGGGCAATGCGGATGAGGCGTTCCGTCGATTGCACCGCCGTTGTTTCGTTGCGCCAGATCGGGTGCGAAGAGGGGTCGTTCTCGACCCGGATGTGCTTGCGTTCTTTGAGCCGGTATTCATCCTCGGAATGGAAGGCAGCGCGCCGCCGCGTCTTGCCGAGAATGGCGGAAACGCCGTCGTCGTCCTCGACGAGAAGATTGCCGGTCGAGGATCCCATGAACACCTTGATGCCCGCCGCGCCCGGCAGGCGCTCCAGCTCGGGGATGTCGTTGACATTCTCATGCGTGCCTCCGACCCAGAAGGCGAAGTCGCAATGCATGCGATGGTTGCCGCGTTTCACCTTGTCGGCGAGTTCGTCGGGACCGGTCGTCAGTGGATTGGTATTCGGCATCTCGAAGACCGCCGTCACGCCGCCGAGCACCGCCGCAAGCGAACCCGATTCCAAATCCTCCTTGTGCGTGAAACCCGGCTCACGGAAATGCACCTGGCTGTCGATGACCCCTGGCAGAATATGCAGGCCCTTGGCATCGATCGTCTCGCCGGCCGAGGCAGAAGACAGATTGCCGATCGCGGCGATCTTGTCGGCGATGATCCCGATATCGCGCTGGCCCTCTCCGTCATGATTGACGAGCGTTCCATTTTTTATAATGAGATCAAATGTTTGTGCCATGGGTATCCGCTCGGCGCCAAAGGCTGTCACATAGCTTTGCCTTTCGGCACTGCCATGTCTTGTTTGCTCCGCCAAGCGGCTTAGATTCGGATCAGCGGGAGAGCAAGTCTCTTTGCAACTCGCTTTGGCGCGTTAAAGGCGCCGGGTTTCAGAATAAACGGTCAAGGATCAGCAATGGATAAGGGCGCGAGCCTTCTCACCGATCGCGGCGTGATTAAAGTGGCGGGCGAGGCGGAAGCCTTTCTCCATAAGGTCGTGACCAACAGCATGCTCGACTTTGCGCCGGGCGAAGCGCGCTACGGCGCGCTCTTGTCGCCGCAAGGCAAATTGTTGTTCGACTTCTTTATCGTGCCGCTGCCGGAAGGCGCCAGCGCCGGCTATTATTTCGACTGCGCCCAAGAGCAGACGGCCGATCTTGTGAAGCGCATCAATTTCCATAAGATGCGCGCCAAGATCACGCTCGAAGACGTTTCCAGCACGCTCGGCGTTGCGGCCTTCTGGGGCCAAGACGTGCCGGCTGTGACTGACGGGACGGTCTATAAGGATGGCCGGGCCGACGGCATGGGGTTTCGCGTCATCGCTCCGCATGCATCGCTCGCCAAAATCGCCACGCCAAATGTAGACGCCTATGAGGTGCATCGCATCGCCGAGGGCGTGCCGAAAGGCGGCGTCGATTTCCCCTATGGCGACAGCTTCGTGCATGACGCTAATCTCGACGCGCTGCATGGCGTCGATTTCAAAAAAGGCTGCTACGTCGGCCAGGAAGTCGTCTCTCGCGTGCATTTCCGCAAATCGGCGCGCAAGCGCATCGTGAAGGTGCGTTTCAACGGGCCGGTGCCGGCAACGGGCAGCGCCATCCTCTTTGGCGATATTGCGATCGGCGAGGTCGGCTCGACCTCGGGCTCCGAAGGTCTTGCCTCTTTGCGCATCGACCGTCTTGACGATGCGAAGGCGGCAGGCCTGCCGCTGAAGGCCGGCGAAGCGACGCTCGACGTCACCGTGCCACAGGACTTCCTCGAGGGCGCCGCAGGTATCGAGAAGCGGCTGTAGGCTTTCGGGCAATGCGCTGCTCTATCGCCGTTTAATTTGGCCTCGCTGTCACGCGGACATGACGCTATTGTTGCGCCATGTCCGATCCCAAGCTCCCCCATTCCGACGGTAAGACCCGCTGCACTTGGCCGGGCGCCGATCCGCTCTATGTCGCCTACCACGATGAAGAATGGGGCGTGCCCGAATGGGATGACCGCGCCCTGTTCGAGAAACTGATCCTCGACGGCTTTCAGGCCGGCCTTTCCTGGATCACCATTCTGCGCAAGCGCAACGCCTTCCGCAAAGCCTTCGACGGATTCAATCCGGAAAAGATCGCCCGCTACAATGAGAAGAAGCTCGCGGCGCTGATGGCGAATGAGGGCATCATCCGCAACCGCGCCAAGATCGAAGCCTCCGTTGCTTCGGCGCAAGCCTATCTCGCCCTGCAAGGGCAAGGCGGCTTCGCCAATTATATTTGGAGCTTCGTCGACGGAAAGCCGGTTCAGAACAAATTCCGTGGGATCGGGGACATTCCGGCCGAGAGCCCTCTCTCGCAGACGATGTCAAAAGATCTGAAAAGCCGCGGCTTCAAATTCTGCGGGCCGACGATCGTCTATGCCTTCTGCCAAGCGGTCGGCATGGTGAACGATCACCTCGTCACCTGCTATCGCCATAAGGAATGTGCCGCGCTCGGAGAAGACAGCCATCTCAAGAAGGCCGCGGTGATGAAATAATGTGACATGATGGCGCTAAAGGCATTTCCATCCGCTCTTGCGGTCATTTTAAGGAATTGCCGAAGCTCATCAAAAGCCTTCGCCGAGCCCTGCTCTGCCTCGCCATTGCGGCCGTTTCCCTGGCGGGTTTCGTTGCAACCGTGCAGGCGCAAAGCTCCGTCATGACCTGCGACCAATTATGGTATGCGCGCAATGCGATCTACGCGCGAGAAGGCCTTTGCTTCAAGACCGAGCACGCGCGCGGTTTTCGGTCCCGGCTGTTTACCGCCCTTCGGCCATTTGAGCCCTGGCGACCAAGAGCGGGTGAATGCCTTTCAATATCGGGAGCGCATCAAAGGCTGCGCGGAGTAAGACGGATCAATCCGCGATTTGGCAGGATTGCCGAGTAATTGCCAACCATTGTCTAACCCCAGCCATCGTCTATAACGGGCGGCGGAACGGCACCTGTTTGCCAGCAAGGCTCCGGCATGAAGCTCCGCGACATCGACAGAGTCATCTATAATTTCGTCTGCGACTATTACGATCTGCTCAAAAGCGGATTGTTCATGCATAAGGCCTACAGCCGCAGATATCTGCGCACGGGCGCTCTGCACTGGCTGGCGCTCGCGCATTATCTCATCATCGGTGAAAAGCGCGGCTATTGGCCCAATCCGTTCTTCGACCCCGCTTTTTTTGAACGGCGGGCAAAGACGCGGCGTCTCGTTGAATATTATTGGCGGACGCCTTTATGGGTGCATCCGACATCGGCCTATTTCGACTCGCGTTGGTATCTGAAGACCCATTCCGCCGAACTCGCGACCAATGAGAACCCATTGCAGCACTTCTGGCTGACGGGCTTCGACAAGGGCTACAACCCGTCGCGTCGCTTCGACATGGCCTTCTTTCGCCGCGCCATCGCGCGCGATCATAAGGACCGCCGGAATTACGCTTACGATTATCTGCCGGATGCCGATTTGGCGGCGCCACTCAACAGCGCCGAACTCGAAGAGCGGCAAAAGCTCTTCTATACGCAGATTAAACTCGAAACGCTGCGCCGCGCTGACAGCCCACAGAAACGCTTTCTTGTTTTTGTGCAGGCCGGACATAATTTCGAGCCGCCCTATGATGTCGCGACGTCGTCTTTCGATCTTCTCGTTAATTATTACGACGGCAGCGACCGCTTGGGTGATGCCCATTATGTCTTCCGTCAGCGCGGCACGAAAACAACCGCCATCCGCAAATTGTTGGAAGATTGCCCCGAGGTTCTGCTTGGCTATGAGGCGGTTCTCTTTCTCGATGACGATGTGATCCTGATGCAGGAAGAGGTCGACGCGCTCTTCAAGGCGCAGGAAAACTATAAGCTCGATCTGCTGCAGGCCTCGGTAGCGGAAGACTCCGACTGTTTCTTCCCCGTGCTGAAACAGCCCGAAGCCGGCAAGGGCCTGCGGCTCATCTCCGGCATTGAAATCATGATGCCGATCATTTCGCGCCGCGCGCTGCAGGATTGCGGCTTCGTCTTTTCCGAGACTGTCAGCGGCTGGGGCGTCGATACGCTGCTCAGCGCCGAGGTTCTCAAGCGCTACGGCAAGACGATCGGCCTGCTCGGCGATGTCACGGCCATCCATGAGCGTCCCACCGATGTGGAGGGAAACGCCTTCTACCAATTCCTCGCCCGCCATGGCATCGATCCAACCGTCGAGGCGGGCAATATCGCCATGAAGTTCAACCTCAACGACAAGATGAGCGCGATCGAATTCCTGGCGCCGATGTGATCGCGCAAGATCACCCGGCAGAGGCCTCCGCGCCACAGCGCGAGGCGGCGCGCTAGCAGCTTCAGCGCAGCCGCGGCGGCCGGACAAGGGAAGACAGGCCCGACCATTCTGTGCTCTTGTTCACTAGGCTGTTGTAGCCGCTGCCGAATCTCAGCGGCGAGAGGGATTATGGGATATGGGAGATCAGCGCGCCTGGGTCAGGCTGTTGTCGGGCAAGCGTCTCGATCTTCTCGATCCCACACCGTTCGACTGGGAAGACGAGGATCTCGCGCTTGGCCTCGCCCGCACCTATCGCTGGGGCGGCCATTCCGCTTGGCCGCTGCCGCTTTCCGTGGCTCAGCATTCCCTCTTCGTCTTGCGGCTCCGGCGGCTCTGGTTTCCCGATGTACAGGATGCGCGCGCCGATCTTCGCGAGCTTTTGCACGATGCCGATGAAGGCCTGCTCGGCTTCGATTGCATCTCCGTGCTGAAGCCGTTTCTCGGCGACGCCTATCGTGATATCGCGGCGCGGCTCTCGGCGGCCATTGCCATTCGCTACAATCTGCCAGTCTGGACCGAGAAAGATCGTCGGCCGCATAAGAAAGCCGACCGCACCGCCGCTGCCAGCGAAGCCGTGCATGTCGTCGGCTGGACCGATGCCGAGGTGCGCAATGTGCTTCGCATTCCGTTCAAGCCGCTGGTGCAGGACCCGCTCGCGCCTGTCTACGGCGACAAACCCTGGGAACCCTGGCCGCCGCGGGTTGCGACAGAGCGTTTTCTGACTGAACTCAAGCACTTGACCGCACGTGCCGCAAGGGAAACCCCGCAACTTGCGAAGCCCCGCTCCTCTGTGGCATGAGATCGCCGCACAGAGCCCGATCACAACAAGGCCGTGCGGGGGCGCACGTCATCAGGGCGCCGAACTTGCCATCCTATAAAAGCGTGGGATTCGCTTTCAGAAGGTTTGACTTTGTCCAGCATTCACGTCTGCTCGATCTTCAAGATCGCCGATATCGCTTCCGAGATCGGTGCGCGGTCGCTCGTGACGCTAATCAATCCCGAGATCATCGTGCATCGGCCCGCGGCGATAGCGGCCGAGCGGCATCTCTTCGTTGCCGTCTCCGATATCGTCGTCGAAACCGACGGCGAGACATTGCCCTGCGAAACGCATGTCGCGAGCCTCCTCGATTTCGTACAGCAATGGGACCGTCAGGACCCGCTGCTGATCCATTGCTTTGCGGGCGTCAGCCGCTCGACGGCGGCGGCCTTCATCTCCGCCTGCGCGTTGCGTCCCGATCGCGACGAAGCGGAACTGGCGCGGGCGATCCGCCATGCGTCGCCGACGGCCACGCCTAACAAAAAGCTTGTTGCCGTCGCCGACGCCATGCTCGGCCGCAATGGCCGCATGATTGCCGCCGTGGAAAAAATCGGCCGCGGCCGGGATTGCGCCGAAGGCGTGCCCTTCGGGCTCGATTTGCGCTGAATTTATTTTTGCTGTGCTTTAGCAAACATCGCCGGCAAGGGCAGACAACATAAGGCTGAGCGACATCATTGGGGGGAGCTTTGATGGAATGGCTCTTTGTCGTCGGCTTCTTTGTTGTTGTTTGCCTCATCCTCAGTCCCATCGCCTTCTTTATGACGTTGAACGCAGGCCAAAGGCTGCGCGAAACGGAAATCCGCCTCGGCGGAATGCGAAACCGGCTTGAAGCAACTGAGCGGCGGCTGCAATTGCTTGAAGCAGGCGGCGTGGTACGACCCTCGCCGCCACAGACGGATATCGCGCCGGAAACTCCGCCCGCTGTCGTACCTCCGCCTCCGATTATAACGGCCGATCAGCCGCCCGCCGAAGCGGTATCCGCCGCAGCAGAATCGCCGCCGCCCAAACCGCCCGAGGTGCCGCCGCCTCCGCCTGTTCTTTCGGCCACGCCGCCGCAACCACCGCGCTCGATCGAAGAGTCGCTCGGCACGCGTTGGGCCGTCATCGTCGGTGGCATTGCCTTGGCGCTCGGCGCTTTGCTGCTCGTCCGCTTCTCCATCGAACAAGGCTGGTTTGGGCCAGGCGCGCGCGTCACGCTCGGTCTCGTGCTGGCTGCCGGTCTCGTTACGGCCGGCGAAATTCTCCGCCGTCGCGTAAAGGCTGCGGCATCTCCTGAAAGCGCATCCCCGCTGTCTATTCCGGCGGTTTTGACAGCAGCGGGCACGGTCGCGGCCTTTGGCTCGATCTATGCGGCGCATGCACTTTATGGATTTATCGGACCGACAT
Organism: uncultured Methylovirgula sp.; assembly: GCA_964644615.1. Taxonomy (GTDB): domain Bacteria; phylum Pseudomonadota; class Alphaproteobacteria; order Rhizobiales; family Beijerinckiaceae; genus Methylovirgula. Next base: position 22,795 of record CAZXXA010000038.1, on the reverse strand, counting down.
TCGCCTTCCTCGCGCTCGGTGCAATCGGCCTCGGCTCCATTCTGGCGGCTGCGCTGCATGGTCCGGCTCTCGGCGCTGTCGGCCTCATCGCCGCTTTGACGGCACCGCTCCTCGTCTCCTCGCACGAGCCCAATCCTTGGCCGGTCGTGATCTATGTCGCGGTGATCACGGCCTGCACCTATGGCCTTGCGCGCCTGCGATATTGGCTATGGCTCGCGCTTGCCGCGGCCGCTGGAGCGTTCCTTTGGGGGCTGCTTCTCAATACAGGTTCGTTTTCGAAAGCCTCTCTTGCACACGCCGTTCTGCAGACTTTTCTCGCCGTGCTTCTCTTCGTTGCCGGCCGGAGGTCGTCGCTCCCCGATTCAGACAAGGCGCAAGACTGGATTTCGATCGGCGTTCCGTCCGTCTTCGCTTTTCTAGCTTTGCTCGCGCTTTCGTGGAGCGGCTTTCACTTCGACATCGGCGCGCTCATCGGCGTAGGCCTGATCGTCGCGATCCTGCTCGTGGCCGGATTGCGCGCCTTCGAAGCAGCAGGTCTCTGTCTGACGGCAGGCATTCTCTTTGTCGAGACATTCGTGATGTGGCCGGATGCGCCACTGCGTCCTGGCGCCGTGGCGACGCATTGGCAGATGCCGAGCGACGCCAATCTCTTCTGTTACTGCATGATCCTCGGCACTGCGGCTCTCGCGTTTTTCCCGGCGCGCAGGCTTTGGGTCGTGCCAAACGTCCGGCAGACCGTGGGGGCGATTTTCGCGGCGACCGCCTGTCTCGTGCCCCTCGCCGCTTTAGGCATCGCCTACCTGCGGCTGCATACGGCCTTCGGCGACAGCCTGCTTGCAGCAGCGGCTGGCGTCGTCAGCTTCTCGCACTTTTCGCCGCGACCTTGTTCCGCAATCGTATCGCGGCGGGCAACTCGCCAGCCCTACGCCTGGCGCTTGGCGCCTTCGCTGCCACCGCGCTTTCGGCACTGACTTTGGGGCTCATCTTCCAGCTCGAACGCGGAACACTGACAATCGCGCTTGCACTCTCTGCCCTCGGCTCCGCATTCGTCGATCGCCGCCTCGACATTCCGTCGCTGCGCTGGTGCGTTCTGGGCTTGGGTCTTATCGTTGCCGCGCGCTTGGCGCTCGATCCGCAAATCGTCGGCACCAATCTCGGCACCACGCCGCTGCTTGCCGGCTATGGCATCCCGGCTGCGGCCTTTGCGCTGTCGGCCCGCTTCATGCGTGCGCGCAGCGAAGACCCGCCGGTGCATGTCGCACAAGGCCTCGCCATACTGCTCGCGGTCTTCCTGGTTTTCTTCGAGACGCGCCATGCGCTCAACGGCGGCAATCCCTTTGCACCGACCTTCGGCCTCCTCGAGCAAGGTCTCTTTGCGACTGAGAGTTTCGCTTTTGCGATCTTTCTCACAAAGCTTGATGCGACGCGTTCCAACATCATCTTGCGCGGCGCTTCGCTTGGCTTCGGCGTGCTCTCTTTTGCGCTAAGCGGGATCGGCCTGCTCATTGTCGCCAATCCGCTCTTCAGCAGCATCACCATCGAAGGCGGTCCTTTCTTCAATACGCTCTGGCTCGCCTATCTTCTGCCCGCTGTTCTCGCTTTTGCTCTCTATAGGGTTGCCGAGGGCGTGCGGCCGGAATGGTACCGGCTCGCCGCACGGATCAGCGCCTATGTCCTGCTTTTTGCCTTCCTCAATTTGGAGCTGCGCCGCATTTTCCAGGGCGACATTCTCAACATCATAACCTGGGCTTCCGCCGCCGAACTCTACAGCTATTCGGCGCTGTGGCTTGCCCTCGGCATTCTGTTCCTCGGGCTCGGCATTTGGCGGCGCTCGAATGAGGCGCGCATCATCTCGATCATTCTAGTGGCCATGGCCGTCGGTAAAGTCTTCATCTTCGACCTCACGGGGCTGAGCGGCATTTTGCGGGCCTTCTCCTTCATTATCCTCGGCTTCGTTCTGATCGGGATCGGCTTCGTCTACCAAAATTTGTCTTTGCTCGCCCTTCCAACCCGGCATGATATAAGGGGCGCGACGCGGACACCGCCTAGTGAGACCGACCTTGACTGATACAAAAACCGAGACAAAACAGGATGATATCGCCACGATGCCGTTCGAGCGGGCGCTGGCCGAGCTTGAAGGCGTCGTCGATAAGCTCGAAAAGGGCGCCGTGCCGCTCGAAGAATCGATCGCGATCTATGCGCGCGGCGAAGCGCTAAAGAAGCGCTGCGAAGAGCTGCTGAAGAGCGCCGAACAAAAGATCGAGAAGATCACCCTCGGCGCCAATGGCAAGCCGACCGGCAGCGAGCCGCTCGATGTCGAGTAACAGGCGCAAAGGCGGAATTTGATCATGGGTCCTTACGCGATCGCCGCGCCTGACATCGTCACGCTTCCCGTCGCATCCGCGTCACCATTTCCGGTCGGGCGCATCTATTGCGTCGGCCGTAACTATCGCGAGCACGTCAAAGAGATGGGCGGCGATCCGGTGCGCGACGAGCCCTTCTTCTTCATGAAGCCCGCCGATGCCATTCTGCAAAATGGCGAGACGATGCCCTACCCGTCCGGTACGAGCGATCTGCAGCCGGAGGTCGAACTCGTTGTCGCGATGAGCAGCGGCGGCAAGAATCTCGCGCCGGAGATGGTCAACGACATGATCTTCGGCTATGCGGTCGGCCTCGACATGACGAAGCGCGATCTGCAAGCGCAATTCAAGGCCAAGGGCCGGCCCTGGGAAATGTCGAAGGCCTTCGACTTTTCGGCGCCTTGCGCGGCCATCACGCCGAAGGCGCAGTTGGGCGTCCTCGCCACAGGCGCGATCGAACTGAAGGTCAATGGTCAGTTGCGCCAGAGCGGCGATCTCGCCGAGATGATCTGGAACGTGCCCGAACTCGTCAGCAAGCTCTCGGAGATCATCACGATTGCGCCGGGCGATCTCATCTTCACCGGCACACCGGCCGGCGTCGGGCCTGTGGTCAAAGGCGACAGGCTCGAAGCGACAGTCGCTAGCCTCGTGCCGCTGACCATCACCATCGGCTAGTTCGCCGACTCTTTTTCCGTCCAGCTGATCCGTGTCAGATCGGCGACGGTGCTGCCATCCTTGTCGATGCCGACGGCATCGGCATAGCGATAGCCGTATAAAATTTCGTCCACCCCATAGTCTTTGACATCATAGACTTGCGCCGCCAGATTGGGGTCGCGCGCTTCGATCGACAGGAAGAGACGCACCACCAATTCGCGAATCTTCACGGGATCGAGGCCGAAGAAGGGGCTCGTCTCATCGATCTCATGCCGCAAGGTCCAGGTAAGACCAAAGAGCGGAATGCGCGAGCGGTTGAGCCGCAGATCGATGATGCGCCGATAGAACTGGCCTTCCAGTGTCCATTCATTGATGAGCGCGCCGAGCTGCGCCGTCGCGTCGGTCAGGCGCGTCGCACGGCCATTGGCGATACGGATCATCAGCGTCGGTTTGCCGTTGAAATGGCCGATCACCGGATTTTTCGCATAAAGAATCCGCGCCTTCGGCCGTGAAAACCGCACGAAGGTCAGGCCGGTCATGATCGCCATGAAGGCCATGCCGGTTAGAATTTCCGTCGAGGCGATGGAATGGGCGTAGAGCGTTGCGGGCGCCATCACGCCATAGCCGACGGTCGCCAGCGTCTCCATGCTGAAAAAGAAGCAATCGGCAAGCGAGCCCGGCTTGGCATTGGCGATCGCACCCGGCTGCAGGAAATACAGCATCGCGAAGATCAGATTGATGGCGAGGTCGAGGAGGATGAAGAGGCAGATGAATTTCGGCCAAGTGAGCGACAGCGCCACGTGATAGGGATCGCGCCAGTCGTATTTGCGGGCGCCGCGCGGCGCCAGCTCGAACGCGCCGGCCAGCACGTTCATGCCGGGCGGCGCGTCAGTCTTCGCAGCCGCCGTGGTCTCTTTTATGGTTTCGATTTCGCCCATGCCTAACCCGATCGTTCCAGCCTTGGTAGCGAAACGATTGGGAAAGGTCGAGATCAGAAGTCTTTGGCTGAGCGGTTGGGCCGGAAATGAGGCACCGAACGGCTGGTCCGGGCTCAGCCGGAGGTCGAGCGGCCAATCGGCGAATTCGATCGCCTCAAGATGGCCGCCGCTCTCCTCCTTTGGCGTAGCGCCGGGCCGATTCCTCATCGCAGAAGAGGCCGCCGCAGCGGCCGTGGACCTCGGTGACGACCCAGCCGGCCTGGCCGTCGCGGCCGATGAGAAAATGCGGCGCATCGGCAAGCCGCCTCAGTTCGGGAGGGTTATCCAAGGTTGCCGCCCCCTTGCGCTGTTAGCACGTCGATGGCGCGCAGAGGGCCGATGAGCAGAATAACGAAAACAATCAAAATAGCGAAAACGAAATCCGGGCATTTGCCCGTTCGATGCCTGACGGCTAGTCGCGATCTCATTTCTATCTCCCACGCCGAATTCTCGGCTGCGGGATGAATCTGGCGAAAGAGCCATAAAGGTTCGAGACAGCACGATGCGCCGGAAAATAAAGACGTCATAAAAAAGCCCGGCGCTCCGCCGGCTTTTTAACCCGCAATCTTGGAGAAATCCGCGACCTTATGGACTGCCGCACGGAAAGCGTTCAGCAAACGCAGCCGGTTGAGGCGCAGCGCCTTGTCCTCGCTGTTAACCGTCACCTTGTCGAAAAACGCATCGACCGGCGCGCGCAGATCCGAAAGCGCCTGCATCGCTGCCTCGAAATTTTCTTCCGCGATGGCGTGGATGGCAGAAGTGGCCGCAGACAAGAGGCCGGCGGCGAGGTCGCGCTCTTCGTCGACAGCGAAAATCTCAGGTGAGAAAGCCTCTTGATAGGAAGCGACCTCTTGCTCGCTCGCCTTCTTTTCCTCAGCCTTCAGAATATTGGCGGCGCGACGATAACCGGCAAGCAGATTGGCGCCGTCATCCGTATCGAGGAAACGGCCGAGCGCCTCGACGCGGCGGACGATGAGCAGAAGATCATCCTGCTCACCAAGCCCAAAGACTGCGTCGATCAGATCGTGCCGCGCACCCTTGTCGCGCAGATAGACTTTCAGGCGATCCGCAAAGAAACTGAGAATCTGCGTCGGGAGCGCTTCACTGATCGCTTGATCGGCGCTGAAACGCTCGTAATTGGCGAGCGCTTCACGCGCGGCTGCGAGGATCGGCAGGCGCAGCTCATTTTCGAGAATAAGGCGGATGATGCCGAGCGCAGCGCGGCGCAAGGCAAACGGGTCCTTGCTGCCGGTCGGGCGCTCGTCGATTGCGAAGAAGCCGATCAGCGTGTCGAATTTGTCGGCAAGCGCGACGGCGATGGCGACGGGATCGCTCGGAATGCGGTCGTTCGGTCCTTGCGGCTTGTAATGATCCTCGATCGCCGCAGCGATCGCTTCAGGCTCGCCTTGCGCCCGCGCATAATATTTGCCCATCAAGCCTTGCAGCTCGGGGAACTCACCGACCATCTCGGAGGTGAGATCCGCCTTCGCGAGCTTCGCCGCGCGCGCCGCGCTTTGCGCATCGGCATTGAGCTGCGTCGCCAGCCATTGCGCGAGTGAGATGAGCCGCTTTACCCGCGCGCCCTGCGAGCCGAGCTTTTCGTGGAAGACGATGTCGTCGAGCTTTGCGAGCCGGTCTTCCAACTTCACATGAAGATCGGTGTCGTAGAAGAATTTCGCATCGGATAGCCGGGCCCGGACGACGCGCGCGTTGCCGGCTGCAATAGCGGCGCCGCCATCCGCGGCGACGATATTGGCCGTCAAGATAAACTTATTGGCGAGACGATGCGTCTCGGGATCGCGCAGAACAAAACATTTCTGGTTTGCGCGGATCGTTGCGCGGATCACTTCCGGCGGAATTTCGAGAAAGGCTTCATCGAATTCGCCGAGCAGTACGACCGGCCATTCGACGAGACCAGCGACTTCTTCGAGCAGTGCCGTATCGACGACAAGCTCCAAGCCTTGCGCATAAGCGAGGCTTTGCGCGTCAAAGAGGATGATGTCGCGGCGCCGCTCGGCATCGAGCACCACCTTCGCCCTTTCGAGCGAGGCGACATAATCATCGAAACGCCGGACGTTGATGGCGCCGGGCGCCATAAATCTGTGGCCGTATGTCGTATGGCCCGACTTGATCCCGTCGAGCGTAAAAGAGACGACTTCCGTTTCCTCAGTCTCGGGACCGAAGGTCGCAAGGATCGCATGGAGCGGACGCACCCAGCGCAGCGCCTCCGGCGACGCCGAGCTGGCGCCCCAGCGCATCGATTTGGGCCAGGGAAAATTCTTTAGAACGCTTGGGAGAATTTCGGCCAAGAGTTCGGCGGTGCCGCGGCCCGGCTTTTCGACAATCGCAACATAAAATTCGCCTTTCTTCGGCTCGACCTCGATCTTGGCTTCAGCAAGCGAGGACAGGCCGGCGCTCTTCAAAAAGCCCTGGACGGCGGCATCGGGCGCGCCAACACGCGGGCCTTTCTTTACCTCGCTCCGGTCCTGCTGGCGCTCGGGCAGCCCGGCGATATGGAGCGCCAGGCGCCGTGGCGTCGCAAAGCTCGCCGCGCCTTCGAAGGCGAGCCCCTGTTCGGTCAAGGCACCTGTCACCAGGCGGCGCAGATCGTCGGCCGCCTGCGTTTGCATGCGGGCGGGAATTTCCTCGGAAAACAGTTCGAGAAGGAAGTCGGGCATCGTGGGCGGTGAACAACGGCCATGAAGATTGGTTTCGGCGCGCCCTCTATAGACGCATCGTGCGCCCGAGGGAAATGCCTAGGTAGGCGAACCTCATTCGTCAGCGTCGCGATTGCCGCCGCGAACAAAGCGAGGTTGTCGCCCGGGCATCAATAGGATCGCGGTGCGGTTACATTGGTTATTCATCGCACGAACCTTGTGGCGAGACGCAAAGGATGCTTAACGCCAGAAAGGCAATCCAACAGGCCACCAATGTCCTCCGCCAAACAAATGTCCCGTACGCTCGCCATCGAAATCGCGACCAAAGCCATGAGCGTCATCAATCCCGCCAATCGCGGACTGCGCGTCGTCGATCTTCTGGAGAAGCATGGCTTCAAGGGCGCGCCGGAACCCGATCTTGATGTCGTCAGCGATCAGGCGCGTCTCGTCGCCTGGCTGCGCGAGACGTTTAAAACCTGAGCCGCGTTACTTCACCGACATCAGGCCGCTCCGCCAGCTTCCGTCTTCAGCCAGGCCCTGCCGCAGGCTTTGGCGAGTTCGCGTACGCGCAAAATATAGCTCTGACGCTCCGTCACGGAGATGACGCCGCGCGCATCGAGCAGATTGAAAATATGTGACGCCTTGATGCATTGGTCATAGGCGGGCAGCACCATCAGCTGCCGGTCGCCTTTGTCGCCGGCGTCCAGCAGCGCCTTGCATTCGGCCTCTGCGTCCTTGAAATGCTGGAACAGCATCTCGACATTGGCGGCTTCGAAATTGTAGCGCGAATATTCCTGCTCGGCTTGTTTGAAGACATCGCCGTAGGTAATTTTTTCGGCGCCTTCGCGGCCGTTGAAGTTCAGATCGTAAATGCTCTCGACGCCCTGCACATACATGGCGAGCCGTTCGAGCCCATAGGTCAGCTCGCCTGAGACGGGCGCGCATTCAATGCCCGCGACCTGCTGGAAATAGGTGAATTGCGAGACTTCCATTCCGTCGCACCAGCACTCCCAGCCGAGGCCCCAGGCGCCAAGCGTCGGGCTCTCCCAATCGTCTTCGACGAACCGGATATCGTGTACATGCGCGTCCACGCCGATCGCGGCGAGCGAGGCGAGATAGAGATCCTGCAGATTGTCGGGCGACGGCTTCAGGATCACCTGAAACTGATAGTAATGCTGCAGGCGGTTCGGGTTCTCGCCATAACGCCCGTCTTTCGGCCGGCGCGAAGCCTGCACGAAGGCGGCACGCCAGGGCTTCGGTCCCAACGCGCGCAGAACCGTCGCAGGATGAAATGTGCCTGCCCCGACCTCCATGTCATAGGGCTGCAAGATCGCGCAGCCGACGTCCGCCCAGAAGCGCTGCAGCGCCAGGATAAGGCCTTGAAACGACCGGCGCGGATCGAGCGCGGCGCTGGCGGCGAGGTTCTGCGAAGGATCCAGGGCAATCGTCATGGCTCGCGCATGTTGTGGTCAAGTCGGGCAGCTTTTGCGGCCCCTGCTCTAGCGGAGATTGCAGCGCAACGAAAGCGGAAAGCTGCGCCGCGACAGATGAGGGCAAATCTGCATTATCGCTGCGGTTCCGGCAACCATAGTGCGATTTTATGATTTGAACTCGTGCGTCTTCCGGCGCCTTTCCGGCGTTGCCTGAATGTCGAGACCGACACATGGAGGTACAGATGTTCTCACCATCTAAATTTATGATCTTTCTTTCTAAATTTATGATTGTTCTTGGCGCCGCGACCGGAATTCTCGGAGGAGCGGCGAATATTGCGCAAGCCGCGCCGACGGCGGGCCTCACCCAGGCGGCACCTTCGATCGCGACATCGGCGACGCCCGCCGCCGCACCGCAGATCGAAAAGGCCTATTGGCATCGGTGGCATTATTGGCATCGTTGGCACTATTGGCACCGCTGGCACCGTTGGCATTATTGGCACCGCTGGCATCGGTGGCACTACTGGCACCGCTATTGGTGAGTGGGAAGCTGACGAACTTTAGCCGCTACGCGAACTCAGGCACATCGGGTCTGCCCGATGTGCCGATAGCTTGACCACGATCAGAGCGCGCGCTTCGCTCACCACGAAAGCAAAGCCTCGCCGCGATGCACCGCCTCCGCCATGGGCGTGAAGCGATTTCCTTCGTGCAGAATGAAAGGCGCGGCAAGGCTCAGCGGGCCGCGGCGTCCCTTGCGTGCGCTGACGAGCAAGCGCACGGCGGCGCGGTCGGCCTGCGGCGCGACCGGCTTGAGCACGATATTGCCAGCGCGGTCGGCAAGCGCGGCAAGAATCTCCGGCAAGGCCTCTGGCCGGTGAATCATGAGAAATTGGCCGCCATCGGCGAGAAGCGCGAGGCAGGCGGCGATCCAATCATCAAGGGTGAGGCCCGGCGCCAGAACATGCGCCGTCTCTTTGCCCTTATGCGGCGAGACACGAATTTTTGACGCGTCGAGAAACGGCGGATTGGTGATCACCAGCGCCGCGCTTGCATCTGCAAGACCCGCTGCGCGCCGCGCGTCCGCATCGATCACATCGGCTTCGAAAATTTGACCTCGCGTGCCACATTGATTGGCGGCGATGTTATCGCGTGCGAGAGCGGCGAGCGGCGGATCATTTTCGATGAGGCCGAAGGTGACGTCAGGCCGCATAGCGGCCAGTGCGAGACCCGCAGCACCGACGCCTGATCCGACATCGAGCACGAGCCCCGCAACGTCGGCGGGCGCGGCGGCCGCCAGAAGCACAGCGTCGCTGCCGGCGCGATGGCCTTGACGCGGCTGCCGAAGCGACAACCGTCCCCCCAGAAGTGCATCTTCGCTGATCGCTGCCGCGGCCGTTTCAGCCATGCCGCAATTCTCCGGCGAGCCCCGCATCGACGAGCGCTCTGCGAGCCGGCGCCGCATCTTCCTCAAGCACGAGGAGACGCCGCGGCAGGAAACCGAGCGATCCTTCGATCGAGCTGGTGAACTGGTCGGCCACCAAGACGGTGATTCCGTACTCGGCGAGGATGGCCTCGACGGCCGAGATCAAGACCAAATCATTGGTCCGCATCAGTTCGATCATGTTCCTTCCTAGCCGGTTCGTTGCAAAACAGCATCACACCATGGGGCAAAATGTCCTGCCGCGCCAAAGTCCTACCCGGCATCGGTTGCAGGCGGTGCACTTGCGGCCTAATTTGCCACCAAAGTGGCCTCCATGCAGCTTGAGCCCATGCGTTGAGCACATGCGAGTCCCTTCCCTGTCGGGAAGCCGTGATCCTGCGCAGCTTATTACGCAAGATCAATGTGTTGGTTGGAGGCCAAGAGCGTGGGCGTCGTGATTCCCCTGGAAGAGGTTGGGCCGGAGCGGCGTGTCGAAGCGCTGCATGATCTCGTCGCTGCCGGTATGGAGCGCGTCAACCAGACAATTCTGTCGCGCGCGGCATCGCATGTGACGATGATCCCCGACATCGCCCATCACCTCATTTCGTCGGGTGGCAAACGATTACGGCCGATGCTGACTTTGGCGACGGCCGGTCTCTGCAACTACAAGGGCAGCGGCCATATCAAGCTCGCTGCCGCCGTCGAATTCATGCATACGGCGACGTTGTTGCACGATGACGTTGTCGATGAAAGCGATATGCGGCGCGGCCGGCTCGCGGCGCGTATGCTGTGGGGCAATGAGGCAAGCGTGCTTGTCGGCGATTTCCTGCTCGGCCAGGCTTTCAAGATGATGGTCGAAGTCGGCTCGCTCAATTGCCTCGAAGTCATGTCCTCCGCTGCCGCAGTTATCGCTGAAGGCGAAGTGATGCAGCTTTCCGCGTCGAAGGACATGCAGACAAGCGAGGACGATTATCTCGCCGTCATCCGCGCCAAGACGGCGGCGCTGTTCGGCGCGGCTTGCGAAGTCGGCGCCATCCTCGGCCAGCGGCCGAAGGCGGAGATCGCCGCCTGCCGCAGCTATGGCGTCAATCTTGGCATCGCCTTCCAGCTCATCGACGACGCACTCGACTATGGCGGCACCTCCGCCAAGCTCGGCAAGAATGTCGGCGACGATTTCCGTGAAGGCAAGATCACCCTGCCCGTCGTCCTCTCCTTCCGCCGCGGCTCGGAAAAGGAACGCGCCTTCTGGTCACGCACGCTCGAAATGGGCGAACTCAATGAGGGTGATCTCGAAGCGGCGATCGCGACCATGCATGCGCACCGTGCGCTCGAAGATACGGTCGAGCGCGCCCGTCATTATGGCGCGATGGCGCGCGATGCGCTGGAGCTTTTCCCTGCGTCACAATGGAAGGCAGCGTTGATCGACGTCGTCGATTTCTGTATCGAGCGCGCGCATTAGATATCTCTCGGAACGCTGCCGTATGGGGCAATCCGATGAATACCAAGCTTGTGCTTCCATCGATCCTTATGGTCGTCGTCTATCTCGGCCTTTCGATTTGGGCCTTCGGCGGCGTTGCGGCCTTCTTTTCGCATGCAGCACTTGTTGCACTCGTCGCCGTGACGGTGATCCTCACCATCGCATCCTTCTTCACCAGCGGCAATTTGAGCACGGGCGAACGCGAGGACCGCAGCAACCGCTGGGTTCTCGCCGCTTTCGGTGGGCTCTCACTTCTGAGTGCTTTGATTCCTCCTTACATGGACCGTATCGGCTTCTGGACCATCGATGGCGAGGCGACGCGCTGGCTCGGCGTGGTTCTCGGCGTAATCGGCGGCGTGCTACGGCTTTGGCCGGTCTTCGTGCTCGGCGAACGCTTCAGCGGGCTCGTCGCGATCCAGGCCGGGCACAAGCTGGTGACGACCGGCATCTACACTTACATTCGCAACCCCGGCTATCTGGGATTGCTCATCGGAGTGATCGGCTGGGGTCTCGCCTTCCGCTCGATCGTCGGCGTTATCCTCGCGCTTCTCAACCTTATTTCGCTCATCGCCCGGATGGATGCGGAAGAGGCTTTGCTGCGGACCGAATTCGGCGCCGAATATGACGCCTATTACACGCGCACCAAGCGCCTCATTCCCGGGATTTATTGAGCTTTACAGAGCCGGCGTCCGGCCGCGTCACCAGATAGATGCCGAGTGCCACCGGCACGACCCCCAGAAAATCGAACGGCATCACATGCTCCCCAAGCACGAGCCACGCGAAGAACATGCCGAGCGGCGGGATCAGAAAGTGGAAGGAACTCGCCGCCGTCGCGCCGCAGACCGCGAGCAGATGGAACCAGAGCAAGAAGGCCAGGATCGATCCGCAGAGGACGAGAAAGGTGAAGGCGCCGATTAGGCGCAGGCTCGGATGGATGTCGCTCACGCTCGATGTCATGAGCGCGATCGGCGCAAGCACAATAGCGGCGGACAGGCTCTGAATACCATTGCCGATCCACAGATCGCCCTTCGGCGCGAAGAGCTTGAACAGGATTGTACCAGCGACGATCGCGGCAAGCGAAGCGAGTGTGAACAAGATCCCCGGCACGCTGTCGGTACCGACCGACATGCGGTCGGCAACGATCAGGCCAACGCCACCGAGGCCGAGAACCAGTCCGAGTCCTTTCCGCCAGGTGAAAGCCTCACCGAGAAGCAGCGCGGCCAATATGGCGGTGAAGATCGGATTGGTGCTGACGATCAGCGTACCGAGCCCCGCCGAGACACTCTTGAGACCAATATAGCCGAGGCCCAGATAGAGCGCGTTGTTGACGATGCCCAGCAGCGCAAACACACGGATATCGCGCAGCGACCACGACCATTTGTCCCGCCGCAAGGCCGAGATGGCGAAGATCAGAACGCCTGCCGTCAGAAAGCGGGCGGCCAGCAACAGCAGCGGCGGGCAGTCGGTCACCCCGATCTTGCCGGCGATAAAGGCAAGGCTCCACAGCACGCAGAAGCCGCCGATCGCGAGGGGCAGCAGATTGAAGCGGCTGGAACTGGAAATCCGTTCCGAAGACATGAGGGACATGGCTCTCGCTCCTTGGAGCATGTCCCCGGAAAAGTTGATCGACTTTCCGATAAAGGACATGCGCCACGGCTCAGAATCGAGCCGATTTGTCCCGCTCAAGTGGATCGCGAAGCGAGTCCGATGAGGGGATCGGCTTCTAGGGCCGCCTTCATGCCGGATGCGCTGTTAATTTGGAAATTAAATGATAGGATAGTATCCATTCGAAAATCGAATGATTAAGCTCATGCTTGACCTCGATCTCTTGCGCAGCTTCGTCTCAGTCGTCGATGCCGGCGGTTTCACCCGGGCCGGCGAACGTGTCCACCGGACGCAATCGACAGTGAGCCAACAGATCAAACGGCTCGAAGACGACATCGGCCGCCCCCTCCTCCACCGCATCGGCAAGAAAGTCAGCCCGACCGAGGACGGCGAGCGGCTGCTCTCCTACGCGCGCCGCATTCTTTCGCTCGCCGAGGAAGCGCGCGATGTGCTGACCCGCCCCAATCAGGAAGGCGCTGTCCAGCTGGGCATTCCCGAGGATTTTGCCGCCTATCGGCTCACGGAGTTGCTGGCGAATTTCGCGAGATCGCGACCGGGCCTGCGGCTCGATATCCGCAGCGATCAGAGCATCTACCTCCGACGTGATCTCGAACGCGGCGAGTTGGATCTCGCGCTCATCAAGCGCGATGCCGGCGAAAAGGGCGGCATCGCCGTCTGGCCCGAACGCATTCATTGGGTGACGAGCCGCGCGCATCCGGTCGATCTCTCCGGGCGTTCCGTTCCCTTGATCGGATTCCCGCCGGGCTGCGTCTATCGCAAGCGCGCCATTCATGCGCTCGAATCCGCCGGGCGTCCCTGGCATATGGCCTATTCGAGTTCGAGCCTGTCGGGCATTCAGGCGGCAGTTGGGGCCGGTCTCGGGCTCAGCATTCTGTCGGAAATGTCGATCCAGCCGCAGCATCGCGTGTTGACGGCGGAGGATGGTTTCGCGCCGATCGATCAGACCGAGGTAGCGCTCATAGCTTCGCCCGAGGCGAGCCCGGCGACGCTGCGTCTTGCCGAGAGCCTCGTCACCTTCTGCGACGCGATGCAAGACACGAAGCAATAGGCTCAGTTCAGCATCGCCGCTTTCACCCACCAATTGGGGTGCGCCGCCAATATGCTGCGCTTTGCTTTGGCGACAGCACGGCGATCGGGAAAAAGCGCGAAACATGTCGCGCCCGAGCCCGACATGCGCGCCAGCTTGCAACCCGGTGCGGCGGCGAGGATCGCCAGCACATCTCCGATGATGGGCATCAGCACGCAGGCCGCGTCTTCCATATCGTTGCGGCCCTTCTTGAGGGCAGCAATCAATGTCTCGGCGTTGAGCCCCGAGGCAATCTCCGGATGCGAGCCGTAATGCGTTTCGGCTCCAACGGCGATCTTCATTTGCGCGAAGACGGATTTGGTCTCGAGCGCCTGACGCGGATTGACGATCAAAACGGGCAGCGGCGGCAGATCGACGACCGGCCCGAGCGTTTCGCCGATGCCGCGCATCATCCGCGCTTTAGCAGCGAGGCAGACCGGAACGTCGGCGCCCGTCGCCATCGCAGCATCATGCAGGCGCGGATCGTCGAGCGCGAGATCGTTGTGTTTGGCTAGAAGCCGCAGCGCCGCCGCCGCATCTGACGAACCGCCGCCGATGCCCGCAGCGACAGGCAGATTCTTCACAAGCCGAAAGGCACCGAGCTTCAGTCCGTCGACGCGTTCGGCGAGATTGCGCGCGGCTTTGACGACGAGATTGACGTTCGGATCGCCCGCTGCGGGCGCCGTCGGGCCAGCAACCGCGAGTTCCAGACGATCGCCCGGCGCAAACGTCAGCGTGTCGCCGCTGCGCGAAAAGGCGACGAGACTTTCGAGCATGTGATAGCCGTCCACACGGCGGCCGGTCACATGCAGCGTCAGATTGATTTTGGCAGGTGCGCGATCGGTGAGAAGCACGGGCAGCCGGGTCAGGACACAAGCGAGATCATGGTCTTATAGCCCATGATCTCGCCGTGCAAAGCCGCTTCAGGCGCGACATGCGCGCCGAAGCGTCCTCCCCTCGTAGACCTTAGAGCCGATCCCGATAAATGGAATCGCTTCGCGATCCATTTAATCGGGTTAAATCGGCTCGATTCAGAACCGTGGCGCATGTCCTTTGTCGGAAAAGTCGATCAACTTTTCCGGGACATGCTCTAGCCGCCGCTCTTCGTCGCAGTTGCCTCGACAGCGGCCGGCTTGCCGTCGCTATCGAGCCCATGCTGGATCTTCCGCAGGATCTTCGGCAGATCCTCCGGTTCGGGCGACAAATCGCGCGCATGATTCCATTGGAAATGCGCTTCGAGCTTGCGGCCGACCCGCCAATAGGCATCGCCAAGATGGTCGTTGATCACTGGATCGGCGGGCTTCAGATCGACGGCCCGCTCGAGCTCCTTCACTGCGTCATCGTAATGGCCGAGCCGATAATCCGCCCAGCCGAGACTGTCGACGATATAGCCGTCGGTCGGCCGCAACGAAACGGCCTTGCGCAGCATCGGAAAAGCTTCGTCCAGATGGACACCCTGATCAACCCAGCTATAGGCCAGGTAGTTCAGCACCAGCGGCTGATCCGGCGAAAGCTTCAAGGCCTGTTTGAAATCGGCCTCGGCCAAGGGCCACTGCTTGCTGCGCTCATGGGAAATGCCGCGGAAATAGAAGAGCGGCCAATTGGAATTGTCGGGGCTCTTCAACTGATCGATCGCTTTCGTATAGATCGCGACCGCTTTCGGATAATTCTTATGCGCGCGCTGCAGATTGCCGAGTGACGACAGCGCATCCTGATTTTCGGGATGCTCGGCCACCACCTTCGTCAAGAATTTCGTCGCTTCTTCGGTGCGGCCGAGATTTTCGAGCACTTGCGCGGTCTCGATATCCGCAGTCAGCCGCAGCGGATCGCTGTCCGGCACCAGCTGGTAAATGTCGAGGGCCTGCTCATATTGCTTCATGCGCTCGTAGAAATCGCCGAGCGTCAGAATGGCGAGGCTGTTGTTCGGATCGAGATACAGCGAGAGGCGCAGATAGATCAGCGCGGCGAGCTCGTCGCCCTGGCGGCTGCCTGCGGCACCAAGCCCATAGAGTACTTCCGACCCGCCTTGCGCCGGCGTGCTGATGAGACGCGGCAGCTTATGTCCAGCCTTAAGTTCGGCGAGCGCCTTCTGCACCGTCGGATGATCCGGCAGCACGAGATTGAAAGCTTCGTAAGCGCGGATCGCCGATTCATTATCGCCCTGGCGGCTCACGAAACGCGCATAGGCATCCACGAGACGCAGCGTCGTCTTATCGGCCGAGTAAGCGGCCGTATAATCCTTCGTCGCAGTCGGGATATCATTGCCGAGATCGGCGATCAGAGCCTGGTGATATTCGCGGAAGACCGCGAAGTTGCGGTCCTGCAGCCGGTCGAGAAGATCGATCGCCTTCTTGGACTCGCCGTTGCCAGCATAGGTCCAAGCCGAAAGCAGCGTCGCGGTCAGATCACGCTCCTGCCCCGACCCGTTCCGGGCGAACTGCGAACGCGCAGCGGAAAACTGCCCCGCCTTCATGGCGCGAACGCCGAGCGCGAGATGCGCCAGGCCGTTTGTGGGATCGCGCGCAATCAGACGCTCGGCGAGGCCGAAGGCATCCTGCATATTGCCGTTCGAGACAGCGGCAACAAAGGCGCGCTCGAGCAATTGCTGATTGCGCGGGTCGAACCGCAGTGCTTCGCGGAAGAAGGTCGCGGCGGCGGTCGTGTCGCGATCGGCGCCCGCGATCAGCGCGGCGAGATAATTGCCGGACGGGCTGTCGCCGACTTCGAAAGGCGTCGCAACGGCGAAATTTTCCTGCTCCCGTGCCATCGCCGGGCCGGCGATCATCGCGATGGCCGAGGCACCCATCAAAAGCGAGACGAGGAGCGGTGCTTTACGCGATGCGAGGTGATGCGAAGACAAGCGTATTTCCTCCAGACAATCTCAAGTTTCTCGGCCGACAGCCACTGCTACGGGTTTTCGAAGAACGGGACTTGCCGCTCAGCATTTCCTCTTGGCCGCGCGGCTCGACGATCGCAGGCCGGAAATCCTAGAGCATTCGAGGCGAGGCGGGCAATGGGCGCGGCCGCTCCGGCGCCATCAAAAACCTAGGTAAAAATAAAGCCCCGTCGAAAGGCCAATCGCTCTTACGGGTCGCCTCCAAGTCGGCAGGCTGCCCCATATTGATGCCGAAAATGGCCGTTTTGCGTTGGCGCAGCAACTTAAATCGGGGATTTCCCCGAAAACGGCCTGGGTCTTGGAGCCTCTCAGGTCTGCCCCGGCCGCAGCTTGTAGAAGATGTGATGGCCTATCACATCCATGCGTTTGAGCCGTCGTGCCCAATAAGGTCGCACATAATCGGCATGGTAATGAGTCGCTGCGCCAACATCGGCCAGATAGGTTTTGCCGGCCGTGACTTCATTGGCGATCCGCTCCGCCGTCTTCCACGAGTCGGTGTCCGTGATCCGCAATGAGCGGCCCTCACAGGCAAACGAGAATTGGCACGCATGATAATGGCTGCGATTCTGGAAGACGACGCCGCAGATCGATGATGGATAGAGTCCGCTTGAGGCGCGGTTGAGAACAACCTGCGCGACCGCCGCCTGCCCTTCTTCCGATTCGCCGCGCGCCTCGAAATAAATCGCTTCCGCGAGACAGTGTTTTTCACGCGCCGATTGATCCTGGCCGATCAGCGCAGCGTAGTTCGGCCGGCTCGCCGGGATCGCCGACGTGTCCTTCGGCAGAATTGCCGAAGCCAAAACTTCGACCGGGGCCGCATCGGCGGGCGCCGGCGTTGCCGAAGCAAGACCAATGGCGCGCGGCACGGCGGGCGTCGCCCCCTGCGCCAGCCGCGCCATCACAGCTTCCGGACGTAACGTAATCAGCGACACGCCGCCCTGGCTCGGCGAGGCATCGGCTGCCGTATGTGCCGTCGTCGGCGTCTCACCTTCCGGCCAAGGTTCGAAATGCGCGACGCTGTCAGGACCGCTGACATCGCCCTCATTCGTCGAAAAAGCGCTCGCCGGCCAGCGGTCGTCCTGGGTGAACAGAAGATCGGCGGTGAGCATCTGGCTCAGACTGCCACGGCGGCGCAATTCGCTGTCGAAGGTCGGACGCAGGCCGACGAGCGGATCGCCTTTATGGCTGCGATCGATCTCGGGCGCCGTATGCGCGACGGCAAAATGTTTCATGGCAATGCGCGGCGGGACTTCATCGACGGGCCGCTTGAATTCTTCCGGCGCGCCAATCACCAGATGCGCCTCTTCGGCAGCCGAGGGCGCGATGCCGGAGAAAAAGCCCGGCGCCGTGCGGCCGATGTCCGGCGGAATAAGATCGATGGGCTTGATGACGGCGGATAGGGCAACGGGCGCGATCGTGGCGCCGAAGTTCAGATCCTGGCCGGCATCCGCCGACATGGATACGACGAGACCGACGCCGAGACACCACGGGGCGACAACGCCCATGACCCAACTGATGCGGTACCGACTCAAAAGCACGCCCCCTCAAAAGCACGCTCTCGGTGAACGGCTGTGCTTTACGAGTCACAGGCGAGACCGCATCGTTGCTCTAGGGATGGTTATCGCCGTTTAAGCTTGAAGAGCGGTTACCCGCGGCGCGCGCCGCGGGTTTCAGATTGAACCAATCCGGGTCAGGTGCCTCGGATGCGAAGCGGCCTGCTTACACTTCTTTAAGCATGTTCAGCATGCGCGCGTTTCGCGGGGCGCTTTATTCGGCCGCGGCTGCGATCGCGGCCTGCGCCGCCGCGAGCCGCGCGATCGGCACGCGGAAGGGCGAGCACGACACATAATCCAGTCCAACCCTCGCAAAGAACGCGATCGACGCCGGATCGCCGCCATGCTCGCCGCAAATGCCGAGCTTGATATCGGGCCGCGTCTTGCGGCCACGTTCAACGCCGATCTCGACGAGTTCGCCGACGCCTTCCTGATCGATCGAGATGAAGGGATCCTGGGGAAGAATGCCGCGTGCCGTATAGGCGCCGAGGAAGGAGCCGGCATCATCGCGCGAGATGCCGAGACCCGTCTGCGTCAGATCGTTGGTGCCGAAGGAAAAGAACTCTGCGCTTTCGGCGATCTTGCCAGCCTGCAAGCAGGCACGCGGCAATTCGATCATCGTGCCGACCGAATAAGGAACGGATTCGCCGGTCTCCTTGGCGACCGCCGCGGCCATCGCGTCGATATTATCGCGGATGAGATCGAGTTCTCGCTTCGTCACGATGAGCGGCACCATGATCTCCGCATAAGGCATGGTGCCGGTTTTCTGCTTTGCGGCGACGGCGCCCTCGAAGATGGCGCGTGCCTGCATTTCGGCGATCTCCGGAAACGCGATCGCAAGACGGCAGCCGCGAAACCCGAGCATGGGATTGAACTCATGCAGTTCGACGGCGCGGCGTTCAAGCTTTTCCGCCGGAACGCCCATTGCCGCAGCCACCTCATCGATATCTTCGCGCGTATGCGGCAGGAATTCATGCAGCGGCGGATCAAGCAGACGGATCGTTACCGGCAAGCCGGCCATGATCTCGAAGAGCGCGGCGAAATCGCCGCGCTGGATGGGCAAGAGCTTGGCAAGCGCGGCACGGCGGCCTTCGACATTGTCGGCCAGGATCATCTCGCGCACCGCGATGATGCGGTCAGCCTCGAAGAACATATGTTCGGTGCGGCAAAGGCCGATGCCCTCCGCGCCGAATTTGCGCGCCATCTTCGCGTCGGCTTCCGTTTCGGCATTGGCACGCACGCCGAGACGGCGCACCTTATCCGCCCAATTCATTAATGTGGCGAAATCGCCGGAGAGTTCCGGCTGCAGCATGGGCACCGCGCCTTCGATCACCTGGCCCGTGCCGCCGTCGATGGTAATGATGTCGCCTGCTTTGAACGTCTTGCCGGCGACGCTCATCGTCGCCTTCTCATAATTGACGCGCAACGAGCCCGCGCCCGAGACGCAGGGCTTGCCCATGCCGCGCGCGACGACGGCCGCATGCGAAGTCATGCCGCCGCGCGTCGTGAGAATGCCTTCGGCCGCATGCATGCCGTGAATGTCTTCCGGGCTCGTCTCGACACGCACGAGAATGACCTTGCGTCCGACTTTCCGGAGTTGCTCGGCTTCATCGGACGAAAAAACGATCTCGCCACACGCTGCGCCGGGCGACGCCGGCAGGCCCGTCGCGACGATCTTGCGCTCGGCATTCGGATCGAGGGTCGGATGCAGCAACTGATCGAGCCCCGCTGGATCGATGCGGGACACTGCATCCTCATGGCTGATCAAGCCTTCGTTCGCCATCTCGACCGCTATGCGCAACGCGGCTTTGGTCGTGCGCTTGCCGCTGCGCGTCTGCAGCATCCAGAGCTTGCCGCGCTCGACGGTGAACTCCATGTCCTGCATATCGCGGTAATGTCTTTCGAGACGGTCGGTGATGCTGATAAATTCCGCAAAGACCTCCGGCAGCGCCTGCTCCATCGAGGGCTTATCGGAACCCGCTTCGATCCGCGCGGTCTCGGTGATATTTTGCGGTGTCCTGATGCCCGCGACGACATCTTCGCCCTGCGCATTGATGAGGAACTCGCCATAGAGTTCCTTGGCGCCCGTCGAAGGATTGCGGGTGAAGGCGACTCCCGTCGCAGACGTCTCGCCCATATTGCCGAAGACCATGGCCTGCACCGTCACGGCCGTTCCCCAGCTTTCGGGAATATTGTTGAGCCGCCGGAAGGTGATCGCGCGCTGATTCATCCAGGAGCCGAAGACGGCGCCGATCGCGCCCCACAATTGCTCATGTGGGTCTTGCGGAAAGGGCGTGCCACGCTCCGCTTCGACCTTCGCCTTGTACGAACGGATTAAGACCTTCCAGTCATCCGCCGTCAGCTCTGTGTCGAGCAGCAGCGCTTTGCTTTCCTTGAAATGCTCGAGCAGCTCTTCGAATAGATGATGTTCGACGCCGAGCACCACATCCGAATACATTTGGATGAAGCGGCGATAGGAATCATAAGCGAAGCGTTCGTCGTCGGCATTTTTGGCGAGCGCCTGCACCGTCACGTCATTGAGGCCGAGGTTCAGAACCGTATCCATCATGCCCGGCATCGACGCCCGTGCGCCGGAACGGACCGAGACGAGAAGCGGCCGCTCCGGATCGCCGAAACTGCGCCCTGTCAGCGCGCCGACATGGACGAGCGCTGCCTCGACCTGCTCCTTCAGCTCCGGCGGATAATCTTTGTTGTTGGCGTAAAAGAACGAGCAGACCTCCGAGGTGATGGTGAAGCCGGGCGGCACCGGCAGGCCGAGATTGGCCATCTCCGCCAGGTTGGCGCCCTTGCCGCCGAGAAGGTCGCGCATGCGGCTCGCGCCCTCGGCCTTGCCGTCACCGAATGTGTAGACCCATTTCGCCATGTCTTTTGTCCCCGGGTGTTTTTGCCGGTCGCAAGCTTGGCCGCTGATTCGACCCTCACGACGAAAACTGCTGCAGTGCTGGAAGCCTTGGCTTGCCAGCTTTGCCATATCCGAAACGACAACGGCAATCCGCCAGACGGGTTGCCGAAAGTCAGACGGGATGAGGTTGGAGATGGGCTTTCAAGCGTAGGCCTAGCGCGATCCAGCTGCCGCCCCAGAAGATAAGATCGAGACCGAGCAGAAGGCCGAGCACGACGAGACTGTTGGTGGGCCAGCCGAGCAGGATGATGCCGCCGACCGCCAGCGTCACGAGGCCGCCGAGTATCGACGGCAGCCGCGCTTTGCCGAGGTGGCTCGCGACATAGATACGGACGGCGCCCATCGCCAGCATGCCGATGCCGAGCACAAGAGTGAAGACGGCGGCAGCCATGAGCGGCTGCGCCAGCGCGAAGGCGCCGACAACGATGTAAGCGATGCCGCCGAAGATCCAGAGGAAGAAGCGGCACCAATTATGGGCGTGGAAACCCATGAAGATTTCCGCCCCGCCCGCGACAATCATGAACAGTGCGATGACGAAGACCGAAATGAAGGTCGCCGAGATGACGAGCCCCAAAGCGACGACGCCCAGCGTCGCGATCAGCGTGCCGAGCGCCACGAACCAGAGCCAACGATGCCGCAACCGCTCGATGACCGTACCGAGGCTCGGATGATGATGCAGCGGACCGGACCCCGGCGTCGGGAGGGATTGGGCCAGCGGATCCATGGGGGCGCTCCTATGCGGGCTTTTATGTACTTTGCGGCCGTGCCCCCTATATAGGCTCAGATCTTGGTCGCGGGCGAGGCTTGTCTAGAGAGCTCGGCTATGCGACGAGACACGGAACAAAAACGAAACAGCAAGCCTAATTCGCGCGTTTTCTTCTGCCCACAGGTTCCGCCGGACTGCTCCCATGTGGCTTTTGGGCCGCAATTGCAGTCCTTCGGTCCTCCGGCAAGGCGCGGGCACCCCGTAGGTCTTGATGTACATCTGGCGGTCGGGCAAATTGCAATGCTTAACCCTTTGCTTATGAAGTTGAACAAATCAAAGCCGTTTGCGGTTAGTCTCCTACGGAGGGAGAAAAGGCAATTCCCGCGCCAGCTCTCGGGCACCACAAGCTTAGTTCTGAGCTTGAACTTATCTGTACCTAAGGCTGGGGTTGTGAGAATTACCTGTCCTTTGCAAGAAGCCGTGTTTGGGCGCGCTAAATTGTGACTTTGGATCGTTGGACCCGAAGTGTTTCTTGAAGAGTGCTTCTGGGTCCGAAGCGCGAGAACTTAACGAGGTAAGAGTGACGACATCTTCGAAGACCCCTTTGCTGGACACGCTCCGGACACCCGCAGATTTGCGGCGTCTCCCGGAGTCCAGCCTTGCGCAGGTCGCGGCCGAGTTGCGGCACGAGACCATCGACGCGGTCTCGGTCACGGGCGGCCATCTTGGTGCCGGCCTCGGGGTCGTCGAACTCACCGTCGCCCTGCATTACGTCTTTGACACGCCGGCCGACCGGATCGTCTGGGACGTCGGCCACCAAGCCTATCCGCACAAGATCCTGACCGGGCGGCGCGACCGCATCCGGACGCTGCGCAAGGGCGGCGGCCTCTCTGGTTTCACCAAGCGCTCGGAGAGCGAATACGATCCCTTCGGCGCGGCGCATTCCTCGACCTCGATTTCGGCCGGTCTCGGCATGGCCGTCGCGAGCACGCTCGGCGGCGTCAAAAACAACGTCGTTGCGGTCATCGGCGACGGCGCCATGTCGGCCGG
>CAZXXA010000037.1:0-36810 GCA_964644615.1 uncultured Methylovirgula sp. | reverse complement strand
ACGGCTGGCGGCATGTGCTCGAAGCTGAGGGTTATCCCGTCCAGCGCTTCCCGACTGCTATCGCTCAAAGCATCGGCCAACAAATCATTATCGCTGAAGCAGATGCGGTGCAGAACACCCCGGGCCAGAGAGCAGTTGTGGCGGAGCCCGGCATTTCCAAAGTCGCAGCGAACGCAACTTCAGCTACGAAGGAAATGTCCGGCGATCGTCTGGCGATTTTGCAGCAATCGCTGAAGCAAGAAATTTCCAAGCTCATTAAGATCAAGGTCGAGGATATCGATGCCAATGCCGATCTGAACGATTACGGCTTCGATTCCATCAGCTTCACGCTCCTGATCAATCAGATCAATCAAGCCTATCGGCTGAAACTCATGCCGACGGTGCTGTTCGACCACAAGACACTCGCTGCATTTGCGCAGTATCTCCTCGCCGAACATGTAGAAGCACTGACCGCATATTTCGGACCCGCTCTGGCTCAAGCAAGCCTAAATCAATCCGAACCCGCGGTGCAGGCGCGCGGCGAGTCGCAGCGTACGTCTCGTGCCCCGTCTCGACTCCCAAGCCCGCGGTTGCAGCGCGAGCCAATGATCCGAGAGGCCTCATCGGTCGCAAACACGGCACAAATTACGCGAGCATCCGTTGCACCATCTTCTGACGAGCTGAGTCCAAAAGTGCCTCCGGTCGAGGCGCAAAGCCGCGGCGACACGGCACCTCTGTCCTTCGGACAGGAACGGCTCTGGATCCTCCATCAGCTGGAAAATCTCGGCGCCGCTTATCATGTGCGGGTCGCGCTGCGCTTATCGGGCGATCTCAATGTTCCCGCCTTAACGCAGGCTCTCGGCGTGCTTGTTCAGCGTCACGAGATCCTCCGCGCGCGCATTCAAGTGGTCGACGGTGCGCCCTGCCAGATTTTCGATCCGCCGAAAGATTTCAATCTCAGTATGCACACGATCGATGACATGCCGGAAAGCGCGCGTGAGCCGCGCCTTCACGACCTTGTCCGGGAGATCGTTCAAAAACCGTTCGATCTTGCGGCCGGCGGTCTCTTTCGCGCCGAATTGGTGCGGCTTGGTTCTGCCGATCACGCGCTCGTCCTCGTCTGGCATCATATCATTACGGACGGCTGGTCGGTCGGCATTCAGCTGAAGGAACTTGCGAGCCTCTACGCATTGTTCGCGGACGGCAAATGGAAGCCACTGCCGGACGTGCCCGTCCAATATGCGGATTATGCGATCTGGGAGCGGCGCTGGTCCGAAGGTGAGATATTCGCCGACCAATTGGCTTATTGGCGGCAAAAGCTGCACGGCGCGCCGAGTGCGCTTGATCTGCCCACAGATCGGCCGCGCCCGCCAAAGCAAAGTTTTAAGGGTGCAAGTGTTCCGTTTGCGGTGTCGGCCGAGGCAGCCGCCAAACTCGGTGACATCGCGCGCGAATCCGGCACGACACTCTTCATGATTTTGCTCGCCGGCTATCAATTGCTTTTATCGAAACTGACGGGGCAGACGGATATCATCGTCGGTGCGGCAGGTGCGAACCGGAGCCGGCGCGAGCTAGAAAATGTCGTCGGCTTCTTCGTCAACACGCTGGCGCTCCGGACGGATCTCTCCGGCGATCCCAGTTTCACGGAGCTTTTGCAGCGCGTGAAGGAAACGGCCCTGGGCGCTTATGCGCATCAGGATTTGCGCTTCGAGCAGCTCGTCGAGGCACTCAACCCGGCGCGCGATCTCTCACGGTCCATTCTGTTTCAGACCATGTTGACGCTGCAGAAGCGCGAGATGCTGTCTGCGCCGTCCTTCTCCGATCGCATATCGGCCGAGGTCATTCCCGCCGAGACGAATTCTGCGCAATTCGACATGACCTGGAATTTCTTCGAAGCGCCGAATGAAGTGTTTGGCTATGTCGAATATGCGACGGATCTGTTCAGCGAAGAGACGATGAAGCGGATCGCCGGGCAGCTTGTCACGCTTCTAGAAGGCGTTGCGACCGATCCGAACCGTCCGATTTCGGCGCTCTCTTTGCTGAGCATAGCCGATGAGCGACGGATTCTGTCGGAATGGAATGCGACAGAGGCGGATTATCCGCGCGATGCCTCTTTGTATGATCTGCTGTCCCGGCAAGCGCAGCTGACGCCGGATGCTATCGCGATTCAGATGGGGCCGCGCCAGCTCACCTATTCGGAACTCGATGCGCAAAGCAGCCGGATGGCAGGCTATCTGCGCCGTCATGGCGCAACAAACGGCATGATCATCGGCCTATGCGTCGCACGATCCATCGAAATGGTGGTGGCGCTCTTCGGCATTCTGAAATCCGGCGCCGCCTATCTTCCGCTCGATCCGACCTATCCGCGCGAACGCCTGGCCTATATTCTGGCCGATGCGAAGGTCGGTGCGATCGTGACGCAAACAAGCGTCGAGGCCGCGCTGCCGGATAGCGAGACGCGACGCATCCGCATCGATTCCGAGTGGGACGCGATTCTCGCAGAGCCCGCCCTCGGTCCGGAAAATAACCGTGCTGACGATCTTGCCTATGTGATCTATACCTCGGGCTCAACGGGCCGGCCCAAGGGTGTGATGGTCGAACATCGCTCAGTCGTCAATTTGCTCTATGCGATGGCCGCCCGGCTGCAAACGACAACGGATGATGTTATCGCGGCGACGACGGCCTTGTCCTTCGACATCGCGGCGCTCGAACTTTATCTGCCGCTGATCTGTGGTGCGCGCTGCGTGATCTTCGCGACCGGTCTGCCGCTCGATGCAAAGCAGCTCGGCGAGGATCTGACGGCGGCCAAGGCGAGTGTCGTGCAGGGCACGCCATCGCTCTGGCGCATGCTGATGGAAGCTGGCTGGGAGCCGACGACTCAGATCAAGGTTCTTTGCGGCGGCGAAGCCTTGCCAGACGATCTGGCGCAAGAGTTGGTTATTAAGGCTGGCGAGGTCTGGAACGTCTACGGTCCGACGGAGACGACGATTTGGTCGACAGCGTCCCGTCTGGCGCCGGGTGTGCCGGTGACCATCGGCAAGCCGCTTGCCAACACCCAGCTCTACGTCCTCGATGAAACGCTGAAGCCGGTTCCCGTCGGCGTTGCCGGCGAACTTTATATCGGCGGCGACGGTCTGGCGCGCGGCTATCTCAATGCGCCGGATATGACAGCCAAGAAATTCGTCGCGTCACCTTTTGTCGCGGGCCAGAAAATCTATGCCACTGGCGACAAGGTGAGTTGGCTTCCCACAGGCGAATTGAAGTTCCTCGGGCGCATGGATCATCAGGTCAAGATCCGCGGCCACCGGATCGATCCGAGCGAAATAGAAACGGCGCTCGCGCTTCATCCCAATGTTGGCCAGGCTATCGCGGTCAGCCGCGAAATGGCGCGTGAACGGCAGCTCGTCGCCTATGTCACGCCGAAAGGAGCCGCGCCGCAGGCCGAGGATTTGCGGATACATCTTCGGCAGCATCTGCCCGATTATATGATTCCCAGCCACTTTGTGGTGCTGGACCGGCTTCCGCTAACGCCGAACGGCAAGATCGACCGCGCGGCATTGCCGGCGACCGCGGAGCGATCGGATGAGAGCGCATTCGCGCCGCCGCGGACGACGGTCGAAAAGACCTTGGCGGAGATTTGGGCGAAGGCCTTGCAGCTCAATCGGGTCGGCATTCGGGATAATTTCTTCGAACTCGGCGGACATTCGCTCCTCATTGCGCGCGTGACTGCAGCCATCTCCCGCGAACTCGGCATCGAAATCGCCATGCGCGATCTTTTCGAAGCGCCCAATATCGAAGCTCTTGCGTCGCGGGTGGAAAATCTGCGCGCGGAAGCAGGTGGCAAACGGGTAACGGAAAAGCTGTGGGACTCGCTGGAGGCTTCGCTCATCCTTTTGCGGCAAGGTGCCGAGCCGCCGCTGTTCCTTGTGCACGCCATCGGCGGCGGATTGAGTTCTTACACTGAATTGGTGCGCGCGATTGATGCCGACCGCAAGATTTATGGCGTTGCGCCCAGCTCGCATCTATCGCCCGGCGCCACGCCGCTCACGATCGAGCAGATGGCATCGGATTACATCGATCTGCTTTCCGGCGTACAGCCAACGGGCGATTATCGCTTGGCGGGCTGGTCGTTCGGCGGCGTTGTCGCTTATGAAATGGCCAAGCAGCTGCGGCAGAGGCAAAAGTCCGTCGCTTCGCTGTCGCTGATCGACTCCTATTGCATGCACGATCCTGGTCGCGAGATGGCCAAAGACCGCAACAAGGTTTGGAGACTCTTTCTGCAAAATTTGCAAGCCGAGGTCGCGGCGGAGCTGAAAAACGCGGATGTCGAGGACGGGAATTTCAGGGCGCTGGCGGCGAAGCTGCGATCGCAGAGTGGCACAGCCGCTCTGTCCGCTGAAGCGCTTGAACAGCTCTTTTTGATTTTCCAGCGGAATATGACGGCTTTCGCGCTCTATCAGCCTTCTGCCTTCGACGGATGCCTGACTTTATACAAAGCCTCCGAGATGGCCGATGAGGTTGACGGGTTCGTCTCCTCTTGGCCGGAGCTGGCGCGGGGCGGATGCGAGATCGTCCCTATAAATGGAAATCACTATTCCATCCTTCACGCTCCGAATGTCGACACGCTTGCAGGACATCTGAAGCAAGCGCTGTAGTCGAGCAGCAGATAAAAAACGGCCGGCGTTTCCGCCGGCCGTTTCATTTGCTTCGAACCTATGATGCTGGACGATCAGGTATTGCCATTCAAAGAGCCCTCGATGACCGGCCCGAAGAGATCCCAGCGCGTGCCGTCGAAGCGCATCATCTGCATTTGCTTGACCGGATAGTAATCCGTCGCGCTCGTGTTGATGACAATGCCCGGGAGCAGCATGCCGACTTTCAGATCCTTGAGGCTGGCTGCCTGCTTCATGATATTGGCGCGCGTCAGATCATCGCCGCAGCGCTTGAGCACTTCCACCAGCGTCTGTGCTGTCGCATAGCCATAGACGGTCATGTTGGAGGTGCGGTCGCCTTCGGGGAAATATTTGGTCATGAACTCCGACCAAGCCTTGTAATCGGCATCATCCTTCCAGGTCGGGTCGGTCGGATCCTTCAGATAATAGGCGGTCAGAATCCCTTTGGCGTTGTCGAGGCCGGCCGGCTTCAGCACTGAGCCAACCGAGCTCGAGCTGCTGACGAGAACATGCAGCGGTTTCCAGCCGATCTCGGCGATTTTGCTGATCGCCTGACTGGCGAATTTCGCCGAGGCTGCGTCGAAGATGATGTCCGCACCAGCCGCGCGCAGATTGAGAATTTGCGACGAGACGGTCGGATCGGATGCTTCATAGGATTGCTCAGAGACGATCTGCATCTTGCCATGAAGCCCGTCTTTCAGGCCCTTCACATAATCTTTGCCGCCGTCGTCATTCGGATAGAGAATGCCGATCTTGCCGTTCGGATAATTTTTCAAGAGATAAGCGGCGTAGATGCGGCCTTCGCTTTGGGAGTTGGGGCTCCATCCCATCGTCCAGGGATAGGTTTTGGGGTCGCCCCATTTGGCGGCGCTGCTCGCCACGAAGAGCTGCGGAATCTTCTTGTTGTTGAGATATTTAACGATCGCCGAATTCGACGCCGTGCCGGCGCTTTGGAAGATCAGAAGCACATTGTCGTCTTCGACGAGTTTGCGCGTCTGCTCGACGGTTTTCGGCGGGCTGTAGCCGTCGTCATAAGACTGGAAGACGATCTTACGACCGTTGATGCCACCCTCGGCATTGATCTTTTTGAAGTAGGCGGCTTCGGTTTTACCGATGAGACCAAAGGCCGACAACGGTCCGCTATAAGGCATCGTGTTACCGATTTTGATTTCCGTATCACTCGCGCCGGGGTCGTATTTTTTTTGCGCGAAGGCCGGCGCGGCAAATCCCAGCGTTCCGATAAGGGCGGTTATCATCAAATGTCGCATGCGGGCTTTGAACATCTACTCCTCCCTGGCTTAGCTCCATCCGTCCTATGGCGGTGCTTCACAGCCGGCGCCGCGGGCGCCGATATGAACTTGGCGTCAGTTATCGGTTGCATGGTTGAACCGGCGCGCGATCGTTCGGATCAGACCGGCGCAGCCACTTGGCATCAGAAAGATCACGAGGATCAAAATCAGGCCGTAGCTCGCGCCTTCTAGTCCTTTCGTCACGTGCGAGGCGACATTCGGCGCAAATAGAACAAACAGCCCGCCGATGAGAGAACCGCCAATGGAATCGGCGCCGCCCACGACAAGGCCGACGAAAAGCGTGATTGATAAAGAGAAGGGGAAGCTGTCCGGCGCGACGAATTGCACCGCAATCGCGCCGAGCGCGCCGGCGATGCCCGTATAGAGAGCGCTCAAACCAAAGGTGATGCCTTTGTAAAGCGGTACATTGATGCCGACGGAGCGCGCCGCGACCGGGTTCTCCCGGATAGACAGAATCGCTCGTCCGCTGCGCGAGCGCATGAGATTGACGGCGAAGACATAGAGAAGCGCGGCGATCGCCAGGGTGACGAAATAAAGCCACTGATCCGAATCGATCGGCAGGCCGAAGGGCGCGTCGGGCTTGTCGACCGATACGCCCTGCACGCCGCCTGTCCAAGGCGCGAGCGGCTTCCATTTGAGCAGCTGCGGCACGGCGATCGCGAGGGAAAAAGTTGCCAGCGCGAGATAGATGCCGTGAAGCCGAAGTGCCGGCAAGGCGAAGAGAAGCCCGGCCACGAGACAGATGAGGCCGGCGATCGGAATCGCAAAATAGTAGCCGAAATTGGCTTGGCCCATGAGGATCGCGGCGGAATAGGCGCCTATGGCGTAGAACGCGCCATGGCCGAGGGAGAATTGGCCACAAAATCCGGTCAGCAAGGTCAGGCCGAGAATGGCGATCGCATAGATGATCGCCATGGTGATCTGAAAGGTCAGGAAGCTCTTCGCGGCGAACGGCAATACGACTGCGGCCGCGACGCAAGCCGCGAAAGCCACCCGAGACCAATTAAAGCTGCTCACGCGATTGAGAGATGTGCGCGCGATTTTGAGGTTCTGTTCCATGCGCGTTTACACCCGGCTCGCATCTTTGCGTCCGAATATGCCGGACGGCATGATCACCAGCATGGCGATAATGAGCACCAGGGCGACCGTCATTTTGAGTTCCGGACCGAGGCCTGGAATCGTTCCCGCGAGATTCTCGATGATCCCGACCAGGAAACCACCGATGACCGCGCCGACCGGACTCGTGAGGCCGCCGATGACCGCGCCCGCGAAGCCGTAGAGAAGAACGCCGGCCATCATGTTCGGCTCGAGGAACACGACGGGCGCGATCAAAATACCAGAGGAGGCGCCGATCACCGCGGCCATGCCCCAGCCGAGCGCGATCATCCTGCCGACGCGAATGCCGGCGAGGCGGGCGGAGTCCGGATTGGCGGTCGCCGCGCGCATCGCCAAGCCGAGGCGGGTGTGTCGGAAGAAGAGATACAACAACAGCAAAAGCGCGAGTGCCACGCCGATCATTCCGGCTTCATGCGCGCTGATCAGCCCATCGCCGAGCGCATGCGTGCCGAAGGGGCTTGGGAATGTCTTCACATTATAATCCCATAGGTAGCCTGCGACGCTGTTGAGGATGCTGTAGAGTGCGACGAAGACGACGATATGGGCGAAGGCGGGTGCGGAACGGATTGGCCGAAACAGAATCTGTTCGATGATGACGGCGGCGACGAATGACACGGCGAGAGTGATCGCGAAAGCCAGCCAATAGGGGACGCCTTTCTGCATCAGCTGCCAGGCGATGAATGTCGAGAACATCGCCATCTCGCCTTGAGCGAAATTGAACTGGCCCGAAGCCTGGTAGACCGTCACGATCGCAAGCGCGAGAAGCGCGTAAATTGCGCCCGTCGCAAATCCGCTGACGATCTGGTGCAAAATCAAATCCATCATATGCCCTAGTAACCGAGATAGGCGGTCTGAATCGCCTTGTTGGAGCGCAGCTCCTGCGCTTTGCCCTGCATCACAAAACGGCCGGTCTCGAGCAGATAGGCGTCGTCCGCCATCTCCATCGCGAGCGCGGCGTTCTGCTCGACGATGAGCATGCTGATATTGCTGTCTTGGTTGAGGCTGCGCAGAATTTCGAACATGTCGCGCACGACGATCGGGGCGAGACCGAAAGATGGCTCATCAAGCAGCATGAGCTCCGGCCGGAGCATGAGCGCGCGCCCGATCGCAAGCATCTGCTGCTCGCCGCCGCTCAATGTGCCGGCCCGCTGGTTCTGACGTTCCTTGAGCCGCGGGAAATAGGTGAAGACGCGGTCAATATCGGCCTCAATGCCGGCGTGGTTAGGCCGCGTGATTGCGCCGGTTCGCAAATTTTCGGCGACGGTCAGCGGAAGAAATGTTCCGCGGGCTTGCGGAACATGCGCGATTTTGAGACGGACGATCGTTTCCGTGGCACGATGCGTGATATCGCGCCCACGAAAGCGGATATGGCCGGATGTCCGCACCATGCCTGTCAGCGCGCGCAGGAGCGTCGTCTTGCCGGCGCCATTGGCGCCGAGAAGCGCCGTCACGCTGCCGCGACGAACGGTGAGATCGAGATCGAACAGCACCTGCCGGGCCTCGTAAAAGGCGCAGAGCGACGAGGTTTCGAGGATCATCTCGGTCATGCCGCCGGCGCTCCGAGATAGGCGCGGATCACATCGGGATGTTGCGCAATGTCTTTTGGAGGTCCTTCAGCAATTACGCGCCCGAAGTTCAACACGATGACTCGGTCGCTCACCGACATGACGAGGCCCATGTGGTGCTCGACCAGCAACACGGCGACATGGCGTTCGTCGCGAATGCGGAGGATCAGGCTTCCGAGCTGCTTGACCTCCTGGTGATTGAGGCCGCCGGCCGGCTCGTCGAGCAAAATCAATTTGGGATTGGCGGCAAGGGCGCGGGCGATTTCGACGCGTTTTTGCGTGCCGAACGGAAGATCGCCGACATGCCGGTGTGCGACAGCCTCGAGATTCAGATAACGAAGCAGATCCCAGGCGGCGGCCTTGATGCCTTCGTCCCGGTGCCGCGATGATGGCAGGCGGAAGGCATCGCTCAGCACATTGCCGTTGGCGATGCGATGGGCGCCAAGCATGACATTGTCGAGCACCGACAGTTTGTCGAAGAGCGCGAGATTCTGGAACGTCCGGCTGACGCCTAAAGTCACGATCCGGTGTGACGGCATCTTCACAATGCTTCGGCCAGCGATCGCGATGTCGCCTCGATCTTCTTTGTAGAAACGGGACAGACAGTTGAACAATGTCGTCTTGCCGGCGCCGTTCGGCCCGATAATGCCGACAATTTCACGCGGAAAAAGATCGAAGCTGACTCCGTCGAGCGCTGTGATGCCCTCGAACTGAACAGCCAAGTCCTCAATGCGCAGCAAGGGTGCAGGCGGCAAGGATGCAGATGGATCGACTGTCGCCGTATATGCCACGCGCTGTCATCCGAGATAGAGATGCTCATTCGATGCAGGGCTGCAGCGGAAATCACGTGCCGACAGCCGGCGCGGGATGCCCGCGCGGAGACGAACTATAGGCGTGCCTCTCCCTCAGAGATTGAACAAACGTGCTGCGGGACGCTCGGCTCAGCGTGGCAGGGATGGATCAGGCAATTTGCCTTTGAGACCGACCATGCGCGGGCAAGAAGGGCGGGAGAAGATCAGCACTCGGCTGCGCGGCCGTGGTGCCGATCAGGCCCAACTTTTCCGTATTGGTAATGCCACGCGTCACCCGGCGCAATGTCGATGAAGCGGTGACGCCGAACGTCTCCTGATGCAGCCGGGCGAAATGCGCCAAATCGGAAAAGCCGGCGTTATGGGCGGCTTGCGTCAGGCTCTGGCCGTTAAGCGCACCGCGCAAGGCGGCACGCAAGCGGTTCCAGATTCGGAAGCGCCGGAAGGGAACGCCGATCTCCTCACTGAAGAGATGCTGGAAGCGCGAAACCGAGAGACCTTCCGCAGCGGCGAGCTTTACAACTGACGTTAGATCAGAAGGATGCGCGTCAAGCTGCTGGATAACGCGCAGGATGCGCGGATCAACGGGGCCGTGTTGGTCGCTCGCGGCAAAGCCGAGGAGATCAGCGACGCCATCGGTCGTGAAATCGAAATCATCGCGGCGATCATAAAGGTTTCGGAATGCCGCAATCTCAGCCTTGTCGCTGAAGAGAATTTTTTCGCGGACGTTCCAGCCGAATCCGAGACGGATCAGATGAGACAGATTGCCGATGTGCGGTTCGGGATAAAAGACGGCAAGCGGCCGGCCTTTGACATCGAGTGCGTGCCTAACGCCGGCTGGAATGACGGCGGCCCGGCACGACAGCCACTCGCCATTGGGCAGTCTCAGATCGAACTTTCCATCGATCCCTGCGACAAAGACGGGCGCCCCATGTTGGTGCCATGCCACCGCGTCAAGGCCGCCGAGATAGAGCGTTTTGCTCTCATCGACGCAGAGCGCGGCGCCGCCTTGCAAGACAACATTGGCCGTCGCGCATTCGTTCATGGGAGATCGTGCCTCCAATTTACTGGATGCTCTCAGACTTATGTAAGCGGGCACCGACGCGCTTTGGCGACGATGCGCAGTTTTCTTGTGTGGACGCAAATGCGTCTAACGCATTCGAATGATCAAAAAGCGACATGGCATCAAAAATTGCAGCAAAGCTTCGGCCGGATAGTCACCGATCAAATCGAATCGAGATCATTTGTCGCGAACGAGATTGTGTTGTCGCCGAAATGTCATCGTTAGCGAATGCCAATGATGCTCAGGACTAAAATGGCGAAAAGGCATGGAGATCTTCCAAATCCCATGCCTTTTTCCACGACCGTCACTCTTGCCTGCCCTTTGGCGGCATACGCGGCGGCAACAGAGGTGTGAAAACCACATGCGCGCCGGGCTGCGCTTTGGTCGGATCGAGGGGGCCGCCGCTTGCCGGATCGCCGCCTGCGGTATTCATGATCGACGTGGGCGTGACCGCCCGCTGCGTCGCGTCCTCCATGCCGCCTTCGCCCGTGCCGAAGTCCGCGGTGCGGCCGCCCTGCGGCTTTCCTTCCTCGGTCGCCTTGACGGCCGCCTCGGTCTTCTCGGCGAGTCGTTCGTTGTAGGGGATGCGATAGGCGCGCGGCACGCCGCTCGGGAAATTATTGTTGTCGAGAGCCTCGACCCATAGATGAATGGCCCCGGCATCGCCTTCCAGCGAATGCGGTTCGACAATGCGAGCTGAGAGAAGTTTGAACCGCGGCGGCAGCGGATCGACCGAAGACCAGCCGAGCAGCGCGCGCGTTCCAAAATAATTGATGATATAGAAGCCGCTCGTCATAACAACGAGCGTCGCCTTGAGTTGCCAGGGCAATTTGGCCAGTTTCAAGATAATGAGAAGAATGGCGCCGAGGAGGGCATAGCCGATCCCGAGCCATAGGATGATTTCGGAAAATTGCGTCATTTCATGCTCACGCCAGTTTTCGGATCGATGTTGGCGCCGTTACGGCTCGCTGATCGGAATGTTTCCATCAGCGATTTTTGCCGGCGGTTGACGTCCGTGACTTTGCCTTTCGCGTCAACCGTGAAGCGTACCGCGGTCTTTTCGTCGCCCGTGTGATCGACGAAGACCTTGTCATCGAAGATCACCTGCGCCGTCGGATTGAGCTTCTGTACTTTCACATTGACAGGCACGGGCTTTCCGGTCGTCGCGGCGAAGTGGTTGACATTGACGGTATATTCGCCGGCGACGATGCCGCGGATGGTGACGATCTCCTCACGAATGGGCGAGGGGATCTTCTTGCCGTTGACAACGATGAAATCATTCTCGCCGCCGCGGTCGTCGCGGTCGAGAACCATGAAGCCGGCTTCACGATGGCGGTACCAGGCGATATTGCCCGCCGGGTCTTGCACGAACAGGTCGAGATCGTCCGGATGATTATCCGGCCAGTCCATGGTGATGATGAATTCGGCCTTCGTATCGACCTTGCCTTCCTTGGCATCCGGTGAAATCGACAAGAGGGCGATGAAGAAAAGGAAGGCGACGACTTGCAGCGCCTTGAAGAGCATCACGCTGAACGGATCGAAGTTCTCGTCTTTCGGATAGAGGCCGAAGTCATCAATCATGATGCTGCTCCAGCGCGGGAACGACGCGGGTTTCGGTGAGCCTCACCACCCGCGCGAAGAGGGATGAGGTTGCGCCGTCAAGCATGTAATATTGGATCCGCAGCAGGATCGAGGCGACGAGGCCGGCGAGCGTCGTGTACATGGCGACCGCCATGCCACCGGTCATCAAGCCCATCGACGATTTCATCGATGCCTTGTCGCTCGCATCGAGGCCCGCGACCGGCGCGAGCATGATGATGAAGCCGATGATGGTTCCGAGCAGGCCGAGCTTCATCAGCGAGTCGGAGGCGAAGTTGCCGAAGCCGTTCGAGCCGCGCATGCGGTCGGCAAGACCACGCAGAAGCAGCGTCTGATCGAGCCGTTGCGTGCCCTGCGTGCGGGCTTTCACGACAAGGTCGCAAATATGCGCCGTGGTCAAGCTTGGCGGCAATTTGTCTTTGCCTTGGATCGTCCCGTCGTCGAGGAAGACAGGCGCATTGCCTGCCATCTCGATCATCTGCTCGACTTTACGTTCCTTCTCCCCCTCGCGGGCGACGATCCAGGTCCGCCACAGGCAATGCAGCGATGCGCCGATGTAGAGAACGATGATAATCAGGGAGATATAGGTGCGATCGGCCTCGATCATCCGGTCGATGAGGCCATAGCGCCATAGAAGGACGCCGGCAAAGACGGTCGCGCCCGTAAAGATCAGCCAATTCAACAGCGGCGCGCGTTCCGACGTTGAAGTGCGGCCCCCCCGTTCCTCTCGCGTCAAAGTCGTTGTGCTCATGCGATTTTTCTCCTCCCGCCTGTAGATTGGTTTTGGCTTCGAAATCTGCCAAAAACTATCTGAGAAGTTGTGACGGACAGCATGAGAAGGCTTGGGCAAATTGCCCGATTTTGTATGCTTGACCCAGCGGTAGATGCGTCGCCGGTTGCACTCCTGGAATCGGCTGCTAGGGTCCGGAAAACGCTTGGGCGGAAACCGCTTAGGGAGGTCGAAATGCAACTCGTCGTTCGGCTCGTTTTGAGATTGGTCGGCGTTGCTCTGGCATGCCTTGCGGTGGCCGTCGTTTGGTCGATGATCGATGCCCATCGGGTCATCGAGACCGAAACCTCGGCGACAGCCGATCGCGTCGGCAAGCAGCTCCAGGCGCTTTACTGGCAGGAATTGCTCTGGCGCGGCGCCCCGCGAGACAGCCTCTTGCCGACTCCCGAATGGCGGAGCTTGTCCACTCTCGCATTGATATCGCCCGGCACCTGCGTCGATTTCCATTTGGCCAATGAGGCGCCACGCCGCTTGTGCGGCCAGGTGGCAGGCGTCGGCGCCGAAGCTCCCTCATGGTTCGTCGCCATCTACGACGCAACGCTCGGACCGCATCGCATTGTCGCCCGCGCGCTCAGCGAACATGAGCGCGATGCGGGCGCTTTTCGTGTCAGTGCCGCACCGGAGGCCGCGGTGCGCATCGCCTGGGACCGGGTGAGCGTTCTTGTCAGTCTCGCCGCCGTGCTTGCGGCGGCGATCAGTCTCTTTTCGGCGCTGGCGATCGCACAAGCGCTTGCACCTGCGCAGAAAATCATCGCGGGCCTCAGGCGCCTGTCGGTCGGCGACTATCAAGCGCGCGTGGTGTCGTCGGTCCGCGGCCGCGAATTCGTGCCGATTGCAGCTGCGGTCAATGATCTGGCGCACCGCCTTATGCAGGCGGCCACCGAACGTCTCGCCTTGACCCGGAAACTGATTCAGGCCCGCGAAGATGAGCGGCGCGATCTGGCGCGCGAGCTGCACGATGAATTCGGCCAATGCCTGACGGCGATGGCGTCGCTTGCCGGCGCCATTCAAATCGGTGCCGAAGAGGAACGTCCCGAACTCGCCGACGATGCGCGCGAGATCGAGCGGCTGGCCGGACGCCTGTCCGGCACGCTGCGCGGCACGCTGGAGCGGCTGCATAATCCGGTAGCGCAGGAGATCGGCCTCGAGGCGAGTCTCATCGAACTCGTGGCGGGCTACAATACGCGTGCGGCAAACAGCGTCGCCATCCATCTCGATGTCGAGGGCGATCTGGCGAATGTGCCCGCAGGTGTCGCCAGTGGCGTCTATCGCGTCGCTCAGGAGAGCCTGACGAATGCGATGCGGCATGGCGACCCGAACGAGGTGCGCCTGCGCGTCGCGCGCATATCGGATCAGAACGAATCGATCGTGCTTATCGTCGAAGACGACGGCGGCGGCGATGCGGCGCGCATTGCGGCGGCGCCCGGTCGCGGCATTTCCGGAATGCATGAGCGCATCCGCGCATTGGGCGGCCAGCTGTCTATTCTTGGCAACGCGCATGGAATCTGCGTTGCAGCCGTCATTCCGACGATGATGGCGGCATGAGCAGCGAAAGCGCCGATGATATCAAGGTTCTCATCGTCGACGACCATCCAGTCGTGCGCGAAGGCTACCGCCGCTTGCTGGAGCGTGTGGGTGGCTTCAAGATTGTCGGCGAAGCGGATACCGCAGCCTCGGCCTATGAACTTTATAGATCCCGCACGCCCGATGTCGTGGTGATGGATCTCTCTCTGCAAGAAGGGGCGAGCGGGCTTGAGGCTCTACGCCACATCCGGCAATGGGATTCGCGCGCGAAGATTCTCGTCTCTTCGATGCATGCCGGCGCCGCACTCGCCGTGAAGACGTTCGAAGCGGGCGCCAGCGGCTATGTCGTCAAAGGCGGCAAAGCACGCGAATTTGCTGAGGCGGTGCGCACCGTCGCGCAAGGCGGCGAGGCCCTCAGCCCGGAGATCGCCAGCGCCATCGCCAAGGAACGCGTCCGCAGCAGCCGTTCCGTCCTTGATACGCTTGGACCGCGCGAGACGGAAATTCTACGTCAGATCGCAAATGGTGCGACCGATCAGGAGATCGCGAAGGCGCTGAACCTCAGTCTCAAGACCGTGCACAATTATCACTACAAGATCCGCGACAAGATCGGTGCGCGCACTGATGCGCAGCTCGTCTGGCTCGCGATCAGCGCCGGTGCTGTCGAAGCGGGCGCCGCGATGAACCTCGCGGCGCCGCAAAAGGATGTTTCACGCGGCAGTTGAGCTGACCGCATGCCGGGCCGGCATTTTCATTTGCGCCAGCTGCGCCTCGACTCTTGCCTGTTCCGCTGCCATATCCATGAAATAAAGCAGGTAAGGCGAGCCCGCGCCATTGATGAGTTTGCTCAGCGACTTCAACATCGCTTGCACATAATCGAGCCGTTCGCTCGCCGGTATCGTGGTATCTGCGGTTTCCATATTTTCCTCCATCTCTGGGGTTCTTTGATCAAGCGGTGCCAGTCCGGCGCTGCGCGGATCGCGCCGCGGCCGCGAAGAGCGAGACGCGGCGCCGGAGTTTCGGGTCGTCGAGCCGGCGGCGGCACACCGTCACTTCGAGCTCGATGCGGCGATCGATTTCTTTCGGATCGCCCCGCATCAGGCGTCGCGTCGTGCGCACGGAGTCCGTCGGCATACGCGCCAGCCTCTGCGCGATCGTCGTCGCGCGGCCGCGCGGGTCGGTCGCTTCGATCTCGGAGACCAGCCCGCAGGCTTTTGCCTCGTCTGCGTTGATCGCCTCGCCGAGGCACAGAAAGCGCATGGCGCGGAGATAGCCGATGCGGTTGGGCAGCAGCAGAGTCGATGCCGCTTCCGGCAGCAGGCCCAAACCTACAAAGGGCGCTTCGAATGTCGCATTCGGAGTCGCGACGACGACGTCGGCGTAGCACATGATCGAAGCGCCGAAACCCACTGCCGCGCCCTCGACAACCGCGATCATCGGCCGGTCGAGCCTGGCGAAGGCGCGAAAGCAGCGGCTCAGCACCCCGGCCATTTCGTCGAGCCCATCGGAGCCCGCGAATTCTTCCAGGTCGACGCCGAGACAAAAGACGGAACTGCCGCCCACCAGAAGAACCACGCTGACCGCGTCATTGTCATTCGTGTCTTCCAGCGCGTTCGCAAGGTCCGAAAGCGCTCCGCGGCTCAGGCCGCCCGCGGATGGATCCGGCAACATCACTGTGAGCAGCGAGCCGGATAATTCTGTTCGAATGGTCGCATTGTTGATCATTGAAAACGCCTCTGTTTCGAAATCACGCAGCCTTCGCGAGGCTTAGGAGACGTAACGAAGCGGCTCGGGTTCGATACCTTCGACGACCGGCTGTTGATAGCCGCGGAAATCGCGGATCGTCGGCAGCGTGTGGGGCGTGATCTCCAGTTCGGCCGCAATGATTTGTTGCGTTCCGATATTGTGGAGAAGGCCGAGCGGCCGGACGAAGAACTGCAATTGCACGGCGCGCAGCAGCCAGTTGGCCTCGAACTCATAGACGAGACTGGTGATGCCGCTGGACAGCGCCCATTCGACAACGCCGACGATGAGCTCGCTGCCGACCGTTCCGACGGCGCGGCGGCCCTCACGTGCCGATGGCGTGACGCAATAGCGTGAGACTTCCCAATGCGCGGGCCCGCGCGGCGAGCCACCCTGGCAAAGCTGCGGCAGGACGTCCGTCAGAAGGTGAGGGCGAACCGTTGGCAGGGTGCGCTGATAACCAAGAACGACACCGTCCCTGATGGCGATATGGTGCACCGCATGTTCGTCATCGAACTGGTCGCGTTCGCGACCGTCGGGAGAGGCCAGATCGCTCCACCCCATTTCCTCGACGAAAACCTTGTGCCGCAGAGCAAAAACAGCATCGAAAATATCGGGATAGCGATATGCTTCGTAGCCGGGAATAACCTTGATCATGGGAGAGACCTCGCGCCGGAGAATGACGCAAGGTTAAGCGGCCGGAATTGACCCTGCCTCCTCAGAAATGTGGATTGACCATTGGGGCTTTAACGAATCAGGCCGGCCCGGAGTCCTTCGGCGACCATATGCGTCTTGCTGCGCGCATTGAGTTTGGACTTTGCGGAATTGATGTGCGAACGCACCGTGGACTCAGAGCAGCTCAGAATGATCGAGATTTCCCAATCGGTTTTGCCCTCGGCGCACCACTGCAGGCAATCCATCTCGCGGCGGGTGAGCGTTTGGTGCGAGGGCTTGCGCCCATCCTGTAGCTGGAAGGCGCGTCCGATGGCGTATATGCCGACGAGGCTGATGAGACCGCGCGCTGATGGAGGCAGCTCCATGCGCTCTCCCCCGAGCGAAATGGTCGCAAGGTCGCCTTCGAGCGTTACCATGGGCACCGCAAAACCGGCGGCGAGCCCATGCTCTTTGGCTTCGCCCATCATGCGTTGGGATTCGCGCTGTCGCTCCGGATGCGCCGGGGCGTCGTGCCAGCAAAACGCGTTGGCGGGATCGCTCACCACCTGCCGGAGAATCGGATCGACATAGGCGTAACTCAGAGCCACGTAACGGCGCAGCCATGCCTCGGGCCAGCCGGCAAAGAGGATGTTGCTCTTCTGCGCTTTCGGCGTCAGTCCGGGCGCCGGAATGGTTCCAGCGATAAGGCTCGTCAGACCATATTGAGAGGTATGGGCCAAGAGTTCCTGGCCGATCGCTTCCGCGCTCGGTGCGAGCTGGATACGTCGCGTGAAATCGACCGTTTCATCCCACCGGCTCATTCAAAAACCTCCGGCGCAGAGATAGTCTTCAATAGTCGAATAGACGACGGAAAATAGCAACCCGAGACGGCATGGCTTTCACCCGCGAACGAGCTGCATGGCCCATAAAGTCATAAAATGCCGCATCTTGCCCGTGCAATTTTAGCGTTGCGATGACGCAAAGTGACGTAGCGTAACACGTATCGTGCGGCCGTTCACAATTTCGAATTTTCGCGTTTTATTTTGCGGGTTTAGCGATTCGTATTTTTGCCGTCGAAACCGGCATCCGGCTTAGACACAAGGCCGGACACTGACGCCTCATTCATGTCGCGTTCCTCACGCAGCCACGCACGATTGCTGCGCAAGCGCTGTCAGGCCCCTCGAAGCCGTAAGTGTCGCCGCCGTAGCCCACCGAAGTCACGCGGCCGTTGTCGAGCCGGAATGTTGCGCGGCAATTGCCGCTGAACGAAACACCGATTCCATTGACGACCGGAACCGAAATATTCAGCGTCCGCGCAGCCGTCGATGTGTAAGTGAAGAGCGTGGTCTTGCCTTGTGTCACCGTGTGATCGGGAATCCCAAGGCATGTTTCGAGATTGAGTTCGGACATGCCGACGATCATCGCTTCATCACTGGCGCATCCGTTCAGGCTCATCGCAGCCAAGATGAGCAATGCGGCGCGCTTCGATTTTCTCGCTCGTAGACTCATCAAGCTTCTTGCCCCTCGTTCGTCATCAGCTTGGTTGTTTGCAAACTTGGCTATTCGTGAGCTCAGCCGTCGCGTGTCTTCAGCTGTGCGTTGTGCATGAGGTGATGCAGAGAAACCTCCTCTCTTCGCATTCTGCAGCAGACAACTTCAGCCCGTCCGTGCATTGCCTTATATGGGCCGCGATATGAAAAGAGGTTGGCTGCAATGATCATCAGTTGGCCAAAAGGACGTAAAGCTCTGCTGCAAGCAGGGCTTGGTTTGACGATCGTTGCGGCGATCACAAGCGGTTCGACGATGTCGGCTTGGGCACAGCAGGCTGCGCCGCCTGCGGCCAAGCCGGCTGACGCGGCTAAGCCGACAGAGCCCGCCAAGCCGAGTGATGTCGTTAAGCCTGCTGAGTCCGTCAAACCGGCGCCGGCTGCTCAAGCCGCGCCGCCGGCTCCAGCTCAGTCTGCCCCGCCGGCTCCTGCATCCGCGGGCAAGAACGAAACCCCTGCCGTCGTTCTCAATGATGAGGACGTCACTAGCGTTCTGAGCCAGCCGGTGTTCAGCGTGACGGGCGAAAACATGGGCCATGTGGTCGATGTTCTTGTCGACCGCAAAGCGGATATTCGCGCGGTCATCATCGACTTTGGCGGCTTTCTCGGCGTTGGCAGCCGCAAAGTTGCCGTCGATTGGCACGCGCTGCAGTTTCCGCCCAAAGGCAAGCTCGACCATTTGATCCTCTCGATCAATCGCAAAGAGGTCCAGCTCGCGCCGGAATATAAACCGGGTGAACCGATCGTGGTGCTGAGAGGTTCGAATGCTACGCCGCCGCCGTCCGCGTCCGCGGCAACACCGATCGCCCCCGGCAAATAGAACAGTGCCGATCATCCAATCGGTCCATGCGCGCGCTCTGAGGACTCGAGGATTTTGGCCGAAGACACGAGAACGGAGATCACCGAAGGCGCGCTGCCGCACCCATCGCCTCGCAGTCTTCGCGGGCTTGATTGGTTCACCTTCTTCGTAGCCGATGT
Source organism: uncultured Methylovirgula sp. (assembly GCA_964644615.1). Classification (GTDB taxonomy): domain Bacteria; phylum Pseudomonadota; class Alphaproteobacteria; order Rhizobiales; family Beijerinckiaceae; genus Methylovirgula. The sequence continues at coordinate 17,460 of CAZXXA010000037.1, read as the reverse complement.
GCAGACAGGCTTCGGTCCTTTTATTTCTGTCTATTTGACGGGACAGAAATGGACGCAGACCGACATTGGCATCGTTCTCGCTGCCGGCAGTTTTGCGAGCCTTCTGGGGCAAGTGCCCGGCGGCGCAATCGTCGATGCTGTCCGATCCGAACGATTTGCTGCCGCGGTTGCCCTCATCGCCATTGCCCTAAGCGCGTTGGCTTATGCGGCTTTGCCGTATTTTCCGTCGGTCTTCATAGCCAGTGTTGCGCATTCGCTGGCGAGCTGCGTTCTCGGCCCTGCTATTGTCGCGATCAGCGTCGGCCTCGTCGGCTATAGGAGCATCAGCACGCGGCTTGGCCGCAATGCGCGCTTTGCGTCGCTCGGCAATGGGATCGCCGCGGCCGCGATGGGGGCCTGCGCTTATTTCTTTTCAACTCGCGTTATTTTTCTCGTCACTTTCGTCCTGCTCATGCCGGCGCTGATCTCGCTTTATGCGATCAACAATGACGAGATCGATCCGGATCGCGCCCATGGCCTGCTGCAACGTGAAAAGTCTCCACGCTTCAATGAGAGCGATTGGGGGCGCATGCTGAAAAATCGACCGCTGATCATCTTCGCTCTCTGCGCCACTCTGTTCCATTTCGCCAATGCCGCCATGCTGCCTCTCATGGGCAGTATTCTGACAATGCGGGCGAGTGAGACGGCGCCGGCCTTGATCGCCGCATGTATCGTCATGCCGCAGCTCGAAGTTGCGCTGTTCTCGCCGACCATCGGACGCTATGCCGAAAGTTGGGGGCGGCGGCCGATGCTGCTGATCGGCTTTGCCGCTCTGCCAGTGCGTGGCTTGCTTTTCGCCGGCGCGCCGCCGCCGCTGCTTCTTGTCTTCGTGCAATTGCTCGACGGCGTCTCAGCCGCCATTCTCGGCGTGCTCGTGCCGCTCGTTATCGTCGATCTCACACGTGAGACGGGGCGGCTCAATCTTGCGCAGGGAATCGTCGGTGCGGCTGTCGGCATCGGCGCCACACTCAGCACGGCTTTTGCCGGCTTCATCGCCGATCATTACGGTTCACGCATGGCCTTCACGGCGCTTGCGATGATCGCCGGAGGCGGTCTCCTGATCGTGGCGACGTTAATGCCGGAAACGCGGCCTTAAAATAATCGTCGATCGGACGGCGCGGCCCGATCGACGGTTCGGATTAGCTTTAGGACGAGACGAGGCGAGGACGCGTCTGTGCACTCTTGCTCAGGCTGCGATAGACCTCGACATAATCCTTGGCCATGCGATGCGCGGTGAACCGCTCTTCGAATCTGCGGCGGATGTTCACACGCGACAATTGCGGAAGCAGATTGACGGCGGCCACAGCACTTGTTTCGTCTTCAACGATGAAGCCCGTCAAGCCGTCCTCGATGATTTCCGACACCGCGCCGCGATTATAAGCGATCACGGGCGTGCCGCAGGCCATGGCCTCGATCATGACGAGACCGAAGGGCTCCGGCCAATCGATTGGCATGAGCAATGCCAATGCGCCGCTCAAAAACTCCGATTTATCCTGATCGCTGATCTCGCCGATATATTCGACATTGGGATGATCGAACAGCGGCCGGATCTCGGACTCGAAATAAGCCCGGTCGGATCTGTCGATCTTCGCAGCGATTTTGATCGGAATGCCGCAGCGATCTGAAATGGCGATGGCGCGATCAAGGCGTTTTTCCGGCGCAATGCGGCCGAGAAAGGCGAGATAGCTCGGCTCGACGGGACGCGGTTCAAGCAAATTTGCCGGCAGTCCGTGCTGAATGGTTCTGATCCAGCTTGCATGCGGCATAGGCCGCCGCTGCATATCCGAAATCGAGATGACCGGGAGCGATGGAAAGGCGGTGAAGATGGGCTGCAATTCAGGCAAATCGAGACGGCCGTGCAGGGTTGTCACCCAAGGCGTCGATTGCCGCGCAAAGAGAGAAAAAGGGAAATAATCGAGATGGAAATGAATGAGATCGAATTCATTTCGCCGTTGATAGACATGTTCGATCATCGACATTTGCAGGGCAAGCGGATCGCGTACCGAACCATCGAGACGCAGAGCTTTTGGCCAGAAAGGTTCAAGTTTGGCGGATGTCGTGGAATCGCCGCTCGCAAATAGTGTGACGTCGTGCCCTTGTTGCACGAGCTCCTCAGTGAGCCAGAAAATGACGCGTTCAGTGCCTCCATACAGCTTCGGCGGAACCGCTTCATAAAGAGGTGCGACTTGCGCTACTCGCATCGCTTGGTCCTTCAGTTCAAGGTTGAATCGCCACAGGGGAAAACCCTCACTCCGATGAACTCCCGTCCTGTCGTGATTGAAGCTGCGGCATCACAAAACAAAATTTCCAAGCTATCGTTCCGCTTGGCGTCGATAACAAATCGCAACCCCTACGCAGCACATGCGTTGCGGTGAATGTGTCTGCGTGACGGTTCCATGCGTTATGCGCGGCATTCGGTCCGCTTGCCAGAAAGATATCGTCAGCAAAATTTCTATTTGAAGCCGCGACCATTTGAGGCGCGGCCGAAAAAAGGACGCGTGTCACCGTCGTTTGGTCATGGTTCGGGTATCATCGATAACCATCGGTGAAGATGAGGAGCCTCATGGACAGTCTCTATAACTACGCTCATAATCCGATGGCCTTTATTTTCCGCTACGTGCGGCAGCGTTCGATATCTCACCTCGTCATTCTCATCTGCATCGTAACTGCCGTAGGCTTCTCTGTAGCGACCCAATATGGGGTCAAGAATCTCGTCGATGCTTTGTCGAAAGGTCCTGGCAGTTATTCAAATGCCTGGGCCGCCTTTGGGCTTCTGTCGGCTTTTATCGCAGCTGACAATTTGCTTTGGCGCGTCGCAGGATTTATCGCGAGCTCGGCTTTTGTTGCGGTAACAGGAAGTTTGCGGCGCGATCTCTTCCAACATCTCCTGGGGCATGCGCCCAACTATTTCGCACGAAAGCTCGGTGGTGTTCTGACAAGCCGAATCACAGCGACATCAAATGCGGTTTTCGCAATTGAAAACATGTTCATCTGGAACGTGTTGCCGCCATGCCTTGCAACTATTGCGTCGATCGCCTTCATCGCGCTGGTCAGTCCGAAAATGTCGCTCGCGCTTTTGGGCGTTGCCATTCTCGTCATCATTGCCATGCTCAAGATCGCGGCGGCCGGGCGGCCGCTGCATCATGATTTCGCGGAAAAGGCCGCGGCCGTTGATGGCGAGGCCACGGATGTCGTCGGCAATATTCACCTCGTCAAAATGTTCGGCAGCATTTTGCATGAGCTTCACCGCTTCGATGGAACGTTGAAGCATGAAATGTCATCGCGGCGGCGCAGCCTGGTTTATCTCGAGCGTCTGCGCCTTCTGCACGCTTGGGTGACAATCGTCCTCGTCGCTGTGCTGCTCGCCTGGGCCATCGCGCTCTGGCAGAATGGCATGGCGACGCCCGGGCAGGTCGTGCTCGTTTGCACGCTGGGCATCACCGTCTTGCATGCGACGCGGGATCTCGCCGTCGCCTTGGTCGATGCGACTCAGCATATGGCGCGCCTGTCGGAGGCTATCAAAACCTTGCTCGAGCCGCATGGCCTGACCGATCACGAAGAGGCATCCAATCTCACGCCGCATCGCTGCCGGATCACCTTCCGCGACGTCTCATTTCGTTACCGCGAGAACGTTCCGGTTTTCGATCGATTCAACATGCAGATCGAAGCTGGCGAGCGCGTCGGCCTGGTGGGTCCGTCAGGCACTGGAAAGTCGACACTCTTCGCGCTTCTGCAGCGGTTTTGCGATGTGCAGGGCGGTGAGATCCTGATCGATGGACAGAATATCGCGCGCGTCACGCAGCAGAGCCTGCGCGATGCCATCGCAGTGGTGCCGCAGGACGTATCGCTGTTCCATCGCTCGATCCGAGAGAATATCCGCTATGCGCGCCCGGACGCATCGGACGAAGACATTTGGAAGGCCGTCGTTGCGGCTTATAGCGATGACTTCATCAGCGCGCTGCCGCATGGCCTCGACACGGTCGTTGGCGACCGCGGCCTGTGCCTCTCCGGCGGCCAGCGCCAGCGCATCGCGCTTGCGCGTGCCTTTTTGAAGGATGCGCCGATCCTTCTGCTTGATGAGGCAACGTCAGCCTTGGATCAGGAATCGGAGGATGCGATCCAGCAGGCGCTGGCAGGATTGATGCGGAACCGCACGGTCATCGCAATTGCGCATCGTCTGACGACATTGCGGAACTTCGATCGAATTCTCATGATGGAGCGCGGCCAGATCATTCGCTCGGTCAAACCTGAAGTGCTTCTCGCCGGGGACGGTCGCTTCAAAGATTTCGCGCGGCCCGATCTTCGGCCGTTCGCCACAGAGACGCAGCTGGGGAAAGTCGCCATAGCGTGATTCAATGCGTTGCGATCGCGTCGATCTCGCCTTTGCGCGAGAGGACGCTGATCGTGACATCGGATTTGCTCCGGCGCACCGCGACGTCGATCCGCGCATCGGCAAGACTCAGTCCGTACAACGTGACCTCCTGAAGAAAAGCCGGCAAGATCGGGTGTTTAAACTCGACTTGCCGGCGCTCGACATCGAAACCGAGTCCGAGGCAGTTCTGCAGGAGAAACAGGATGGCGGTCGCGGCCCAGGCCTGCGGCGAGCAAGCGAGGGGATAAAAGGTCGGTCCTTGGCCAGGTGTGCGCAGGAAACCGCAAAAGAGCTCGGGCAAACGCCGCAGCTCGATAAAGGTCGAGGCGCCGAACAGTCCGCTGAACACCTGCGCCGCTTCTTCGCGGAAGCCGTATTGCGCAAAGCCATGCGCAATGAGCGCATTGTCATGCGGCCAGACCGAGCCATTGTGATAGCTCATCGGATTGTAGCGGGCTTCGCCCGCCGCCACCGTGCGGATGCCCCAGCCCGAAAAGGAGCGGCGGCTCATCAATGTCTGCACGACCTTGGCCGCACGCTCAGGCCGCGCGATTCCGGTAAAGAGCGCGTGACCGGCGTTCGAAGCACGCACGCGGCATGGCCGTTTGTCACCATCAAGCGCCAGAACATAGGTGCCGAGCCCCTCGTCCCAGAAGGCGGCATCGAAAGCCGTACGGAGTTTCTCGGCTTCATCAGCCAAGCGCTTCGCCAAATTGCCGTCGCCGACAACACTCGCCATATCGGCCGCGGCCAGTTTCGCCGCATAGACATAGCCTTGCACCTCGGCGAGCGCGATCGGTCCTGGCGCCAATGTGCCGTTGGCATGGAAGACGGAATCGAAACTGTCTTTCCAGCCTTGGTTGATGAGCCCCTCCTTGGTGGCGCGGAAATATTCGACGAAGCCGTCCTTGTCGCGATCGCCGTAACTTTCGATCCAATCGAGCGCGGCGGCGATGTTTGGCCAAAGCCGCTTGATGAAGGCTTGCTCTCCAGTGCGCTTCAGATAGGCGCCGGCGAGCATGATGAACAATGGCGTGGAATCGATGCTGCCGTAATATTGACCGAAGGGCACTTCGCCTGTGTGCGCCATCTCGCAGCGGCGCATTTCATGGAGGATCTTGCCAGGTTCCGCATCCGTTTTCGCATCGACGCGATCGGCCTGATGCGCGGCCAATCGGCCAAGTACGCCGCGCGCAATCGCTGGATCGAACCAAAGCGTCTGCAGTGCCGTGATCAGGCCGTCGCGCCCGAAAACCGTGCTGAACCAGGGAATGCCGGCGTAAGGATATGGCCCATCGGCCAGGTCGGTGTTCAGCGTATAAAGATCGGCTGCAGCGCGGTGGACGGCCTCGTTGAAGATGTCATGCGAGGTCGTGATTCTTGGTGCGCGGGCGATGGCGTTGCGGAAATTGCGCCGCGAGGCGAGCAGCGAGCGACGAAACAGTTTGGGCGGATCGAGCTGCACGGTAGTGGGCGTGCAGTTCACCTCGATAAAGATGACGGCGCGGGCGCGGGGCTCGAGGTTCAGGTCGAAGATGGCCCGGTTCGCATCGAGATGAGCGGGTGTCGGCCAGAAGCGCATGCCGGTTTCGCGCCGCTGCTGGTCGAGGCCGTTATAGGCCAGATTGATCGTGTCCGTTCCGACCTTGGCTGGATAATGAACACCGCGCTTCTCGCGTGTCATTCCGCGGACTTCGAACACATCGGCAAAATCGGCCGCAAAGGCGATTTCGAGCCGAATCGGCTCCAGCCGCGCGCTGAAGTTGCGGATCGCCAAACGCTCGAAACAGGTGTCGTTAAAGATGAATTTTGTACGGCGGATGTGAATGAGATCGTGTTCGAGCGCGATGTTCTTCCCGTCGAGAATATCCGGATTGGTCAGATCGCAGCTGAGCGTGCCATTGTCGTCGCGCAAGGCGGAGGACAGCAGGACGGGCCGTCGCGCGCAAACGGATAGGACCAGGCGCGAGAGATGCCGCGTATCGCGGAAGAAGAGGCCCTCGGCGCCATCGCCGTCTGCGGCAATATCGCCGAAACGGTCGAACACGCCAAATGTATCGCCTGATTTAAGAGTTCGCGGCTGACTGTCGTTCAAGTAAGCCCCCGGCCGACATGAGCGGTTGAAACGCAATAAGGCTTCCCGACCAAAGTCGGGAAGCAGATTGCACTGGCACGCGGCGCTCTCCCAAATATGAGAGTTCGACGGCCTTTCAAGTGAGCTGGTTAAGAAGCAATTTGAAAAGAAATTTTCAAGCGGAGCAGCGCATGCGCGGCCCCGAAATTATATGCCTTACCGATCCGCTTTCGGTGCTGGCCTCATGGCCACGTTGATGCTTATATGAGCGGCGACGAGGATAGGTTATGCGAGACTTTCACGGCCGGTTCGTCTGGTACGAATTGATGACGACCGACATCGAGAAGGCAAGGTCCTTCTACGTAGATGTCGGCGGCTGGAACGTGCGGGACATTCCGGAATTGGGTGCGCCTTATAGTCTCTTGACTGTCGGCGGCACACCCGTCGCGGGAATCACCCAACTTCCAGAGAATGCGCAAAACGCGCAAATAACGCCCCATTGGATGGGCTATGTCGCAGTCGATGACGTCGACGCGAGCGCCGAGCGCCTACAACGGCTTGGCGGGCGCGTGCATGTTCAGCCGACAGACATTCCGGACATTGGCCGATTTTCAATTGTCTGCGACCCGCAATCCGCGACTTTCGCTTTGTTCAAGGCGCTCGACTCCGAGCGGCCTGACGCCGACCCGACTGGGCCAGGACACATCGGCTGGCATGAATTGCTCGCCGCCGACTGGAAGGCGGCCTTCGCCTTTTACGGCGAGCTTTTTCGCTGGCAGAAAGCCGATGTCAATACAGGCGTCATGGGGACTTATCAGCAATTTTCGGCAGGTGGCGCGCTCATCGGCGGCATGTTCAACAAGCCGCCGACTTTGCCGATTCCCTTCTGGCTCTATTATTTCAATGTCGACAACATCGATGCCGCCGCGGCGCGCGCAAAAGCGTCCGGCGGACAAATTCTCTATGGTCCCATTGAAGTGCCGGGTGGTGCATGGATTGTCCAATGCCTCGATCCCCAGGGCGCCATTTTCGCGTTGATAGAGAGACGCGGTCGCAGACCGCTCGGCTATTCCGTTTCGGACGCATCGCAACGCCGGGTCTCGGAGGAGTAGGGGCTTGAGTTGGCGGGTGGAGATCAGTCGCCTTTCGACGAGAGAGTTTTCGGGCGGCCCAGCGCAAATTGTCCGACTGGACCTTCGGCATGAAGATCGAGCCCGGTCATGCGTGCGAAGAGTTCGATGTCCGTTATGCCGATGGCGCAGCCCCCAAGGCCCATGTCGCTCGCTGCAAGATAGAAGCTTTGCGTCAATACGCCGACATTCTTCAAAATAAGCGAATAGGCGATTGAACTATATTTCCATGCGACCCGGCCGAACCGCGCCGCAATAGTGATGAGGATTTGCGGGACATCTAGCACGCCCATCGCTTGTTGTGCGCCCATGAACAGCGCATCGAGGTCCTTTTGCGCGACATCGATTGGCGTCAAAGCGTGGCTGCCGGCACCATAGTGGTAGAATCCACGCGCGAGGCCTTCGCATTTGTGGACGGCGATGTAGAGCTCCAATTCATAGCTCGCGCCAGCCGATGGATAAGGCCGCACCAAATGTCCGCCGTCATCGATATCTTGCGCAGGCACTCTCTCCAGGGTGTGCGCGGTATAGGCCAAAAATTGCCCAAGCTCGGCAAACGTAATCGGCTGGCTCGGATCAAAGCTTCGGACGGAATGGCGCTCCTGCAGGACTTTTGCGACAGGCGGAGTGGCATCCGCATGCAGTGATACGGTCGGAAGTTCGATTGTCTTGCCGGGCCAAGCAGGCCGCTCCGCGGGCAAGGGCGGAATGGAACCCATGTGCGGATAAGTGCCGCCGATCGGGTTGGAATGCCGGCCTTGCGTGCTGCGTGTGTGAAACAGAAAATCGTGGAAGTCCCACAGAGCGAGATTCGGATCGCCTTCCGCGCGCCGCAGATTGCCTGGTTTGGGGTCGACTTTGAAAAGCATCTCGCTGTCGCACAGAAGACCAAGGAGATCTGCCCCAAGAGAGTTGCCGGCGCGACGCAGCTGTTTGATCTGTTGCGGCGCGGACAGAAGCGCCAAACCCGCTGCGATAGTCGGATCGCAAATTCGAAACAGCGCTTGGGCGCGCGGCGATTCCAGAACCAGTTCGTGATCGCGCCGGCGCATATAGGCGAAGCGCGATAGCACGATTACGTCGCTCTCATCAAACTGCGCCGCATAAGGCCAATAGTCGAAGCTTTGCGGCTCGATGACGACAAGCTCGGTGCTCTTGCGCTGCGCGCCGAGACAAAATTCAAGGAGACCGCGCCCGGCCAGACGCCGAATGAAGAGTTCAAGCTCTTTGTCAGCCTTGCGGCGGCTCTCTGCGAGGGATGCGAGCGGCAGGCCGATGCGAAGGTCGGTCAGCCGATCGGTGACGGCCATGCCGAATTTTCCAAAGGCGATCGAGTCGCCCTCGAAATAGGCGACGACCTCACCGCTCGCATGCGCCTCAAGCGTCACATGGCGGCGCAGCCGGACGCTAATCTTAGTCGGCGGTGGCGCTTTCTTTACGGGCGAAGCGCACAAGCGTGGATCACCTTAAATCGTCCCGCGGCTTAAGTGTGCGGGTGAATGGGGTTCAGTTCGTCTTCCGGCGTCGGCCGGTCAATGATGCCGAGTTTGACCGGCACATCGTAGAGCCGGCCGGGCGCGAAACGGCGATAAAAATGGCGCAAGCCCGGTACGATGACGCGCACGACGGGAACTTCAATGTCCGGCCGTGTCTGATCGAGGACCAGAAAATCGAGTCCGGCCTGTTTGATGAGCGAGACACAGGCGCGCGCTTGCTCGGACGTGTCGAGATGACCGAATTTCGAACCCAAGTCCGGCGCAGGTGCCGCGTGGCCGTTTGGACTCAGATAAGGATAGTTTTCGAGTTGGAGTGGCGTCACGCCGTCGAGGCTGGATTTCTCGCCGGTTCCGCCGCCGATCAGGCCGAGCGAAAGAAACTGGTTCAATTCCGTCAGCGCCCGCAGCACTGCGATGCGCGGATCGAAATGCGCGCCGGAACCGAATTCGATATTTTCCCGCCCGTTCTGCATCCAATGCGTTATGGCGACAAAGGTCGGAACGCCGAGATCGGTCGTGACGTCGAGTACCCATAGCCGGCGCCCGAGCTGAGTCAGCTGTTTGCGCAGATCGCGGATATAGGAATCGTCAAACTGAGAAAGGTCGAGTTCGGGCTGCTGCAGCCGGTTGTACCACCAGATCGCATAGGCATCCCGCTCGACGAGTTCGAGAAATCCCTGAACGATGGCTTCTTCGAGCGTATTGCCCGCTGCGCAGCCGTTCGAATCCGCTGCGAAGGCGGCCGGGCCGCGATAGAAGAAATAGAGGATGGCGGTCGGCAGATATTTGAAGCGCTGATCGCGGAGCGACCAGACCGGCGACCATTCGAGCTTGGCGGATTCGTCGAAGAGGGCGGGTGTCGCCTCCCAGGACTGCGCCTCCGAAGTGGGCGAGAGGCCCTCCCGCAATTGCGCATCGCTGAAAAGCAGAACTTCGTTCGGCCGGATGGCCTCGCCGTCGGCGAAATCGGCGAAGCGCCGCTTCGTGCGGATTTCGTCACCTTCAAAGATTCCCGAATAGCGCTCGATCGCCTCCATGAGCGCGCTGGCTTCGCCCTGTTCGGCCGTGCTGCCTTTGCCGAAACTGCCGCTGCTCAAGCCGCGCCGGAGTTCGTTGATCGTCGCGGACGGACCCGAGAAATTATGCGACGCGTAATAATTGGTGTTCAGCGGCAGATCGGCCTGGATCCGTTCGAGGCGTGAGACGACGCCGGTCAGCGGACTGACATGTTTGCGAAAGCGCGCCACTGTGGCCGCCGGCGAAACGCTGCGGAAGCCGCCGCTCGTCATGACCACCTTGCCGTCGCTGCCCAATTCAATCGGTATGGGCGCCCGCTTCGGATCGCGCAGTTTCTTGCGGCCGCAGCTCGGACATTGCGGGCGCGCCGCGACATAGTGTTTGACGATCGTCGAGCCCAAGAGGTCGAGGCTGATGATGTGATTGCTCAGCTCGGTGCGGAAATCGGTGGCGATGGCTTTGGCGATCTCGATGGCGGCGAGCTGGATGCCGCTCTGTCCGAGACTAGCGCGTGCCAAAGGCGAGGTGGCGACGCGCCGCGCATCCCCGCGATCGAGGAGCGCCCTGATCTCGCGATTGCGTTTCATTCGCTCGGCGAGACAGGCCCAGCAGGCGCCTTTCTCTGGCCAAAGCACAGGGCCGGCCAAAGGAAAAATGCCGGACGGCTGCACGAGTATCCAAGGCGTGCCCTCGGCGAGATGTTCCTCGTTCACCTCGGCGAGCCGGCTGTCGAGATAATCATTCGTTAAGACGACGGTCAGGTCGGGGGAGCGCTTGGCGAGGCGAACGCCGAATTCCTGTAAGGCGGCTTCGAGCTCGTCTCTGCCATTCACATCGATCGACTGAACGCGCACGCGATACTTCTGCAGGTTCTCTTCTGCTGCCGCGGGCGCGAGGCCGAGGCTTGCCCAATAGGCGGCTGTGGGACCATTTGCGGTGCGCGCAGATGAGATGACGTAACGGCGGTCGATCAGCCGTTTGATAGCTTCGTGGATCTGCTCTGTCGGAAAGCTTTTCTCGAGTTCAGCGACGAACTGACGAAAGTTGCGGCCGCCTTTGCCGATGGCGGTGGCAAGCGCGCCATAGAGCTCGCCGTGCAGCAGAAATTTTCGGTCTTCAGAATAGAGGCAGACGACATCGGGGAGCACATAGACGCTGAAGTTCGGCGCGAATTGCAGAACGTCTTTGTCATTGCGTTGCGGGGATTTTTTGCCGTTATCGCCAGTCATGAGCCCCGCACGCGTACTTTCTCTCTTCGCCGATTGTCTATTCGCCGATCTGCGCGTCGCCGCTCTTGAGCCGCAACGCCAATGATCGTTTCACAAAACCAGCCGTTTCAAAACAGGCTCACATAACTATACCCCGCGCGGCCGTTGCCGCACGGGGCCAATGAAACAGTCTATGAAACGTGCCAGCGAATGGCTCGCGATCAGCAGTAGCGGCAGGCACCCCAGGACGCGCAACAACTGCGATAGCCCCAGCCCCACAGACCCCAGCCCCAGCAACCGCCGCAGCCGCCCCAGCCGCACCCACGGCCGCAGCCGTGGCCGCATCCACGGCAACCACCACAGCCATGACCGCAACCATGCCCGCAGCCGCAGCCGCCGCGCGCCAGCTGAATGGGCGATTGCGACGTGCCAAGCCCGTCCTTGTCGAAGACATGGAAGGTCGCGAGGCTGACGTCGGAGATTTCTTCCTCGTGCAGCGGGAAGAGCTGCAAGGGAGACGTGCTGTGTTGCAGCGGCATTTCAACGGAGCCGCCAGCCGATGCTGCTAAAGACGTTCCTGCAATGCCCAGGACCGAAACTGCTTTAATAGGGCGTTTCACTTTCGAAACGCGCGAAACGCGCTGCGCTTGCGACATAGCAGAGCTCCTCCTGCGATACGTCCAATACCAATGCGTTATCGACCTAATGCCTTTGTAGCACGTTCTGTGCGTTGGGAATAGCGCTTCGGCGCAAAACAAAACTTGATTGACCTGAGCGTCAACTGAGCCGCGGAGATGCGCTTCTGCGGAATAGCTCAGCTCGAATATTTGACGGTGCAGCCATAAGGCCGTGTCACCGGGTGCGGCACCGGTTTGCCAGCTACGACAGCCTCTAGTGCCTCGCGCGCATAGGGCTCCGCCTTTTTCATATCTTCAATGTTGGTCGAGGCGATACTGTCCGCGCCGCCCATATAGGCGAGCGTGCCGTCCTTGCGGATGATGACGATTTGCGGCGTCGTCTGCGCATCGTAGAGATGGCCGACCGCGCCGCTTGCATCGAGCAACACATGGGCCGGGTGCGCGTGACGGCTTGCCGTATCGGCATTGGCCGCGGCGCCGTCGACATAGCCTTGCTCGCCGCGGGCCGAACTTGCGACCGTCAGCCAGACTGCGCCCAAACGCGCGGCTTCCGATTGCAACTGCTGCATCGCGCCGCTGCGATACCATTTGCCGACATAGGGGCAGCCATCGTTCGTCCATTCAAGAACGACCGTCTTGCCCTTGAAGTCCGAGAGCTTGACGGTCTTGCCGTTGCTGTCGGTGCTGGTGAAGTCCGGCGCGGCTTGGCCGATCTTGAGCGCGCCGAGCGCAAGGGCCGGCGAGACCAAACATCCAAACGCGATAAGCGCAGTTGTGAATCGAGAGGGGCTCATCCTTTCCTCCTCAGCTTCCGGAGCGGTTGATCTCATCGAGCACCGTGCTTGCCGTCAGTATCTGCGGCAAGATCACGGGCGGCTGTCCTTTCGGCGGATAATAGACATAGAGCGGGACGCCGTCGCGATTGTGCTCGCGCAGAAAGCGGGTGATCTCGGGATCGGCGCGCGTCCAATCGCCTTTGAGATAAGTGATCTTGTGTTTCGCAAAGGCGCTTTGCACCGCGGCCGAAGATAAAGCGACACGCTCATTGACGAGGCAGGTGACGCACCATGCCGCCGTCATATCGATGAAAGCGGGGCGTCCTTCGGCACGCAGCGCGGCGAGGCGGCTTGCCGAATAGGCCATCTGATTGTCTGCCGCCGTCGCGGCCGTCGGAAGGGGATGCGCCGTAGTTTCGGCATTGACGAGAAGGCCGACAGCGCCGATCGCGGCGAGGATTGCGGCGGCGCGTCCGAACAGGCGGCCGCGGCCTTCATTCTCGCGCATGGTTTGCAGCAGCCAGAGCGCGAAGCCGATCAGGAGCGCGCCGCTGAGCGCGATGAGAAGCCCGTCTGTCCCGCGCTCCTGGGCAACGACCCAGACGAGCCAGATCGCTGCGCCATACATCGGAAAGGCCAGCGCTTGCCGCAGGATCAGCATCCAGCGTCCGGGCCGCGGCAAAAGGGCGGCGGCCTGCGGAACGATCGCCAGAATGCCATAGGGCGCCGCGAGGCCAAGTCCCATGACGAGGAAGATCAGGAGTGTCGTTGTGGGCGGGGCCGTCGCGGCAATCGCGACGGCGGCGCCCATGAACGGCGCGGTGCAAGGAGTCGCAACGAGAACCGCGAGAAGGCCGGTGAAGAAACTGCCGGCGTGACCGCTGAGCCGCGTGAGGCCGTCGCCGGTTTGCGTCAGTGCGATGTTGAATTCGAAGACACCCGACAGATTGAGACCGATCGCGAAGAGGAGCCAGGCCGTCGCGGTGACGAAGAGCGGCGATTGGAACTGGAATCCCCATCCGGCGACGCTGCCCGCCGCGCGCAATGCCAGCAGAAGGCCGGCGAGCGCGGCAAAGGCAGCGAGGACCCCCAACGTATAGCTCGCCGCTTGCGTCCTGACGGTGCGTTCGGCGTGGCCGGAGAGCTTGGCGAGACTTACCGCCTTCATCGCCAGGATCGGAAAGACGCAGGGCATCAGATTGAGGATCAGACCGCCGAGAAACGCGAAAGCGAGCGTCACAAACAGGCTTGAATCGACTGCGGACGGTTTGGCCGGAGATGGTGCAACAGCGCTCGGCGCCGCCGACACAGCAGGCGCGGAGGCAGCCGGCGACACAGGCCCATTTGTTTGCCCATTTGCCTGAAGAGGCGCCGCAATGGTGTAGGCGCGTTCATGATCGGCGCCGTCTTTCAGAACGATGACGCCATTCATGCCGGCTTTCGGATCGAATGTTTCGCCGGGTTTCAGTGCGAGAGTGAGTTTGCCGTCCGCGACTTTCAAAACCTGCGGCGCGAGATCGTCGATCATGCCCCAGGATGCTGGGAAGAACCACGCGTCATGAACGGAGTGCGCCGACAAATCATTGCCGGTCAGCGACAGCACGCCATTGCCGGAGACCGCTGCAGCAAAGGGCGGTGGCTGCGGCATGCGGGCATCTGCAGCTTTGAACAAAGGCGCGTCTGCCGATGCCGTTGATTTGCCAAGCGGCAATATCAAGTTGAATATGCCGCTTTCCGGCACGCAGATCTTTTCGCAGATCAGCCAGCTGACCTTCGCCTTGATCGGGAATGACGACGCCGCACCGGCCGGCGTTACCGTCAGCGGCAAAAGAACGTCATCGAAATAAGAATAGGTCATCGCCGGGCCTTCGAGGGCCCGCGTCGGTGTCGGCCAATCGATCGGCGAGGCTTTGGCGCCTTTCGGCAGATCGAGATCGATCGTCGGCGGCTCGCCGGCAACGCCGGGATTGCTCCAATAGATATGCCAGTCTTTGGCGAGCTTGAAATGAAGGCCGAGACGGAACGGTTTTGTCGGATCGATCGCGTCAGATTCTGACACCAATGCAACAGTTGCATGCGGCGTAACGACGGGCGCGCTTTCAAGCGCATGCGCCAGGGACGCGCTTGCAAGGGACGCGCTTGCGAGGCTAAGCGCGGTACAGATGAACAACCGTAGGATACGAAACATGGCTTCCCAAGCTTGGTCGCAGGGTCAGAAGCATATGGCTTAGAATCTCGTTCGGGCGATCTGAAGATCAATTCAAGTCAAGTTTGGGTGAAGTTAAATCTTCACTGCCGCCGAGACACAGCCTGTTCCGGCGCGTTCGTCTTTTCGAGCCGATGTCTTCGAGCTGATGTCTGCGAAGTGAATTCCGCGTCGCCATCAAATTGGATAATGGCGACGGCAAAGACCGCATGCTTTTGCCTGTTGTCGCTGCGATCCATGACATGCGCGAGATTATGGGGGCGTCTCTCGGTTCTGACGATCAAGACATGCGTCACATGGATCGCTATGATCGCGGCGATCGCTGCAGTTGAGCATGCGATGGCCGACGTAGGGACCCCAGACGTCGCACCGTCATCGTCAATCTTCGCCTGGCACGTGAGCGGTCACGCGGCCCCTTCCTGGTCAGGACTTTCCGACCCATTCATTCATGCGCTCGTTTTCCTGGCGCGGCAAACGTTCTTTGTGATGCCGGTGCTGATCTTGGGTTCAGTCTTTATCGGCATCGGTTTGGATTGCATCATTCAACGGGTTGGCTGATCATTCCCTTGGGCATTGGCCTCGCCGTGCTCAATCTGAGTTTCGGGACGGAGATCAGTGGCGCGCTGATCTATGATTTCGGCGTTGAAGGGCGAGCGACGACCACGGGATCGCATTCGACCGGAAACCTCTAATAACGACCACAATGTTCGCGGCTATGACGGGCTCATCAAGAAGCTCGACGGAACCGTCGTGCAAGCTGGATTCGAAGACGACGATTTCAACGTCTATCCATCGCACAATGAGACGATCTACCCAGGAGGCGGAGACCAATTCAACGTCCGCTATCTGGAGCATTTTCCGCAGGACTTCGTCATCCTGAGCGAACATGGCAGCCCCTGGGCGCATGAAAATGCAATGCGAGAAGCTCCGCGAGTCCGCGCCGAAGGGGGCGAAGCTCAAATGCGCGCCCGACATCTCGTCTTATCGAGAGGCTGTCGACGCTGCGGTCCAGGCCGAAACGGCCGCGGGTTGCACGCAACAAAAAAGTAAAACGTGTCGATCGTGTAACAACGTAAACGCCCGTCCGACGCTGTTTACGACTGCGGGCCCCTCCGCTCAGGAAGAAGATTGGGCACAATCATCCCTTACCGGCATGGCTTGAGGGATATTTTCTTCCCGCCAAGGTCGTTCGAACATAACAAAGCCCTCAAAGCTCAGGAACTTTTGTCGCGGGCGCGAGTTTGTGAGCTTAGCTGTTTCTTCGTTAGCGGGGCGATTTTTAATGGTTAATTGCGGTGTATGCGCCGGCGTCGATTTCAGCCGCGTGCCCATCCCGCCCTTATGCCCCGACGATCCCCGACATCCCCAGGTGCTCAGTGCCTTGGGAGCGGATTTCCCCTCGCGTCTAACGCCCAACTGTCCAAGCCTATATCGGCCCATCCAAGCGTCTTTTGGTGGTTTGTCATGAGCATTTCAGAATCCGCAGCGCAGGCGGCACGCGATTCGACATTGGCACCTGGCCTGGAAGGCGGGCACGATCATCATGAAGCGAATGGCACCAATGGCAGCGATCAGAATCAAGCGGTTTCCTCGGCCAATCTGAAGCAGCTTTTTGAGGCACTCCAAGCCGTCCGCTCGGGCGATTTCTCTGTCCGCTTGCCGAGCCATCAAGGTGGTCTCTTCGATCGGGTCGTGGATTCTTTTAACGATATCGTCGCGGCCAATCAGCAGATGGCGCAGCAGCTCGATCGCGTTGGCCAGGTCGTCGGCCGCGACGGCCAGACGAAGACGCGCGTACGCTTCGGCCTGTCGAGTGGCGCCTGGGGCGACATGGAGGAATCGGTCAACAATCTGATTGACGATCTTGTCTGGCCGACCTCGCAGGTGACGCGGACGATTTCGGCCGTCGCGAAGGGCGACCTTCTGCAAAACATGCCGCTCGACGTCGATGGACGGCCGCTCAAGGGCGAATTCCTCCGGTCGGCGACGATCGTCAATACGATGATCAAGCAGCTCTCCGTCTTCACCTCCGAAGTCACGCGTGTCGCCCGCGAAGTCGGCACCGACGGCAAGCTCGGCGGTCAGGCGCAGGTCGCTGAGGTCACGGGCGTCTGGAAGGATCTGACGGAGTCGGTGAACTCCATGGCGTCGAATTTGACGGCGCAGGTCCGTAATATTGCGGAAGTGACGATCGCCGTCGCCAATGGCGACTTGTCGAAAAAGATCACCGTCGACGTCCGCGGCGAGATTTTGCAGCTCAAGGAAGCCATCAACACGATGGTCGATCAGCTGCGCTCCTTCGCGTCGGAAGTGACGCGCGTCGCGCGCGAGGTCGGTACCGAAGGCAAGCTCGGCGGTCAGGCGATCGTGCCCGGTGTCGCGGGTACGTGGAAGGATCTGACCGACTCGGTCAACGCCATGTGCGGCAATCTGACGGCGCAGGTCCGCAATATTGCGCAAGTGACGACGGCCGTCGCGCGCGGCGACTTGTCCCGCAAGATCAC